>NZ_FRBU01000004.1 GCF_900142695.1 Flavobacterium xanthum | reverse complement strand
GTTATTTCCGATTTTAGCCTAGAAAATAGAAATGAAAACTTAAAAAACTATCTTAAGTTTCTAAAAAAGTTGCATCGCGAATAGGTCGCAGCATAAAAGTTAAAAATTAAATTACAATTGGAAAAAAGAAAAGAACTGTTGAAAATTCAAATGATCCCTTAGCATTTGAAAAAATACAGTCAAATAGCAATTTGAACGACGTGTATTGGATGACTTAGATAAGTAGCAAACTAAAAATTAACACTATGAAAACGATACTTTGTCCAACCGACTTTTCTTTACTGGCAGATTCTGCTATACATTATGCTGTAAAAATGGCGACCGTATTTGATGCTTCATTAATTTTATACCATTGCTTTATTCCTTTTGAAAGTGCTTTTTATCCCCTTAATTCAAGCACTCAAGAAAATTTAGATACTAAAACAATTTTAACCAACCACCTTACTGCTATCATGAATTCGATAATGGATAAAAATCCAAATCTTCCCATAACCATTCATGTGGATCAAGGTCCTGAAGGCATTAAGATTCCGAAATTTTGTAAAAAAAATAAAATAGATTTAATAGTAATGGGCACAAAAGGAGCTAGTGGGTTAAAAGAAAAAATCATTGGTAGTTTTACTGCCGAGGTAATGACCAAAGCTTCCTGCCCCGTATTAGCCATTCCTGAAAAATATAAATTCAAGATCCCAAAAAAAATAACTTTTGCCTCCAATTATAATAAAAAGGACAAAAAGGTTCTCTCTCAATTACTGGAATTAAACAAGCTTTTCAATGCTACCATTACCATTCTTCATGTCGACAAGGGAATCCTAGCGTTTACTGCAGATGAAGACTTTGACAATTATAAAAATACAATCCAAAACCATTTTAAAGATTTTGAATTCACTTTCAAACATAGTACAGGAGAGAACGTAGCAAAAATCATTTTAGAAGAGACAGTAGCCGATAAAACGGATTTGATTGTAATTAATCCCTTAAAAAGAAAAGGTTTTTGGAATCGTATTTTTTACTCCAGTATAACAAAAAAAACAGCCTATCTAATCGCCAAGCCTTTACTGAGCATTCCAGTGCAATAATTATCGTCATCCTGTTCCTAATTTAAGATAAATAATACAATTAAAATTCAATATAATTGGCTAGCAGTCCATCCTATTCCTATTGCCCGTAACGATAAGTAAGAAATTCAAAGATTCTAACATACTAATTATTTCCACATGAATGCTATCTATCTGGACATTCTCGGGTTTATCCTAGCCACAGCGGTAATAGTAGCAACGGGCTCACGGCTATCTAAGTATGGTGATATGATGGCCGATATGTTAGGTTGGGGAAAAATGTTTATGGGCATTGTTCTTTTGGCATCGGTAACATCTATGCCCGAACTAATGAATGGAATTAGCGCTGTGGTTTTTCTTGATGCTCCAGATCTTGCCGTTGGCGATATTGTAGGAAGCTGTGCTTTCAATATCCTTATTATTTCTATTATGGATTTATTTTACGACCATAAAAAACCACTAACATCGGTTGCCCAAACAGGTCATGTGATTGCAGCATCCTTTGGCATCATACTATTGAGTTTGGTCGCTTTTGCAATTTTAATGCCCGATATTTTTGGAACCATTTTATGGATTGGAGAATTCAGCTTACTCTTTCTTTTATTTTACGTCATAGCCATTCGCGTAATATTCTCTTATGATAAAAAAGAAAGTCATCATCGGGAAGAAAGAAAAAACACCTACACGCTAACACTAAAACAAGTCGTGCGAAGGTATATAATGAACGCACTTGTACTAATGGGAGCTGCAATGCTGCTGCCTTATTTTGGAGAACACTTGGCCGAGGCCAGTGGAATGGGACAAAGTTTTTTTGGCACTTTATTTATTGCTGCTTCTACTTCACTTCCGGAAGTAGTAGTATCCATAGCGGCCATTCGACTGGGAACCATTGATCTAGCAATTGGTAATATTTTTGGCAGTAATATTTTTAATATTGCCATTTTGGCCATTGATGATATTCTATATACGAAAGGCCCTATCCTTCAATTTACTAGTCCCAACCATATTATACCAGTCCTAGGGACGATAATTATAACTGCCATTGGCATTATCGGCATCGTATTCAAGGAAGAAAAAAAATGGAAACTCGCCATAGACACTGCTCTAATAGCATTAGTGTATGTATTAATGATGATTTTATTATACTATATAAAAGATTAAAATTATGAACTGGCATTTACTCCCAATATCAGAAATAACTCAATTGCTAAATACAACTCCAAGCGGTATTGATCCAGTAGTAGCCGCTGAGCGCTTGCGCGAACAAGGAAAAAATCAAATTGAAGACACAAAAAAGAAGAGTATTTTTAAAATGATTTTATCTCAGTTTTCTGATTTCATGATTCTTATTCTTGTAGCGGCAGCTATTATTTCAGGCGTTATAGGTGATGTTACGGATACAATTATTATACTAGCTATCGTCATTATTAATGCAGCTGTAGGATTTATTCAGGAATATCGAGCAGAAAAAGCGATGGAAGCCTTAAAAAACATGGCAGCAAACCATGCTCATATTTTACGTGAAGGAAAAATGATGAACATTCCTGCAACAGATCTCGTGGTAGGAGATGTCATAATGTTAGAAGCAGGGAATATTATTCCAGCAGATGTCCGGTTTTTTGAAACGCATCAAACAAAAGTGGATGAATCAACGCTAACAGGCGAATCCAATAATGTAGAAAAAAATACAGAAGAACTTCCCGAAGGAAATTATGCCCTTGGCGACCAGACCAACATGGGTTTTAAAGGAACTTCAGTTACTAATGGGAGAGGCCTTGCTTATGTCGTGGCAACTGGAATGCAGACCGAGTTGGGCCATATTGCAAAAATGATCCAGACCGATGAAACCACCACTCCCTTGCAGAAAAGATTAGCTGCTTTTGGCAAACGATTGTCCGTAGGCATACTGTTGATTTGCACCATCATTTTTATGATTGGTTGGCTGCGTGGCGAAGCTATTTTGACTATGCTAATCACTTCTATTTCACTTGCAGTTGCTGCCATTCCTGAAGCTTTACCAGCATTAGTAACAATAGCATTAGCTTTTGGAGCTAAGAAATTGGCAAAACACAAGGCCCTTATCCGTAAGTTACCCGCTGTAGAAACATTAGGTTCTGTGACCTACATCTGCTCTGATAAAACAGGTACTTTGACCCTCAATAAAATGACTTTACAGGAATTTTATGAAACTTCGACCGCAAATTATCAGACGGTTTTTAAAGATCAAAACAGACTGCTTCACGCAATTGCTTTGAATAATGATGTATCAAAAGAAGAAAACGGAAAATGGTTAGGAGATTCGACTGAAGTAGCGTTGGTCGAATATGCGTTCGATAAGAGTTTTAATCGAGGTGATTTAGAAAAAATTTATCCGCGAATTGCAGAATTACCTTTTGATTCCAAAAGAAAATGCATGACTACAATTCATCAAATTAGTAATCCTGACGCCGATCAAAGCGCTACAATGATTGTATTAACAAAAGGAGCCGTTGATGTCTTGTTTGACAAGTTGAATGCCGATCAAAAATCACATATTCCAGAATTGGAACGTAAAGTAAATGAGATGGCTGCAAAAGGCTATCGAGTTTTGGGATATGCAATGAAAACAATTTCATCACTTCCGCAGCATTTAGATCCAGATGAAATCGAAACAGAGCTAACGCTTATTGGCTTTGTTGGGATGATCGATCCACCTCGCGAAGAAGCAAGGCAAGCCGTATCCGAGTGTAAAGAAGCGGGCATTATTCCAGTGATGATTACCGGCGACCACAAGCTTACTGCTAAAGCTATTGCTGCAAAACTGGGTATTATTTCTTCCGAGGAGGACCTAGCCCTTACTGGTTCTGAATTAGCAGTGTTAAACCAAATTGAGTTTGAAGAAATCGTGACAAAGGTTCGCGTTTATGCACGTGTTAATCCCGAACAAAAATTAAGAATCATCACTGCCTTACAATCTAAAAATCACTTTGTAGCGATGACTGGCGATGGTGTCAACGATGCTCCAGCGCTTAAAAATGCTGATATTGGCATTGCGATGGGTATCAACGGTACAGAAGTTTCCAAAGAAGCTTCGCACATGATTTTACTAGATGATAATTTTGCCACCATCGTAATTGCAGTTAAGCACGGCAGGAAAATATTCGATAATATTCTGAAATTTATAAAGTATATTATGACTGGAAATTCAGGAGAAATATGGGCTATATTTTTGGCACCGTTCTTTGGTTTACCCATACCATTACTGGCCATTCACATTCTTTGGATTAACCTAATCACAGATGGCTTGCCTGGGTTGGCCTTAGCCTCTGAACCAGCAGAAGCAAATATTATGAAACGACTGCCTAGAAATCCGAAGGAAAATATTTTCTCAAATGGAATGGCAGTGCATATTTTATGGGTAGGATTTTTAATGGGAGTAGTCACCATCGGAATGCAGGCTTATGCCATACATGTGGCGAACTCGCATTGGCAAACGATGGCATTTACCGTTCTTTGCTTTAGCCAATTGGGTCATGTAATGGTCATTCGATCTAGCCAAGATTCTATTTTTAAAATTGGTTTTTTCTCTAATAAGCCCATGATTATCGCTTTAGCAATAACGGTTTCACTTCAATTAATGATAATTTATACTCCTTTATTTAATGGGATTTTTAAAACACAACCGCTAACTTTAGGAGAATTGACCCTAACATTAGCGGTATCAAGTATTGTTTTTTGGTCGGTAGAAATAGAGAAATGGCTAAAAAACAAGAATAAATAAATCATAAGTTTTTTTATTGCGATTTATACTTTTGAAACAAAAAAAATCATAGGCCGTTCATGGCTTGTGAACTACTTTAACGACTAGTGCTAATTATAAAGCAAGGAATTCTTTTTGTTACACAATTAGGAGAAACGTTTCAAAATCGTCTTCATTTTTTTAAATTGAATTTTTATCGACAAAATCCTTTAAATAACAGACAAACAACACCTTTAAGCACTGATAATCAGACAAAATAATTATGTATATTTGAGTAGCTGATTTCTGTTAAAAACTAATTCATTTGCTTATGAATACATTTTCTAAAATAACTGAATTATTCAATGCTTTTTTACTTGAAGTTGGCGAACTCTCCTACTTCGCGGGTCGGTTTTTTCAAGAGACTTTTAAACGTCCTTTTGAATTTAAAGAGTTTTTAAGGCAGTGTTACAATATGGGAAATCGTTCTTTGCTACTTGTAGCTGTTACGGGATTTATAATTGGGTTGGTATTTACATTGCAATCTCGTCCTACATTACAGGAATTTGGCGCTGTATCCTGGATGCCTTCGATGGTTAGTATTTCGTTGATTCGAGAAATTGGTCCTATAATTACAGCATTGATTTGTGCGGGACGAATCGGTTCTGGAATTGGCGCTGAATTAGGCTCAATGCGCGTTACGGAACAAATAGATGCCATGGAAGTTTCAGGTACTAATCCTTTTAAATATTTGGTAGTTACCCGAGTATTAGCCACTACTTTTATGCTTCCTATTTTAGTTTTTTTTGGAAACGCAATCGCCATTTTTGGTTCTTTTCTGGTAGAAAATATCAAAGGGAAAGTTTCTTTTTTATTGTATTACAATCAGGTTTTTAATGCGTTGGAATATGGTGATTTAATTCCAGCAACTATAAAAACATTCTTTTTCGGTTTTGCCATTGGATTAGTGGGTTGTTACAAAGGATATTATTGCAAAAAAGGGACGGCTGGCGTAGGTTTGGCGGCTAATTCTGCTGTCGTTTTCACTTCGATGTTGCTCTTTATTATTGATTTTATGGCTGTTTTTATTACTGATATATTTTATGACTTATAACTGATTATGGATACATTACTACAAAATCAAAAATCAATCATAGAGATCAAAGACCTCCGAAAAAGCTATGGTTCTAACGCTGTTTTAGCTGGTTTTAATATGGTGCTCCGTGAAGGGGAGAATCTCGTGATTATGGGAAAATCAGGTTCTGGAAAATCTGTGATGATAAAGTGTTTGATAGGACTAGAGCAGCCTGACGGTGGCTCGATCACTGTGATGGAAAATGATATTAGTAAACTCGATCGAGAAGAACTGGATGATCTTCGAACGGAAGTTGGATTTCTTTTCCAAGGAAGTGCCCTTTACGATTCGATGACGGTCCGGGAGAATTTAGAATTTCCGTTGCGACGCCACAAAAAAAAGTTTGGTGTTATCAAGGATACTACTCCAATGGTAATGGAAGCATTAGAGAACGTTGGGCTAGCAAACACAATCAATCTAATGCCTGAAGAACTATCGGGAGGAATGAAAAGGCGAATTGCGTTAGCCCGAACTTTAATTCTGCAACCTAGAATAATTTTATATGACGAACCTACTACAGGCTTAGACCCCATAACTGCGAAAGAAATTTTGCTGCTCATGATGTCTATCCAACAAAAATACAACACCTCGGCTATAATTATCACGCATGATGTGGATTGTGCTCGAATGATTTCTAACCGTATGATTTTACTAGTGGATGGCATTAATTATATCGAAGGCACTTTTGAGGAACTATCCACTTCAAAAGATGCAAAAGTACAAGCTTTCTTTAAATAACAATAAAAATGGAAAAAACAACATCCCAAAAATTGCAACTTGGAGTTTTTGTCATAATCGGGCTATTATTGTTTATACTCGCTGTGTATTTCATTGGCGATAAAAAACAAATGTTTGGAAAAACCAATCACTTATCCGCAGTTTTTAATAATGTCAATGGCTTGCAACTAGGCAATAATGTACGTTTTTCTGGAATCAATGTGGGAACGGTACGTGGAATAGAAATGATTAACGATACCGCTATTAGAGTCGATATGCTGATTGACAAAACTATTTTTCCACTTATTCGAAAAAATGCTGTTGCTACAATAGGTTCCGATGGTTTAGTGGGAAACATGATTATTAATATCCTTCCAGGAAAAGAAGGGGCGGCCTCTATACTACCTGGAGATCAAATTGCCACAATAAATCGAATACGAACAGAAGACATGCTCATTACTCTTGACAAGACCAACAAAAATGCAGCACTTCTTACAACAGATCTACTCAAAATAACAAATGAAATCAATCAAGGAACGGGCACTGTAGGCTTATTGATTAAAGATAGTACACTGGCAGGAGATTTGAGACAAACGATGCACTATTTGAAAATTACAGGAAAAGGTAGTTCAGAATCGATCCTTAAATTAAACCGAATTATTTCATCACTTGAAAATAAAAATAATGTGATTGGTGTTTTAAAAGATACGGCAGTGGCCAATAGTATTAAGTCAGTAGTCCAAAATTTAAAGCAATCAAGTAGTCAAATCAATAATGTAATAGGTAACCTCGACACAACAGTAGTCAACATCAAAGGCGGAAAAGGGGCGATCAATTACCTTTCAAACGATCCACAATTAGTAAGAAAAATAGATTCCACAATGGATAATATTAAGGAATCTAGTTTCCGCTTAAATGAAAATTTAGAAGCCTTAAAACATAATTTTTTATTTCGCGGGTATTTTAGAAAACAGGAAAAAGCAAAATTAAAGGAACAAAAAAAGGAAGAGGAGCAAAAATAAATAGTAGCTACTAATTTGATTTTTAAACGATTTAAAAGACGGTTGAAGCATGGTTACGATAGAAAAATTAGGGATAATTATGGGGCCTACAGACAAGCCATTTGAAAATAACGGTGTGTTTAATCCTGGCATTTATCAAGAAGGAAATACAATTCACGTGTTATACCGAGCAGTAGAACATGGCAATTATTCAACCGTAGGTTATGCTAAGTTAGAGGGACCAACCAAGCTTGTTGAACGCCAGGAGCAGCCAGTAATTAGGCGCGATTTTGAATATGAAAAACACGGTATAGAAGACCCCCGCATTGTGAAAATTGAAGATACTTATTACATAACGTATACCGCTTATGACGGCGTTAATGCTATGGGAGCACTAGCTACTTCTAAAGATTTGATTCATTTCGAGAAACACGGCATTATTACACCGCATGTCAATTACAATGAATATGAAAGTTATGTGAATTGTTGTGATCATAGCAAACTCAATCCAAAATACCACCAATATTACAATCTTTTTGCACAGATAGGATTAGTGTCAGATGAATTCAGGTTGCTCAGGGATAAAGATGTCGTCCTCTTTCCAAGGAAAATAAATGGAAAGTTTGTCCTGTTACACCGCATTTGGCCAGGAATTCAAATCGTAGAATTTGAGCATTGGAAGGACTTAACCGAATCATTTTGGAGAGAATACATTATTAATTTAGTGGATTATATTGTATTAGATCCAAAAGATATTTTTGAAGTAAATTATATCGGAGCAGGTGGCCCGCCTATTGAAACGGAATACGGATGGTTGCTTATTTACCATGGTGTACAAGAAACTACTAAAGGAAAAACATACCATGCTAAAGCCGCTTTATTACAATTAGACAATCCTAAAATTGAGCTTTCAAGACTGCCCTTCCCGCTATTTTCACCAACTAAAAAATGGGAAATGGAAGGTAAAGTCAGCAATGTTGTCTTCCCCACCGGACATGCTTTATTTGGGAACGATCTTTACATTTATTATGGTGTAGGAGATAAACATATTGCTGTAGCCAAATTAGATATCAATGAATTACTTCTCGAATTGAGAAAACAACCTTAAAAATAAACTGCTATGAAATTCGAGACAGGAATAAAAATGTTAATTGTAAGCTCCTATCCGCCTAGAGAATGTGGAATAGCTACTTTTACCAATGATATTGCTAATGCGGTCAATATCGTCTTTGGAGATACGCTTCCAGTTGAAGTATGTGCTTTGCAAGATAGAGAACAAGAATTTCAGTATCCTGACGAAGTTAGTTACGTCCTGCCGGTTGACTCCTTAGTTCATTACAGGTTGGTTGCCGAAAAAATAAATGAACGCAATGACATTGGACTTGTTTGTATTCAGCATGAATTTGGCCTTTTTAAAGGAGAGTATGGTGATCATATCCTCTCCTTTATATTAGCCCTTAACAAACCAATTGTAACCGTTTTTCATACCGTTCTGCCTACTCCGAATGAGAAAAGAAAAAAAGTCGTGTATGCCATTACTGATTTATCAGATAAAGTCGTGGTGCTAACCAAAAATTCGAAAGAAGTCTTAGCCGCATATTACAACTGTCAATCCTCTAAAATTATGGTTATTCCTCATGGCAATCACACTGTACTTTGGGAACAAAAAAAAATACTTAAAAATAAATACGGGTTCAAGGATAAAATTGTTTTGTCAACCTTTGGGTTAATAAGCGAAAATAAAGGAATAGAAACCGTATTGCATGCATTGCCAGAAATTGTGGCGCATCATCCCGAAGTTATCTATTTAATCATAGGAAAAACGCATCCAGAAATTTTAAAAAGAGAGGGCGAGAAGTACCGTCATACCCTGCAATCTATTGTAAAAGATAAACATTTAGATAACAATGTGATTTTCATCAATGAGTATCTTAAATTACAACAGTTACTCGAATTTTTAACGCTATCCGAAATTTATTTATTCAGTTCCAAAGATCCAAATCAAACCGTCAGCGGGACTTTTGCCTATGCCATGAGTAGCGGATGTGCCGTCATTTCAACTCCTATACCACATGCTGTTGAGTCCTTGGGCAACGGCAATGGAATTTTGTTGAAAAATTTTGATAATCCAGAAGAATTTCAAAAATCGATATGCTATCTAATTGAAAATGAAGAACAAAGAATAACCATGGGCAAAAACGCTTTTTCAATGGCTCGTGCTACAAATTGGGAAAATATAGCCATACAATACCGGCTTTTATTTGATTTATTAACAAATCGAGAAGATGATTTACGATTTAATTTCCCACCAATAAGATTAGATCATATCAAAAAACTGACCACCGATTTTGGAATTCTCCAGTTTTCAAAATTTAGCCAGCCCGACCCTGAATCTGGATATACGTTAGATGACAATGCCAGAGCTTTAATTAATATCGTTATGTACAACAAAGCTTTTCCAGCTAATGAAAATTTAAAACTAGCCTTTACGTATTTGAATTTCATAGAAGGAATACAACGAAATGATGGCTGGTTTGACAATTACAAAGATTACAATGGTAAACTAACCAAACAAAACGGAGAAGTAAATCTTGAAGATGCTAACGGCAGGGCCTTATGGAGCTTAGGAACCGTTATCTCTCACAGACAATGCCTGCCGCTGGAGATGATTTGTAGGGCAGTAAAATGCTGGGACAAAGCCATTAAAAAGATTGATAATTTCAAGTCTCCAAGAGCTATTGCCTACGCATTAAAAGGATTGTACCTCTACCATGAAACCTACAAAGACGAAGAAATCAAAAATCATATTGAGAAACTGGCCGATGAACTTTTGCGACATTACAACATCAACTCTGCAGAGGACTGGTGCTGGTATGAAGATTATATGACCTACGCTAATAATGTATTGCCTGAGGCCATGATGTATAGTTATTTAGTCACAAAAAAATCGAAGTATAAAAAAATTGCAATTATAACCTTCGATTTTTTACTCTCCCATTATTTTATGAAAGGACAATTGAAAGTAATATCTAACAGAGGTTGGTTCAAGAAACAAAATGAAAGAAAATTTTATGGCGAACAGCCTATCGAAGTGGCAACAACAATTATCGCCTTGGACTTCTTTTATGAACTGACACAAAACACAAAATACAAAGACCAATTAAAACTGGCTTTTATATGGTTTTTAGGAAACAACCATCTGAAACAAATTATGTATAATCCTGAAAATGGTGCTTCTTATGATGGCCTAGAAGACACGCACATCAATATAAACCAAGGGGCTGAATCCACTTTGTGCTTTTTTAAAGCGCGCTTGATTATGGAAAAATACGCTTGACTGGAATCAGATGGACAAATGAGTAAAAAACGGTATTCAAATAATAGATAAATTAGCCCTAATAACTTCTTATAGAACAATTACATTGTAAATACAAGCTGTTAAGGTTCCTGTTTTTATTAAATCATACGATTATACAGTTGATAATAAAAGGTAGCTCAACTTATAATTATACGTTTATTTTTAAATGGTTTTCAAAGCGTCAATGAGCAAATTAATGTCTTCGCGTGTGTTACTATGACTAAAAGAAATACGCAGGCTGGGTTTCTTTAAATCCTCATCAGACAGGATTTCAGCTAAAACGTGAGAAGGTTTTACACTTCCAGATTGGCAGGCGCTTCCTCTAGAAACTGCAATTCCTTTCATATCCAAATGAAAGAGGATCATCGCTGTTTTATCCGCTGCAAAAGGCAATAAAACATTCAAAACTGTATAAAATCCATCGACACCTCCATTAATTGAAAAAGAAGGAAATTCAATTTCAAGTTGCGAAATAAGATAGTTTTTTAATTCTAAAATATGGATTCGTTCCATTTCTAACTTACTATAGGAAACTTCTAAGGCTTTTGCCATTCCAGCGATTTGATGTAAGGCCTCTGTTCCAGCCCGAAGTCCTTTTTCCTGTTCGCCACCAAAGAATAAAGGTTGTAATGCTGAATTTTTTCGAATAAAAGCAAAACCAACTCCTTTTGGCCCATGAAATTTATGTGCGCTAGCCACGATAAAATCAACCGATAGGTTTTGCAAATCAATAGCTGTTTTACCAACTGACTGCACGGTATCCGAATGAAATAATGCACTATGCTCCTTGCAAATACGTCCAACACGTTCTAAGTCTAAAATAGTTCCTGTTTCATTATTTACATGCATTAAGCTCACCAAGGTTTTAGTTTCGTGCGAAAGCAATTCTACCAAATTAGTGATGTCAATCTCACCGTTTGGCTTTATCGCCACATAATCAATCTGAATTCCGAACTCTTTTTCTAAGACTAAAGCGGTATGCAATACGGCATGATGCTCTATTTTACTTGTAATGATACGCTTTACTTTCAAATCTTTTACTGCGGAACGAAGAATCCAATTATTAGCTTCAGTACCACAGGAGGTAAAGATAATTTCCTGAGCCGTAGCACCTAAATTTTTAGCTATTGCTTTTCTAGAAAGCTCCAAGATATTTTTTGCAGCACGTCCCAAACTATGTGTTGAAGATGGATTTCCATAATCCTCTGTTAACACCTTGGTCATTTCTTGTATTACTTCTGGACGAAGTGCTGTTGTAGAAGCGTTATCGAGATATACTTTTTTCATTTTATATAAAATTGTAAAATTATTTGCAACCTTCCACCTTTGTTGCTATCGCTGTCGGTTTCTTGGAAAATAGTATTTTTTCATTAAATACCACGATCGAAACCAAAATCAGAAAATAAGACAAAAATTGAAGGGAACTAATGTGCTCATTGTAGTAAAATAGGGCGAGTAAAAAATTAATAATTGGATTAATATAAATCATAATCCCTACTGAGGAAGAGTTAATTCCTTGAAGTGCATAAAGATTTAAAAACAACGGTATAATCGTAAAAAACACTACAATCATAAACATACAACTGTAAAACAGCGTTTCAGTAGGAACTGCTCCGCTGTACTTAGGATAAAAAGGCAAGAGTACAAGTGCCGTAAAAATCAATTGAATCGTAAGACTTAGGAATTTATCTATACCGCTATTTTTTCGCTGACTCACTAAATACAAAGCATAAGTTGCTGCAGTGATTAGGCTGTAAAACAAGTCTTGAAAATGATTAAAGGAAAGCAAAATACAACTAAAAAAACTGATAGCTACAGCAATCCATTGCCATTTACTCAATGTTTCTTTCAACATAAGAAAGGCAAAAACTGTCGTCACAATAGGACAAATCAAATAGGCTAGCGAGGCAGCACCTACACTAACATGGTTCATCACATAGATGTACACAAACCAATTTGAAGAGAGGAAAACACCACCACCAAGTGTTAGCAAAGCAATACTTTTTTGTTGTTTGGGTGCACAACTTTTAAAGTGATTCCAGTTTTCTCTTAGTACTCTTCTCCGGAAAACTACATTTATGAGTACCATTGTAATCGCACTAAAAAAAACGCGATAAAACAAAATGTCCAAGGACGGATACTGGTGTAAGGGCTTTAAAGCAAAACTAAAAAAACCCCAAACAAAAAAAGCTAAAAAAGCAGCCGAATAATATTTATTAAGTCTCATGAACCGTCTTATATGGGTACAAATATACTGATTTCTATCGGCTTTAGAATAGTACAATTCAATCCAAAATTGAAAAGAAAAGAGTGAATTGATTCCCCTACTTTGAAAATCAAAAAACACAATATGTTGTTAAATACGGTATTTTTAACCGGTATTGTATTTGGTATAAATTAAAAATTCTATTTTTGTTAGAAATTTTATAAAAATGAAAAGAGTTCTAAGCGTATTGGTTTTTGCCCTGTTTTTAATTGGTTGCGATGATGGAAATTTAATTCAAGAAGATATCAATTTTGAAGATGTTGCCGCACAAAAATGCGCCTCAAATACTATCATTTATAAAGTAAAAGACAGCGAAGCTCTTCTTTTTGATGCCACAGGAATCAACTTTCCTGCTGAAACCTCTACCCAGAAATTAGAGATTAATAGTACGAATAGAGTAATTTATCGCTTTTATAATGGTACTGTAACTGCTGCTACATTATGCGAAACAATCCCTCCAGCAACCCCAGTAGTAACTGATCAATGGACGGCTACAGGTGGAACAATAGTCATAAATACTACCGCGATTAAAACTAGAAATGAAACAGAAAACAGTTCTAAAATTACAGGTTATAATCATAATATTACTTTTAAAAACATCACCTTTGATAAAGGAAATGGCATCCAAGTTTATGAAACTTTTGCCTTTGGTGACTACATCCTGAACACAACAGGTTTGCCTTTTGCTTTTACTAAAGTGTTAAAGCAATGTCCAAATTCTAAACAACTATATGATAAAAATAGTAGCGAAGCGCTGATTCTAGACATTGATCCCACTTTGATTACTAATGAAGCTACTCCAATAAACACACCAAGAACCGCCTTAATTAGTAACACTAAAAACAAACTTACCTATCGATTATTCTCTGGTTTGTTGACTGATGATTACTTTTGCAATTCCGTTTATCCCTCTACTCCTGTAGTCCTTGAAGAATGGATTGCAGTAGCTGGAGTTGCAAATATCAGCGGTAAGATTGAAGTGACAACTACTAGTTTTGGGAACGGTTTTAAACATACGGTGATCCTTAAAAATGTAAAAATGAAGAAAGGAAACAGCGATTTTCTTTTGGGTGATAATTATATTTACGGTGAATTATTGACTACCAATTAATGTTGAATTAGACATAAATTAAACGTCCAAATCAATCGTTTTTTAGTCCAACAAAAATCCCGATTTCGAGTCTATTTTCTAATGAGAATTGACTTGAAATCGGGATTTTTTTTCGATTTGCATTAACTGAAAAAGAAATTACATCGCACTTTGTTTGATAAAAACTTCTGTTGCACCTTGACCATATTTTTGATAATTACCTTCCGCAAAAGCAATATTATCATAACGACCTAGTAAGAAATCCAGTTCTGCTTTTAAGACTCCTTCACCAACTCCATGGATGAAAACAATCTTAGGAATCCGATTTCTAATGGCAAATTCTATATGCCGTTTTGCCGTTTCTGTCTGTAAGGTTAGAATATCATAGTTTGACATTCCCCGTTTATTAGGCACTAGTTTTTCGATGTGTAAATCAAACTCTGGAGCCGGAATTTCATGTTTTGATTTTTTTTCCTTTACAAAACTTCGTGCTTTTGGGATCTCTTTTTCTTTAGAAATCTCACTTACATTTACTCTTCTAATTGAATCCATTAAATTACTGGTATCTTGTACTTTAAGTAATTCCTTGACAAAAAATGTCATCATGAATCCATCTGCTGTTTCGATGGTAACTTGGTCTCCATTCATGGACAATACAACGCCATCAATAGCTTCATCAAGTACTGAAACTTTATCTCCTTTATTAAACATTTTCGTCTTCTTTATCTTGATTTTTACTAGGTGTTTTGGCACTCAACTGCATCATTCCCATCATGAAAATCACAATAGCAACAACCATTATGTACACATTTTTTTCTGCACTGACTTGCTCGTATAAAGCAACAATGATGGCAACAATCATTACGGGAATTATAAACTTCTTCATCTTTTAGAATATCAGATTCCAAAAGTAATGAATTTAAAATTACCTACTTATTTTTTCAAACGTTACTTATTTTTTTGTAAAATTGTAAAAAATAAAACCCTTGGATTTAGAAAAATATATGCTCCCGTGTTTAAGCAAAACCCTCTTTGGGATGGAGTGTTTGGGATGCGGTTTTCAGAGGGGTTTTTTACTGTTAGTACAAGGTGATTTTTCCGGCGCTTTCAAGATGTATCCAGCCCTTTTTACGACCTTATTATTTCTGGGAATTGTTGGTTTGAATTTGATTGACAACAATAGAAATTACAGAAAATGGATTATTACCTCCGCTATCTTAAATGGTATTTTTATGATTGGAGGTTATTTTTTTAAACACTATTATTCGCTTTATTTCTGACTTTTTCCCTTCAAAAAATTATTTAATTCTTGACAGAATATCATTCATCATTTCGATTTGGACTTTCTGAATTTCTATTAATTCTTCTTGCTGATGCATAATCAAATGATCTAGTTTTTCATGAAGCATTCGGATTTCAAGTTCTGATTTGAGATTAATCATATAATCTTTTTTGGCTCTTTCCCGATCCTTTTCTTCTTGACGATTCTGGCTCATCATAATTACTGGAGCTTGAAGTGCGGCCAAACAAGATAAAATTAAATTCAATAAAATAAAAGGATAAGGATCAAACCCTTTATTCAGCAAAATATAAATATTTGCTAAAATCCAAAGCATAATAAATACCCCAAAAAGAATAATAAATTTCCAGCTTCCGCCAAAACCTGCCACCTGATCTGCAACTTTTTGACCTACTGTGCGAGCACCTAATTCGTCTTCAACGCCACTCACCAATGATTTGTCTTCGCTCAAAGAATTAATAACCTTTGCCTCCAGATTGGACAACTCTCCTATTTCAACTAGCAAATAATTTGAAATGTATTTCTCTCGATACATATTCAGCTCCTCAATTGCTAAAAATTTAGTTTTATCAAAATCAGGAAAATCATTTTCTATAAGTGCCAATATGGGATTTCGGATTGTTTTTGCCGAAACTTTATCAGCAAGTGGGAATTCTTTCTTAGAAATATCACTAATAAAAGTCAAATTACTTTTCATGGATTGTTATTTATTGGCTAATTTAAAAAAAATACTTTCATTAAAACTACTAATTGGCCCTCGTAGATTATAAAAGAACACAAATACAATTTCACTCTCCTTTTCGAACAATTCGAAGAACTTTGATCCTTTTATGTAACAAAAGTACCTCCATAAACAAGATCGCTTTCTGTTTTTGAAGGAAATAATTCAAAATAGTTCAATATCTTTGTATTTCACTACAAAACAAATCCGAATGTCATCGCATTACAACTATATTCCTTTCTGCTATACTTGTTGCTATTTTTAAAAAAGGGAGCTATAAAAGCATTCAGAAGTAACAATTACGCATTCTAATTCAAATTTAAAATAAAAAATAGCATGAAATCATTCAAAATATTAGACCTTATTGGTAATACACCTTTGGTAGAATCTACTAATTTGGTACAAAATAAAAACGTAAAACTTTTACTGAAACTGGAAGGAAATAATCCGGGAGGCAGTTTAAAAGACCGAGCGGCGTACAATATGATCAAATCAGCACTAGAAAGAGGAGATATAAAAAAAGGAGATAAGCTGATTGAGGCTACAAGCGGCAACACGGGGATTGCATTAGCAATGATAGCCAAATTATTCAATATCGAAATCGAATTGGTACTTCCAGAAGACTCTACTAAGGAACGCACCCAAACCATGCGCGCTTATGGCGCTACAGTGATTTTAACGCCCGCTGCAACAGGAATTATTGGTTCTAGAGATTATGCTGACAAAAAAGTAGCCGAAGGCGGCTATATTATGCTCAATCAGTTTGCCAATGACGACAACTGGAAAGCACATTACAAAACAACAGGTCCAGAAATATGGACCGATACGGAAGGAACCGTGACCCATTTTGTCTCCGCAATGGGAACTACAGGAACCATTATAGGAACTTCTACCTATTTAAAAGAAAAAAATCCAGCTATTCAAATTGTAGGAGCACAACCTAGCGATGGCTCGCAAATTCCAGGAATTAGAAAATGGCCACAAGAATATTTGCCAAAAATATTTGATTCCTCAAAAGTCGATGTCATAATTGAAGTTTCAGAAAAAGAAGCTCGGGCAATGACCAAACGTTTGGCACTTGAAGAAGGCATTTTTGCAGGGATGAGCAGTGGCGGTTCTGTTGCTGCAGCAGTAAAAATAGCCAACACTTTAGAATCTGGCGTGATTGTAGCCATTATTTGTGATCGTGGCGATCGCTATTTATCCTCTGATTTGTTTGATTAATTTAACTTTTTAAAATCAACCTTCTTTACTCTAGCTTTCAAAAAAGCAAAAAAAGTTTGATTCGGTTGCATTTGGCGCATCCTAATTTTATTTTGAAATTTTAAATCCAAGGACAAATGAAAAAAATTCAATTCCTTTATAGTATCTTATTTTTATCTATCATTATGGGAGGAAAAGCACAAGCGCAGGACTGGCCGAATTTAAGCAAATATCAAGAGGAGAATGCACAGCTGCAACCAGTAGCGCCTGGAGAAAAGAGAATAGTTTTTATGGGCGATTCTATAACAGAGTTTTGGAGCACCATTGATTCTGAATATTTTACAGGAAAACCATACCTTAATCGCGGTATTAGTGGCCAAACAACTCCGCAAATGCTCATCCGCTTTAGAGCTGATGTGATTGATTTAAAACCTAGCGCAGTAGTTATTTTAGCAGGAATAAATGACATTGCAGGCAATACGGGTCCAGTAACATTGCAAATGATTACAAATAATATTGTCTCAATGGTTGAGTTGGCACATGTAAATCAAATTAAAGTGATTTTATGCTCCGTGCTACCTGCTTATGATTTCCCTTGGAAACCCAATCAAAATCCAGCTCAAAAAGTAGTGGATCTCAATAAAATGATAAAAAAGTACGCTGAAGCGAAAGGTATTCTATATCTTGATTACTTTTCGGCCATGAGAGATGAACGCGATGGACTAAAAAGTGCTTATTCCGGTGATGGTGTGCACCCTAACAAATTGGGTTATCAGGTTATGGCTCCGCTTGCTGAAAAAGCAATCAAAGAAGTTTTAGTAGAGAAATAATGGGATATACAAAAGCAAAAAGGCTCGATTTAAATCGAGCCTTTTTGCTTTGAGGAATTTTTATTTCCTTATGCTAAAGTAGCCGTAGTAGAAATTGCGGCATTCAGCACCTTGGAGATAGGACAATTTTTTTCTGCCTTAGTCACTAATTGTTGAAAAGCATCTTCTGCTATTCCGCTAACCTTTGCTGTAACCGTTAATTGTGAAGTCAAAATGGTTCCATCGACCAAATCAATATCGCATTTGGTTTCAATACTTTCAATTTCAAAACCAGCTTCCGTAATATAGGCTGAAAGTTGCATCGTAAAGCAACCTGAATGTGCGGCCGCAATCAGTTCTTCCGGGTTTGTCCCTACTCCTTCTTCAAAACGGGATTTGAATGAATATTGTGTATCGCTTAATGTAGTACTTTGTGTCGTCAATTTTCCGGCTCCTTCTTTGAGTGAACCATTCCAGACTGCGGTTGCATTTCTTTTCATAATTATAGATTTTCTGTTTTCTCAAATTTAGTTCATTTCTCAAAAAATAGTCTAAACCAGGCCATTTTTTAACGAAAGTTTAAAATTCACATAAAACTAAAAGTGCATCTATCCTAATGAAGTACTAGTGTGTCAATGATGAAAACTTCTATAATACCAACTTAAAATTCTTGTGAATATATTTCTTGATGTGCTATTTTTCGTATTGATTTGATTATGTTTGTCATAGGAGAAAGGAACATTGTTCAAATGAGACCACCTCCCTAAACAGTCCATTAGATTTTTTTCTACAACACTAAATATTAAACTATAAAATACTCCTATGCAGGAAGCGATCAAAGAAAACTACTTCAATTTAATGGTCTTTTTAAAAAATCCTAAAGACGAGGCAGGACCAAAACGTACCGTAGTTCAAAAAATCAAAACGCTTCTTTCTTTACTACTAATTGAAATTCCTGTTATGGTAGTTTTGATTCTTTTGATTAGTGGTCTTGAACAACTAGGATTAGTGGATCCTGAAAACCACGCAATGGAAAATTTGATCAAGTCAGTATCAATTCCAGTGCTTTTGCTTGTAGTAGTCATCATAATACCTTTTTTCGAAGAGCTACTCTTTCGCCTGTATTTGCGTTACAAAGACAATTACGCATTGCATTTTATCGTTGCAGTAGCTTCACTCACAGGAAAACGAAATCAACAAAAAGCAACAACATTCCTACGCTCAGTCTGGACTAAAAGATACAAATTCATATTTTATTTTTCTGCTGTGCTCTTTGGAATGGTTCATATTACTAATTTTGAGTTTTCCTATACCATTTTACTTCTATCGCCACTTTTAGTAGCGCCACAAATAATATTAGGCCTCATTATTGGCTATCTAAGGGTTCGTGATGGATTTATTTCAGGGTTTTTAATGCACGGGCTTCATAATGCTTTATTTATTGGAATTGGAATACTATCCATCGCAAACCATTCTGAAAAACTAAACTTTGAAAATCCTGCGTATTACATCAAGATCGAAGAAACTGACGACATACACCTTCAAAGTACGCAACAAAACTATCCGGATAGCCTAGCTTACAAAAATGTAAGTCTAAAAACAATTCTATCCCGATTACTGAATACAAATGAAATTTTGTTACAAACCAATAATGAAAACCAGCTTGAACAAACTTTGAACGTATATTTCAAAAACAAATTAAAAGACAGTTCACAAACAAAAAGGATTGCTTTGAATCAAATAGCAAAAACCTATGATTTCCAAATTAAAAAGACCCGTAAACACATGGAAGTTTGGGATTTAAAAGTTTCAAACTCATCTCTGTTATCTAAACACAAATCAACTCATAATTCACATGGAAACTTGGTGAGTATAAACCCGAAGGAAATCATCATCAAAAAATCCAACATTAAATCGCTGGTTGAAGCTTTGACCAAAGAGAACAAGCGAATGACTTTCGACAAAACTGACCTCAAAGACACTTATAATTTCACCCTTCAAACGACCAATTTTGAAAGTATGAGCAAACAATTAGAAGAGAAATATGGCCTTTCGTTGATCAAACGAAGAATGGAATTGGAACAGACCACAATTCTCTTTCTAAAATAGAATAAAGCAAAACCGAATTTATCTTTGTTGCGTAAAAGAACAAAACGACAATGTTGAGATTACTGATACTATTTTTTATAGAGTATCGCTATTTTTTCCGTTGGCCTTTTCACTATTCAAATTTAAAAATAGAGAAACTACAGCAGCCTAGATGAAGTCCTTAGTTTCTAAAAATAGATTTTCATTGTAGATCTCTGCTCTTATTTTTCAAAAATAAAATTGTATTCCTGCCAAAGGTTCATTATCTTTTTATTTTTGACTGCTACCACTAATTTACAAAACCGTTCCTTTTTGTAATTGGAATCAAAGCCTATTTCCCAACTTCAAAATAATCAGATTCAGAGAGGGAATCAAAATAACCTAAATTTGAATTGTACTAGTCGAAACAAGTACTGTAATTAGGTAAAAAAAACACGTTGGTAAAAATTTTCGATTACTGTTAATCCATTGTGTAGTGTTAAGAAAAAGCCAATCCTAAGGATCTGACCTTGTCTTCACTTGCGAATGTTACCTTTGTATGAAACAAAGTAAGATAATGATTGTATTAGCCAAAAAATACCCTTCCATAAATATAGATCCTTCCTGGTTAACTGATTTTTTTAACATAGATCCCCGAATCGCTTATTACATCAATCTCCCGATACTTCTTTTTTGTTTGTTCCTCATAGGCATTGTGTCTTGGTTGATTACCAAAAAATTAATTGTTAATGCAATACATAAGCTGTTTTTAAAAACTAAGATGACATGGGATGACCTCTTAATTGAGAAAAAAATATTTGACAAACTTGCTTATATTATTCCAGCAGTTCTTGTCATTTTCACCGTGCCTTCCATTTTGGTCGAATATACAAAACTGTCTAGTTATATTGTCACTTTGGCGATGATTGTAATTCTTTTGGTCATCATTTGGACCATTATTGCCTTGCTGGCGGTATTTGATATCATTCTGTCCAAATCTCCTATTTTCAAGGACAAACCTATTACGAGTTACATTCAAGTACTAAATATCGTCGTTTATTTCGTAGGTGGAATTCTTATTTTGTCGTTACTTTTAGGAAAGAGTCCATTTTACTTTTTAGGTGCTATGGGAGCCATGACCGCTATATTGTTATTAATTTTCAAAGACACTATTTTAGGTTTTGTAGCGAGTATTCAAATGTCTGTTTATGATATGGTACGCGTGGGCGATTGGATTGCCATGCCAAAATATGATGCTGATGGAGACGTCATGTCCATCAACTTAAGCACCGTCAAGGTTCAAAACTGGGACAAAACAATTACTACAATTCCAACTTATGCTTTCATCACTGATTCTTTTAAAAACTGGCGTGGTATGAGTAATTCAGGCGGACGAAGAATCAAAAGAGCTATCTATCTTAAGGTAAGTAGTTTTTGTTTTTGTGATAATCAAATGCTAGAACAATTTAAGCAATACACACTGATAAGAGATTACATCCTTCAGAAAGAAATTGAGATCAAGAAATCCAATTCTTCTCTAATTGATAATGAGTCCAATCCAGTAAATATCAAAAGCCTAACTAATATTGGTGTTTTTAGAGTTTACGCAGAAAATTATCTTCTTTCGAATCCTAAAATTAATACCGAGATGACGACTATGGTTCGCCAATTAGATCCAACTTCTCAAGGGATGCCTTTAGAAATTTATTGTTTTACTTATGAAAAAGAATGGGAAAAACATGAGGTCATTAAATCCGATATTTTTGATCATTTGCTCACTATAACCTCTCAATTTCAACTAGAAGTTTTTGAAGAACCTACGGGAAGAGATTTTAGAAATATAGGAAATGTTCCCACTCAAAAAGCAAGTGCTGCTAACTTATATTCCCAATCCTAACGCATACTGAAACAGGTAGGTACGCACTCCTTTTTTAACTTTTTCTATCGCTAAATTTCGACACCAACACTGTTTCAATGTAGAGACAAAAATTTAGAGTAGACTTAGGCCTTGTTATCGCTTTAGTCCTTTTATTTTCCAGTTGTTGCGCTTGAATTGCTTGGCCAAGCCTACAAACGGCATGTGTACCGCTACTGCAATAGAAAAAGAGGTGCTGACAAGGCCCTAAAATAAAATTGCACTAGCATGGGAGCGCTATCAAGCTCTTTTTGTTGCCGATTTTAAGATAAAAGAAAGCGGATTTACAGCGAAAAGCAAGATGAGACACAAAATAAAAGGAGACTTTTTGAAAATATTTACAAAATTGAATTTATAAAACCATTCAAACGCTTATTTTTGCGCTATGGCTAAGAAAAATACAGACAAAGTTGTCTTTCATCAAATAAAAGTCCTTGATGCTGGTGCAAAAGGAGTATCGGTGGCAAAAGCTCCCGACGGTAAAGTAGTTTTTATCCCTAATGTAGTGCCCGGCGATGTAGTCGACGTGCAAACGTTCAAGAAACGCAAGGCGTATTACGAAGGAAAAGCGATTCACTTTCACGAATATTCAGAGCATCGTATAGAACCTATTTGCGAGCATTTTGGTGTTTGTGGTGGTTGTAAATGGCAGAATATGAAATACAGTCAACAACTGTATTACAAACAAAACGAAGTGTTGAATCACTTGCAACGCATTGGAAAAGTGGAACTTCCTGAATTTGAACCCATTTTAGGATCGGAGAAACAATTTTTTTATAGAAACAAAATGGAATTTTCGTTTTCGAACAGCCGTTGGTTGACCGAAAAAGAAATTGACAGCACCGAAGATTTAGGAAACAGAAACGCATTAGGATTTCACATTCCAAAAATGTGGGATAAAATCTTGGACATCAATAAATGCCATTTACAGGAAGATCCATCAAATGCTATTCGCAATGAAGTACGAGATTTTGCTAATGCAAATGGACTGACCTTCTTTAACCCAAGAGAACATTCTGGTTTGTTGAGAACCTTGATGTTACGCACTGCTTCTACGGGAGAAATCATGGTTTTGATTCAGTTTTTTGAAAATGACAAAGCCAATAGAGAACTAATCTTGGATCATCTCTATGAGAAGTTTCCACAAATTACTTCTTTACAATATGTTATCAACAGTAAAGCAAACGACACTTTATATGATACCGACATCAAATTATACAAAGGAAGAGATTACATCTTAGAAGAAATGGAAGGTTTAAAATTTAGTATTAATGCAAAATCTTTTTACCAAACCAATTCGGATCAAGCGTATGAATTGTACAAAATAACAAGAGATTTTGCTGGATTGACGGGTAATGAAATTGTTTATGATTTGTATACTGGAACGGGCACGATTGCGCAGTTTGTTTCTAAAAAAGCTAAAAAAGTAATTGGCGTGGAGAGTGTTCCTGAAGCCATCAAAGATGCCAAATTAAACGCGGAACGCAACGAAATTACAAATTGCGAGTTCTTTGTAGGGGATATGAAAGTCGTGTTTAACGATAGCTTCATTGCACAACACGGACATCCAGATGTAATTATCACCGATCCACCAAGAGACGGAATGCATAAAGATGTAATCGAACAGATTATGAAAATTGCTCCTGAAAAAGTGGTTTATGTAAGTTGTAACTCAGCTACACAAGCCCGTGATTTGGCTTTAATGGACGAGAAATACAAAGTAACACGGGTGCGCCCGGTGGATATGTTTCCGCAAACACATCACGTAGAAAACGTGGTGCTTTTAGAAAGAAGAAAATAGTAGTCAGTTTGCAGTTTTTAGTATTCAGTGCGTATATTACTGAATACTAAAAACTGAGCACTGAACACTGAATATTATTATATGAAAAAGACACTTTTATTGGTATTGTTTTTTGCTTTTACTTTCTCAGGTTGTGAGAAAGACGATATTTGCGATGCAAATACACCCACAACCCCTCGGTTAGTGATTGGTTTCTATGACTTTTTGAATCCTTCGGTTTTAAAAAACGTATCCAATCTAAAAGTGGTAGGTGAAGGAATGACTACTGGAATTCTTTTTAATGGAGCTGAAACAACTAGTGGAAATAAGATTTCGATTCCGTTAAAAACAGTGGGAACGACTACTACTTATAGTTTCACGCTGAACTCTGGCAATTCAAATCCAGCTTTAGTTGATCAGGACATTGTTCGATTTGACTACAGTACTCAAGAACTTTTTGTTTCTAGAGCTTGTGGCTACAAAACTATTTTTACATTAGACCCAACCAATCCCTATACGCATACCGATGCAACAACGGCTAATGTAAAATGGATCAAATTTATATCGGTAGAAAAAAATAACATCGAAAACGAAAATGAAACACACATTAAGATCTTTTTTTAGTATTTGTCTCCTATTGTTGTTGACTTTGGCACAAGCACAAGAAACGACGCCAAAAGGGGAACCGGTAAAACAAACTATCACAGTTAAAAGAGTTTCAGTAACTCCTAAAACAGATCAGAAAATTCCTGATGCCCCGCTACCATTAGTCGCAATTGACCCTACAATAATAAAGAGCGACTCGATTCCCTTAAAAACAGATCGCTATGGCGTGCGTGTGGGGCTAGATCTCTACAAAGTAACACGAGGTTTATATGACAATAATTACAAAGGAATTGAGTTCGTAGGAGACTATAGATTGACAAAAAAATACTTTTTGGCCGCCGAGCTTGGTAACGAAAACAAAACAACAGATGATGACCGAGTTAATTTCACTACCAAAGGTTCGTATTTAAAAGTTGGTTTTGATTACAATGCCTATGAAAACTGGCTCGATATGGAAAATATTATTTCTATAGGAATGCGTTACGGTTTCAGTACTTTTAATCAGCAATTAAACAGTTACAGAATTTATAATGCGAATCCATATTTTGCAGAAACTCCAATAATTCCATCTGGTAAAAAGTTTGATGGATTATCCGCAAGTTGGATTGAAGTGGTGGCTGGAATAAAAGCCAAAGTATTTGACAATGTATTTGTAGGTTTCAGCCTTCGATTGAACCGATTAGTAACCAACAAAGAACCAGATAATTTCTCTAACTTATACATTCCTGGATTTAATAGGACTTACGACGGTAGTTTTGGAGTAGGATTCAATTATACAGTTACTTATTTCGTTCCTATTTACAAGAAGAAAATCGTTGCGAAAAAAGTAGAAGAAAAATAACCGCCAATTCGCTAATTTTTACCAAAAATAAAAATTAGCGAATTAGCGGTCAATATTTTAAAAATAGAATATCTTAAGATTTCTAAGCTATCCTACTTCTCTAATTCCCTTCATGAAAATCCATTTCATATATAATTTCTCTCCATCTTTAGTTTTTACTGCTTGGAATTTTGGCGACAATAGAGTGCCAATAACGAAAGCAGTTAACGGAATCCAAAATCCAATTAAATTAGTGTACTGCTCCACTGCAAATCTAGCAGAGATAAATAAAATGGCAAAACATCCTAATTGATAGATAAATGCTCGTATTTGTAATTTGGTCATTTTTTAAGTCTTAAAGTTATAAAGTAAAAAGTCGAAAGTAAAAAATTGAATCCTGCTTATTCAGCATCATCCGTTGTTACTTGAAACTTTGTTCTCTTACTCCCTTCGTACATTTCGTACTTCACTAATCTTGCCTCTAAACCAGCATTGAAAAGCTTAATTTTTCTTGAAGGTTTCAGCCCTACATACTTCAGCGCTTCTAGGTTTGCGGTAATCATCCAGGCATTAGTTCCTGGGTAATTTTTCTTCAAGGTATCCCCAATATTTTTATAGAATTCTTCCATGTGAATGTCCAATCGCTCATCATAAGGTGGATTGAAAACAACATGTAATTTCCCTTCCGAGGATTTTTCAGTATCGAAAAAGTTTTTTTCTTCGATTGAAATATAGTCGTCAAGATTGGCGTTTTTGATGTTGTCTTTGGCTTTTTGAACTGCACTTGGCGCTTTATCGTATCCTTTTATGGTATAATGAAATTCGCGAACCCGTTTCAATAAACTATCAGAAATACTGTCAAATAAATCATTGTCCCAATCATTCCATTTTTCAAAAGCAAATTCCTTACGGTTGATGTTTGCTGGAATATTGCAGGCAATCATTGCTGCTTCAGCTAGAAAAGTTCCCGAACCGCACATTGGATCTAGGAAATCACCTTGACCATCCCAACCAGAAAGTAAAAGAATTCCCGCAGCCAAAACCTCGTTTATTGGTGCAATATTGGTAGCCGTTCTGTACCCACGTTGGTTCAACGCATTTCCAGATGTGTCTAGTGCAACAGAAACTTGGTCTTTATCGATATGAATATTGATTCTTAAATCAGGATGTACTTTGTCAATGCTTGGACGTTGACCGGTTCTTTCTCGGAACTGATCGACAATAGCATCTTTACATTTTTGGGAAACAAATTCCGAGTGATTAAAATATTCGGAATGGACCGTAGTATCAATCACAAAAGTTTGATTAGCACCAATTAATTTAGACCAATTTACCCCTGAAATACCCTTGTATAATGTCTGCTCATTGTTAGCCTTAAAAAAATAAATAGGCTTTAAGATTTTCAAAGCCGTACGCAACGCTAAATTCGCTTTGTACATAAAACCTTTGTCTCCTTTGAAACTTACCATTCTCACCCCTTGCTCCACGTTTTGTGCGCCCAGCATCTGTAACTCTTTTGCTAATATCTCCTCAAAACCAAAAAAGGTTTTGGCAACCATCTTATAATTATTTTCCATTTTTCTCTATAAATTCCAAAAAGTAAATTCTAATTAAACCCTTATCCAAATGCAATCCTATTGTGCATCCTATTTTTATTCTTGCAACCCATTTTATCCAATTCTCGCTAGAGATGCTCTACTTTTAAACAAAAAAATATTTTATTTTTAGGAGAAAACATTAGTAAGCGGAAAAAAAATCTAAAAAAATTCTCTTCTATTAGATTTTCTACGTGGTAAAAAATATATCCCACTGTTACCCCATTTGAATCGCTGTGAAATAGTTATTTTCTGCAAAAATACACTAAATTTGCCTGAATCGAATTAATTGAAAAAGAATAAATGTCTGAAGCTGAAAAACCGTCTACCAAAAACGAACTAAATTCAACCGAAAAGTGGTACTCTTCTTGGTTTGACACTCCTTATTACCATATTTTATACAAAGACCGCAACTACAGAGAAGCACAAATTTTTATGGATAATCTCACGCACTATCTAAATCTTCCTGAAAAAGCGAAAGTACTGGATTTAGCCTGTGGCAAAGGCCGTCATTCGATTTATTTGAACCAGCTGGGTTTTGATGTCCTTGGTGCAGATTTATCGGAGAACAGTATTGCTGAAGCTAGCATAAACACGAATGAAACACTGCATTTCAAAGTGCATGATATGCGAGAAACTTTTGAAGAGAAATACGATGCCATTTTTAATTTATTTACCAGTTTTGGTTATTTCGAAAATGACGAAGACAACCTCATCACCCTTAAAGCCATCAAGGAAAGCCTTTCGGAATATGGATTTGCGGTGATTGATTTTATGAATGTCGCTCAAGTGCTAGAAACCCTAGTTCCTGAAGAAACGAAAACTGTTGATGGAATCGAATTTCACATGACGCGCTACCTTAAAGACGGCCACATCTATAAAGACATTAATTTTGAAGACAAAGGCGAACAATTCCACTTTACCGAGAAAGTAAAAGCCTTAACGCTTAAAGATTTTGAAGAATTAATGGAAGAAGCTGGGATTTATCTATTGGACATTTTTGGTGATTATAAATTGAAGAAATTCCATAAAACCGAAAGTGAACGACTGATTATGATTTTCAAATAGGTAGTAGGTTAATCGAGAAAAGGGTTGAATGTTAAAGGATTAATCAATTAAACACTTTAACAGTTGAATACTTAAACGATGAAACAACAATACAAATCAATGGTTAAGCAAAAAATATGAATTACCTTTTACCCTTACTTTCCGTGCTTATCGGATACAGTATTGCATTGGTTTTAAAACCAAAGAACAAGACCAACCTAAAACTACTATTAGCCTTTAGCGGTTCGTTTTTACTTTCCTTAACCGTAATGCACTTATTGCCGGAAATTTATGAAAGCGCTAAGCCCTCCATTGGTCTCTTCATTATGTTGGGCATCTTATTCCAAATCATATTAGAATTTTTTTCCAAAGGAGCTGAACATGGACACGTTCACGGGCACGCAATAATGACTCAAATCCCTTGGTTGCTATTCATTAGCCTTTGCATTCATGCTTTCTTAGAAGGATTTCCACTCAGTCACCACAATGATTTAGCCATAGGAATAGCAATCCATCATTTACCAATAGCCATAATTCTGACTACTTTTTTTATCAACTCAAGCCTCAATAAAAAAGCAATTTTTTTCTTCATGGTTACGTTTGCCATAATGACGCCGCTAGGAACTGTTTTATCGGATTATTCACCCATTTTAAACGACTATTATACTGAAATAACAGCCGTTGTCATTGGAATATTATTTCATATTTCTTCCACTATCATTTTCGAAAGTAGCGAAGGACACAAATTCAATATCGCAAAAGTTTCCATGATTGTGATAGGAATTGCTTTGGCGTATTTTATATAATTTTATAAAGTTAAGAAACAGAAATAAATAGATTTCTGTTTCCTAGCTTTCAATTGTCTAATTACCTCCGGTTCTTTTATTCTCCTCCTTATTTCCAAAATCACGCTGTTGTACATTGATTTTTTTGTTTCCAAAATTATAAACCACAGATAAACGTGCAAATCGATTACTTTGTTTCTCCTCATAGACCTGCTTTACACCGTTTATAACTGAAGTAAATTTTTTTAAATAAGAGGTATTAAAAATATCATTTGCCAAAAATGCAATCTGCAAGGTTTTATCAAAGAAATCCTGTTTGAAACCAATATCTAAACTTGAGGTATATCCTACTTCATATAAACCTCCTTTAAAGGGCGTTGTATACGTAAAATCGATCTGTAATTTTGCCATTTTACCTAATATAAACGTATTATTTGTCGAAAAATCAATTTGTAAACTGTTTGATGGTGTAGCATTGATAGCTTTAATAAATTCTGTTTTTGCACCTAAAAGGTACAATGAATTTTCACTAGACCACCAATCTGCAAAACTTGCCGAGTAACTTTCCCCTATTCCATAATTTAAGTTTTTAAAATAATTCTCACGGGTTACAATCTGGGTATTGGTCTCCGGGTTTGAAGTAAACAAAACTCCATAACCGTTTTTAATTGCATTAACAAAAACACTTGTTCTCAAAATTTCTTTATACGAATGTACCAACTCAAAATTATCACTAAATGATGGACTTAAAAACGGATTTCCTTCGGAATAACTATTGCTATTGATGTAAATTCTGAACGGATTCAATAAGTCAAAACGTGGTCTGTTAATTCTTTTTCCGTAATTCAAACTAAAAGTATTGTTTTCGTTTTTCTTGTATGAAGCATAAAACGTTGGAAATAATTTCAAATAATTATTTTCAGTTTCCTGATTCATTGTTTCAGAAAATCCATTTGCTTGAGTGTTCTCCAATCTTAATCCCATTTGGAAATTCCATTTTTCATTGAGTTTTTTATCCGCATTTACATAAACCACCTGATTGTTTTCAGTGTATTTAAACCGGTTGGATTGGTTCGAATCTAATTCCGGAGTTCCTGTAATTGTATTGAAATAAAGTACATCACTCACACTATTTGTAAAACTCATTTTTGCACCATAAGACAAATTCAACGCTTGAAGCGGATGTTCCATATCTGCCTTAAAACTCCAATTGTTGATATCCTGATTCGAAATGTTTCTTCCCGACTGATTTATATCAACAAAAGTCATGAATGGCGTGTAATTATTCGCGATAAAATTTCTATCGAATTTTGAACTGTAATTAAAATAGTCTACATCAAAAGATAACTTTCTTTTCAAGGAATCTAGTTTGGTAATCAAATGTGCATTATACGTTTGGTTTATTGATCCTCTATCAGTGAAGCTATTGTTCAGCGTAATATAATCCAATTCATTTTGAGTGTTGTAATTCTCAATTCTGATATCCGATTTAAAATCAGGGTTATTTCTATCGTTTAAATATTGAAATCCAATAGTTATACGTTCTGAAAAATCGTAATCTAAAGCCAATTTACCGGAAATATTTTCGTTTGTTACCTTTGTTACGCTACTCATCTGGGAAAGTCCATCAGGAAAATACATTCTTAAATCATCTGTAGCATTCAAATAACCTGTTTTTGCATTAATGCTAGTAGAAAATCTAAACTTATTTTTATTGTAAAAAAAGTTATCTCTTAAAGTATAAATACCATATTTATTTTGATCAAAAGAAACAGTAGAAGTGTTTTTCCAGGAATCACGAACTCCTTTTTTCATAATAATATTAATAATTCCACCCAATCCTTCAGCATCATATTTTGCCGGTGGATTGCTAATAATTTCAATATTTTTAATATCACTTGCGGAGATTGATTTTAAAAAATTATTCAGTTCCTCACCTACTAATTCAATCATTCGTCCATCTATCATAACGCGAGAAGTTCCTTTCCCTAATATATTTATTGTATTATTCTGAACGACAACTCCAGGAGCCGAATTAATGGCACTCAAAGCATCTCCACCAACAGTTGTAACATTGTTTTCAAGATTATAAACCAAACGATCCGTTTTCTGTTCTATTGTTTTCTTTTTAGATTGAATGACGACCACTGTCAAATTGGTTGTGCTTTCTTTTAAAATGATTATTCCTAAATCAGCATCATTTTCTATTGTAATCTCTTTATCATAATCTGTAAATCCCAAAAGACTGACTCCTATTTTATAAGAACCTTTTTTAAGGTTAATGTCAAAAGAACCATCTTGTTTAGATGTTGTTCCATCTATAATTTTCCCTGCTGAATTCGATATGGAAATATCTGCCCATTCTAATGGAATTGTTTCATTTGCTATTTTTCCTTTTAATTTAAATGATGTTTGTGCTAAACAAAATAAAGGCAATACTAAAAAAATAAGGAGAGTTGCTTTTTTCATGATTTCTAATTTTAAAACTTGTTTCGATTAATTTGAAGCAAAGTTGCCTTAGAAATTTTCAGAATTCGATCGACAAAAAAAAGTCGAACCAATTTCTATTCATGAAATCAGTTCGACTTTATCGGGCAAGAAGTACGACTTTTTACAAACTCCTTATTACTAGGCGTTTCTATAAGATGTAGGCGTTAATTTTGTATATTTTTTAAAAGAGGTATTAAAAGAAGATTTGGAGTTAAAACCAACTTCGTATAAAATTTCCAGAACGGTAAGCTGACTTCTAGACTGATCTTTCAAAATACCCATCGCTTTTTGGATGCGATATTCATTTACAAAATCAAAAAAGTGCTGATCCATATGATGATTAATTAAAACCGATAACTCCCGAACCGGAATATCAATTTGATTGGCTAGTTCCTGAATGGTAAGCGATGGATCAAGAAAAGGCTCTTTCTCCGCCATATATTGTTTCAATTTCGAAATTTGACTGGAAATCGCATCAACTTGAACATCTTTAGATTCCGTTTTTTCTTCGACTTCAGGCAGAATATCCTTTGTTAATTGTAATTTAGAATTAACACCTCTAAAAAGTTCTGGATGATTGAGCGCTTTCATGATAAACCAGCACGTTATAAGCAAAGCAACCGCCCCTACAAGTACATTTGTCCAAAGAAATATCTCTCTGAAACCGCTATAACGCAATATATTTTTTAATGCCACAATAGAATGTGCGAGAAGAAAAACACATGTTATCTGAAAAAGCCATTTATAAGTCGCAGTACTCGAATCAGCGTAATTTTCTAAATAGATTTCTCTGTACTTTTTCAAAATCAAAAATACGCTGACGATATAAAATATATATTGCAATTCAATTAAAATCTGAATCAGATATATCTCTGGCATTTGATTAAGGGTTGCAACAAACGTATCTTTATCTATGTGTGTGCTAAGGTAAATCCTTGGAATAAAAACCAAATTAACCAATATAAAAGGAAGTAAATGCACTACGTGTTTCCACTTTAATTTAAAATCAGAATAGCAGACTGCAAGTACAAAAAGATAAAATAAAGGCATTCCAAACAAACAGGCTGTAGATCTAAAAATCTCTAAATTCAACTCATTACGAGTACCAACGTCAATAAAAAATCCGCTAAGATCGATAGCAGAGAAAATAAAAAACCAGGCAAATAAACGATTTGCTAATTTATTTTCAGTTTTAACCGTTAATAAAAAAAACGCAAGCAATAAAGAAACAAAAACTGAGATGCGACCAATCCCCTGCAGTAAGCCTAATCTATCCATTTATCTTTTAATATTTAACAAATATAGTATTTTACTTCACGTGACAACAATTTGAAAAGCTTTCGCTGAATAAGAAATTAAAACTGTAAAATTACTCCATCTTTATAAATGTAACAAAACTTGAAACTTTTAAAACCTGAAACTAAAAATAGAATATTTCGAGATTATGATAAAAAAGGTTAATTTTGGAGTTGTCCAATTATACGAAATATGACCTTCACAAAAACCACCGAACAACCTTCAAAATACGAACATCTGGAAAAAATGTCCGTACAAGAATTGCTTGCTAATATCAATCAGGAGGACAAAACCGTTCCTGATGCTGTTGAAAAGGCACTTCCACAAATTGAAACTTTAGTAACGCAAATTATAGCTAAAATGAAGTTAGGCGGTAGATTGTTCTACATTGGTGCTGGAACTTCCGGACGATTAGGGATTGTGGATGCATCCGAATGTCCGCCTACGTTTGGTGTGCCGTTCGACTTGGTAAACGGAATCATAGCTGGCGGCGATACTGCAATTCGACGAGCGGTAGAGAATGCCGAGGACAACGCTACTCAAGCCTGGAAAGATTTACTGGAACACGATATAAATGAAAATGATGTCGTTGTAGGTATCGCTGCATCAGGTACAACGCCCTATGTTATTGGTGGATTAGCAGCCTGCAACAAAAATAATATTAGTACGGGAAGTATTTCTTGCAATGCAGAAAGTCCGCTTTCTCAAACAGCACAATTCCCTATAGACGTGGTAGTGGGACCAGAATTTGTAACAGGAAGCTCCAGAATGAAAGCTGGAACAGCACAGAAATTAGTATTAAACATGATTTCGACAGCGACAATGATCCAACTCGGAAAAGTAAAAGGAAACAAAATGGTCGACATGCAACTTAGCAACACAAAGCTAGTGGATCGTGGCGTAAAAATGATCATGGGCGAAATTCCAATTTCCTATGAAGAAGCGAGCACACTATTAAAAAAATACGGTAGCGTGCGCAAAGCAGTGGCTGGTTTTAACAAAAAATAGCATTATAATCTATACTAAAACCTGTTACTTTACACTATTTTAAACTAAAATAAATGGCAACGAATAAAGAATTATTATCCAAAGGAGTTAAATATTTATCAGGTTCCGTACCGCTTCTCTTTTTAGGGCCAGCACTGATTTATAATGCCTTTATGAACAAAGGGAATGTCTGGCATTATTTGGTTTTAGCCATTGGAATAGTGGTGTGTCTTGCCGCTATGTTCCTGATGTATTTGGGATTAAAAACTATTGTAAGAAGCTTATCTGACGACTAATGGAAGACCTAATTCACATTCAAAAAACATTTGACAAAGTCATCTGGATCGGCAAAAGAATTAACAATCGAGAATTTGAAGATTGTGTGTTCCAGAATTGCGATTTCTCCAATAGTAATTTTTCAAACAATACTTTTATGGATTGCGAATTCATCAATTGCAATTTAGCCATGACCGATTTAACAGGAACGAGTTTAAAAACAGTTCGGTTCAAAGATTGTAAACTGCTAGGAATCCATTTTAGCAAGTGTACTGATTTCTTGTTTAATGTCAATTTTCAGGACTGCGTTTTGGATTATTCCTCCTTTGCTAATAAAAAAATGCCAAAGACAAAATTCACTACTTGTTCGATGAAAGAGGTCAATTTTGTTGGGACCCATCTTACGAATTCGGTTTTTGAAAATTGTAATTTAGATAACGCGGTCTTCAATGACACGCAATTGGCAGGCGTTGATTTTACAACAGCTTACAGTTATAAAATTGATCCCGAGTTCAATCCGATGAAAAAAGCTAAATTTTCAAGTCAAGGAATTAGTGGTCTTTTAGACAAATATGATATTAAAATTGTGTAATTACATTTCTAGCCCACAAATCTTCGATTAAGACCGCAACCTTACTATCCTTTATAAAAATTTAAAAACAAACATCCTACTAATGAAAAAAATACTACTACTACTTCCGCTAGTCTCCCTACTGTCCTGTTATGATGCGGAGCGCAACTGTAAGGACTTTAAAACTGGAAAATTCAAATTTGAATACGAAGTTGAAGGGGTAAAGAAAACGACCGTTTTTGAACGCAATGATAGTATCGAAATCGAAACTTTTGAAGGAAAAACAGATACGGCTTCCATACGCTGGGTGAATGATTGTGAATATGTATTGCTCAAATTACATCCAAAAAACATGGCGGAAGAAAAAGCTATTGGTATGAAAATCTTGACAACCACAAAAAATTCATATACCTTTGAATTCGGTATGGTAGGTTCAGATGCTAAACAAAGAGGAACCGTTACAAAAATTGCCGATTAAGTTTTATAATTTATAACAAAAATAGAATGGAAGTATTTTTAAATCCGGACGCGTGGGTCGCCTTATTGACATTGACTTTTCTAGAAATCATTTTAGGGATTGACAATATTATCTTCATATCGATTGTTACGGGGAAATTACCCCCTGAAAAACGAAAAAAGGCGACACAAATAGGTTTGTTTTTGGCTATGTTTATGCGAATTGCATTGTTATTTGGAATTACCTTGTTGATCAAAATGAAGGAACCTCTTTTTAGTTTTGACTGGGGTTGGTTTAGTGCTCATTTTAATGGTCAAGCATTGATATTACTAGGTGGTGGAATATTCCTTATTTATAAAAGCACCAAAGAAATACATGAAAAAGTAGATCATAAAGGAGAAGAGGAAAAAGAGTTAAAAACTTCAGCTGCTAAATCATTTGGTAATGTCATTTTTCAGATTTTATTGATTGACCTTATTTTCTCTGTGGATAGTATTCTTACAGCCGTTGGGATGACTAATGGATTGGAAGGGGCTTTGTATATCATGGTAACGGCCGTGGTCATTTCGGTTGGGGTGATGATGTTGTTTGCCGTTCCTGTTGGAACATTTGTAAACAATAATCCATCTATCCAAATTTTAGGTTTAGCATTCTTGATTTTAATTGGTTTCATGCTAATCACTGAAAGCATGCATTTATCTGAAGCCGTATTAGTGGGACAAACTGTAGGCGCAGTACCAAAAGCGTATTTGTATTTTGCCATAGCATTTTCACTAGGGGTAGAATTCCTGAATATGAAAATGCGAAAGAAAAAGAAATAATATTTCACAAAAAAAAGCGCTCCATGAGCGCTTTTCTTTTATTCTAAACTTAAAGTTATTTGACCATCATCGTCTAATTGAACATCGGAATCATCGGCACTAGTATTTCCTAAAACTTCCAACTCTTCCGGAATTACGGCGACTGGAATGTCATAAGGCAACGACTCTAGAAGATTTACTTGCTTCAATTTATCTGCTGTTAATTGATTCCCCAACGCCTTAAATCCTTTTATGGCAATGTAGGATTCTATGTCTACGGTCATGTTTTCTTTTTGCACTCCTTTTACTTTCGTAAAAATCAATTCGGCAACTGGACGATAATCAGTCGAAACGATTTCAAGATGGGAACTAGGATGTTCTGTAATAAAACTTTCTTCTTTGTTCTCAGTTTCTACCAAAAAGCGTTTGATGTAATAGCGCTCTTTTTCTCCATCGTAATAAATGGCTGAAATTGGTTTTTTAGGAATCCATTTTTCAAGAACAATCATATCTTCATCAAAATGAGTAGATAACTCGGGCGTAATTACTTTTATTTTTCCGTTTTGCGAAACAATTAAAATTTTATCACTTGGTCTAAATTCGCCAAGCAACTCTCCCCTTCCATCTACATTTAGTCGTTGAACGGTATCATCAAACCAAACTTTTCTAGGTAATAAAGTCGAAATCCCTTTCTCTTTCAATTCGATTTTTTTGATAGGATATTTGGTTACCAAATTCCCTTTGGAAGCCCTTCCTTTAATGGCTAAACTGGCGAAATCAATATCAAATTTCAGTTTTTTGACTGTTCCTATTTGGCGTAGTAAAATAGTAATTACTTCTGCCTCCCCGTTTGGATTACAAGAAAAATAAAGCACTTGTGAGCCAGTGGTTTCATTCGTTAAATCATACGCTTTGTCACGCGTCACTCCCGAAACATTAAAACGCTTTATGTAAGAAGGACCAGATTTTCCGTCACGATATATCATGTTGTAAATCGTTCTCTTGTCGCTTTTGTCAAAAATAGCAATGTGAATAATATCCTTGCCCACAAAGGTTTTAGCATCCACTTTAGTAATCATCATTTTTCCATCACGAAGAAAAACAATTACATCATCAATATCAGAACAATCCGTCACGTATTGATCTTTTTTCAAACTCGTACCTACAAAGCCTTCTTCCTTATTAACGTATAATTTAGTATTACGCAACACTACTTTTGTAGCTTCAATATCATCAAAAATACGGAGCTCTGTTTGGCGCTCGCGTCCTTTTCCGTACTTCTCTTTCAACTTGGTAAAATAAGCAATTGCAAAATCAATCAGATGCTCTAAATTGTGCTTTACTTGTTCGATATCACCTTCCAGCGATTCAATTTTATCCTGCGCTTTATTGCTGTCAAATTTAGAAATACGCATAATTCGGATATCCAATAAACGCAGAATATCATCTTCGGTAACAGCACGTTTTAAGTGTTTTGTGTGTGCTTTTAAACCATCATCAACCGCTTTTATTACCGTTTCCCTAGTCGTCATTTCTTCAATGTCACGATAGATTTTATTTTCGATAAAAATACGTTCCAAAGAAAGAAAATGCCATTGTTCCTCCAATTCACCCAATTGAATTTCGAGTTCACTTTTCAGTAATTGAACGGTTCTGTGGGTTGAAATTTTCAACATTTCAGAAACGCCAATAAACAATGGTTTGTTATCTTCAATCACACAACCCAATGGCGCTACCGAAGTTTCACAAGCTGTAAATGCAAACAAGGCATCAATGGTTTTATCAGGCGAAACACCTGGAAAAAGATGAATCAATATCTCTACCTCAGCAGCGGTATTATCCTCTATTTTCTTGATTTTGATTTTGCCTTTATCATTGGCTTTCAAAATGCTGTCAATTAAAGTCGTCGTATTCGTAGAAAACGGAATTTGGGTAATTACCAAAGTATTCTTGTCGAGTTGCGCAATTTTAGCGCGTACCCGTACCCGACCGCCACGCAAACCGTCATTATAATTAGACACGTCAGCAATCCCTTGTGTCATAAAATCGGGATAAATCGTAAACGGTTTTCCCTTTAATATTTTTATCGATGAATCTATTAATTCGTTAAAATTATGAGGTAATACTTTTGTGGAAAGACCCACAGCAATTCCTTCGGCACCGGAAGCTAGTAATAAAGGAAACTTTACCGGAAGATTATTCGGCTCCGCTCGACGTCCATCATAAGAAACCCCCCAATCTGTAATTTTTGGACTATAAATAACCTCCAAAGCAAATTTAGACAAACGCGCTTCAATGTAACGAGAAGCCGCAGCACCATCACCTGTTAGGATATTCCCCCAGTTTCCTTGACAGTCTATCAATAATTCTTTCTGCCCAATTTGCACCATCGCATCACCAATACTCTGATCTCCGTGAGGATGGTATTGCATGGTGTGCCCAACAACATTGGCCACCTTATTATAACGGCCGTCATCCAACTCTTTTAGCGAGTGCATGATTCGGCGTTGTACCGGTTTAAATCCATCCTCAATTGCAGGAACGGCACGCTCCAGAATTACATAAGATGCATAATCTAGAAACCAGTCTTTGTACATTCCCGTAACTTTGGTAATGGTATCGTTTCCGTCTTCTTGATTATCGTAAAAATGCTGTCCTCCAGAAGACACGATATCGTCAAAACCTTCGTCATTTGATTCGTTTGAATCATTGCTTTCGTTTTCCGATTCGTCTTCATTTGGGATGATGTTATCTTCTTCTTCGTCTTTCATGTAAAAGTTTAAGGTTTAAAAGTTTAATTGTTTTAGGTTGTTTAACCAACCAACTTATAAGCTTTTATATCTGTTCAATTAGTTTCAATAAATCTTCTGTACTCGGCAATACCGTTTTGTATTTACTGGCAAATATTTGTTCGTTATTTTCAGGTAAAGTGTATTCCACCACCAAATCGCTTTTGTTTTGGCAAAGAACGATTCCAATCGTATTATTTTCGTCTTCTAAACGCATTTCACGGTCGTAATAATTAACGTACATTTGCATTTGTCCTAAATCTTGATGTTTTAACTCTCCAATTTTCAAATCAATTAAAACAAAACATTTTAATATTCGGTTGTAAAAAACCAAGTCAATTCTAAAATGTTTATCATCAAAAGTGATTCTCTTTTGTCTCGCCACAAAAGTAAAACCATGACCTAATTCTAACAGAAAATGTTCGAGCTTATTGATGATTTCTTCTTCTAATTCTGATTCAGAATATTGATGCAATTCTGGCAGACCAAGGAATTCAAGAATATACGGATCTTTGATTATATCTTTAGGTTTCTCAATAATCTGACCTTTTTCAGAAAGTTTTAAAATCCCTTCTTTATTTCTGCTTAGAGCCAATCTGGTATATAAAGCAGAATCGTATTGGCGTTTTAATTCGCGTAAGCTCCAATTGTATTTTCCAGACTCAATTTGGTAGAAATTTCGTTCATTTGCGTCGTCAATGCGTATTAGAAAAATATAGTGAGACCAGCTCAATTTAAAAATAGGAGACGCTGTCTCGGATTTATTATTGATTAAGTCTAATTTCCGAGACAGTGTCTCGGAAATTGCATACGATAAATAAAACCTCCTCATATTTTCCAAATTATCAACAGAAAACCCCTTTCCAAACTCATTATTAAGCTGCTTTGAAAGACCTTTTAATAATTGCTTGCCATATTCAGCCCTATCTTTTCCGTTTTGTTCTTCTTTTACAATCATGCGCCCAATCTCATAATAAGTATAAACCATGGTTTGGTTTATTGTTCTTACTACTTGCTGTTTTGATTGTTGAAGCAAATCAACAACTTGAGTGAATAATGTATTATTTTGAAGATTTTCTGACATCAATTTTATTACTCATTGTTTTTTTTGAATAAGCCAAGTCTTTATTATTTCAAACTTTTAATAATAAAAAATGTTAATACAAACCCAAGTACAAAAGCTATTACAGCATAAATCAGATTTTTTTTGCTAATCATATTACATTTATTACTAATTAATTCTTTTCGATTACATCTAATTCCACTTTCAAATTCTTGATGATAAATTCCTGTCTGTCTGGCGTATTTTTACCCATATAGAAAGACAATAACTGCTCAATTGAGGTGTTCTTGTCCATCATAATAGGATCTAAACGAATAGTCTCTCCAATGAAATTTTTAAACTCGTCTGGAGAAATTTCCCCCAATCCCTTAAATCTTGTGATTTCCGGTTTTGGTTTTAATTTTTCGATGGCTACTTTTCGCTCTTCATCAGAATAGCAGTAAATGGTTTCTTTCTTGTTTCGAACTCTAAATAGTGGCGTTTGCAAAATATACAAATGTCCTTCTTTTATCAATTCTGGAAAAAATTGTAGAAAGAACGTAATCAATAACAACCGAATGTGCATGCCATCGACATCGGCATCCGTAGCAATTACAATGTTATTGTACCGCAATTTTTCTAATCCATCTTCAATATCCAGCGCGGCTTGCAATAAATTGAATTCTTCGTTTTCATACACAATTTTCTTGCTCATTCCATACGAATTCAACGGTTTACCACGCAAACTAAAAACTGCTTGAGTGTTAACATCACGTGATTTGGTTATGGATCCGGAAGCTGAATCTCCCTCTGTGATAAAGAGGGTACTTTCCAAATTTTTAGGATGTTTCGTGTCCGGAAGATGGGCGCGACAATCTCTTAATTTCTTGTTGTGTAAATTCGCTTTTTTGGCGCGATCTGTGGCTAATTTTCGAATACCGGACAGTTCCTTACGCTCTCTTTCGGCTTGAAGAATTTTCCGCAATAGCGCGTCTGCGGTTGTAGGATTCTTGTGTAGATAATTATCTAACTTTGTTTTCACAAAATCATTTACAAAAGTACGTACCGAAGGCATTCCTGGCTCAGAACCCATATCAGTTGATCCTAATTTGGTTTTAGTTTGTGACTCAAAAACCGGCTCCATTACTTTGATACTAACTGCTGTGACAATAGATTTTCGAACATCTGAAGCTTCAAAACTTTTATTGTAAAACTCCCTAATGGTTTTTACAATTGCTTCGCGATAGGCTGCGAGATGCGTTCCGCCTTGCGTTGTATTTTGTCCGTTTACAAAGGAATGGTATTCTTCGCTGTACTGCGATTTACTATGTGTTAAGGCAATTTCTATATCTTCCCCTTTCAAGTGAATGATGGGATATTCCAAATCATCCGCATGAATGGTTTCTTCCAACAGGTCTTTCAGACCATTTTCAGAAAAATATTTCTCTCCATTGAATAAAATAGTCAAACCATTGTTTAGGTAACAATAGTTTTTGAGCATTTTGATGATATACTCGAAACGGAATTTGTAGTTTTTGAAAATTGCTTCGTCCGGAATAAAAGTAACTTTAGTTCCTTTGCGTTTCGTAGTTTCAATAATAGCTTCTTCGAGCACTAAGTTTCCTGCTGAAAATTCTGCTGCTTTTTGTTTCTCATCCCGAACGGATTCTACACGGAAATAATTAGACAAAGCATTTACTGCTTTTGTACCAACTCCATTCAAACCAACGGATTTTTTAAATGCCAAAGAATCGTATTTTCCTCCAGTATTCATCTTGGAAACTACATCAATCACCTTTCCCAATGGAATCCCACGACCATAATCCCTAACAGTAACGGTTTTGTCCTTGATGGTTACCTCAATAGTTTTTCCAGCTCCCATGACAAATTCATCGATACAGTTGTCGAGAACTTCTTTTAAAAGAATATAAATACCATCATCCGGTGAGGAACCGTCTCCCAATTTCCCGATGTACATCCCGGGACGCATGCGAATATGTTCTTTCCAGTCGAGTGACCGAATATTATCTTCGGTATATTGATTTTGATCGGACATTGTAGATTTTGTGGATTTGGCGCTAATGTAGTGTAATTCGATAAAAATTAAAATAGGAAAGCATCAAAGTTATCAAGAATGATATTGACATTTTCTATTTCAAGATTTAAAAATTTAAAGATTAAAAGATTAAAAGATTAAAAATTCTTAACAAGTTCTTTCAACTGGTTATCCAATTCAGAGTTGGAAATCTTACCGTTTACAATATCAAAATTAGCATCGAAACTAGGTAAAGAAAATGTTTCTTTTATATTTCCACCATAAAAAGGAAAAGCATTTTTAGCTATTCCCAAAACACTTGCTGCTCCTTTTGCTCCTGGAGATGTTGCCATCAAAAGCATGGGTTTTTCCTGAAAAACTTTTGCATTTATTCTAGTACACCAATCGAAAACATTTTTGAATGCCACGGAATAGTTTCCATTATTTTCTGCCATGGAAACCACCAAAATATCAGCAGTAGCAATTTTATCTAAAAACGCTTGCGCCAATGCGTGGTGTCCTATTTCTTTTTCAATATCAACAGTGTATATCGGCATTTGGAAGTCATTTAAATCCAAAACCTCAACTTCTCCATTTTCAAATAAATGAGCTGCGTAGGTCGCTAATTTCTTATTGATGGAATTCTTACTAGGGCTTGCGCCAAAGGCAATTATTTTCATGATCGTTCGTTTTTGTTAAAAGTAGTGAAAATAAAACAGTAATAAAATAATTCGCCACTGATTCACAGATTACAAAACAAATAAGAAAACGAATCTTCATTTTTTCCTCTACAGCACTTTTACCCCAGATTGAAACGGAAAGCATTTTTCAAATCCATCTTATTTTTTCTTGACATAAAAGAGCGACCAACGGAAGCTCCTTTTATGACTTAGAAAAAAGAGATGGATGGGAAAATCTTGAAGAGAAAAGCTGGATTAGGTACAAAAAAATGTTAGATATAAAAAAACCTGCAAAATTTCTTCTGCAGGTTTGATGTTTTCGTAATGAGATTGCTTCGTTCCTAGCAATAACTAGACGTTAAAACGGAAATGCATTACATCACCATCTTTAACTACATATTCTTTTCCTTCTACTTTGAATTTTCCGGCTTCTTTACATTTGGCTTCAGAGCCGTAGTGAACGAAATCTTCATAAGCAATTACTTCAGCGCGGATGAACCCTTTTTCAAAATCCGTGTGGATTACTCCAGCTGCTTGTGGTGCGGTTGCCCCAATATTAATAGTCCAAGCACGAACTTCTTTGACACCTGCGGTAAAATAAGTTTGTTGTTTCAATAATTTATACGCTGCACGAATCAAAACTGATGCGCCTGGCTCAGATAATCCCATATCTTCAAGAAAAACTTGACGCTCTTCATAGCTTTCTAATTCGGTAATATCAGCCTCAGCTCCTACAGAAAGAATGATCACTTCGGCATCTTCATCTTTTACTAATTCCCGAATCTGATCTACGTAGGCGTTTCCGTTTACCGCTGAATTCTCATCTACATTACAAACGTACAAAACTGGTTTTGCAGTAATCAATTGAAAAGATTCCATTAAAACTTCTTCATCGTTGTTTTGCGGAGTTACTGTTCTAGCTGATTTTGCTTGCAGTAACGTTTCTCTAATTCGGTCTAAAAGTGCTTTTTCGGTTTGCGCTTCTTTGTTCCCTGTTTTGGCGGCACGATTTACTTTTTCCAAACGTTTTTCAACATTCTCTAAATCTTTCAATTGCAGCTCAATATCGATAGTTTCTTTGTCACGAATGGGATTTACATTTCCATCAACGTGAACAATATTATCATTGTCAAAACAACGCAATACGTGAATAATCGCATTACATTCTCTAATATTACCAAGAAACTGGTTTCCTAAACCTTCGCCTTTACTGGCTCCTTTAACTAAACCTGCAATATCAACAATATCTACTGTTGCCATTTGTACGCGTTCCGGTTTAACCAATTCTTCCAATTTTTCCATTCTGGAATCAGGAACATTTACTACACCTATATTAGGTTCGATTGTACAAAAAGGAAAGTTGGCACTTTGCGCTTTTGCATTTGACAAACAATTAAACAATGTTGATTTTCCAACATTTGGTAATCCTACAATTCCTGCTTTCATCGGTAGATACTATTTTGTTTTTTAATGGAATATTGCATCGTCCCTTTTCTATTTTAAGGATAGAATTCAGTACGAATACCTGCTGCTTTTAAAACTGATACGATATTAAAATTAAGATAAAGTATGGGCTCTAAAAGTTTGCAAATATACCATTTTAAAAATGTTTTAAATAATTAAAAATTGGACATTAAAAAAGGCTGAAATGTTTTTTACAAAAATTTAAAAAATATGTTACAATTATGTTAAAAAAAATTATATTGCGACTGATTTTAAACCAAACCAAAAACCTAATACAACTTATTATGAAAAAATTTGCATTATTATTAATCCTGCTAAACGTCTCGTTTGTTTTTGCGCAACAACAGGTCTCGGGAGTAGTAAAAGACAACACAGGCAATGCATTGCCAGGAGTCAACATTGTAGAAAAAGGAACGCAAAACGGAGTTTCTACTGACATGGATGGAGCTTACAAGATCAAAGTAAAAGAAGGAGCTACTTTAGTTTTTAGCTATGTAGGCTTTTCTAAATTAGAAAAAGTAGTCACAGATGCAACCTTGAACGTGGTTTTATCAGAAGAAGGAGGACAAAACTTAGATGAAGTTGTCGTTACTGGAACCAGAACGGCGCCAAGAAGTAATACGACATCAGCACTACCAATAGATGTTTTATCTTCAAAAGACTTGACATCAACTGGACAAGCTTCATTTGATAAAGCATTACAGTACAAAATCCCATCTTTCAACACGGTTCAAACACCTGTAAATGATGCAACTTCATTATTGGATCCGTATGAAATTAGAAATATGGGACCAAGTAGAACGTTAATTTTGATTAATGGAAAGAGAAAAAACATGAGTTCACTTGTGTATACACAGACTTCTCCAGGACGTGGAGAAACAGGTTCGGATATCTCAGCAATTCCTACAGAGGCTATTGAAAGAGTTGAAATTCTTCGTGATGGAGCATCTGCTCAATATGGATCTGATGCCATTGCTGGTGTAATGAACATCATCTTAAAAAAGAACGCTTCTCTAGGATCTGTAACATTGAGAACAGGGATAACTAGTGAAGGCGATGGAGAAATGTATGGTGTAAGTTTAAACAATGGTTCTACTATTGGTGAAAAAGGATTTATCAATTATACTGTTGACTTTTCAAAAGTAGCATTAGCGAATAGACCTGGAAGAGTAAATGCAGATGGCGAAATCGCTGATTTTGGTGCTAATCCTGCAGATGTGAATGCTTTCTTAGCTTTAAAACCTGATGCTGGAAACGTAAACGGATCTCCAGAAACGGCAGCAGCTAAATTTTTAGTAAATGGTGGGGTTGATTACAATGAAAACAATCAAATGTATTACAATGCAGCATACGTTTACAAGAAAGTAAATTCATTTGCTAATTACAGAACTCCATACTGGAGATCAGTAGCTGACATGCCATATTTAGCAACATTATTTGGCGACGGTACTGCTGCATCATACCAAGGTTATGTGCCAACATTCGAAGGTGATCTTAATGATTACAATGCGACAATCGGCTACAAATCAACAAAAAATGGTTGGAACACAGATGTAAGTTTAACTACTGGAGGAAATACGCAAATATACACCGTTTCAAATTCTCAAAACAGATCATTTAATGATGCTAATGGTAATGATAGTAAAGATCCAGGAGAGGACTTTTTATATGGTATATCTACTCCAATTACTTTTAAACCAGGTGGAACTTCATTCAATCATTATGTAGGGAATATCGATATTTCCAAAAATTTAAGTGATCAATTAAGCTTAGGTTTTGGATCTGAATTTAGAACTGAAAATTTTGAAATTTTCGCAGGAGATCTAGCTTCATATATTGGAAACAGAAGTGGAGCCGATTCCTTTCAAGGTAATACTCCAGAAAATTCTGGTAAATTCAACAGATACAACCTAGGTCTTTATTTAGACGTTGCATTAGACATAACAGAAGATTTCTTACTTAATGGTACTGTTAGATATGAAGACTACAGTGATTTCGGTAGTGCAACTGTATGGAAAGCAAGTACAAGATATAAATTTTCTGAAGATAAAATCACAATAAGAGCTTCTTTATCAACAGGTTTTAGAGCTCCATCTTTACACCAAATTTATACTCAAAAATCACAATCCTCATTTGTTCCAGGACAAGGTATTGTTGTGCAAGGTTTAATAAATAATGTATCATCAGCTGCTAGAGCAAGTGGTGTTCCAAAATTAGACTCAGAAAAGTCTACTAATTTTACCGCTGGAATAGGTTTGAAACCAAATAAGAATTTTAATCTTACAATAGATTATTACGATATTAAGGTTGAAGATAGAATTGTTTTAGGAAACCCTATTACATTTTCTCCTACTAACACATCAGCATTTTTTGTGAACGGTATTGATTCTAGAACATCAGGTATTGATCTTGTTGCAGGATACAAAAATCTAATTGTAGGGTCTGGAAAAATGGGCTTTAATATATCTGGTAACTATACTTTACAAAACGAAATTGATGGACCTGTAAAAAATCCAGCAAGTGTAGTAGCAGTTAACCAATCAGTAATTGATCAAACACAAGAAGCACTATTGTTTACTTCAAGACCACAATTTAAAATTATTGGTGGTGCAGAATATGAACTTGGAAAATTTGGATTCACTTTGAACAATACTGTATTTGGACCTACAAAATTTAAGAATGCTGGTATGTCAAATGATTTAAAAGTAGAATTTTTAACAAAAATGGTTACTGATTTAGGTGTTAATTACGCTGCTAGTGACAAACTAACAATAGCCTTAAATGTAAACAACCTATTAAATGTATTACCTGAATGGAAATTTAAAGCTGAAAACGCAGCTGGTACAGCTATTTTAAACGATCCAGCTCAAACTAGAACTCAATATAATTTAGTTACTTTCAATGGTCGTTATTCTCAAATGACGTATGATGGATATCACTTTAGCCAATTGGGAACAATGTTTAATTTATCTTTAAACTATAAATTCTAAATTTTATCCTAAAATAATTAAGAAAAGGGCTGTCACAATTAGACAGCCCTTTTTCATTTGGTACATTTTTTCAAAACTTTACGTAAAACAACAAGCAGCATGGCAAATCTTTACAACGGAAAAATGGCAGCAATCTATGATGCCATGTACCAAAATTTTATAGATAACGATGAGGAGTTTAACTTCTACAACAATTTAATTCAGGATTATCATGGTAAAACTGTTTTAGAAATTGGTAGTGGATCAGGCAATCTTTCGAAACGATTTTTAGCCCATAACACCACTTACATTGGTCTAGATTATAGCGAAAGCATGATAGCAATTGCGCAAGAGCGAAACAAAAAAGGGATTTTCTTGCAGGTGACATGAGGGATTTTAAATTAGAGCAACCAGTAGATTCTATTTTAATTACAGGACGCTCAACTAGTTATTTAATCACAAATGAAGACCTAAATAACACCTTTCAATCCATATATAAAAACCTAAACGAAGAAGGAACTCTAATTTTTGATTTTATAGATGCCAATAGGTTTATTCCATTTACCAAGGATAATGAAGCTATACTGCATGAAGCTCCATTTGAAGATTTGATTTACTTTCGATCCAGCAACTGGAGAACAACTTCGTCAGAAAATTTTTTACTGGAATGGAGTGCGCAATACTATACTTTTCAAAATAATAAAAAGGAAATAATTGCAGATGATTTTTCAACCGTTCGCGTTTTTACTTTAAATGAAATACAATTGTTTCTGTATCTAAATGGGTTTGAAATCGTAAAAACAATCGATCGAAAAACCTATGCCTATGACACGTTTGTAATTGTCGCAAGAAAAAAACAAAACAAAAAATCCTGAGCAAAAACTCAGGATTTCTTTTTTATTTCTATCAGAATAGTGTTATTCGTTATGTAAGAAAGCTTGTCTGTTCAATAAAGTCTCTTCGCTTTCCAGGTGATTATCATCTGGGATACAACAGTCTACAGGACATACTGCTGCACATTGAGGCTCATCGTGAAAACCTTTACATTCGGTACATTTTCCAGGTACAATGTAGTATACTTCATCAGAAATTGGAGTTTGAGCTTCATCAGAGTCAATTTCAGTACCATCAGGTAAAATTACCTTCCCTTTAAGTTTAGTTCCATCCTTATATCTCCAATCGTCTGCTCCTTCATATATTGCTGTATTTGGGCACTCGGGTTCACAAGCACCACAATTGATACATTCGTCTGTTATAATAATTGCCATTGTTCTTTGTTTAAAAGGATCCGTTTTTAGGAATGTAGTTTGTTTTTAAAACTTCCGTTTTTTTAACAATGCCTAAATACTTTATCCTTATTTTTGTGCAAAATTACAATCTAAACTATTCATAAGCAAACATAATGACATTAGAAACAAAAAAAAGTGTTTTTGTTGAATTAGGAAAATTTCTAGGTCAGTTTTCTAAGGACAACACGGTCAAAAAGCCAGCTGTTTTGCATAACGATACATTTTTTGATGCTTTTATCGCATTGATAAATCTGTCTCAGTCACACAATGGCTGGTATACTGCGGACAACGTCTATTTCTCCATACAATCCTGGGCAGAAGCCCTAACGGACGAAAATTTGACAAAATGGCTTTCCGAATATGATTTACAAAATAGAACATCCAAAAACATCGCTTTAATTTTGGCTGGAAATATTCCACTAGTGGGTTTTCACGATTTCCTTTCGGTTTTGATTACAGGAAATACTGTTTTGGTAAAAACATCCTCAAATGATCAGCATTTGTTACCTTTTTTAGCGAAATACATTATTGCAGTTCAGCCAGCATTAGCTCAGAATATTACTTTTGTAGAGGGGAAATTAGAGAATTTTGATGCCGTTATTGCTACAGGAAGCAACAATACAGCCCGATATTTTGAATATTATTTTAAAGACAAACCTTCCATTATTCGAAAAAGCAGAAATTCAGTAGCAGTTTTAACAGGAAATGAAACCAAAGAACAACTTACCGCTTTAGGGGAAGATATTTTTCGCTATTTTGGATTGGGTTGCCGCAATGTTTCTAAACTATTTGTGCCTAAAGAATATTCCTTTGTTCCGTTTTTTGAAGCGATATTTGCTTACCAAGACGTCATTCATTATGAAAAATACGCTAACAATTACGATTACAACAAAGCCGTTTTTCTGATGAGTAATTTTAAATTATTGGATAACGGATTTCTTACCTTGAAAGAAGATCAAAGTCATGCCTCGCCTATTTCGAGTGTTTTTTACGAGTTTTACGAGGATATAAATGATTTAAAAACAAGATTAAAGTCTGAAAATGAGCTGTTGCAATGTATCGTTGCTGATGAAACTATAGAAAACAGCGTGGCATTTGGACAAACTCAAAATCCCCGATTATGGAATTACGCAGATAACATCGATACAATTTCATTTTTGTTAACAATTTAGTGGAAAAAAGTGCAATTATTCCGAATTAATTAACGCTTTTTAAACTCCTATTGTCGAAATTTGCACTTTAATTTTTTGGACATAAACTACACCATGAAAAAACACAACTACAGCGCAGGACCTTGTATTTTACCGCAAGAAGTTTTTGAAAAATCAGCACAAGCAATTTTAAATTTTAATGATTCCGGGTTATCGCTTTTAGAAATTTCGCACAGAAGTAAAGATTTTGTTGCCGTTATGGATGAAGCTAGAGCACTTGCTCTTGAACTTTTAGGTCTAGAAGGAAAAGGCTACAGCGCCTTATTTCTTGCTGGAGGAGCGAGTTTAGAATTCTTAATGGTTCCATACAACTTAATGAAAGAGGGCGGAAAAGCAGCTTATCTGGATACGGGAACGTGGGCTGCAGGAGCGATAAAAGAAGCAAAACTTTTTGGAGAAACTGTTACCGTGGCTTCTTCGAAAGAACAAAACTACAATCATATTCCAAAAGGATATACTGTACCAGCGGATGCTGATTATTTCCACTGCACGAGTAATAACACTATTTTTGGGACACAAATGAAGGAATTTCCGTCAGTTGATATACCAGTAGTGTGCGACATGAGTTCGGATATATTTTCTAGAGAATTAGACTTTTCTAAATTTGATTTGATTTATGCCGGAGCACAAAAAAATATGGGTCCAGCGGGAACTACACTTATTGTTGTAAAAGATGAAATTTTAGGTAAAAATGGTAGAATAATCCCAAGCATGTTGGATTACGCCAAACATATCAAAGCAGAAAGTATGTACAATACGCCACCTGTTTTCCCTGTTTACGCCTCTTTATTGACCTTACAATGGTTGAAAAACCTTGGTGGAATTGCTGCTATTGAAAAAATTAACAATGCTAAAGCGGCATTACTTTATGGAGAAATAGACAGAAACCCTTTATTTAAAGGTGCTGCAGCTGTTGAAGACCGTTCGAACATGAATGCTACTTTCTTATTAAATGATGAAGCACATGCTGCCACATTTGATGCAATGTGGAAAGCAGCGGGAATTTCAGGTTTGCCTGGACACCGTTCCGTAGGTGGTTACAGAGCTTCTATGTACAATGCGCTTCCGTTAGAAAGTGTTCAAGTATTAGTTGATGTAATGCAGGCTTTGGAAAAAGCAATTTAAAAATTAAAATATTGAATGATTTAAAGATTTGAAAAATCAATTTTTAATCAATCATCACATTAAACAACCCAGATTGAATCTTTAAATCGTTAAATTTTACAATCTTAAAATATAAAACACAAATGAAAGTATTAGCCAATGACGGAATTTCAAAAAGTGGAATTCTAGCTTTAGAAAAAGGTGGATTTGAAGTGATAACGACAAAAGTAGCGCAAGAGCAAGTGGCTAATTTTGTTAATGAAAATAATGTAAGTGTAGTTTTGGTGCGTAGTGCGACTAAAGTTCGTAAAGACATTATTGACGCTTGTCCTGGATTGAAAATTATAGGACGTGGTGGTGTAGGAATGGACAATATTGATGTGGATTATGCTAAAAGCAAAGGAATTCACGTAATCAATACTCCGGCTTCTTCCTCAGAATCAGTGGCAGAATTAGTTTTTGCACACTTATTTTCTGGTGTTCGTTTCTTGCACGATTCGAACAGAAATATGCCGCTTGAAGGCGACACCAACTTTGATGGTTTGAAGAAAGCCTACGCAAACGGAATCGAATTAAGAGGAAAGACGCTAGGAATAGTTGGAATTGGCCGCATTGGTCAGGCTACCGCTAAAATGGCGTTAGGATTAGGAATGAAAGTGATTGCTGCCGATAGTTTTATCCCTCAAGTGGATGTTAAAGTGGAATTTTTTGACGGACAATCCATCACGACTACCATCGTTTCACAATCATTGGAATCGGTTTTCAAAGAAGCTGATTTCATTACATTACACGTTCCTGCTCAAGATGGTTACATCATTAGCGAAAAAGAACTTGCCATTATGAAAGATGGTGTAGGGATCGTAAACTGTGCTCGTGGCGGTGTTATTGACGAAGTGGCTTTAGTAAAAGCATTAGACAGCGGAAAAGTATTATTTGCAGGATTAGACGTTTTTGAAAATGAACCAACTCCTGAAATGGCTATTTTGATGAACCATAAAATTTCGTTGACTCCACACATTGGAGCTGCAACAGGAGAAGCACAAGACAGAATCGGTACTGAATTAGCTTCACAAATTATTAGTTTGTTAAGCTAGTCCTAGATTATTTAAATATTCGAGAGAGGTTGTCCCTAAAAGGCAACCTCTCTTTTTTGTTAAAACGTTATTAATAAATCATTTAATATTGTAATTTTAGTATTCAATTTTTGATTATGAGAAATAGTGTTTATTTATTAGCAATTATTTCGGTGTTTATTATTAGTTGTAACACATCGAAGTCAAGTTTTCCTACCACTGAAAAAACGGTTGCGGCTCAAGGTGACACGGTCCGTATTGCAAATGACGAACTTGAATATGAAGTAATTATAATTGATCCAGGATTTAATATGTGGCTCAATTCAAGAGCTTTTCAAAGAGGTTATCATTCTCAAGCCTTTCTCGCGGCTAAAAATCAACTTTATGTTATGGAATGGAATAGCCGTGTTTTGCAACCGCAACGGTATGATCCTAATTTATATGAAATGACCATCAATTATGATCCAACGATTAATTACGGATACGAAGTGAATTACTTGATTTATAATTATATGATTTATTTTCAAAATACGTACAATCAAATACTTTTTGGTTTTGTACCCATCAGATAAGATTGAAATTTTTTGTTTTTGAAATTTACACTTTCATTTTCTGGTTAAATGCCACTTCAAAACTTCTATCGTCCATTTTTTAATGTGCTAGTACCTATTCACAAACAGTATCACTACCTTTGTACTGATTATAAATTAAAATGAACAAACTAAAAAAACGTTGGGGCATTGAAACTAATTTCCAACTTACTATTATATTTATTGTTTTTGCTATAACTGGATCTGCCTCAGCATGGCTCTCAAAACCTTTTTGCTTTTGGCTTGGAATTACAAAAGAAGATTTAGGCTATTGGTTTACGCCTATTCGGTTACTTTTAATTTTCCCCATTTACCAAATACTTTTAGTCCTGATTGGCTTTTTGTTTGGACAGTTCAAATTCTTTTGGGCTTTCGAAAAAAAAATGCTCAAACGCTTGGGACTAGGATTTCTTTTTAACGACTAACAAAAAATGCCTCGAATTTACGAGGCATCTTTGTTTTTAATTACATAATTATAAATCCAGGTTAAGGTAAAGGTTGGAATAAAATCCGAAAATGGTAAAATCTCTTCCAGAAAAGTTACTACTCCTCCTACCCGCCCTATCGTTCCTTTATACATCCAGGTCATCAAAAAACCGGCTAATGGAGCCCAAATCACATCTGAAAACTCACCGATTAGAGGAACAGTAAACGAGAGCATTCCAATGCCATCAAATACAATTCCCAAAATTAGATTTCTGGTTTTATTATTTACTGCACTAACGGACACTTGTTCTGTCATAGTATTTAGATTATTATTTTCCAGAATACGTACAAATCTAATGCCAATTAATTTTTGAGCTTATCTTGGTATATTTTTTTTAATTTATCAATTTTAGGCGTAATCACATAACTGCAATACCCTTGTGTTTTATTCAAATTATAATAATTTTGATGGTAATCCTCAGCGACATAAAAAACCGTTGCTTCCGAAATTTTAGTAACAATTGGTTTTCCAAACGTATTTTCAGTTGTCATCAAAGCGATATAATCCTCGGATAATTGTTTCTGGGCTGCATTGTGGTAAAATATCTCACTTCTGTATTGTGTTCCAACGTCATTTCCTTGACGGTTTAAGGTTGTAGGATCGTGTGTAGCAAAGAATATTTCTAATAGTTCCCCAAATCCTATTTTGGATGGGTCAAATGTAATTTCAATCGCTTCAGCATGTCCTGTTTCTCCATCGCAAACTTCACTATACTTAGGGTTTACGGTATGCCCGCCAATATAGCCTGAAACTACCTTACTCACCCCATCTAATTCTAAAAAAACTGCTTCTGTACACCAGAAACATCCTCCTGCGAAAGTAGCTACTTCTTTTCCGTTTTGTATTTCCATATTTTTTGTCTCTATACTTTTTGGCACCATTATATTCTTTTCTTTTGCACAAAATGAAAAAGGCAGCAGTGCCAAAAAAACTCCAATTACTTTTTTCATAATATGTCAATTTAACTCAAATTTATTTAAAAAATAGCAAGAAATTGAGCCTATTAACTAAAGTTTATACTTTGTCAAGGCAAAATAATAGGCGTTGCATTTAATAATCATTAAAATCTTTGTTTCTTTGTGAAAATAGTTTCAAAATGATACAAGCCAAAAATCTACATAAATATTACGATCAACTACATGTTTTAAAAGGAGTAGATTTACACATTAAACAGGGAGAAATAGTCTCTATCGTTGGCGCTTCAGGTGCTGGAAAAACAACGCTTTTGCAAATTCTTGGTACTTTGGACCAACCAACCGTTGAAAATGGAATTGAATTGCGCATCAACAATGAAGACATCCTGACGATGAATGACAAAACTTTATCGAAATTTAGAAATTTGAATTTAGGTTTTATATTCCAATTTCACCAGTTACTACCGGAATTCACAGCGCTAGAAAATGTTTGTATTCCTGCATTTATTGCCAATAAATCCAAACAGGAAACAGAAACCGAAGCCAAAAAATTATTGACTTATCTGGGACTTTCGCATCGAATCAACCACAAGCCCAATGAGCTTTCTGGAGGAGAACAACAGCGCGTAGCCGTTGCTAGAGCATTAATCAACAAACCAGCGATCATTTTTGCTGATGAGCCTTCAGGAAATCTAGACACGGCTTCTGCAGAAAATTTACATCAATTGTTTTTTAAATTACGAGATGAACTAGGACAAACTTTTGTCATTGTTACCCACAATGAAGAGTTAGCCAATATGGCCGATAGAAAATTAGTGATGGTAGATGGACAAATTAGTAATTAGACCTATTCTTTTTTTTTAGCAAAACCAACTGTCATTTCGACACGAACTTAACGGACACTAATTTAAATATACGAAGGTACTTTTAGTATCTTTTAAAAAAGAATTTTATTCTTTTCCTGCTACCTCTCGTTGATGGTATTATTTCTTATTAAATTTTCTACTTCGCTACCAAGCGCTCCAATCATGACAAAATCAGAACTTAAAGATTTTCTTGACGAAAAAGTACTTCAATACAATACATTTGATTTCCTAGAAAGTGATCCTGTACAAATTCCTCATTTATTTTCACAAAAAGAAGACATTGAAATTGCCGGTTTTTTAAGTGCCACTATTGCTTGGGGAAATCGCACAATGATCATCAAAAATTCGCACCGTATGATGGATTTGATGGGAAATGCGCCGTATGATTTTGTTATGTCACACAGCGAAAATGATTTAGAGCGAATGGAATCTTTTGTACATAGAACTTTCAATGGAGGTGATTTATCCAGCTTTATTAGAAGTTTGAAACATATCTATACCAATCATGGTGGCTTAGAGGCAGTTTTTAGCAAACATCAGGAAGCCCACTCCATGCAAAAAAGCATCCACGAATTCAAGAAAATATTTTTCGAGATTCCACATCAGTATCGAACCCAAAAGCACATATCGGATCCGCTAAATAACTCTGCGGCAAAACGAATCAACATGTACCTGAGATGGATGATCCGTCAAGATAATAAGGGAGTCGATTTCGGAATCTGGAAAACCATTTCAACGGCATCTTTATCCTGCCCTTTAGATGTCCATTCTGGAAATGTAGCAAGGAAATTGGGATTACTGACTCGGAAGCAAAATGATGGAAAAGCAGTCGCAGAGTTAGACTCGCAACTTCGAAAATTAGATAGTATAGATCCTGTTAAATACGACTTTGCTTTGTTTGGTTTAGGTGTATTTGAGGGTTTTTAGTACTCTACAGGGATATTTAAGTTTTTATATTACGATTATATCTATCTTTGTACCATATCGTTGCGACACAATAGTCCCCACTACTGTAATTGTGATATATGTACTTACAAAATTCAACTTAAAATTAACAAAAACATGAAAACCTACTTATGTCTTTTGCTGCGAAATAGTATTATGTTTAATAGTCTTTTTCGAACCCAATCAAATCACTCTCAGACCGGATTAAAAGATTCAATTTTCAGGTTCAATCTTGCCGAAGATAAGAGGATAAATATCATAAAACTTCTTTTTCTTTTTTCACTCGTACATTCTAATAATCTACCGTTATTTATGAATCCTGTTCGTGTAAATAAGTAGCCATTGCACTATTTTGAACATTATTTATTTTGTATAAAATCCTTTAAATTCTGAACAAAATTAACAATATCAGTACGTTGAGAAGTGTATCCCTATTTACAAAACCAAGAAATAGTTCGTATTTTGATTCATGTTGGATTAATAGGAACTTTGGTGATAAATCACTGAAATCAACTCGCTAAAACCAACAGAGATAATTTTACGTAAGTACAATGTTTCCTATCGTGTAATTAGACCTCACGCGCATAAAATAAAAAATAGTAAAAATCAAAGATGTGTTAAAAATTTACTTTGATACTAATCAAAATACAAATGGAAGAAAGCCCCAAGCTTTTACCAACAACCTACGAAAAATAATATTTTTGCTTTCGCAAAAAAACAAAGAGAATCTAATATGAATGGTGCTAAAAAAATTGTTCTCGCAGAAGATAATTCGATGCTTTCGATGTTACTTAAATTTAAATTAGAAAAAGAAGGATATTCGCTTTTTATAGCGGAGAATGGTAAGAAAACAATTGAATTAATTGAAGAACATAATCCAGAATTAATATTAACAGACATTATGATGCCTTTTGTCAGCGGACTAGAAGTGATCAGCCATGTGCGAAACACATTAAATCTCCTCACTCCTATTGTTGTTTTTTCAGCAGCAGGACAAGAGCAAATTGTTCTTAAAGCATTTGATCTAGGCGCCACTGATTTTATGAGTAAACCTTTAAGCCCAAACGAGCTAGTCTTGAGAGTAAAACGCTTGTTGAGTTAGATAAGTCCAATTGAATTACCCCAGAGTTTCGATATGAATACCTATTCCTTTTTAATTGACTATTTCAATGATTCTCCAACTATCATTCAAGCTGCTTGGATTATAATTGGTTTGTTTTCAATAATCATTATTGGTCTTATTTTTTATTTGAAATATTTAAGAGGCCATCTAAGAAAAAAAGAAAGGGTCACTATTGCCTATGAGCAAGAATATGAATCCGCTCTTATCACTTATCTCTATGCTGGAAATGAAGAAGAGACAATCAGTTCAGAGCAACAAGCGATTATTGATCTATTAAAAAACGATGCCAAAGAACCTTTTAAAAGGAAAATTTTAATTGCAGTTTTGGTCAAGTTGAAAAATGAAATTTCTGGTGAAGTTGCCGAGTCTATCCAAAATCTTTATTATCAAACGGAACTTGTCGATTATGCTTTATCTCGATTAAGTCATAAAAAATGGTTTGTAATTGCCAAAGGAATCCGAGAATTAAAACAATTTCAGATAAAAGAAGCTTATGATCAAGTAATAATTCACCTAAATCATCCTAGGCCAGAAGTCCGAAAGGAAATGCAATTGTATATGGTCAATTTATTTGATTTTGAAGGACTTACTTTTTTAGATTTATTAGAAACACCCCTTTCAGAATGGGATCAGATTCAATTATTGGAAATAGTGCAAAAATTAGAAAATCAAAACATTTCTAATATTGCGTCTTGGTTGAATTCTTCTAACGATTCCGTGATTATTTTTGCGCTAAAATTAGCCAAAATCTACAATCAATTGGAAGCAAAAAACGAGATCATTCAATTGTTGCATCACAGAAATAAAAAAGTACGACTAGATGCAATTGATGTACTAAGCTATTTAAATGTATTGGAAGCCAAAGAAATTTTAAAAACGGATTTACAAAAACGCAGTCAAGAAGAGCAAATCGCTGTTTTTAAAATGATGGAAAATTTATACGAAAGTGATGACGAATCCTTTATTATGAAATATATCAATCATGACCTTTTTGAAATAAAGATTATGGCCTTGAAAATTTTAAAAAGAATCAATCGAGAAAAATTCTGTGCTTTAAAAATCGAATCCGCTAACGATCCCTATTTGAGATTCGTTAATTTTATAGAAAACAATTAAGTATGGGAGATCCTATATTCCAAAATATAATTGAATTATTTCACTATTTGTTTTTTATTTTTAGTGCGACTGCCATTGCATCCTACCTTGTTCTTGCGTTTATTTCTGCAATAGAGACTATTGAATACAAGCGTAAAAACAGTTATGTTAATTACAAAGAAATAATGTCTTCTACTAGTGCTCCTTCCATTTCAATTATAGCACCAGCATACAATGAAAGTTTAAATATTGTTGAAAATGTGCGTTCTTTATTGTCTAATCACTATGTAAACTACGACGTAATTATAATAAATGACGGCAGTAAAGACGATAGCTTAGAGAAATTAATTGAAGTATATAATTTAGTCCAAGTAGATTACCTCATCAATGAACAAATCCCAACCCAACCCCTTAGAAACGGAATTTACAAATCAACTAATCCTGCATTTGAAAAACTAATTATCGTTGATAAAGTAAATGGAGGAAAAGCCGACGCATTAAACATGGGACTTAACATTAGTAACAGTGAATATGTGGCTTGTATAGATGTAGACTGTCTCCTATTAGAAGATTCCCTCCAAAAAATGATCAAACCATTTCTAGAAACAACAGATAGAAAAGTTATCGCTGCTGGAGGAGTAATTAGAATTGCAAATTCATGTGTGGTCAAAGGAGGTAAATTACACGATGTAAACTTTCCCAAAAAACTAATCGAACAGGGGCAAATTCTAGAATACATTCGCGCTTTTTTGTTAGGTAGAATGGCATGGAGTAGACTGAATGGTTTGCTGGTTATATCAGGTGCTTTTGGTTTATTTGATAAAAAAATAGCAATTGAGGTTGGCGGTTATGATAGAAATACCGTTGGTGAAGATATGGAACTTGTGGTGCGGATGAGAGCCTACATGGAAGAACAGAACAAAATATATAAAGTAGCCTATATTCCAGACCCACTTTGTTGGACAGAAGCTCCTGACAACTATAAAATATTTATTTCTCAAAGAAACAGATGGACTCGAGGAACAATTGAAACCTTAAGGAAACATCGCAAAATTGGATTTAATCCAAAATATAAAGTACTGGGTTTGATAAGTTATCCCTATTGGTTCTTTTTCGAAAGAATGGCACCTGTGATTGAATTTGTCGGCATACTGTACTTTGGAATTCTCACTGTATTTAATAAGATTAGGTGGGATTATGCATTTGCATTAATTATTTTAGCCTATTTATTTACAGTTTTCTTTTCTTTAATAGCATTGATTACAGAAGAGTTAACCTATCACCAGTATAAAAAGAAAGGAACTGGCATTCGTTTATTACAAATTGCTTTTTTAGAACCTTTTGTTAATCATCCTTTCATCTTATATGCCGCAATACGAGGAAATTTTGATTATTATTTTAACAAAAAAAAGAAATGGGGAGAAATGACCCGAAAAGGAATGACCAAAGCATAATTTATAGCGCAATGAAAATTAAATTTAATTATAAAAATAGTTTGGAATATCTTTATTCTACCGTTTCATTAATGCTTATATTTTGTCTATTAAGCTTAATTGAAATTTTCAAAAATTTCGAAATACAATTATTCCTATACAAATTATTAGATGATTTTTTTACAGGAATATTTATTGGTTTATTATTTTTCCCGCTCTATGTAGTATTAAAACAGGTAAAAAATTCTTTAGGAATAATGGTTATCCGATTCCTATTTTCCATCATTGCCTTAATCCAACTTGGTTTAATAGGATATAGCCTTACAACGCACATCAATCTTGGAGCTGATCTTCTTGGATACTCTTGGAGTGATATGTACACCACTGTTACTGCCTCTTTATCGTTATCTTTTTTACTATTTTTGCCGTTTATAATTCTTCCTATTGTTTATTTAGGATTAAACCGATTGTTGCAACAATATGGGCCTAAAGCCAACGCAAAAATTATACTTGTAGTCGTTTTATTATCGTGCAGTTTGAATTTTTTAGTAGCCAGCAATCAAAAACCTATTTCGCAGAATAAACTAAATTTCTTATTGAGTGACATTATAAGAGCCAAAAATGACCAAGCTTTTGCAAATGAAGGAAGCATGACTTTTAAGAAAGAATTTCCATTAGAAGAAGCCTCCGAAAATACTAAAGATGTTTTGGCTCCCTTTTTCACTATTAATAAAAATAATCCGAATATCGTATTCATCATTGTGGAAGGACTTGGCAGTGATTTTACAGATGATGGCGATTATAAAGGCTTCACGCCTTACCTCGATTCCTTGACAGAGAAATCACTTTATTGGGAAAATTTTGTAAGTAACTCAGGACGTACCTTTGGCGCGTTACCTTCATTGATGGGCTCCTTACCGTTTGGAGAAAATGGTTTCATGGAATTAAATCCGCTACCGAAACACAATTCGCTAATCAGTTTTCTAAAATCAAATGGATATGCTACCAGTTATTACTGTGGTGATGAATCGACATTTGACAGAAAAAGTACCTTTTTAGAATACAATGGTATCGATAAAATTATAGACATCAACAAATTTGGCCCCGGATATACTAAGACTAAAGCAAATTCAGGTGGTTTTTCTTGGGGGTATCCAGATGCTGAAATATACCGCAAAACATTATCCGAATTAAAAGACAATAAACAACCTAGATTGGATATTATAATGACGCTAACCAATCACGAACCTTTTGATTTCCCGTCCAAAAATATATATTTAGAAAAAGTAGAACGCATTCTAAAAACCAAATCCTATTTTGAAAAAAATAAACTAAAGGAATACAAAGACATATTTGCATGTCTTCTTTACACGGATAGTTCAATCAAAAACTTCATGGAAACGTATTCTAAAAGACCGGATTATGCAAATACCATTTTTATAATTACTGGAGACCACCGCTTAATTCCCGTGCCTCAAAAAGATAATTTATCTCGTTTTCACGTTCCGTTTTACATTTACAGTCCCCTATTGAAGAAAACAGCAAAATTTAAATCCATTTCTTCTCATTCTGATGTTACACCAAGTTTAGTCTCTTTTCTAACGAACAATTACAAATTCAATAAACCGGAAAAAACGACTTGGATCAGTAAAGGACTAGACACTGTAAGAGAATTTAGAAATATCCACAACATTGCGTTGATGCGATACAAAGGAAGTATTAGTGATTATATTTATAAAGACTATTTTTATTCTGATGGAGCGTTGTTTAAAATTGATGAAAATTTCAATGTTAGCGAAACAGATAACGATATGACCGAAAAAGTAAGTAGTTCATTTAATGATTTTAAAAAACTAAATTCATACGTAACAAAAAAGAACAAAATTACCAAAATTGCTTCCAGCTTTAAGAAACCAACGTATGAATTTACAACAGAGGAGCTATCGATCATTAAAAAACTAACTAAAGGATTGGATCCTGACCATATATTCTTTTTGGCTCGAGATTTAGCTTTCAAAAAAGAACGTGAAAAAGCACGACTATTATGCAATTATATTTTGAATGAACTTCCCAATTATGGAGACGTGCGAACGCTAAAAGGCCGAACCTTAGCTTGGGATGGCGATTATAAAAATGCTGAAATAGAATTACAAGAAGTTATACGCAGAACGCCTTATTATGGTGATTCCTACTTAGCACTAATGGATGTCTACTGGTGGTCTGGACAAAATAAAAAAGCAATTGACATTGGTAAAAAAGCATTAGGCAATCAAATAAACGATCCCGAATTAGGCTATAAATTGGCACAAGCTTATAAAAGAATGAATAATTTTAAAGAATCAAACAAGACTATTGACAGTCTTACCGCAAGAAGTCCTGAAAATAAAGAATACTCCAATTTTAAAAAATCCTTAAAAAAATGATTCCAAAAATAATTATAAAACTGACTTTTTTAATGGCGTTGTTGGGCTTCTTACAAATGCAAGGACAACAAAAAGCCTATAATGGAAACCCCGATACTTCCTTTGAAACAGCGCGGAACTTAGCGTTCAACCAGCAACGAAAACAAGCGCAAGATACTTTGCTAAATATATTGACCAAATATCCTGATTATCATGATATTCGTTTATTTTTGGGAACAACTTATTCTTGGGATGGAGATTATAAAAAAGCCAGAAAAGTATTTGCAAGTATTTTAGAGAAAGATTTACAGCACAAAGACACTTGGATTGCAGCAATTAAAAACGAATCATGGAGTGATTCATACTATGAAGCGCTTGAAATGGCTAACAAGGCGCTAAAAATATTTCCAAATGATTTAGAAATTGTTTTATTGAAGGCAACTGCTCTTACTAATACAAACAACGCGGTAGAGGCTCGAAATACTGTTAAAACGTATATTGCGCAAAATCCGGATGATAAAAAATCAAAAGAGTTTCTGAGCGATTTAAACAGCACCCTGCGAACTAACGATATAGGCTTGCGAGCTGCGGTAGATCTTTACTCAAAAACCTTTGACCCAATGCAATATTATACATTGAGTTATGCTAAGCAAACAAAATATGGCAGCATTATTGGAAAATATAATTTCAACCGCCGTTTTAATGAGAATGGTTCTCAAATAGAATTTGATTTATATCCTAAAATTGCAAAAGGCCTATATGCATACGTAAATGTAGGTTTTGCCAATACCTTCCTTTTTCCCGATTTAAGATATGGTGGGGAACTATACAAATCCCTGCCCCATAGTTTAGAAGTTTCGGCTGGTTTTAGAACTTTAAAATACAGTGCAACAACTACAATTTACACCGGTTCTATTGGTTGGTATACTGGAAACAGTTTTTGGTCCTTGCGGCCTAATTTTACTCCAGGTGACGGAGGTACTAGCACATCAGCAGCTTTAAATTATAGAAAATACCGCAGCAATGCCGAAAACTATTTGAGCTTTTTATTTAGCATGGGAGTGTCTCCTGAAGCCAATCAATTTATATTTGATGCTAACGATGCTGCCATTATTAACCTAAAAACACAGCGCTTTAATGTAGGTTACTTTTTTACCACTAACAAAAACAAAGAAGCTTGGAGTGCACAATTTGACGTAGCACATCAAGAAATAGCTTTTGATCCTGGCAATTATTTTTGGATTTATTCGCTAACCGTATCATGGAATCTAAAATTCAAATAAAGAGACCACGCTTTTCAAATACAATTTTAATTTGGTAAAATACTTCTTTTACTCCAGGAAAGAAGAATTTTGCTCCTTTATTAGACCCGAATTTGGAGTTAATGTTTAAAAAAAGTGTACCGTTTCCCTTTTAACTATAAAAATAGCTAAACTACTAAGTTCCTTTGAAAAGGATCAGGATTTGTTAAAATGAATTCCAAAAAACTACATCTTATTAAATCTATTCCGGTCTTTTTTTAGAATATGTCTTTTGAAGGATTTAAATGTTATACGTCGAAAATATTTTTTTTAGCTTTATTTTATTTGTAATATTAACTTATAAAACACTGCTAATCATGGACTTATTTCTTAAATACCTAGAAAATTACATTATTCCATTTATGGTGCTATTGACGGTGTTACTAGCCCTTATTTTACTATTAAGAAGAATACGCTATGAGCGTAATAAACCCCTTAAAGAATCAATAAGCAATAAGGCAGAGACGTTTTTGACGGAGATGATTCTCTCCAAACCGAATAGTGAAAAATTCAGAACAAAATTATCTCTTTTTAAAAAAGAGATTCCTTTTCATAAATCCTGGTGTAAGGAAATGATCATTACTGACATGATTCGTTTTAAGAGTAGTTTGAAGGGAAAGGTATCCGAGCAAATCACAATTTTTTATCAAGCTTTAAATCTTGATAAATATTCTGAAGGATTAATTCGCGATTTTAGAACTTTTTATAAATGTGAAGGATTTTTTCACTACCAAGCTTTAGAGTATAAAAAAGGAGGGTCTTTGATCAAAACGTATTTGAAACACCCCAATATTGTAATTCAATCAAATGCCAATATGGCCTACATCTCCTTGTCTGAAAATCACATGGAAAGTTTTCTGGAATTATCAGCAGAAATTTCGCAATTGAATATGATAAAAATTATGGACATATTGCATGAAAAAAAAATTCCAATTCCTAAAAACATTGATCAGTGGCTTATGACCACTAACGCTTCAGTTATAAAATTAGGACTTAAAATAATGGTTTATTACAATTATAGAAGCAGCGCCAAAGAAATTATTGAATCGATTCAAATAGAAGATAATAGCATAAAAAAAGAAGCTATTATTGCCATCCGAGAACTCTTTTTGATTGAAGCCAAAGAGGATTTAGTACGGATTTTTGACCAAGTAACACCTGAGCTCAAAATAGAAATAATAGAAACATTAAAGGTAATCGGCGATGAAAGTATGCTATCATTTCTAGAAAATATAATATCCTATGAATCCAATAAAGATCTAAAATTAAAAGCAGTTGACTGTTTAAATGAAATAGATAAAACAGGGTTAGATGTGCTAGCTACCCAAGATTATATCACCTCAAAAATGACAAAACATGTAAGAGCAATTTATATCTAATGATAAACAACTTCACCCATCAAATTATTTATTACTACGAAATTTTTATTTCGCTTTTTTCGCTTACTTATATTTTAATTTACATCGTCTTATCAATTCTCTCCTATTTTGCGATACTGAAACATCTCAGATACCAAAAATACATTTCGGAAGATATATTAATACGTTCAAATCATTTACTAGGCGTTTCCGTTGTAGCACCAGCTTTTAATGAAGGAGTTAGTATTGTCTATAATGTTAAATCTTTGTTGTCATTAACCTATCCTAAGTACGAAATTATTATAGTCAATGATGGCAGCACAGATGATACTTTAACCAAATTGATAACCGAATTTGAACTGGTTAAAGTTGATTTTTATTACCAAGAAAGAATCGTGACTATGCCCGTTCGAGGACACTATAAATCGACTAACCCTATATATTCAAAGTTGATGGTGGTGGATAAAGTGAACGGGAAAAGTAAAGCAGACGGTTCTAATGCTGGAATCAATTCGTCTCAATATCCCTTATTTTTATGCACGGATGTAGATTGCATTTTAAAAACAGATACCATTCTAAAATTAGCGAAACCATTTATGGAAAATGAAACACGAGTAATCGCGACAGGAGCTGGAATCAGAATTTCTAATTCTTGCGAGGTGAAAGAAGGCTTTTTGCATCAGGTACATTTTCCTAAGGACTGGTATCCTAGATTTCAGGAATTAGAGTATGTACGATCCTTCCTTTTTGGGAGGATGGCTTGGAGTCAAATCAATGGATTGTTATTAGTCTCAGGTGGTCTGGGAATGTTCGATAAAGAAATAGCGATAAAAGTTGGCGGTTACTGGCATAAATCATTAGGAGAAGATATGGAACTTATCACCCGGATGCGAAAACACATGCATGAAAAAAAAGAACCTTTTTTAATCAAATACATTCCAGAATCCTTGTGTTGGACCGAAGTTCCTGAAACTAGAAAAGTACTACTCAGACAACGGACTCGCTGGGCAAGAGGACTGATACAAACCCTGTACTTGCACCGAAAAATGTTTTTAAATCCCAAATATGGAAAAACAGCTTTTTTAATTTTGCCCTTCTTTTTTGTGTTCGAACTCTTAGTTCCTATCATAGAATTTCTGGGAATTATTGCGCTACTTATTGGTTTTTTAAACAATTCAGTAAATGTTGAATATCTTGTTTCAGTAGCGTTGTTTGTCTATCTTTTTTATTTATTGATTACGCTGATTTCTATTTTTATAGACGACTTATTGTATAAAAGTTATGCCAATTATAAAGAATTAGCAATCTTCATTTTTATGGCTATAATAGAGCCCTTTGTTTACCATCCATTAAATGTATATGCCTCATTGAAGGGATATTGGTTGTTTATCAGACAAACAGAACAAAAGTGGGGCGTCATGGTTCGAAAAGGATTTGTAACCACCCAAAAAGTAACATCATGATCCCAAACAAAATTCTAAGAACCGCCAGCTTCATACTAATTTTAGTATTTATGTCCCACCAAAATTTATCCGCACAAAAAATTGATTCGGATAGTTTGCTCAGAGTCATTGTAAAGGACATGCAAACAACTAAGAATTATGAAAAAAACATCCAAAGAGCATTGTTAGGAATAAAAATTGCTCCTACTTATGTAGATTATTATTTGCTTCTGGGACGTAATTATGATTTAGTAAAAAAGAATGACAGCGCGCGGTTTTATTATAAATATTACATTGGCAAAAGTCCAGCCAATGATGACGCCTTAAATTATTTAATAAACCTTGAATTGGAAACTAAAAATTACAAAGAAGCTGAAAGTATCATTGACAAAGCAATCGAATTACATCCAGAAAGTAAAAATTTTGAACAAAAAAAATTAACGGTCTTACAATTGCAAAAAGAGCAAAAAAGAGAGTATGAATATTTAAAAAAATTACAATTAAAAAACCCAAATGACGATGCTGTAAGGCAACTTATTTTTCAAATGGAGTCAAAGTTAAAATCAGACCGAATGGGCTCAACTTACAGCTACACCACTTTTGACAGGAAAGGATATGGCCCATGGCATTTATTAGGTTTTCAATATATAAGAGAGCGTCAGTGGGGATCATTGACTGGTCATATCAATTATGCAGATCGTTTATCCTCGGGACAAAGTATTGCAAATGGCATTCAATATGAATTAGAATCTTATCTTTTTACTGGTAAAAACAATTATTCCTATTTGGGTGCAGCTTACAGCAACGATCTTGTTTTTCCCAAATTGAGACTTGGATATTCCTTTTATCATAATTTTAAAAAAGGTTGGGAAGGCGATTTGGGCATTCGCTACTTAAAAACCCAAGATAATGACTTCACAACGGTTGTTCTTGGGGCCGGAAAATACATTGGCTCGTATTGGATTAATCTGAGAACTTTTATTCAAAGCGACAATAATAATTGGTATCCCGCAGTCAGTCTAAACATCAGGTATTACTTTGAAACTCGGTTTGATTATGTAACTTTGACATCTGGTTATGGTTCCTCTCCAGAAGAAAGAACCACTCTGGGACAATTCAATGAAAGAATTTCGCTTGATTCCTATCGCATGGGTGCAGGATATTACAAAATGTTCCACAAACACTATATAGCTGGCCTTCAAGTTACTTATAACAAGCAAGAATATGTTCGAAACTTAACACAAAATGAATTGGAATTATCGCTAATGTTGCAATATAAATTCTAAAAATATGTTTATCATACGGCTGAAAATAATTTATACGCTATTTTTTATAGTTCTTTTTAACTCGCAAGCTATGGCTCAATCTAATATTATAATTGAGAATGAAACAGAGAATGAAAATACGATTATCACTAACGACGAAATTGCCAAGCCTGCTGCGAAAATTTTAAAAACTTACTTAGATAAAAGTTTTACAAATCCATTTTTAGTTCAAACAAACGATGAACCTAAAAAAAAGGCTTCCTCCATTTACCTCGTTATTTCAAAGTTAAAAAATAAAAAAGACCAAAATAGTTTCAGCATCAAAAGTGATGAGAAGGATATTTATTTGATTGCACCCAATGAAAAACTTCTTCGATATGCCGTTTATACTTTACTTGAAAATTGGGGATTTAGAAAATTCACTGCAACAGACCTGTATATCCCAAAATTAAAAAGAGTGGTTTTTCCAAAGAATACGGAGAAAACACACCATCCTTCTTTTGAATACCGAGTGCTACTTTATCCAGATGCCTTTGATGAAGATTTCAGGGATTGGCATAAATTAGACTGGCATCTAAATGATTTTAGTATCTGGGGACATTCATTTCAGACCTTGTTACCTGCAAAAGAATTTTTTAAAACAAATCCTGAATTTTTTGCCTTTTATGAGGGAAAGCGAAGACCAGAATCGCTTTGTATGACCAATGAACTTGCAGTTGAAAAGGTCATAAAAAAAATTGCTGAAATTATTGCTGAAAATCCCAATGCATCATTTATATCGGTAAGTCAAAATGATGATGCCGTGTATTGTGAGTGTGAAAAATGCAAATCATTAAATGAAAAACACGGCGGACCACAAGGTTCTCTATACTTTTTTCTCAACAAAATTGCCAAACATTTTCCTAAAACAAAAATAGCCACTCTGGCATACCAACATACTTATAAAGCCCCCATAAATTTAAAAATACAACCTAATATTTATACCTTATTTTGTCCAATCGAATTGAATAGAGGAAAATCAATAGCAGCCGATCTTGAAAACAAAACCTTTATTAAAGTATTGCACAACTGGGGGAAAACTACCTCTAATTTGTATTTATGGGATTATACGGTTCAATTTTCAAACTACCTAGCTCCATTTCCAAACTTTCATACTTTTTCGGATAACTATAAACTTTTCAAACAAAACAATGTGAAAGGAGTATTTGTCCAAGGTTATGCAGATGTTCCTGGAGATTTTTCGGAATTGAGACAGTATCTTTTAGCTAAATTATTGTGGAACACAGAAATAGATTTGGAAGACACCACAGATGACTTCTTAAGAGGATTCTATGGTAATGCCGCCTCTTCGGTGAAAGAATATCTCAATTTATTGACTGAAAATCAAGAAAATTCAAACCGACCTTTAGACATTTACTCTGGTCCAATTCAAAACAGAAATACCTTTTTATCACCAAAAGCGATCGACCAATATGACCAATTACTGAATGAAGCGGCGATGTCAGTAAGTGAAGATCCTGTTTTATCTTCCAGAATAAATAAATTAAGACTCACGCTAGAATATGTATTTTTTGAACAGTCTAAGTTTTATGGCACTGATAAACACGGAATGTTCGTGATCAATACTGAAGGAAAAAAAGAAGTAAAAGCAGGACTTACTGAAAGAGTACTCCAATTTGCAGAAGCCTGCAAGGTATTGGGAATTTATGAACTGAGCGAGGAGGGACTATCTCCCAATAAATATTATGAAAACTGGCTAGAAATTACTAAAAACACAGCCACCCACCTTGGAGAAAAACTAGAAGTTAATTTTCTAACTCCGCCAGCAATTGAATATTCTGCAAAAGGAAGCTCCTCACTAGTAGATGGAATTAAAGGGCATACGGACTACAATATCAATTGGATTGGATGGTATGGAAACAATCCCGAAATAGAATTGATAACCAATAGATTAGATTTTAATCACATTCAACTTCACTTTTTAGATAACCAACGAAATTGGATTTTTATTCCAAAAAAAATTACACTATTTGGATATAAAAACAAAAAATGGAATTTGATAACTGAAAAAAAAATCGTAAATTTAGTAGAAAATTATGAAGTAAAAACCAGCGAAATAGGGTTAGCAGATACAAGTTTCCATTCTTTTGACAAAATTAAATTAGTCATACAAAACCAAGATGATTTACCTGCTTGGCGAAAGCGAAAAAATAAAAAACCAATGGTAATGATTGACGAGATTGAGCTTTATAACAAATAAAATATCTCAAGATGAATAGCGACAAAAAAATACTGATCATTGAAGATGATGAACTAATGATTAAAATACTTCTGTTCATTTTAAGTAAGGAAGGATATCAGCTGACCGTCTTGAAAGATGGACTGAATGCTATTGAGCAATTGCATGACATAAATCCAGACATGGTGATCACTGATTTGCTATTGCCTTATAAATCTGGCTTGGAGGTAATCAGTTTTGTCAGAAGCCATTTTGATAAAAAAGCTATAATTGCGTTATCCAGTTTAGGCGAAGAAGAAAATTCTGTTAGCGAAGCATTTAAACTAGGCGCTGATGATTTTATTGCAAAACCGTTTAATCCAAATGAATTAGTGTTACGTGTAAAGCGATTATTAAATAATTAGCTTCCTAAAAAAGTTGAAAATAGAATCAAAAATGGTTAGAATCCACTTGATTTTCCTCATTACTTTCAAAAAGACTATCTTTGCAAAAAATTTAAGCAAATGACTACTTTTGAGCAATTCAATCTTCCTAAATCCGTACAAAAAGCGATAGACGATCTAGGATTTACAACTCCTACTCCTATTCAGGAAAAAACTTTTTCTGTGATTATGTCAGGAAGAGATATGATGGGAATCGCTCAAACAGGGACTGGTAAAACATTTGCTTACCTTTTGCCTTTGCTGAAACTATACAAATTTACTCCAGGACATACTCCCAAAATAGTGATTCTGGTTCCTACACGGGAGCTTGTAGTTCAAGTCGTGGAAGAAGTGGAGAAATTGACAAAATACATGTCGGTTCGAACGATTGGAATTTTTGGAGGTGTTAATATCAACACCCAAAAAACTGCCGTTTACAAAGGTTGCGATATTCTTGTAGGTACTCCAGGAAGAATCATGGATTTAACATTAGATAATGTGATTCGTTTTGAAGAAATGCAAAAGCTAGTAATTGATGAGTTTGACGAAATGCTAAATTTAGGTTTCCGTACTCAGCTTACATCAATTTTGGCCATGATGCCTAAAAAACGTCAAAATATTCTGTTCTCAGCAACGATGACGGATGAAGTAGATGCTATTTTGAATGACTATTTTGATTACCCTCAAGAAGTTACACTTTCTGCCTCCGGTACACCATTAGAGAATATTAAGCAAACAGCCTATCAAGTTCCTAATTTTAATACCAAAATAAATCTTCTAAAACACCTATTGCAAAACAACGAAGACATGAGTCGTGTTTTGGTATTTGTGAATAATAAGAAAATTTCAGATATGGTTCATGAGCGCATCGAGGAAGATTTTGAGGATCAATTTGGAGTAATCCACTCCAATAAATCTCAAAACTATCGTTTGAGTACCATGGCTTCGTTCCAAGAAGGAAATTTACGTGGTCTAATTACGACGGACATTATGGCAAGAGGTCTGGACATTTCTAACATTACCCATGTTGTGAACTTCGAAATGCCCGAATTACCTGAATTGTATATGCACCGAATCGGTAGAACAGGTCGTGCCGATGCAAAAGGAACCGCAATTAGCATGATTGCCCCTCGCGAAGAGGAATATAAAGTAGAAATCGAAGTGCTGATGAATATGGAATTAGCCATCGAATCCTTTCCAGACACAGTTGAAATTTCCTCGAAATTAATCGAACCTGAAAAAGACAGACAACCGATTAAGTTTATGATGAAAAAACAAAAACTAGACGGAGACGGTGCTTTTCAGGAGAAAAGTAAAAAGAATAAGAAAGTCAACTTAGGTGGACCTGGGGTAACTAAGAAAAAAACGCACGGTTCTGTAAATAGAAACATGCTAAAAACAAGAGATAAAAAGAGAAAAGACAAGAATAAATAGAGATCGGTATTCCGTTTCTTAATCCTGATTTCTTTCTGACCATCGGGGACAAAAAATAAAAAAAATAATCTATAGTAAAAAAGGGTTGAAAAATGGAAATCATTTTTCAACCCTTTTTTCTTGAATTGATAGTTTTTAATTCTTTGTAAAAACTAAGCAAACCGGAGAACACAAAGCAATCTTTTTTCCAATATCCATTAGAGCTCCCGTAGTTTTATTTCTTTTAAAAATTACAATATCATTGGTATATTGATGTGCTACCAAAAGAAAATTCCCAGTTGGATCAATTGCAAAATTTCTGGGTCCTTTTCCCAGCGTGCTGGTTTGACCTTTCAGTAGTAATTTTCCGCTTTTAAGAATTTTAAAAATTGTTATGTCATTGGCTTCACCACGATTAGAAGCATATAAAAACTTCCCATCCGGAGAAATATGAATATCCGCAGAACTAAATGTTCCTTTGAAATCTTTAGCTAAAATAGTGGTTTCATCAATCTTTGTCAATATACCATTGAAATAACTAAATACCGTTAAGGCACCATTGAGTTCCTGTAATAAATAGACAAACTTTCCGTTTTTACTGAATGTCAAATGTCTAGGCCCACTACCCGATTGTACTGAAACACTATCTTTCAGTTCTAAAACAGTTTGTTCAGCATTAGGATTATAGGCATAAGAATACACTTTGTCATTCCCTAAATCATTAGACAAAACAAACTTTTGATCTGGAGTGAAATGAACCATGTGTACGTGCGGACCTTCTTGCCTTTGCGTATTACTTCCTTTTCCATAATGCTGGATTACTTGCTTTGCCTCAGCAAGACTTCCATCATTATTTTTACCAAAAACGGAAATAGTCCCGCCAGAATAAGTAGCAACTATTACATTTTTTTCATCATTGATAATGTAACATGGATCAGCTCCCTTTGAACTTTGCTTGTTGATTAATGCTAATTTTCCGCTTGTTGAATTATATCGAAAAGAGCTTACTGCACTTTCAGCTCCAAATTCATTTACGGAATACACAAAATTATTATCTTTTGAAACCGACAAATAACTTGGATTTATCACCTTTTCAGTAGCATTTTTAAAACTGAAATCACCTATTCTTGAATCAAATTCATACACATAAATTCCTTTACTATCACAACTTTGGGTATAGGTCCCTACCAGTAAATTCAATTTATTTTTTTGTGCTTGAACACTCGAAAAAATTAAAATTAAAAGAACTACAGCAAACGAATTTCTCATGTTTGTAAATTTTATTTAAAAGCTAAAATACATATTAAATTCATAATGATTGTCAATTGTTTCTTCCTTTGAAAAATTATAACATCTTCACTTAAAACTGTCAACAAATTTGTATTTTTGACTCAGAAAATTCAATGAACACCGTTGAAGATAAAATCTAGTGAAGTAAACTTAACCACAGAATGCATTTTAAACATCCCGAAAATCTATATTTTCTGTTCGCGTTGATCATACCAATAGTGGTTCATTTGTTTCAATTACGTCGTTTCAAAAAAGAATATTTTACCAATGTTCGCTTCTTAAAAGCACTTTCTATTCAAACTAGAAAAAGCTCTAAAATTAAGAAATGGTTGCTTCTTGCGTGCCGTCTATTGTTGCTATTTTTTGTTATCATTGCTTTTACACAACCTTTTTTTGAATCCAAAGACAATAAAAATGCCAACAATGAATTGTATATTATTTTGGATAATTCCTTTAGCATGCAAGCCAAAGGTAAAAAAGGGGAGCTACTAAAACGAGCGGTCCAAGATTTGCTGGAAGAAACCCCTAAAAACAAAAATTTCTCTTTGCTTACTAATGAAGAAAATTATTGGAATACGGATATTAAGTCGATTCGAGCTACTTTACAAAATCTAAAACACAGCGCCTCTCCTTTCCAATTGGACAATATCCTAGCCCAATTAAAAGCCCATAAAAGCGCTTATAAAAAGGATATCATAATCATTACCGACGGAATTGGCCTTGATCAAAAACAATTGAAAAATGTCGCGTTAAAAGATGACCCTATTTTTATCATCCCAAAGGCAGAACAAAAAAATAACGTTTCCATTGACAGCGTTTTCATCGATAAAACACTTAATGATTTTTATGAGATAAGTATCCAACTAAGCGGATATGGAGAGGATTTCGATCCCATTCCAGTTTCGTTATACAACAATAATACGCTTATTGCAAAAACGACAGTACCACTAGAAACATCCAAAAAACGTATTAATTTCACCATTCCAAAACAAGCTTTTCATGGCTATGTTTCAATTATTGACAATGGCTTAACTTATGATAACACCTATTATTTTAGTATATCAAAAATAAAAAAAACAAATGTTATCAGCATTGGTGAACCGGCGAAAAACAATTTCCTATCTCGGATTTATACCGCAGAAGAATTCAATTTCAACACCTCTACTTTAAGTGCCTTGGATTATAATAAACTAGAGGATCAAGATGCTATTGTATTAAATGAATTAGATGAAATCCCCCAAGCTTTAACAACCACTTTAAAATCTTTTGTACAAAAAGGCGGGAATTTAATTCTGATTCCATCGGCAGAAGGTTCCATCACAAATTTGAATTCTTTTGTATCCAATTTTGGATCCCTGAAATTTAATACGCTAGAGAATAACGAAAAACAAATTACAAAAATCAACTTCAATCATCCCATTTACAATAGTGTTTTCGAGAAAAAAGTGATAAATTTTCAATATCCTAAAACAAAAAAATCGTTTTCTTTAACGAGTTCAAATCCAGCTGTTTTATCCTATGAAGATCAAAGCATTTTTTTGACTTCAACCAACAATCCAAGCGGTAAAGTAGCCGTCTTTGCAGCTCCGATTTCTCTTGAGAACTCAAATTTTCAACAATCTCCGCTTATTGTCCCTACTTTTTATAAAATGGCAATGTACAATCCAAATAATGGTATTGATGCTTTGATTATAGGAAATAATACCCCCCATTGGACTGAAGTATCCTTGGATAAAGACGCAATTTTGACGGTACAAGGTTCCGATGAAGAATTTATTCCTCTGCAACAGATCCTGACTAACAAAGTCAAAATGACTTTCAATGATTTTCCTAAACAGGCGGGTAATTTTAAAATCCTCCGTAAAAAAGAATGGATTGAAAACATAAGTTTTAATTATGGCAGAACCGAAAGTGATTTGGCTTCAGCCAATCAAAGCAATTTCTCCGACTTTAAAACAACGGAATCCATACAATCGTTTTTTGATACACTACAATCTGATCGAACGGATAATCAAATCTGGAAATGGTTTGTTATCTTTGCACTGTTATTTCTCATTGCAGAAATGGCAATTATAAGATTCGTAAAATAGTTAACGAAGTTCAAATAATTAAAATAAATCTATGAAATTTATCATCAGAAGCGCCAAAATTATCGATTCAAAAAGTCCTTTTCACAATAAGACTGTAGATATTTTAATTGTTGATGGTCTTATAAAAAAAATAGGAACTTCGCTTTCAAATTCTGAAAATGCCGAAGAGATAAAACTTGATAATTTGCATGTTTCTCAAGGTTGGTTTGATTCTAGTGTTTGCCTAGGGGAACCCGGTTTTGAAGACCGAGAAACGATAGCAAATGGACTTACCGTGGCAGCTAAAAGTGGTTTTACAGCAATAGCGTTACAACCAAACTCCTTCCCTATTATTGACAATCAGTCCCAAGTAAATTTTGTGTTAAATAAAGCATTAGGATGTGCAACACAACTTTATCCTATTGGTGCTTTAAGCAAAGAAAGTGCCGGAAAAGACATGGCTGAATTATACGATATGAAAAAAGCAGGTGCCATTGCTTTTGGAGATTATAATAAAAGTCTTGACAATGCTAATTTGCTGAAAATTGCATTGCAATACGTTCAGGATTTTGATGGATTAATTGTGGCTTTTTCCCAAGACGAAAATATAAAAGGAAATGGAGTGGCAAATGAAGGTATTGTTTCTACTCGATTAGGATTAAAAGGAATTCCCAACCTTGCCGAAGAATTACAAATTGCAAGAAATTTATTCCTTTTAGAATACACCGGTGGGAAATTACATATACCTACGATTTCTACTAAAAAATCCGCTCAATTAATCAAAGATGCAAAAGCCAATGGTCTGCAGGTAACGTGCAGTGTTGCCGTGCATCATTTAGTTTTAACAGATGAAAAATTAGAAGGTTTTGATACCAGATATAAAGTTTCACCGCCGCTTAGAACTGAAACGGATAGAAAAGCATTACTGAAAGCAATAAAAGATGGAACGATTGACATGATTACCTCCGATCATAACCCAATGGATATTGAGCATAAAAAAATGGAATTTGATGGAGCCAAAAATGGAACAATAGGACTAGAAAGCGCTTTTGGTGCGTTGATGACTGTCTTGCCATTAGAAATTGTAATTGAGAAATTGACCGCCGGGAAAACATCATTTGGCATTGAAATGCAAACTATAGATGAAGGTTCAAAAGCAAACATGACCTTATTTAATCCAGAACCAAAAACTATTTTTACAAAAACAGCAATCCTTTCAAAATCTAAAAATTCTGCATTTTTAGGAATAGAAATAAAAGGAAAAGTATATGGGATTGTGAATCAAGCAAAATTAATTTTAGCATAGAAAAATGAACAATAATAATAACAACACCTCTGAATCAGGAAAAACAGCTGCTATAACGAGTTATATTTTAGGAATTGGCGTTTTTATAGCCATGTCCATGAACTCAGAAGATAAAAATGCATTTGCTTCCTTCCACATTAGACAAGGACTCGGACTCACCTTAACATTTATATCACTAGGCCTTATCATCAGTAATTTTGACAGTTTACTGATTTCAGCACCCATGTGGATTTTTGTACTAGTTCTATGGTCTTATGGCATTACCAGCGCCATAAAAGGCGAAACAAAGCCTGTTCCCTTACTAGGAGCTTATTTTCAAAAATGGTTATCCAACATATCCTAAATTTAATTTCAAAGTGCTATATCCTTATCACTTTTTCAAACTATGATAAAGATTCTTAAAACAATAAATAAAAATGAATTTATCTTTAGAATATAAAATACGCGAGCCCAAAGTAAAATTAGATAAAAACCCACTTTTGCTTCTACTTCATGGATACGGCAGCAACGAAGCTGATTTATTTTCATTTTCAACTGAGCTTCCTGATGAATATTATATAATTTCAGCCCGTGCACCGTACGACATGCAATATGGCAGCTATGCTTGGTACGCAATCAATTTTGATGCAGACCAAAATAAGTTTTCCGACCACGATCAAGCTAAAGTTTCCAGAGATTTAATTGCAGGATTTATTGACGAATTGATTCAAACCTATCCAATTGATCCTGAAAAAGTAACTTTAGTTGGCTTTAGTCAAGGATCGATTTTAAGTTATGCTGTGGCGCTCTCCTATCCAGAAAAGGTCCAAAAAGTAGTGGCTATGAGTGGCTATTTGAATTTAGAAATTGTTAACGATGATTACCTTAAAAATACTTTTAACAATTTAAAAATATTTGCTTCGCACGGTACTTCAGACCAAGTTATCCCTGTAGCATGGGCTAGGAAAACACCTGCAATATTAGAAAATTTAGGAATTGACATAACGTACAAGGAGTATCCAATAGGCCATGGAGTGGCACCGCAAAATTTTTATGATTTCAAAAGTTGGCTTGTGGACCATAAATAAATAATTTTCAATCGCAGTTTCACTAAGTGAACTATCTGCGATTGAAATTTAAAATGCCCAAATAAAACCTGATACAAATCCTCAGAAAGGAGATAATCGCAGGTCGAATATCTTAAGTAAAGGATTTTTCTCCGTTTAATCTATTGGCTATTTTTGTTTCTGGTATAACAAAGACTGATTTACTTCAAAAGAAATACTTTCATCTTCATTGACAAAGTACTTCAATAAAACTTCCCCCCAAATATCCCCATCACTAAAATCTGCGATAATCCATCGGTGATTCAAGACTTTTACTTTATTGATGATAAATTTATTCGCACCTATTTGATCTTGTCCTGTGTAAGGATTTCCTTTTGGGTTAGCGTTTAAATCCAATAATTTTTCAGTAACAACAGGAATTAATTTCTCGTATTGAATCATCTTTTCTGCACTTCCCGAATCAAAATAATTTTGAGCATTTTCATTTTTTTCCAAAGAAAAATAGTTGGCATCAGCTAATTTAGTAGTTAACAAATTGATACTGTCCCGCAGCTTAGTAGTTATTTTTTTGTACCTTTCTTGTTCAAATTTGACCTCGCTATCCAAGAAAGAATAAGTAAACACAGCAAAAAGTACAGCAAGAATAGATAAATAGAGAAATAATGATTTTTTCATTTGGATTGGTATTATAGTGTAATTTCTAAATTATCATACGCTAGGAAAACATTTTTTGGAAGTTTTTTTTGCACCTCTTCATGAAATCCCATAATATGACTTATGTGTGTGAGATAGGCCTTTTCAGGCTGAACCAAAGTTATAAAATCTAATGCTTCTTTCAAATTGAAATGCGTATCATGTGGTTCTTCTCGTAAAGCATTTATAACCAATACTTTTAAATTTTTAAGCTTTAAAATTTCGCTATCTTCAATTGTTTTGACATCTGTTAAATAGGCAAAATCGTCTATTCTGTAACCAAAAACTTGAAGGTTTCCATGCATTACATTCACGGGAATTGCTGTTTTGTTTCCAATGGAGAAGGGCTTATTGTTAATCACTTCATTGGTTTCTATAGACGGTGCTCCAGGATACTTATTCACGGTTTCAAAAACATACTCAAAGCGTCTTTTTAGATTATCAATGACTCTTTGATGCGCATAAATTGGTATTTCTCCTTGCTTAAAATTAAATGGCCGTATATCATCAATTCCTGCCGTGTGATCTGAATGTTCATGGGTAAATAAAATCCCATCAACCTTCTGGCAATGTGAAGAAAGCATTTGTTGTCTAAAATCAGGTCCGCAATCGATTACATAAGAATAATTACCCCACGAAATCCAAACAGAAACACGGAGTCTTTTGTCTTTACTATCAGTGCTTTTACATACAGGATGATTGCTCCCAATAACAGGAATCCCTTGTGACGTACCAGTTCCTAAAAAATATACCTTCAACTTTCTTGATTTTATTTACAAAAATAGGGTTAATTATCTTTCATTAGAAACCTATTTCATTAACTTTGACAAATATTAGCCATATTAAAAGAAAATGGATACAGAAATAAAATTAAAAGGTGATCGCATCATCGAACAAATCCCTTCAGTAAAAGATAAAGCACTCCGTATCAATTTGAATGAAAATATCTACGGTACTTTTGCAGAGATTGGAGCTGGACAGGAAACTGTAAGACATTTTTTTAGATCTGGTGGATCTTCTGGAACAATCGCAAAAGCGATGTCAGCTTATGACAAAGACTTTAGTGATGCCGTTTATGGCATTGAGGAAGACGGCCGTTATGTTACTGAAAGCCGACTCAAAAAAATGCTATCGCATGAGGTCAATTTAATAGAAAAACGTTTGAGCCGAGAAAAACATCCCAATAAAATGTTTTTTAGTTATGCCAATACGGTTGCCACAATCGACTTTGCCAAACAATTCAAAGGCCATGGTTGGGTAGGTATTAGTTATCAAATTGAGCCTGACGAGGATTATAACGAAATTATACTCCACATTCGTTTTAAAGAAACGGATGTTCGTTTACAACAAGAAACGCTTGGAATTCTGGGAGTAAACTTAATTTATGGAGCATATTACAAATACAACGATCCAAAACGCTTATTGCGTTATTTGTATGATCATCTAGATAAAGATCAATTGGAAATAGATACGATCAATTTCTCAGGTCCGCGTTTTGCCGATGTTGATAATCGTTTGATGAGTCTGCAACTTGTTAAAAATGGCATGACTGATGCCGTAATGTTTAATCCTGACGGCAAGAACATTCTTCCAGCAGCCATCTTGTACAAAAAAAATATTCTTGCTTTCCGAGGAAGTTTTCGTCCGGTGACAAAGGTCAACATGGATATGTATGAGAAATCATTGAAAATGTTTCTGAATGAAAACAAAGTAAATAAAGAAAATACACTTGTAATTTTTGAAATTACGCTGTCAAACCTTCGTTCCGATGGAGAAATCGATGAAAGAGATTTTATGGATCGAGCGGAGTTACTCTGCTCACTTGGGCAAACAGTTATGATTTCGAACTTTCAAGAATACTATAAAGTAGTAGAATATTTTGCTAATTATACCAAGGCAAGAATGGGATTAGCCATGGGTGTGAATAATTTAGTGGATATTTTTGACGAGAAATATTACCGCCATTTAAGTGGTGGCATACTAGAAGCTTTTGGTAAATTATTTTATCGCGATATGAAGGTATTCTTGTATCCAATGATTGGTGAAAACGGTGAAATAATTACATCAGAAAACTTGAAGGTACATCCTAGAATGAAAGAACTGTATAAATTCTTTAAGTTCAATGGAAAAGTAGTTGATATAAATGATTATGATCCTTCTATTTTAGAAGTGTTCTCCCGTGAAGTTTTAAACATGATCAATCAGGGCAAAATGGGCTGGGAAACCATGCTTCCTTCTGGTATTGCCGAAATAATAAAAGAACACCAACTCTTTGGCTATGATCCAAATAAAGTTTTGAAAGAAACTAATTAAACACTTTATTATAGTTTAAATACAAAATCCTTGATTGTGCAAACAGTCAAGGATTTTGTATTTATATGTATTAGCTAATTAGATTCTAAAAGACGCTCTATACTTTTACTACTAAAGATTTATTTCAATATTTGTGCAGCGTGTTCTTTAGTTTTTACTTTTTCGATAACCTCATCAATAATTCCGTTTTCGTCTATTACAAAAGTGGTTCTATGGATTCCATCATATTCTTTACCCATAAATTTTTTGGGACCCCAAACCCCAAAAGCCTGAATTACGGATTTATCTTCATCCGCAAGTAACGGAAAAGGAAATTCATACTTGTCCTTAAACTTGGCTTGTGCTTTGGCTGAATCAGCGCTTACGCCTAACAAAGCATAATTATTAGCTTGAAAACGCTCAAAATTATCTCTTAAATCACAAGCTTCTGCGGTACATCCAGGTGTACTTGCTTTCGGGTAAAAGAAAACTACGAGTTTTTTTCCAGCGTAATCGGCTAATTGATGTGCTTGTCCATCTTGATCCAAGGCAGAGAAATCAGGGGCTTTATCGCCTTTTTTTAATGTTGTCATAATTTTGTTTGTTTGTTAACCGTAAAGTTCGCAACAATGCTATTGCTTTTTTAAAACTTAGCTATCTTTACTAATGCTATTTCTATTCATTTTAATTAAAAGTAATACACTCAAAGGTAAAGAATTCCACCTCTATATACTATTTACTGCCCCATATGGCAATGAAAAGCCCAGACTAAAAAAAACTATTGTTTCTTGGTAATAAAGAGCGACCGGCAGGAAGCTCCTTTATGACCTTAGAAAAAAAGTTTTTTGAAGGAGGACTTGCAATGTACAGCTGGATTAGGCACATACTAAAAATTATACTATTTTTACACGTATAAAAATACAAAAATGAATAAGCAAGAACGTGTAACTTTTGTTATAAATACGTTAAAAGAATTATATCCAACGATCCCTATTCCGCTGGATCACAAAGACCCTTATACTTTATTAATTGCCGTTTTGCTATCGGCACAGTGCACGGATGTGCGGGTAAATCAAGTTACCCCTTTGCTTTTTGCCAAGGCAGATAATCCATACGATATGATTAAAATGTCAGTGGAGGAAATTAAAGCAATCATTCGGCCTTGTGGTCTATCGCCAATGAAATCGAAAGGAATTCATGGATTGTCTCATATCCTAATTGACAAACATGGTGGAGAAGTGCCTCAAAGTTTTGAATTTTTAGAAGAACTGCCGGCTGTGGGACATAAAACAGCGAGTGTGGTAATGTCACAGGCTTTTGGAGTTCCTGCATTTCCTGTTGACACTCACATTCATAGATTGATGTACCGCTGGAATTTAACCAATGGAAAAAACGTAGTGCAAACGGAGAAAGATGCGAAACGTATTTTTCCCGAGGAAATATGGAATGACCTGCACCTACAGATTATTTGGTACGGGAGGGAATATTCTCCAGCTCGTGGCTGGGATATGGAAAAAGATGTGATTACCAAAACTATTGGTCGCAAAACCGTACTTGATACTTATCTCAAAAAGCAAAGTAGCAAAAAATAAAAATCCCACATGTTCCATTTGAAATACGGTGGGATTTTTAAGCTGGTTACATTTGAAAAATGATTTGTTTTTTAATCAAGTGAGTCCTAATTCGATATAATTTCGAAACTTTTATTGTCTATTTTTATTATGCTTAATGCTTTGGAATAGCCTAATAAAAAAGAAATTGTTTCTTTACTTGGTTTCATCGTTTGGGAAACTAATGATTTTTTTGAGTAAGTTTTTGCCATAAAGTAATACCTTTTTGTTTTCTATTACAACGCAGCAACTTTCAAGATATTGTTAATTGGTTAAAACAATTTGGTGTTTATCAATTACTTTTCTCAAATTCATCAAAGCGTACCGCATTCTTCCTAAGGCAGTATTAATGCTCACTCCAGTAGACTCTGATATTTCCTTGAAACTCATATCTTGATACATACGCATGACTAATACTTCTTTTTGATCCGCTGGAAGTTCTTCTATTAGTTTTTGTAAATCCATCTGGACTTGGTCCGCTATAATTTTATTTTCTATTGTTAACGAATCATCAGACATTATTGAAAAAATAGAAAATTCCTCTGTTTCTCTGAACATCGGCATTTTTTTCGTTTTTCGATAATGATCTACCACCAGATTATGAGAAATACGCATTACCCATGGTAAGAATTTACCTTCTTCATTATAAGAGTTTGATTTCAAAGTTTTTATAACTTTGATAAAGGTATCTTGAAAAATATCATTGGTTATATCTCGATCTGGGATTTTAGAATAAATAAATCCGTAGATTTTTGATTCGTGCCTTTTTATTAGTTTAGCTAAGGCATCCTCATTACCTGCGACATATTCCTTAACTAATGACGCGTCTGGAAGTTGTATATTAACCATAATAATACTTTTTAGTTGTTAATTAAAATTCGAGATTTTTCTCTAAAAAGTAGTTTTCTATTATAGGCTAAAGAGTGTTTAGGTTGTTAAGTTTTCAAATTTAACCAATTATTATTTTAACATGCAAGTAAAATTAATAAAAATTAACATATCAAAAATAAAATTTGTTAAAATTTTTCTTCTTTTTTTCACATTAACAGTACAAATAGTATGCCTTTAGTCAACACAGTAAATTTTATGTCAAGGAATTCTTAAAAATAAAAGAACCAAAATAAGACTTGATTGTTAACTAATTAGAATCAAACCTTATTTTAGTTATACTCTTTTTAGATGATTTTTATCAGTTATTGATAGACTCTAATATAATCCACTGTAAAATCCTGCGGAAGAATTGTATCGTCCACTTCAGGACCACCAAAATTCCCTCCGATGGCCATATTCACAATAATGTAGAACGGCTGATTGAAAGGCCACACTGCCTCTGTCTTATTTTCAGGCGCAAACGTATAGACTAAAGTATCATCTACAAAAAAATCAATCTTGTCTTTGGTCCATTCCATAGCGTAAATATGAAAACCTTCCTCAATATCATCAAATCTTGTTTTCTTGGTATTTATAGTATTTCCGTGGCTGTCTTGCGTGTGCAATGAAGTAAAAACCATGTTGGGCTCTTTCCCAACATATTCTAAAATATCGATTTCACCGCATTTTGGCCAACCGACTTCAGTAATATTGGAACCTAACATCCACAAAGCAGGCCACACACCTTGACCTACAGGCAGCTTTGCTCTCGCCTCGAAACGACCGTATTGAAACTCTTTTTTGCCTTTGGTAGTGATTCGCGTCGAAGTATATTTATCTCCTTCCTTTTTGGCTGTAATGACTAAATGATCTTTAGTAATCTTGTGGTTTTGATTGGTGTACAATTGTCGCTCGTTATTGCCCCAACCACAGTTAGGACAACCATCACCAAGTTCAAAGTTCCAATTCTTTTCATTTAATTCTTTTCCGTCGAAATTTTCTTCCCAAACCAGTTTTCTATTGGTTTGCTGTGCATAGGAAAAATTGACCACAAATAATAATACTACTATTTTTTTCATTTTAGTTTAATTAGAATATTGAAAATTGCCTTCCAATTTTGTTACAGAACTACCTCCGATGAATACTTTAAAATCTCCAACTTCTGCTTCCCATTTTCTATTTGCTGTGAAATACTCAATTGTTTTTTCATCGATTGTAAACACCACTTTCTTGGTTTCGTTAGGCTGTAATTCAATCATTTCAAAACCTTTTAACTCTTTAACGGGACGCGTGACACTTCCTATCAAATCCCTAATGTATAATTGAACGACCTCTTTTCCAGCAACTTTGCCATAATTTTTCAGGTTTACAGAAACTTCTATTTTGCCATTTTTAGCAAAAGAATTGGATGATAGTTGCAAATCAGAGTAATCAAATTTAGAGTAACTAAGTCCATGACCAAAGGGATATAAAGGCGTATTCTTTTCATCAATATAGTGAGACCAAAATACACTTTCAGGCTCATTCATGACCGGTCTTCCTGTATTTTTATAATTGTAATATAGTGGAAGCTGACCCACATTTCTAGGAAAAGTCATTGGTAATTTCCCACTTGGGTTGTAATCACCGTACAAAACCTGAGCAATAGCGTTACCGCTTTGTGTTCCTAAATGCCATCCTTCAACAATGGCAGGAATATTTTCATCAGCCCAAGGAATCGCTAATGGGCGACCGTTATTTAAAACCAATACCACATTTGGATTGGCTTTGTATACTGCTTCTAATAATTCTTGTTGCACACCTGGCAAACCAATATCAGCTCTACTCCTACCTTCACCGGACTGCAAACCGTGTTCTCCTAAAACCATAACTACTACATCCGCTTGTTTTGCAACGGCTATCGCTTCAGCAAATCCACTTTTGTCCGTCATATTTATTTTGGTTTCCCAAACGAATTGCGTTCTTCCTTCTGTTACATCAGCTCCTTTGGTATACGTAAGCTGATTCCCAGGATATTTTTGCAATCCTTCCAAAACTGAAATGGCTGTATTGTCATCAGCAGCGATTCTCCAACTTCCTAATGGACTCGTTTTATCATTTGCCAAAGCCCCAATTAATGCAATTTTTTGACCTGATTTTTTAAGAGGCAATAACTCCTTCTCATTTTTCAAAAGTACAATTGATTTTTTGGCCATATCCAGAACTCCTTCTTGAAATTCTGTTTTTCCAACAGTTGCCAATTCGCGATTTTCATCACAGTATTTATAAGGATCATCAAATAAACCCAATTCAAATTTTACTTTCAAAATACGTCTTGCCGCATCATCAATAACACTTTCTTTGACTTTGCCTTCTTTAACCAACGCCACTAAATGTTCCACATACGCACTGGATTCCATATCCATGTCGGAACCAGCATTAATAGCTATTTCAGCTGCCTGTTTACTGTCTTTCGCATAACCATGTGGAATCATTTCGTTGATCGAACCCCAATCAGACACTACAAAACCATCGAATTTCCAATCTCTTTTTAAAACTTCTCTTTGCAAGTAAGCATTTCCTGTTGCGGGAATACCATTTAGTTCATTGAAAGAGTTCATAAATGTTCGAACACCAGCCTCAACAGCTGCTTTGAATGGAGGAAAAATAGTATTTTGCAATACGGTTTCACTAATATCAACGGTATTATAATCTCTCCCGGATTCTGCAAAAGCATATCCTGCAAAATGTTTGGCACAAGCCAAAATAGTATTCGTCGCCGCTAAATCTTCGCCTTGAAAACCTTGTACACGAGCTACGGCAATTTTACTTCCTAAGAAAGGATCCTCACCAGCGCCTTCCATCACACGACCCCAACGGGCATCTCGGGCAATATCAACCATAGGCGCAAAAGTCCAGTTTAGCCCTACAGCAGCTGCTTCTTCAGCGGCTATTGCAGCTGATTTTTTTATCGCTTGTAAATCCCAACTTGCCGCTTCGGCTAACGGAATTGGACTGATTGTTTTGTATCCGTGAATCACATCAAATCCAAAAATCAGTGGAATCCCTAAGCGGGTTTGTTCTACCGCTATTTTTTGCAACGCTTTTACATCTTTAACTCCTTTTACATTTAGCATTGATCCAACCAAACCTTTTTTTAAGTCCTCGTATTTTTTTGCTGCCTGACCTTCTTTTGGTGTCGGACCTGTGATATCCCAAAAACCATTGTACTGATTGAGTTGCCCTACTTTTTCTTCCAAAGTCATCAGTTGAAGCACAGAATCCACTTTAGTCTCTAAAACATTTTCTTTGGAAAAAGCAACAGGCGATTTCAAGATTTTATTACTGCAACCTGCAACTAGTAGAGCTGCTATAGCAAATGATGCTAACAGGGATTTATTTTTCATCTTTATCCATTTTTATTATATTGGAAAGGCCGAAATAAATTCCGACCCTTTTATATTAATTCCTTATTTTATTGATAAATCCTCACATAATCAATCTCCATAGAAGATTGAGTAAAAGCAGGATCAATAGCTCCACCAAAAGTTCCTCCCATTGCCACATTCAAAATCATGAAAAAATCACTGTTAAAAGGTACTGAACTACTGTTAGCAAAAGAATGGAATAACTTATCATCCACATAAAACTGAATTGAGGTGGGACTCCAAATTGTTTTGTAAATATGAAATTCACTTGACGCATTTGCTATGGTTGTGGTAGCCGTATTTGCGTTTCCACCAAAATTCCCCGGATAATGCAAGGAACCATGAATTACATTCGGAGTATTTCCTCGGTGCTCCATGAAATCAATTTCACCACAATTTGGCCATGCATTTGTTTTATAATCTTGTCCTAAGGACCAAATTGCAGGCCAAGTTCCTCCACCTACTGGTAGTTTAGCTTTGACCTCTATTTTACCATAAGTAAATTCGTATTTATCTTCTGTCTTTAATCTTGTAGAAGTGTAACTTGTTCCTACCTTTTTAGCAGTAATTTTTAAACTTCCACCTTGAACAATTACATTATCAGCAGCACTAGTGTACGTTTGTGCTTCACCATTCCCCCAACCGCCAGCACCAAGGTCATAACCCCATTTTGTAGGATCTGGAGCACCGTCAGTATTGAATTCATCAGAAAATTTCAAAACAGTATAATCAACTGTAGGAGTAGGCGTTACAGCTGCACCTGGAGGCGAAGTGGTAAAAGTATGATACCAAGCTAAAAATGGATTTCCAGATTGAATCACGCGTACTACCATTCTATTATCAGTAATTGATAAGATTTCGTAAGAACTAGTTCCAACAAAATACCCCATAAAACCACCATCTGCGATATTAATTACAGTTCCTCTGGTTTGAGTTGCACTATCTGGATTCTTAGTTACGAAAGATTCGGATTTGCTCAACGTGACTGTTTTTAACCCACTAGTGTTTAGGTCATAACAAGCATCCTCACCACCACCTTTGAAAGCACCGTTATAATACGTTTGTCCTTTGTTATCCAATTCAAATTTCATTATTGGACCAACAAGAGAAAAAGTCATTACGCTATTATACAAACACGTAGCTGATTTCTCATTAGCTTTAGCTTGATAGAAATCTGGGTAATAATTTTTTGTTCCAAAAGTTGGATCTGACCAAGCAACATTTGGACCAACTCCTAAATGTCCTGGCTCAGTTTGCGCCCAATACCATTTTCTGGACGTTCCAGCAGTTAAGAATTGTACCGCTTGTTCATCTTTAAAATCACTGAAAACAGTTACTTCCAAAGTCATATTGGTAGCTACTCCTCCCGCTCCAGAAGCGATTACAGTAACTGTGTATGTATTTGTACCTGGTGTAGCAAAAGTGTTTTCCAAAATCCCACTAGGTGAATTCTGAGAAGTTCCATCGCTAAAAATGTACTTATATGAAATAGCGTTATCCGCCGTACTAGAAAATTTTACTTTTCCCGAGCCATCTCCATTCGGAAACGCAACAGACTTGCCCGTTATTTCTACCGCAACTTGGAGGTTGGCAGGAGTATCTATTGCTCCAAAACCTAAATTATCCTCCTGGCAATTGACCATCAAAAGAAGGACAAACAGGGATACTATGTTTATTATTATTTTTTTCATTTTTACTATTTTTTTAAAAATCCAGTTGTGATAATCGATTGAAATCCAATCCTTTTAAATTTATCATGAATTTACTTTATCCGATTTATTAGTTGTGAAAATAAACATTATCAATATAAACAGTGTTATTTCCAGATGGTGCTCCTACAAAGATCAACTGTGCAATATGAGCACGTGTGGTCAACCCTGTAAAAGTGCTTAAAGGAATATCTAAACTCACCCACGATCCTTTTGCAGGAGCGGTAATCGTTACCTCGTGCTCTTTGTCATCACCACCACCAAAAGCACCATTCGCGCCAAAATCAACTAATTTTATTTTGAATACTGTGAAATCGGAAGACCAAACATCCGTATGAAAATGGGTCATAGCTGTTGCATTTATAGGAGTTGTTGTTGCTTCTATACCAACAAAATCAAGGGCACTGTATTTTTTGGTAGCATTTCCATTGATGCTTAAATCCGTAAGTGTGGCACTAGACCAAGAAGTTCTCCACGTGTCAACCGCTACATTTGTATAGACATCACTGAACATAGAAATCACTTTAGAAGCCGCTACAGTTGGTGTTGGAGCTGCAGTTATAGATCCTGCTTGATTGTAAAAGAAAACATTATCTACATAAACCGTAGTATTTCCTGAGGGAGCACCAACTAAAATTAATTGTGCAATATGACTGCGAGTTGTCAATCCGGTAAAGGTACTTAACGGAAGATCTAAACTCACCCATTTCTCCTTTTCAGGGTTTGAAATTGTGATTTCGTGTTCTTTATCATCACCTCCGCCAAAAGCGCCATTAGCTCCAAAATCGACTAACTTAACTTTAAATTCTGTTAAATCCGAGGACCAAATATCTAGGTGAAAAAATGTCATAGCTGATGCATTTATAGGAGTTGTAGTCGCTTCGATACCTACAAAATTCAAGGCACTATATTTCTTAGTTTTATTGCCACTGATGTCAATATCTTCAAGGTTAGCCTGTGACCAAGAAGTTCTCCAAGTATCCACAGCAACATTTGTATAACTATCACTGAACATGGAAATTACATTTGCCGCAGGAATCGTAGGAATAGGTGCTGCAAATAAATTAGTTACGGTAATTGCCTGTGTTTTTTCTGTTGTTGCAAGACCGCCACTTAAGGCAACCACTCTTACTTGATATGTTCCAGGATTTAAGTAGGTGTGTGTAATCACTTCATCTTCCATAAAATCAACTGGAACTTCATTAGCTACATCTCCAAAATAAACCTGAAAGAAAGTCTCTAATTCTGCTTTAGCAGTTACATTAATCGAAAGGTTACTGCCTATAGTTATGGTAGGTTCAAAATTTGTTGGGGCTAGAAAAGATACGGTAACTTCTTGAATCGCTTCTGTTTTTTTACCATTGATCGTTACACCTACAATTTTTGCTTGATACTTACCTTCTCTATATTTATGAGTAACAGTTCCACCAGGATTTACATAAGCAGGCGTTGTAGTCGCATCTCCAAAATAAATTTCAAATTGGGTAACTCCTTCCCCTTTTGGCAAAAAAGTGACATTCCCTGAATTATCTTGAGTTATGGTTGTCAATGCAGCTATATTTAAAGGAGCCTTCACGCCGTCCAAATCCACATCATTGTTTTCGTCTGAACATCCTAAAAAGAACGTTAGAACAAAAATACTTAGTATTAATTTTAACTTTTTCATATATAAATCATATTAGTTTTAATATCCAGGATTTTGTGCCCAATTTCCATTAGCAAATTGAATCTCTTCCAATGGAATTGGAAATAATTCATTCTTATTGGCTTTAAATCCAGTAATTTCCTGTGCTGCTTTTCCTGTACGAACTAAATCGAAGAAACGGTGGCCTTCACCAACTAATTCTACTCTTCTTTCTGCCAAAATAAAGTCAGTCAACGCAGCTCCAGAAGAGGAGATATCATGATTTAAGTCTCCAAAAGCTCGTCTTCGAACTTGGTTCAAATACCCTCTTGCTTTTGCATCATCAATTCCACCGCGATTGTAGGCTTCCGCAGCCATCAGAAGAACATCTGCGTATCGAATCGCTCTGTAATTATTTGGATTGGTTAGATTTAAATCCCCTTGGGCTTCGGAACGTCTTTTTCTTGGAATGTATTTTCTGTTAAAAAAACCAGTATGTTCATATCCCTTTCCAAAAGTAGCGCCTGTTGCAGTAGCCCAAGCTTCTATGTCTAAAATTGCTACCGCTTTTCTTCTGTCTCCAGCTTCAAATGCGTTCACGACTTTCTGAGTTGGAACATTAAAACTAAAACCAGACGTAAATAAATCACCTGAATAATTTCTTGGTCCACTAAAACCTACGGCTATATTTCCTTCACTGCATTGGAAACATCCAAATCCGGCACCTTCCACATCAGTATACTGCACTTCGAAAACTGATTCCGGACCATTCTCTCCTGCATTTTCAAAAATAGTATTGTAATCTGAAACCAGTGAATAGGGAGATGCCGAAATTAAACTTTCAAGAGTGGTTGCTGCTTGTGGATATTTATTTTGATATAAATAGGCTTTCCCTAGTAATGCTAAAGCAGCGCCTTTAGTTGCTCTTCCTTTTTGTGCCGCTGTAGCAGATAAGTTTTCGGAAGCAAAAATTAAATCGGCTTCAATTGAAGCATAAACTTCTGAAATAGAAGAGCGAGGAATTACTTTTTCGTCACCAGGATTGAATCGTGCATCCCCTTTCATGGGAATTCCACCAAACCATTTTACTAATTCAAAATGATAATACGCTCTTAGAAAACGTGTTTCTGCAAGTACTTGATTTTTGCCTTCAAAATCAGTTTTGTCTTTAAATTCCATAATGTAATTCGTTCTCTGAACTCCAGCAAACATCCAGTCCCATAAATTTTTAAGATTACTGTTCACAGGAGTATGAATCATTTTGTCAATTTGCTGAAAACCGGGCGTATCGGATTGACTTTCGCCACCAGCCAACGTATTATCTGAAGCAATTTCGCCTAATAAAGCATTAAGATAAGTAGATTGCAACAAATCATAAGAAGCAATTAAAGCATTGTCATAATCGGATTTTGAGTTAAAATAATTCTCCGAATCAATCGAATATTCAACAGGTCGGTCAACAAAATCATCACTACAAGAAATGGTTACAGTAGAGAGTACAATTGTTGTTATTAGGGTAATAAATAGATACTTTTTCATTTTTATACGAATTAAAAATTAATGTTTAAACCTAACAAATAGGTTCTTGGAATTGGATAAAAACCATAGTCAATTCCACCGCCAATTGGAGATCCATTGGATGCGCCTGGATCAAAACCTTTGTATTTTGTAAACGTGTACAAATTGTTTACCCCTGCATACAACCTAACTTTAGTGATTCCCGCTTTTTCAGAATATTTAGGATCTAATGAATAGCCTAACTGCATGTTTTGGATTCTTAGATAAGAGGCATCTTCAACAAAATAACTAGAGAAAGTTGAATTTCCAGTTGCACCCGTAGTGACTCTTGGAGTAGAATTAGTACTTCCTTCCCCTGTCCAGCGATCCAAGACATAATTAAGGCGATTCACATCAGTAAGATTTCTTTCGTAATTTCTGACCATATCATTCCCCACAGAGGCAAAAGTATAGACTGCAAAATCAAAGTTCTTGTAATTCATTTGCAAATTGAACCCCATTGTCGCTGCCGGAATTGGATCACCAATACTAGTTCTATCATTAGGATCAAGGATTCCATCTCCGTTGACATCCACAAAACGAAGATCACCAGGACTCGCCTCTGCACCAAGGGCTAATTGAGATGGATGTGCAGCAACTTCAGCTTGGTTTTGAAAAATCCCATCCGTTTGATATCCGAAAAAATAACCTATCGGCTTGCCCACTTCCATTCTTGAAGGAGGGAGTTGACCTACGCCAAATGCACCACCTTCAATATATCCTATTCCGTTATTTACTTCTAGCACTTCATTTTTAAGGAAAGTAACATTGTACCCAACACTCATCGAAAAATTATCAGAGAATTTATTTTTGTAATCGATGGAGAACTCCAAACCTGAATTTCGTACCGTTCCCGCATTGATTGTTGGTGAAGCTGCCCCTGGAGCTGCAGTTCCGTTGATTCCAGAAACAGGAATAAAAGGGATTAATAAATCAGCTCTGGTATCAATAAAATAATCTGCAACTATAGACACTTTATTTTGTAGTAGTTTAAAATCTAAACCAACATCAAATTTTCTAGCCTCTTCCCATTTCAAATTTGGATTTGGAGTTTGGCCCGTTGCTAAACCATTCACTAAAACATCATCAAAAACATAAGTTGCCTCTCCGCTCAATTGAGAAATATACCCATTATTTGGAATTTGGTCATTTCCTAAAGTACCATAACTCCCTCTCAACTTCATGAAGTTGATTATTTTGTCTTCTCCAAAAAATCCTTCATCTGAAATTACCCAACCTGCCGTGAACGATGGAAAATACCCCACTTTGTTTCCAGGACCAAATTTAGTCGAAGCATCACGACGAATCATTGCTGAAAAAAGGTATTTTCCTTTATAATCGTATTGCCCTCTTGCAAAATAAGAAAGTCTTCTTTCGTCATAATTGTAAGAACTGTTTGGAACTGTTTCAGAAATACCCTTTGTCAACGCTATATCTGCAAATTCCCATGAATTGTAAGGAACATCAAATCCAGTTGCAAACAATCCGTTTCCAAACTGCTTAAAAATAGTATTTCCTATTGTGGCCGTTATATTGTGATCCTCAGCAACTTTCTTAGTATACGTTCCGAATAAATCAAAAGAATAATCATTATCATTAATAGCACTTTGAGAAACCGAACTTCTCAAAACATCAAATACTTTATCCGAAGGATTTATCCAATACAAAATTTGTTTGGCAAACGATTTAGATTCACTATTTGAAGTATTAAAACCAATAGAACTCGAAATTGTAAAATCTTTAAAAACTTTATAATCCAATCCAAAATTACCATTTACTTTTTTAAAGTTATAATCATTATAAGTATTAGCCATTTGGGCTAATGGATTTATAATTTCTATTCCCAACCCAGTATTTGTCGGCACTTTTGTAAAATCGCCATTGGCATCATAAGGTGATAATGTAGAGGGCGTATTTAAAGCATTAAATAAAACAGAACCTAAACCATTTTCATTTAATGATTTTCTATTAAAATAAGTATAGATTACGTTCGTTTTCAATTTCAATTTCTCTGAAACATCTGCTCCCAACGAGACTCTGGCGGTATTTCTTAAAAACCCAGATTTACTTTCGCCAATAATCCCTTCTTGATCCAGATGAGAACCACTTACGGCGTACGTAATTTTATCAGATCCCCCAGAAAAGGAAATATCATGGTTGATAATAGGGACACTGATACTAAAAACCTCATTTTGCCAGTTTGTCCCTTTACCTAAACCAGAAACATTAGGAAAAGGAACTGGGTTGCCTCCATTAGCATAGCTTTCGTTTAATAATAATGCGTATTCGGTAGCATTCAATGTCGGTAATGTTCTTGACGTTTCCTGAAAACCGGTATAGGAATTATAGCTGATTCTAGCTTTTGAGTTTTTTTTACCCGATTTAGTGGTAATAAGGATGATCCCATTAGCACCAATAGTACCATAAATAGCTGCTTGAGCATCTTTTAAAACTGTGATAGATTCTACATCATTTGGATTTAACAATCCCAACTCTCCCACATATCCATCAATTATAGTGGTGGGCCTATTCTCCCCATTGGTGGCAATACCCCTAATACGAATATCCAAAGCGGCTCCAGGAGCGCCTGAGGTAGTAGTCACGTTCACCCCAGAAACTGTTCCTTGTAAAGCTTGTTCAATTCTTACAGGTTTTAAAGCCTCTAAAGTTTTACTGTCCACAACAGAAACTGCACCTGTTACTTCTCTTCTTTTCTGAGTTCCGTATCCAATCACCACTACTTCATCTAATACTTTCGAATCTTCTTCCAACGAAATTGAAAGCGCACTATTGCTAGCTACAACTTTATATTCCCTATTTTTAAATCCTATGTAAGTAAAGACAAGTGTAGCGTCAGCAGCAACTCCTTTTAGAGAGAAACGACCATCCATATCTGTCGATGTACCAATTGTTGAATTTTTAACTTGAACATTTACTCCCGGTATAGGTAAACCAGAACCTGCTTCCTTAACAACTCCTCCAACATCATATCCTTGGGCAAAACCAAAAGAGGATAGAAATAGAAAAAGGATTAGTAGATAGTTTGACTTCATAATTTATGTTTTTTGTGAATTATAAAATTAATAGGAACCATTAATAATAAATCAAAAAGAACCTCAACAAAAAACATACAATGCAAAAATTTTGGTATTTAATTTACAATACTGAAAAAAGTATTGAATATTAAGAAGAAATTATGATACTTGCTTTTCTTATAAAACAAAAAAACCACAACAATAACGGTATTGTTGTGGTAATGTATAGTTTTATTTTTGAGAATTGAAGAAAACTATACAGATAAAATGTACTCAACAAGCCCCTGTTCATGCGATAACTCCATTTTTTTACGCAAACGATATCTTTTTATTTCAACACTTCGAACCGAAATATTTAACAAAGGAGCCACTTCTTTAGATGAAAGATTTAATCTTAAGTAGGCACACAATCGCAGATCATTTGGAGTTAAAGATGGATGAGCTAGCTTTACTTTTTTCAAAAAATCTTTATCCGCATTGTCAAAAGCTTCCTTAAAAACACTCCAGCTATCCCCTTCTGAAATATTCTTATTGATGGTAGAAATAACCGATTTGATACTTCGATTCCCATCGTCCGTTGTTTTCTTTAAGTCCTCTTTAATAAAAGCTAGCAGTTCATTTTTACTATTTAAACTCATAGTAGAGACAGCCAACTCCCTATTTTTAGTATCCACATCTAAAGAAAGCTGCTCGTTTCTAACTCGCATTACTTCTTGCTCGTTTTCAAGCTCCTTAATTTCTAATAATAGATTATTCTCTTCTATCAGTTTTTCTTTTTGTTTTTGATAGTAGTTTTTATAGGTTTTGTGAATAAGTCGAGCCATTATAAGAAAGAAAATAAAATAGATAAAGAGCGCAAGATTAACCAAATACCACGGCTTTTCAACTCGGAACGAATAAACAACGGCATCATTCAAAGTACCATTAGCAAATTTAGCTCGTACTTTGAACGTGTAATCACCTGATGGCAAATTCTTAAAATTTACCGACGTTTTTGCATTCCAAGCACTCCAATCTTCTTGAAACCCTTCTAATAAATACTGAAATTCAGCATTTATATATTTATTGTATTCTGGAACGGTGTAATTAATAGTGATGTTATTTTCATCGTAGTGAAAACGACCTTCATTTAAAATAGTTTGATTTTTAAAAATTTCATTTTGCCTATTTGTCATCACATCAGTAATTAAAACTGTGTAGTTTTTAAAACTCAAATCGTTAAGATTTAGAATATAATACCCATCAGTAGTTCCAATCAAATAGTTAGAGTTCGAAATTTGGGTAATATTTTCATAACCTAACATGGAATTAGTCAATGAAGCGGGAATTGGAATTATATTTTGTTTCAGCTGTTTACTTAATTTACTTAATGAAAAATAATGAATGTAATTTTTCGAGAAAAGCCATATTTTATTTGAATTATCAACAATTAATTTTCCCGATGTGTACTCCTCCTTTTCAAAAATAGAACTCAACAACTTGTCTTTATTGAATTGTTTTGTCTTGTCATTCAATTTGAAGATCCCTTCCTTATTAGCATAATAAATGGTGTTATTGAATTTAGTCAAACTGGCATTTTTCCCTTTTGTAGGTGTTTTATAAGTTTTAAAAGGATTTGTTTTCAATAGATTTGGATCCAACTGTAACCTAAAAACTCCTTTGTATTCGTGACTAACAAAAACTTCCAAACTATTTGTGACTTCAAAATATTTGGAGGAATAATCAAATCCGGCTACTTTATTTCTAAAACTCCACTGATTATTGATTTTAGTAAGGACTGACATTCCGTAATAATTTCCTTGAAGTAAAATACCTTTTTGATTGGGGACTGTTTCAAACTTCCAAGTTCCTGATGCTGAAAATATGTTTTTTGCAATCGTATTTTCAATTACAAAGGTTCCAGAATCATGACCACAAAAAAGTGTACCATCGTATTCAAACAAAGACCAAACCTGCCCCTTTGTACCATTTACAAACTTGAATTCATCATTAGTCTGATAATTTTTATAAAATAAACCTTGATTAGTTCCTACATACAGTTTGCCATTGTACAATTTGGACGTATATACGGTTCCTAAAATTCCTGTATCATCAACAAAACTTTGTATTGGAGATTGCAGATTAATACAATTGATTCCGTTGTCTAAACCTGCCCAAAGATTTTTATCGGCATCTTCAAATAAAGAAAGTACCGTATTATTACTCAAACCTTTATTTTGAGTGATGTGGTATTTGATTTTTCCATCATTTTTTACGATAAAAACCCCATTTGAAACCGTTCCTAAAGCAAAGCTTCCGTCTGACAGTAACTGACTACTGTACACGCTGCTTGCCGCCAACTCTGAGTCAACTTCTGTAGAAAACTTAGTCAAGACAGTTCCTATGAGTTTGTAAAATCCGTTGCTCTGGGTTTGGATTAAAAGGCCTTCATCTATTGCGAAAATATTTACGATTTTATTCGTTTGTAAAATTACATTGTCAGAAACCAATCGTCCTTTTCCACTTTCAATTTCAAAAAGCCCTTCATTAATCGTTTGAAAAAAGAGCGCATTTTTTGTTCGAAACGATTTGGTTATATTATTTTTAGGAGCAATAATTTGAAACCCTCCTGTTTTAGAATCATAAATATAAATCCGATTCAAGGATTGAAAAATCACCCATTGATCATAATTTAAGATGTTCCAAAATTGTTCATCATCAAGAATTTTACTTTTTATTGTTTTGCTCAGTGAAACGTATTTAAGCTTGCCATTTGCCTGTCGCGTCCAGAAACCAAATTCCATGTAACAACCCGTGAAAACCTTGTTTCCAATCACTTTTACCGAACGAATAATAGTTTCGTTTGGCGATGGATATAACTCCCATGCAGCACCATTAAACTCTAGCAGTCCCTCATTATTAGCAAAGAAAACATAATGGTTTTGACCTTGAGAAATCATCCAATTTTGGTTTCCAGCTCCATATACAGAAGAGGAATATTTGACAATTGGTGGCAATTCTTGAGAAAAAGCAGTAAAAGACAGTAAAAAAATAAAAATGTATAGTTTTGTTTTCAATGGTATATCGATGTTAATTATTCCAAAAATAATCTTAAAAATAGTATTTATTTATTGGATAGAAAAAATAAAAACTATACTACAAGGAAAAAGTATATTTCTACCGCTCTTTTAATCAATATTTGTGAGTTGTTCAATTCTTTTAGTCCGTTCAAAATTGATTACTTTTGTAAAAATTATCATTTTTATGCAAGTTGACCTTTCAAAATTAGATCCAAAGAAAAATATCATCATAAAAGGTGCGCAAGTACATAACCTAAAGAATGTAGATGTCGCCATTCCCCGAAATAAATTAGTGGTTATTACCGGACTTTCAGGTTCTGGAAAATCAAGTTTGGCATTTGACACACTGTATGCCGAAGGACAAAGGCGCTATGTAGAAAGTTTATCGTCTTACGCCCGACAATTTCTTGGAAGATTAGACAAACCAAAAGTAGAATACATTAAGGGAATCGCCCCCGCAATTGCTATCGAACAAAAGGTTAACACGACTAATGCCAGATCGACTGTAGGAACTTCAACAGAAATCTACGATTATATAAAATTATTGTTTGCTAGAATAGGACGAACCTATTCCCCAGTTTCTGGACGAGAAGTCAAAAAAAATACAGTAACTGACGTGGTCACTGATGTAAAAACTTTTGATTTAGAAAGTAAATGGCTTCTCCTCGCTCCCATTCATTTGGAAGAAGGAAGAAAACTGGAAGACAAATTAAAAGTGCTATTGCAACAAGGTTTTGCTCGAATATTAGTAAATAATGAAATGGTTCGTTTGGATGATTTACCAGATTCACTCAGCAAAAAAAATATTTTTCTAATTATCGATCGAATTGTAGTTAAAGAGGAAGAAGAGTTCTACAATCGATTAGCCGATGCAGTGCAAACCGCTTTTTTTGAAGGAAAAGGAATTTGCCATTTACAAGAATTAAACTCCGATAAAAAGTTTTCTTATTCTAATAATTTTGAATTAGACGGTATTACATTCTTGGAACCAAACGTTCATTTGTTCAGTTTCAATAATCCTTATGGAGCGTGTCCCGTTTGCGAAGGGTATGGAAATATTATAGGAATTGATGCCGAATTAGTGGTCCCCAATACTACTTTATCTATTTATGAAAACGCTATTTTCCCTTGGCGTGGTGATAGTATGAGTTGGTTTCGAGATGAATTGGTAAATAACGCTTACAAGTTTGATTTTCCCATTCACAAACCGTTCTTTCAATTATCCGAAGAGCAAAAAGAATTGATTTGGAACGGAAATGAATATTTTCAAGGTCTGAATACTTTTTTCAAAGAATTAGAAGAAAAGAATTATAAAATACAAAATCGGGTAATGCTTTCTCGCTATCGCGGGAAAACCAAATGTTATTCCTGCAAAGGAAAACGCTTGCGAATCGAGGCCTCTTATGTGAAAATTAATTCTAAGACAGTCTCTGATTTAGTTGATTTACCAATTAAACATTTAGTTCGTTTCTTTAATAGCATTGAGTTAGATGTTTATGAAAAGCAAATCGCCAAACGTTTATTACTTGAAATAAACAATCGACTGGCATTTTTAACTGAAGTTGGTTTGGATTATCTTACGTTAAACAGAAATTCATCAACCCTTTCTGGTGGAGAATCGCAACGCATAAACTTAGCGACTTCGTTAGGGAGCAGCTTAGTGGGATCGATGTATATTTTGGATGAACCGAGTATTGGGTTACACCCAAAAGACACGGAACGTTTAATAAAAGTATTGCTTTCACTTCGAGATTTAGGGAACACAGTTATTGTTGTGGAACATGATGAGGATATTATGAAGGCAGCGGATATGATCATCGATATTGGTCCCGAAGCGGGTACATTAGGCGGTCATTTAGTAGCACAAGGAACATTTGATGAAATTCTTAAATCGACATCGCTTACTGCTAAATATTTGAACGGAGATTTAGAGATTTCAGTTCCTAAAAAACGAAGACCATTTAAGAATTATATCGAAATAAAAGGCGCCAGAGAAAATAATCTTCAAAATATAGATGTCACCTTTCCATTGGATGTTTTGACTGTGATCACAGGAGTTTCAGGAAGCGGAAAAAGCACGCTTGTCAAGAAAATATTATTCCCAGCGATGCAGAAAAAACTGGAAAATGTGGGTGAAAAAGCGGGACAATTCAGTGAAATGTCTGGATCATTTTCACAAATAAAACACATTGAATATGTCGATCAGAATCCGATAGGCCGAAGTTCTCGTTCTAATCCTGTTACTTATATTAAAGCGTATGATGACATTAGAGAATTATACGCAAAAGAAAAATTATCAAAAATAAGAGGATATCAGGCCAAACATTTTTCTTTTAATGTTGATGGTGGAAGATGTGAAACCTGCAAAGGAGAAGGTTCCATTAATGTGGAAATGGTCTTCATGGCCGATGTGCAATTGCCTTGCGAAACCTGCAATGGAAAAAGATTTAAGAAAGAAGTTCTAGAAGTAGCCGTTGAAGGCAAAAATATCCATGATATTCTCACTATGACTGTTGACGATGCTATTGCTTTCTTTACAGCAAATAAACAGGCTAAAATCATTCAAAAATTACAACCGCTACAAGATGTTGGATTAGGATATGTACAATTAGGACAATCGTCCTCTACACTTTCAGGTGGCGAGGCGCAACGAATCAAATTAGCCTCCTTCTTAGTAAAAGGAGCTACAAAGGACAAAGCACTTTTCGTTTTTGACGAACCTACAACAGGATTGCATTTTCACGATATCAAAAAACTATTAACTTCCTTTGATGCCCTAATCGAAAAAGGGCATTCGATAATTGTAATAGAACACAATCTGGATCTAATAAAATGTGCGGATTGGATTATTGATTTAGGACCTGAGGGTGGAGAAAATGGTGGCAAACTATTAGCAGTGGGAACTCCAGAGCAGGTAGCAAAAATAAAAGCTTCAGTTACTGGACACTATTTGATAGATAAATTATAAGAGCATTACCCCATATAACATTTTTCTTCAAACGGATTGCCGTCTTCATCAATTGCTATTAGGATTTTTTTAGCCTTTGATGAAACTTGTGTAATGTAAATCCAAGCAATTGACCAAAGACCAAGAGTCGCACAAAAAATAACAAAATTAAAAAAATGGTCTACTTTTTTTTTCTTTTTTAATAAAACGGCATACGGTAACTTGTCATTTCGTTCCAAAACTACAAATCCGTTGCTAGTTTTGTTGGCGAGAATCGACGAAAATTTCATTAAATTCTCGTCCAAGATAGTATCTTTTGTTTTCATGTTACTTATGATAATTAATCCACATTTTTGATTTGTTATTTCTAAAAACAACAAGGACAAAAATAAAAGCAAATTTAGAATCATACAATACCCACTTTTAGTGATATTTCAATTATTATCATACAATAGTAACTAAAATTAAATCCTAAATATCCGATAATAAAGTGTTTATTTTACTGCATATTAATTCCAGAGCTACAAATCTTCTATCGTAGTTTCTTTAAAACCAAATCAATAGCTTCATTGATTTCAACGGAAATTACAAATTTGTAATTAATATAAATGTAAGTAAGGGTAACTAAAACCGATTTTAAACCTATAGATACTATTGGATTAAAGGGAAATTCCCAAAAATAAAATAAAAGGAACAAAACAAATGTGATTCCGAGCGAATATAGGGTTTGCTTTGTAAATGGATACAAATGCAATTTCTTGACCACAAAAAGCAATTTAGCTATACTGTACAACGTAATTGACACCAAAGTAGCAAATGCGGACCCCATAATACCGTATAGAGGAATAAATATTGCATTCAAACCAATCGCTACAACTACTAGAAAAACGCCTAAAAATAAAACAGCACGGTAATACTTTGTATTAAAAATGATTGCATTGTTGTTTCCTAAAATCAAATCAAAATATTTTGATAATCCAATCATAAAAACAACTAATATTCCACCGCTGTATTCTTTTGGTACAATTTCATAGAGCTGATTAATATTTACAAAAATTCCTAGCATTACAAAACCACCTACCACTTGTAAATTGATTGATGTCTTTTTATATAACGCATTCAATTCGCTAAATTTATCGTCGTGCATCAGTTTAGCGGTAATTGGATATACAATTTGATGCATCGCGCGACTTGGAACTGATATTACTAAAGCAATAAAAGTTGCTATCGAATAATAGGCAATGTTTTCAATAACCATATATTGATTCAGCATAATTTTGTCACCATCCAAAAGCAAATTAGCCACACTTCCTGATAAAATAATGTAGAAAGTATATTCTAATAAACCTTTCGCATTTTTTGGAACAGCGATCTGAAAACTGGGTTTTTTAATATAAAATGCATAAGCCATGGTGATCAACAGCGCCAAAAAATAAATCCCAGCGGTTATGTAGACAAAATCTACTACAGTAATCCAATTATAGTACACCCCAATCAACGCAACTAAGGAAAACAATCTCAAACCTACTTCTTTGATAAAATTACCAAAAACCGAGTGCATGTGAACTCTGGCCCAAGCGTAAAAAATTTCGAAATAGGCCATGCACAGTCCTATAAATGGAATGAGCCAAATAAAATCCTTAACGACTGGATTTTTCTTGGATACAAAAATTAAAATATCATCAAAAAAAATAAATCCTATAAAAATTAACGGGATGGAGAGCAGTAACGGAAACAAAACAGTAAAAGACAAAAACTGAGATCGTTCTTCGTCAGTGTTGTACTGAGAATAGAATTTAACTAATGTATTTTGCATTCCTATTGCAAACAAAGGCATGATTACATTAGCAACAGAAAGTATATAATTAGTTAAAGCATAATACGTAGCACCTAAAAAAATGGGATATAAATAAAGTGTATTTATTGCTCCAATTCCAAAACCTAAGTAGGTAATTATTGTATTCTTTAAAGATTGATTTAGTACTATTCCCATTATTATCTTTTTGTGAAGTTATAATCAACCTCACTTCTAATTTACATTTTGTTTAGCAACGAAACCAATTGTTTGGTTAAGTTCTTTCGTGAATAGTGCTGTAATCCCACTCCATTTGATTGTAACTTCCCCTCTAAAAATTGATTATAAAATTCCAAAATTACACTTTTTAATTTCATTTTTTCGGAATACTTGAGGAAGACGCCGGTGTTCGTGTTGTTGATGATTTCGGCAAAATCAGAATCCTTTGGGCCAATGGCAATTATAGGTCTGTTCGAAACCATATATTCGAACAATTTACCAGGAATAATACTCTTTGTGTCTTCAGAATCAATTTCGATCAGCAATAAAACCTGCGATTTCCTTTGCTGTGCAATTGCTTCTGCGTGCGAAAGATATCCTAAATTATTCAAATACGGATTCAATCCAAAATGCATAATCGTTTCCAAAACTTCCTGACTAACTGCTCCGATTAGTTTTATTTCTAAATGTGATTTAAAATCTGGAATCTCTTGTGTCAGTTCAACCAAACTTTCCCATAAAATCAGAGGATTTCTCTCAGATAGAAAGGAACCAATATGTGCTAAGCTAAATTTAGTATCTAAAGTCTGTTTTGCAACTTGTTCCGTATCATATCCATTTGTTATTACTTCAATAGGCTGGCGCGTAATCGCTTCAAATTCCGTTTTAGTCGTTTTACTAGTGACAATAATAGTATCGGCTGTATTCAAAACCTGATGTTCCAGTGCTTTGTGTTTTTTGGCTGCAAATCTAGACAATCGCAAGGATTTGTGATAGCCAATAGTGGTCCACGGATCTCTGAAATCAGCAAACCATTTCAGATATAATTTTTGTTTTAATTCTAATCCAATAAGATGTAAACTGTGCGGCGGTCCAGATGTTATTATGGTATCAATATTATTTTCTTTAATGTATTTCTCCAGATAATCAACCGATGGTTTTACCCAAAAAACACGCGCATCTGGAATAAAAAGATTCCCCCGAATCCAAAGAAACGTTTTATCTAAAAAAGATTGCTTTTTCTGATTTGGAATAATTCCAGAATTCATCTTTTTAGTTTTATTCTTTGAAAGAAAAGATGCTAGTTGATAGGGTTCAAAAATGGTCTGTTTCAGAATAATCGCTTTTTCTGAAACTTCATTTACCAAATTTTCATCAACAATGGGATACGTAGGATTCTCGGGGATATAGACAATTGGCTGGACACCAAAGTCTGGCAAGTACTTAACAAATTTAAGCCACCGTTGCACGCCTGGCCCTCCAGCTGGCGGCCAATAATAGGTGATTATAAGGATTTTTTTGTTTTCCAATTTATGATTTAATATTCAATTGATATTGATTGATTTTTGAATGAAATTAGTGATTTAAGATCTCTACAATTTAAACGTTTAGTTTCCATTTAATTTTTCCAATTCCTCGATATCTAGAATGTCTTTTGGTCTGTTTGTCGCTTTTTTGGCAATAATCAAATTATCATAATCAATAAAATAAACAGGAGTTTCTTTAATCATTAAAACAGTAGCGTCATTTAAAAGCGAATCAAATGATTTATTTTCCAAACCTTTAACGGCGGTCATAATATCCAATCGCAAACCATAACTCAATGTAAAATCTGTCCAACCAGGAATAAATTGCATTGTTTCAATGGTTTCAAAATCTCCTAAATCAATAGACTTTAATGCCTTTCTTAAATTAATTCGATTCTCAAGAGTGTCTTCTAAATAAATATCAATATCTCCTGTATTACGATTATAACCATAAATATTTACGGCAAAACCACCAATAGTTATATATCTAACTTTGTTTTGAAAAAAACTATTCCAAATGGCAACTATTTGCTCATTCATTATTTTTTAGATTGTATTTTTTTGGCTGTTTTAATCATATACGAAACCTCTAAAATCGCCATTAATCTTTCTAATCTTTCTAGATAAGAAAGCGATTTGATTTCGACAATTCTTTTAACTTCTAACTCCTCTGGAGCTCCACAATTAAGAAATACCTTTTTCATCATTGCTTTTTTTTAGATTACAACAAAGATACTAAATGAATATTGAATTAATAAGATGAATAAATCATGACGACTACTTCTAAAGTTCTTACATCAAAAATCATTAATCAATATTCTTAAATCTATTCTTCCTTTCAAAATAAATTCCTCCAATCAAAAGCAATAACATGCCAACCGAACTAATCAAGGTAATTGTACTTCCTGTTTTTACCACTTGAGGCTCAAACTTAAATTCTATCTTGTGTTTTCCTGCAGGAATTTGCAATCCTCTTAAAACATAATCCACTCTAATATGAGACACACTTTTTCCATCAATATACGCATTCCAACCTTTTCCATAATACATTTCAGAGAAAACGGCTAAACCTTCATTTGAATTGTTTGATACATATTTCAAGTAGTTAGGTTTGTAATTTTCTAAAGTTATAGTCGCTGAACTATCTTTGGCGAAAGCCACATTTTTAAGTTGAAAATCTTTGTTGTTTACAACCGCCACATTTTTAGAATCCAAATTTTCTAATGCCTTCATTTCTTGGTCGGCAGAGTTCACCAATTTTACTTGGCTCACAAACCATGCATTTCCATTAACATCCGGATTTGATACTGGGAATTCTTTTCCTTCTTTGTCTTTTTGGATAACATACTTAACATTAAGCATATTAAGCACTTCTATATTATTTTTGGAAATCTGATAATCAATTAATTGTTGCATTCTTCTAGGTCTTACGGCACTGTATCCACCAATAGATTTATGAAAATAAGAAGCTCTTGCACCCATGATATCGCCTACTTCAAAAACGCGGTAATTAGCGGTGTCCTTTAGAATCTCAGTATCTGAAGGTGACTCTTGAAAAGGTACTTCAACTTGACTTCCGCTTACAAAATCTTTCCCAGATACATATTTTTTATCCACAAAAAACAAATCGGAAACCATCAATAAACCTACAATTATAATGGCTGTATTTTGAGCAAATCGCTCTTTTATGGACAACCATAAAACGCCGGCTGTTAACACAACAAAAAAGCCTGATCGCAATAAATCTGCACTGTATAAACTCATTCGATCCAGCTTAAGAGCGCTTACAAATTCAGGACCGTAACTTTCTTGAAAATAAGCATCGTTTCCTCCAGAAAAGCTGAACATACTTTTGCTTAAAAATAAAATCAAAATAATTCCTAAACCTAAAATTGTCGTTTCATATAATGCTTTCCATTGCAGTTTTTTGTCCAATTTGAAGAAAGACTGCAATCCCATAATAGCCAAAACGGGGAAACACAATTCTAACACAACTTGGATTGAAGATACCGCTCTGAATTTATCGTACATTGGAACATAATCAATAAAAAAGTCGGTCAAAAATGGAAAGTTTTTACCCCATGAGAGAACTAACGCAACTATTGAACCGGATAGGAATACATATTTAATCTTTCTTTTATCGATGAACAAAGCCAAAATTGCCAAAAAGAATACTACGATTCCAATATATGCAGGAGCGGCCACAATAGGTTGATCTCCCCAATACGTTGGCATTCCCGAAACAAAATCAGTTGCCTGATCTTCTGGAACTCCCTGACTTATCATGAATTCATACATATTACTGTCTTTACCAACAGCCTCATTATTTGAACCCCCGAAAAGTCGAGGTGCAATAAGATTAAAACTTTCCATCACTCCATAACTATACTCCGTAATATAGTCCTTAGACATTGAAGAAGTAGTCTCATTTTTCGAACCGTTTGGATTGAAAGTCAATTCGCTTTTTCCACGAATACTAAAATCAGCATACTCAGAAGTGGCTAATAGATTCGTAGCATTGGCACCAATAGCTAAAATTCCTGCTGCTGCTAATATCCCAAACGAATACAACAAGGATTTATATTCCTTCTCTTTTACTTGCTGATATAAAAAATAAGCAGAAAGAATCAATAAGAAAATCAATAAATAATAGGTCATTTGGAAATGATTTGCATTGATTTCTAATGCTGTCGCAAAAAGCGTAATCAAACCTCCCAAAATATATTTTTTTTGAAACACCAGAATAAAACCGGCAATAACCAACGGCATATAAGCAATTGCATGTGCTTTCGCATTATGGCCAACGCCGAGAATGATAATTAAATAAGTAGATAAACCAAAGGCTAAAGCACCAAAAAAAGCTTTCAAAGGATCAACTTTTAACACCAGCATCAAACCGTAAAATCCGAGGAAATATAAAAATAAATAATCCGCAGGACGCGGTAAAAATCGCAATACATCATCTAAAGCTCCAATATAATCGTGCGGATATTTTGCTCCCAATTGATAGGTAGGCATTCCAGCAAAGGCTGAATTAGTCCAATACGGTTCAACATCATCCGTGGCTCTAAAGTCATTTTGTTCTTTGGCCATTCCGGTATACTGCACAATATCAGACTGGAAAATTTGTTTTCCTTGTAATACAGGATAAAAATAAAGAACAGAAACGAATACAAAACCAAGTATAGCAAGGGCGTGCGGATAGAACTTATTTATTATTTTCAATTTAAAAAAGTTTGGATTAGAATAAAAAACCTGCAAATAACGACAAATTTAATCGATTTCTTCGTAATCAACGTAATCTCCCACTTTTTTGGTTTCGCGTGGGTTTTTGACATTCTCCGAATTGTATATTATTTCATCTTTACTTTGCGTATTATTCCACGTATTCTGTTGTTGCTGTTGCATGTTTTGCCCTGCTTTTTCTACAACTTTTTTTACAATTAGTGGCAAAAACAATTTTGCCAAAAACCTAAAAATATAGTAAAAAGCGATCATATAAAAAAGTGCTTTTATAAAACCAGTAAAGGAAGCTGTTTGCATAAATGTGTAATTTTTTTCAAAATTAATAAATCCAACGCTCAAAATTAAAATATCATTCTTAAATAAATAATAAAATATAGTACATTTGAAAAGCGTTGTCACTTTTTAATTAAAATACTACTATGCAAAAAATAAAAATGGTACTTGCAGCAATCCTATTAACAATTCCAAGCATTCATTATGGACAACATACTGATCAAATTAATTCTAATAGACCAGGCGAAACTATGTCTGCTTACTCTGTAGGAAAATCAGTTATTCAAATAGAAACAGGCCTATATGGAATCAAACAAAAACATAATCTACTAAATTATGATGCTAATGGTTTTGGAATTGATGCTACACTGCGCTGGGGATTGTTCATGGAAAGGCTCGAATTGATAGCAGACATCCAATACCAAAACGAGAAATACAATTCGTTATTTAACAACTCCAATATAGCAGATTTCAAACAGACGATTTTAGGAGCTAAGTTTTTAATTTACGATCCTTTTAAAAACTATGAGAAAAAAGTTAATATTTACAGCTGGAAAGCCAACAGAAAATTCAATTGGCGCCAATTACTCCCTGCCGTTTCATTATTTGCTGGGGCTAATTTTACGATGGCAGATAATCCTTACGCTTTCTCTCCAGAATCCAGCATATCTCCAAAAATCATGTTGATCACCCAAAATCACTTAGGTGATGGCAAATGGGTTTTTGTGACTAACATCATTGCAGATTATGTAACGACCGATTTTCCAAGTTATGGTTATGTAGTAACGTTAACACGAGGATTTAATGACAAATGGTCTGGATTTGTGGAAAACCAAGGATTTAAAAGTGATTTTTACAGCGATGCCATCGTTCGTGGAGGTGCTGCTTATTTAATAAACAAAGACTTTCAAATTGATGCTTCAATAAGCTCAAGCCTTAAGAACACACCGTCTATCGTTTATGGAGGAATTGGTTTTTCTTGGCGGTATGATGCTAATTATAAAGAAGTACGCGTAAATATTGACTCAGGTGATTCAGGAGAAAAAGCAGAGAAAAGAGCCAAAAAGACAAAAAAAGGATAATATAGAATTTCAAGAAATATTATGATTACAATAAAAGAAGCGATTACGAAAAGTGAATTAACAGCGTATATAAAATTCCCTTTTTCTTTATATAAAGACAACAAATATTGGGTTCCACCTATTATTGCTGACGAATTAGAAACCTTTGATAAAACAAAAAATCCTGCTTTCGAAGATGCCGAAGCCTATTTTTTCCTAGCCTACAAAGACAATTCAATCGTAGGGCGAATTGCAGCAATAATAAATTGGAAAGAAGTAAAAGACCAACAAAAAATGAAAGTCCGCTTTGGTTGGTTTGATACCATTGACGATATTGAGGTAACAAAAGCATTACTTGAAAAAGTGTACGAATTGGGGCGAAAAAACAACTTAGAATATGTTGAAGGTCCAATGGGATTTTCAAACTTAGACAAAGTTGGTGTGCTAACTGAAGGGTTTGACGAAATTGGAACCATGATCACTTGGTATAATCATCCGTATTATGCAGATCATTTTGAAAAACTGGGTTACATCAAAGAGAAAGAATATATTGAAAGTAAGTTTCCTTTTGCCAATGTAAAACCGGAATTTTTCAAGAAAGCCAATGATCTAGTGAAGAAAAGATACCAATTAGCGCCGTTAAATTTTAAAACCACTAAAGAAATAATGCCACATGTGGATAAAATGTTTGATTTATTCAATGAATCTTATGCTTCGTTATCCTCTTTTGTAGCAATTTCAGATACCCAAAAAGAATATTTCAAGAAAAACTATATCAGCTTTATCAATCCCGAATATGTCAAATTCGTGGAGGATAAAGATCATAATATTGTAGCTTTTAGTATTGTGATGCCTGATTTTGCGGAAGCTTTGAAAAAATCGAAAGGAAAATTATTCCCTTTTGGATTTTTGCATTTGCTAAGGGCTAAAAAGCAAAGTAAAAGTGTGATTTTTTATTTAATAGGCGTCCATCCTGACTATCAAAACAAGGCGGTAACCGCAATAATTTTCAATGAATACTATGAGACCTTCACTGAAAAGGGAATTATAAACTGCTTCAGAACTCCTGAGCTAGCTGATAATGCAGCTAGTATTAACTTATGGAAGCATTTTTTTCCCGTGATTCACAAACGAAGATGTACTTTTCGCAAAGAATTAACGTAGAGTCTAGAGAGAAAATCCCATTTACCAATGGGATTTTTTGATTCTATATTCGATCTTGACTTACTCTACATTATAAAGGTTTCGATTGAGAATCCACTTTTGACAAAACGCTTTTTCCATCAAATTTCAATTGTTTTCGATCTTTGAAAATTACTTTTCCGGAAGCCTCTTCGACTATATCTCCATAACCTTCTATGTACGTATCTCCTTTTTTCAAGAAAACAACTTGTCGAACGGATGAAATACCTTCAGACATAAAGGTATAATCGGCAAGAAGCGTATCGCCTTTTAATTCTCCAATAAGTGTTCCTTCATTTTTATCTTTTTCGTAAAAATTGTAAATTAATTTTCCAGATAGTATCTTATTGCCTTCCATTGTCAGATTCATCAAAATGGTATCTTTTTTAATGTTACCACTATAAAACTGCTCAGAAATAGGCTCTTCACTATCATTTTTTTCTGGAGTTACATCAGTTCCTTTTTGTTTATTACACGAAAAGAGAACACTCACCAAAGCGAGAATCAACACACGTATTTTTGTCATATTCCTTTGTATAATTTTAATAAATCTACGTTATTTCCATTGGACTAGAAACAAAAAAAAATCTCAGTCACCGTGGTGAACGAGATTTTTTACTTTTTAATTTTCACTTTTATTACCCCAATTTCCAAAGACGAAAAGAGTGGTTGTGGAACTATGCGTCTAAATCTACTTTTGTTCTAGATGCAATCTCTTTGTACGTACCATTTTCTAATTTTTCACGAATCGCTTCAAAGGCAGTAAGTGTTTCCTCTACATCTGATAACGTATGAGACGTGGTAGGAATCATTCTCAACAAGATAATTCCTTTTGGAATAACTGGATAGATTACAATAGATAAAAAAATACCGTAATTCTCTCTTAAATCGTTTACCATAATCATTGCTTCTGGCACACTTCCTTCAAGATATACAGGAGTCACACAAGTATTTGTATCTCCAATATTAAAGTTACGTTCTCTCAATCCGTTTTGTAATGCATTTACATTTTCCCATAATTTATCTTTTAATTCTGGATGATTACGCAACAATTCTAAACGCTTCAACGAACCAATTGTTTGAATCATTGGTAATGCCTTAGCAAACATTTGGGAACGCAAATTGTACTTCAAATAGTCAATAATATCTTTGTCTGCTGCTATAAAAGCACCAATATTAGCCATCGATTTTGCAAAAGTAGAGAAATAAACATCTATACCATCTTGACAACCTTGCTCCTCACCTGCTCCAGCTCCTGTTTTTCCAAGTGTACCAAAACCGTGTGCATCATCAACCAACAAACGGAAATTATATTTTTCCTTCATGGCAACAATTTCTTTCAATTTCCCTTGCTGTCCGCGCATTCCAAAAACACCTTCAGTAATAAAAAGAATTCCTCCTCCTGTTACTTCAGCTAATTTTGTAGCACGTTGCAAGTTTTTTTCCATACTCGCTAGGTCATTGTGTCGGTATGTAAAACGTTTCCCCATGTGCAAACGAACTCCATCAATAATACAAGCATGAGCATCAACGTCATATACAATTACATCATTTTTTGTAGCCAGGGCATCAATTGTAGACATGATTCCTTGGTATCCAAAATTCAATAAATACGCTGATTCTTTCTTTACAAAAGCCGCTAATTCATTTTCTAATTGCTCGTGATATTTGGTATGTCCACTCATCATACGTGCGCCCATTGGGTATGCCGCGCCATATTGTGCTGCCGCTTCTGTATCAGCCTTACGTACTTCAGGGTGATTGGCAAGCCCTAAATAGTCATTCAAACTCCAATTTAAAATATCTTTTCCACCAAACTGCATTCTTGGACCAAGCTCCCCTTCTAATTTTGGAAAAACAAAATAACCTTCGGCTTGTGAAGCCCATTTCCCTAAAGGTCCTTTATTGTTTTGAATCCTTTCGAATAAATCTTTTACCATAATATATCAAGTAATAATTTTAATTTTAAGAAGTTGCAAAAATAATTATTTAAATTTTATAAAGGACTTGAAAGTAAATTTATTTTTCAAGCTTTAACTTTATACTTTTTTGAAACTAATCCTAATGCCAGTTAATATCATTTATGATGTCTATAAAAAGAGCTTTATCCCTTGCCAAAGCAGTACAAAAGGGCGTCTCTCACCTTCAGGATGAATTAGGACTTAAAGATGATTTCAACAATAATCTTTGTATATTTGGGACATACAAAATATAGTTTATGTCTCCCAAAATTACAAACGATCTGCACGATCTGCTGAAAGACAACATAATTACACCCGAAACAGCCGAAAAAATTAAGTCTTATTATAGCCAAAAAGAAAGTGGAAGTGAGCATAAGCTGTATTTGGTTTTTGGTGTTTTAGGAGCTATTCTTATTGGACTTGGAGTCGTACTAGTTTTTGCGCATAACTGGGATAATTTATCCCGACCTTCAAAAATAATCCTATCGTTTCTGCCTCTTTTGATGGGTCAATTCTCAAGTGGCTATTCCCTTTTAAAAAAGTCCGAAAACAATACTTGGAGAGAAAGTTCTGCCGTTTTTCTATTCTTTGCCGTTGGAACCACAATTTCATTAATTGCTCAGGTTTATAATATTCCAGGAGATTTAAGTTCATTTTTAATCACTTGGATGCTTTTGTGCTTGCCATTAGTATATCTTATTCGATCCTCAATAGTTTCGCTATTATATCTTATTGGAATTACCTACTATGCTTGCAATACGAATTACTTTAGTTATCCAAATGCCCATTCTTATTATTATTGGTTACTAATTCTAGGAATAGTTCCACACTATATACAACTACTCAGAACTAATTCACAAAGCAATTTCACCCTTTTTCATAACTGGTTTGTTTCGCTATCTCTTTTAATATGTTTAGGCACTATCGCTAACAAAAATGAGAATCTGTTGTATTTAAGCTACATGAGTTTGTTTACGATTTTTTATTTTATTGGTGAATCCTCCTTTTTTAAAAATTTAAAATTAAAAAATAATAGCTATCTGATTATTGGTAAATTAGGAATACTCTACCTGCTGTTGCTTTATAGCTTTAAGTGGTTTTGGGATAAGTCTATTTATAATACTATTTCTGCGAAAGATACTTTTTTTTCAACCGAATTTTTAACTACTTTTCTTCTTACACTTTTTGCTGCTGTCTTATATTTTGCAAAAAACTCCAAAACGAAATTCAAAGAAAGTTCCATTTTCGACTTCGTCTTTCTGACCAATATCCTTCCTTTCATTTCGGGATACGAATTTTCTCTTGTCGCCAATGGAATCGTATTAGCAATAGGGATTGCGGAGATTAAACGCGGGATTACCCAAAAACATTTGGGAATACTAAATTTTGGTTTAGTAATAATTACCATTCTTATTGCTTGTCGTTTTTTTGATACCAATTTGAGTTTTGTGATCCGAGGAATTGTTTTTATTGTCATTGGTTTTGGATTTTTCGCAACTAATTATATCATGCTAAAAAATAGAAATAGAAATGAAAAATAAGAAAGTACAAGTCCTATTATTTATTTTACTGATTGTAGTACAATTGTATGTTCCGTTGCAAATGATATTGAAACAGGAAGACGTAGTGAAAACTGGAACTGAGTTCAAGTTTCAAACTGCTCCAGTAGATCCTTATGATGCTTTTAGAGGAAAGTACATTACTCTTTTTTTTAAAGAACGAGAAATAACCGTTAAAAATGCCTCTAAATGGATGATAGGAGAGACCGTTTATGCCACTATAAAAACGAATGAAGATGGTTTTGCACAGATAATTTCAATTTCGAGAAATAAACCCACTGCTGAAAATTGTTATGTTAAATCAAAAATCGCCTTTACTATTGACCAGAATAAAATAGCTTTGGACCTTCCTTTTGATCGGTTTTATATGAATGAAAATAGTGCCTCTGACGCCGAAAAAATTTATCGAGATTTATCCCTAAATAAGAAGGATCAAACTTATGCTTTAGTTGCGATAAAAAATGGCGAAGCCGTTATTAAAGATGTTAGAATCAACGAGGTTTCCATCAAAGATTTAGCTAACAAAAAGTAAAGAAATATCAATTAAAAGAATTATTCCTACCTTTAAAGTAGAAAAACGCAACAAAATCAAAAAATGTCACAAGATACAAAAGAATTAAAATTGGCCGTTCTCATTGATGCTGATAATGTTCCATACAGCAATGTAAAAGGAATGATGGAAGAAATAGCCAAATTTGGAACACCAACCACCAAGCGCATTTATGCCGATTGGACCAAGCCAAATGCTGGTGGGTGGAAAAGTGTTTTATTAGAACACGCCATTACACCTATTCAACAATACAGCTACACAGTGGGTAAAAACTCGTCGGATTCAGCGATGATTATTGACGCCATGGACTTGTTATATTCGGATAAAGTAGACGGTTTTTGTATTGTTTCTAGTGATTCTGATTTTACACGACTTGCAATTCGTTTGAGAGAATCTGGAATGAAAGTTATTGGACTTGGAGAGAAAAAAACGCCCAATTCTTTTATAGTTGCTTGCGACCGATTTATTTATATCGAAGTTTTAGATGGCGCTATTCAGAAAAAAGCAAAAAAACGTTCTGCAGATACTATAAAACCTGCTGGAAAACCTGCTGGAAAAACAGTTGAAAAACCGATAGAGAAATCATTGAGCAAAATCGACACAGAAACCATTGAATTGATTGAAACCACCATAGAAGATATTTGCGATGATGATGGATGGGCATTTCTAGGTGATGTGGGAAACCTAATCGTAAAAAGAAAACCAGAATTTGATCCTAGAAATTATGGTTTTGTAAAATTAACTCCAATGCTAAAATCATTAACTGATATCTTGGAAATAGACGAACGAGAATCTGAAAAAAAAGGAATCAAACATGTTTATGTACGATTGCGTTTCAGCTAAACTAATTTTTTTACTGTTTCATACAAGGTTTCTTTCCTTATAGGTTTGGATAAATAATGATTCATCCCAATGTCTTTAACCCGCTGCTTTGTGGTTTCCATCACATCAGCGGTTATGGCAATAATGGGTATATTTACATTCTCTGCTCCTGCTTCCCCGTTTCTAATTGCAATTGTCGCTTCGTATCCATCCATGACTGGCATTTGAAGATCCATTAAGACAATATCAAATTGATTTATTTTGAATGCCTCGAGTGCTTCTTGTCCATTATTGGCATAAATAACGGTGGTGTTCAACCATTTTTTAGTTATCATTTTAACAACCATTTGATTAATAGGATTGTCTTCCACTACCAAAATAGTTTTGCCTCCTAAATCGCAAACTACGGGCTCAATTCCAATTACTTCCTTTTTTTCCTGCTGCACCATATCAAAATCTAATTCTATTATGCACGTAGTTCCTTGGTTGACTGTACTATTCATTTCGATAGTTCCATTTTGCATATTGACCAATGTTTTCACGATATAAAGACCCAATCCAAGTCCACCAAATTGGCGCTTGTTATTACTATTATTTTGAGAAAAAGAAGCAAAAATACGATCCATTTTCTCTTTTGGAAATCCTACACCTGAATCAGAAATGGTCAAAATTAAACTGGCTCTATTGTTCGCTTTTAGTTCACTATCAATAGTAAATTTAATAAAACCTGTGGATGTAAATTTTAAAGCATTATTCAGCACATTATTAACAATCTGCTGTAAACGAGTTTGATCCCCAAATAATAAATGAGGAACAATTCTTGAGGCAGAAAATTCAAACTGCAATCCTTTTTCTGTGGCAATTCGATTGGCATTATCTTTTAAATGCTGCAAAACCTGCAAGGGATCAAATTGATTCATTTCCAACTTCAATTCCCCTTTTTCAATTTTAGAAAAATCTAAAATATCATTAACAGAACTCAATAAACTATGAGATGAATATTTTATGACCTGACAGTTTTGTTTAATTTTATCGTCCTGAACTTCACTAGAAATGGAATCAATCAAGTTTACAATAGCATTCAATGGCGTTCGCAATTCATGACTGATGTTGGACAAGAAGTAAGACTTCAAATCGTTCATTTCTTCAGAACGGACCAAGGCTATCCGATTGAGTTCATTTTTTTCGTTTTTCAAATTTCTAATTAATTTGGACATCGAAAGGGATAGGAAAATAACCTCTAAACCGGTTCCCAATTTCGAACTGTTTTGAGTAAAAAAGGTATTGGGTAATAAGCCGAAATTATACAAAATAAAGATGCCAAAACCTGTTATTAAAAATAAAATACCAGCAGTAAAAAAAGCATCTACGGGCTTCCTTTTATAATAGAGATAGGCTATGGAATAAACAATTAAGATTAGAAATACGAGTGTAAGCACATTAACTAAAATGTAAGAAAACAACAAAATGGACGGGATAAAAATAACGCAGAACAATAACGAAAACAATAAGGCATAAGCAACATTAAACAGAATGTTGATTTTTCGACTATTACTTTTAATTTTTAAAAACAACTCACTGTATTTACCCGATAAAAAAACCGCTATAATCGCTATAAACAATAAAGCATGATTAGAAAACCAACCTGCATTTGGCGTAACGAATTTGAAGAAAAATCCATCTAAAGCAAATTGTAACAAACCCACAAAAAAAACATATAAACTATAGTATAAAAAGATCTTATCGCTCAAAGCAAAAAAGAAGAAGAAATAGATTATTGTTGCAATGACTAAAATTCCATAAAACATACCAAAAAACAATTGTTCATTTGATATCATTGTCATAAAACTTTCTGCTGAATACAGCATGACTGGAATTTTAATAGCTTCACCATCACTCTTTAAATGCAAATACAACTGCTGAGTCGATCTTGGCGCAAGGTCTATTTTGAAAATAGCTTTACGGTTCTCAAAACTTCGCTCCGAATACGGAATGGCATCACCACTTACTAATTTTGTAATTTTCCCATTAATACTATCAACGGTATATAATTCGACTAAATCAGTAACGGGTCTGGCCGTTTCTAAGTAGTAATTCAAGCTAGAATTAGTCGGATTTTTTAGTACTGTTTTTGACCAGAAATTATTTTGAATAAAACCTAAATCGTCATTTTCAGTTTCAAGTTGTAGCGGTTTCAAAGCATCAAAATTAGCCATAACAAATTTGACGTCTAAATTTCTTTGACCTACATCAGCAATCGTAGTGTATTTGTGTAAAGAAATTTTTTGAGGAATTGCATCGCTTGGGAAGACATACTGTGCATACGTGTTAGAAAAAAACAAGACGAAAAATAAAAATTTTGAAACAGCAAGTATCTGTTTATCTATTTTTAGACTCATAGTTTGTGAATTGTTATTAATTAAAAACAGATACGTTAAAAAGGATCTTATGGTTTTCAAACCACGTCCTTAATCCAGAACGCGAATGCGAATTAAAAAAATCCTTTATAATTAAAAGCGTTAAAAGTAAGAAATATTTAATATTCTTAGTATTTTAGGGGCTTAAACAATTTTGAGAATGAGACAAAAGTTTTTCGTTTTAATACTATCCGCATTAATTTGCAACGGTATTATTTATTTTTATTTCAATGTCGGCCTGCTATTTATGGTACTCTTGACCATTATATTATTAATTGGTTTGGCTAACAGCATCCAACACAAACATGCTATTTTAAGAAATTTTCCGGTTTTGGGTTATTTCAGATATTTATTCGAAATGATAGCTCCAGAAATACAACAATATTTTATCGAACGTTCCACTGACGGAAAACCTTTTTCAAGAAATGAGCGCTCCCTCGTATATCAAAGAGCCAAAAACATCGACTCTACTACTCCTTTTGGAACGCAACTCAATTTAAAAGAACATCATTATGAAGGCATTAAACATTCCATTTTTCCTGCGGTCGTCAATGAGGAACTTCCTCGAATAACAATTGGAGGAAAAGACTGTTTACAGCCTTATTCAGCTTCTTTATTGAATATTTCTGCAATGAGTTTTGGTTCTTTGAGTGAGAATGCTATCATGGCTCTAAATAAAGGAGCTTTAAAAGGAAACTTTTATCACAATACAGGGGAAGGCGGCTTAACCGAATTCCATCAGCAAGGAGGCGATGTTACATGACAAATAGGAACGGGTTATTTTGGTTGTCGCGATGACAGAGGTGGATTTGACGGCGGTAAATTTGCTGAAAAAGCAAATTTACCAGAAGTAAAAATGATTGAGATTAAATTATCACAAGGAGCTAAACCAGGCCATGGAGGAGTTTTACCAGCAGCAAAAAACACGATACAAATTGCTAAAATAAGAGGTGTCTTACCACATACAACGATTCTTTCACCTCCCAATCATTCTGCTTTTGAAGATTTTAAAGGTTTGATTGCTTTCATATCAAAATTACGAGTACTTTCCAATGGAAAACCAATAGGTTTCAAACTTTGCATCGGGGACACTAGAGAATTTGAAATGATTTGCCAAGAAATGATTACTCAAAACTGCTTCCCCGATTTTATCACTGTTGACGGTGCCGAAGGAGGAACGGGAGCTGCGCCATTAGAATTTGCAGATGGTGTAGGAATGCCATTTGAACCTGCACTTATATTTGTCAATAAAACTTTAGTCCGTTTTGGAATTAGAGACCGCATACGCATTATTTGCAGTGGCAAAATGATATCGGGCTATTCAATTCTGAGAGCAGTTGCTCTTGGTGCAGATATTTGCAATAGTGCTCGAGGCTTTATGTTTTCAATAGGCTGTATTCAAGCATTGCGTTGCAATACCAATACATGCCCTACGGGAGTGGCTACACAAGACAAAATGTTAATGAAAGGATTAGTTGTAAGAGACAAATCAGAACGTGTTTTTCATTTTCATAAAAACACATTGCATTCGGCAAATGAACTACTCGCTGCCGCAGGAAAAAAAAGCTTCAAAGAGGTAGATATAAACATTTTCATGCGTGGTGATGAATTTGCTCATTTAGCTGATTTGTATTTTCCTGACAATTTAAAAAGCGTAACAAAGCATTAAAAAAGAACCTTTACTAAATAAACAGGAGGGCCATTACGGCCCTCCTGTTGCTGATTCTGATTTACCATTATCAACTCATACAATTAGTAGTATAGCTGATTATTGAATTGTCATTCCTATTGTAGGAAAGACATATTCAAGTAATTAATCAAAAACATACTTAAAGTTAGCAATATTTAAATGAAAAAATATTGAAAAATAGTTTTTAAACCAAAAAATTAACGTGTTACATGCCACAACTAAACCCTTTTCAACACGCAGTAAAATAGCCGTTACAGACAAATGCTTACTACTTATCTATTTTTTAAAATAGATTATGGTTTACAGTATTAAAAAAAAGGAGGACTTTTAGAGTCCTCCAATTGTTGATTCTGATTTACCAATATTAACTGCTACTATTACAAGAAGAGTCGATTATGAAATATCAATTTCATTGTGAGATTGCCATCCCAAGTAATTAATCAAAACCACACTCAAATTTACGATTTTAAACAACAAAATAAATTGATAATCAGTTATTTAAATTATTTTTATCATGAATTGGCAAATGACTTTTTTCACTCCATTTATGTTATTTGGCAACTAATTTTTAAAAATAAGCTTTGAAAAATTCTTTTGAAAAACAATCTGTAAAAACTACTACTTCAAGGAGTAGCACAAAAAAAAGGAGGCCTTTTTAAAGGGCCTCCAAATATGGACTTTGGTTTTTTGTTATCAGTTTATATCTTTCGATACTACTGACTAGTAAATACTCTTCTCCTTGCAGATGGTTATATTCAACAATAAACCAAAACCATAATCAAATATACAACTAATTAAAACATAAAAAAACAACATCAAACACTTTAACTAATCATTAACTTATTGATTATCAGTTATTAAATAGATATTAGTAATAATGAACGCAGAATTACAATTGAACAAAAGTGGCGTAGAAAATTAACTATCAAAAAAGTACAGGAATAATTGCTATTTAGGGATACCAACAAATAAAAAAAGGAGGCCTTTTTAAAGGGCCTCCTAATTATGGACTTTGGTTTTTTGTTATCAGCTTATATCTTTCGATACTACTAACTAGTAAATACTCTTCTCCTTGCAAATGGATATATTCAACAATAAACCAAAACCATAATCAAATATACAACTAATTAGAACATAAAAAAACAACATCAAACACTTTAACTAATCATTAACGTATTGATTATCAGTTATTAAATAGATATTAGTAATAATGAACGCAGAATTACAATTGAACAAAAGTGGTGTAGAAAATTAACTATCAAAAAAGTACAGGAATAATTATTATTTAGGGAAACCAACAAATAAAAAAAGGAGGCCTTTTTAAAGTGCCTCCGATTGTTAATTTCGATTTACCATTACAAACTTTACCGTTCAGTAAAATTAGCTATTTAAATAGTATCACCATATACTGGCAAATTATTCAAGTGATCAACCAAAACGACATTCAAAGATATAAAAAATTTACACAATTACATGAATATCAATACTTTAAAAATAATTTAGTGTACAGGTTTTAAAATATTTATTACAAATACAGCTCCCTATATTTAATAAACAATAAAATACTTCAAATGGGATCTGTCCTACCGATAAAGCGTATATTTGGAAATTAAATCAAAAAAAAATGCAACTCGTTTTCGCTTCTAATAACAAAAACAAAATCCTAGAATTACAAAGCATGCTTCCTGATACAATTCTTATATTGAGTCTTGAAAGTATAGGATGTTTTGAAGACATTCCAGAAACAGCTGGAACTATTGAAGGGAATGCAATTCAAAAAGCAAATTATGTGACTGAAAAATTTGGCTACAATTGCTTTGCAGATGATACTGGACTAGAAGTAGACTCTTTGAATGGTGATCCCGGCGTTTACTCCGCGCGCTATGCTGGGGAACAACGCAACGCAGATGATAATATAAATAAATTATTGGATGCGCTTGGCAGCAAAAATAATAGAGCTGCACAGTTTAAAACCGTTATGACATTAAATCTAAATGGCAATCAGCATCTTTTTACTGGAATAGCACGAGGATTGATCACTTCAAAAAAAATTGGAGATCAGGGTTTTGGATACGATCCCATTTTTCAGCCAGACGGTTATGACGAAACATTCGCCCAATTATCATTAGAGATAAAAAACAAAATCAGTCACAGGGGAAAGGCAACTAAAAAACTAATTGATTTTTTGAAAACATCGGAATAGAGCGCATTAAACACACTCTTTCGAACAAATTATTAAATTCTAAAGAGCAATATCCCACTAAAATAGCTGCGACTGCATAGTGTAATTTACAATTAAAAATATAACAATCTGATAATCAAATTGTAATAAATCATTAATTCTTAAAATAGCATTAGTTTATATGGATTATAAACAGTAATTTTGCACCCTATTTTAAAAATACATATGAATAAATTTGAACAATTAGGATTGAGTGAATCGTTACTGAAGGCGATTTTAGATCTAGGATTTGAAAATCCGACCGAAGTACAGGAGAAAGCGATTCCCCTATTATTGGAAAAAGACACAGATATGGTTGCGTTGGCTCAGACAGGGACAGGGAAAACGGCAGCATTTGGATTTCCAGTTATTCAGAAAATTGATGCCAACAACAGAAACACACAAGCATTAATTTTATCTCCAACACGTGAACTTTGTTTGCAGATTACCAACGAAATTAAAAACTACTCTAAATACGAAAAAGGTATTAATGTGGTAGCAGTTTACGGTGGAGCTAGCATTACAGAACAAGCGAGAGACATAAAGAGAGGAGCACAAATTATTGTAGCAACTCCAGGAAGAATGCAAGATATGATTAATAGAGGATTGGTAAACATTTCTCAAATCAACTACTGTATTCTTGACGAAGCTGACGAAATGTTAAACATGGGTTTCTACGAAGATATCGTAAACATCCTGTCTACTACGCCAGACGAAAAAAACACATGGTTATTCTCTGCAACAATGCCTGCTGAAGTAGCACGTATTGGAAAACAGTTCATGACCGATCCAATTGAAATTACAGTTGGAGCTAAAAATTCAGGTTCAGCTACCGTTTCTCACGAATTTTACCTTGTAAATGCACGTGACCGTTACGAAGCTTTGAAACGTTTAGCTGATGCTAATCCAGACATCTTCTCAGTAGTATTTTGTCGTACCAAAAGAGATACACAAGCTGTTGCTGAAAAATTAGTCGAAGATGGATACAGCGCTGCTGCCTTGCACGGAGATTTATCTCAAGCGCAACGTGATGGTGTAATGAAATCTTTTAGAGGTCGCCAAATCCAAATGCTTGTTGCGACAGATGTTGCTGCTCGTGGAATTGACGTTGATAATATTACTCACGTAGTAAATTACCAACTTCCTGACGAAATTGAAACGTACAACCACCGTTCAGGTCGTACGGGTCGTGCTGGTAAATTAGGTACTTCTATTGTAATTGTAACTAAAAGCGAATTGCGTAAGATTTCTTCTATTGAAAGAATCATCAAACAAAAATTCGAAGAAAAAACTATTCCATCTGGGATTGAAATCTGCGAAATTCAATTATTGCACTTAGCTAATAAAATTAAAGATGTAGAGGTTGATCACGAAATTGACAACTATTTACCTGCAATAAACAGCGTTCTTGAAGATCTTTCGAAAGAAGAATTAATCAAGAAAATGGTATCGGTTGAATTTAATCGTTTTATCAATTACTACAAGAAAACGAGAGACCTTTCTAATCAAGCTTCAGGTTCCGAACGAAGAGAACGTGATGACAGAGATGGTGCTCCAAGAGAAAATAACAATGGTGGTGCAACGAGGTATTTTGTGAACATAGGTTCTAGAGATAACTTTGATTGGATGTCATTGAAAGATTACTTAAAAGAAACATTAGACTTAGGTCGTGATGACGTTTTCAAAGTTGATGTAAAAGAAGGTTTCTCTTTCTTTAACACTGATCCGGAACATACTGATAAAGTAATGGAAGTATTGAACAACGTACAATTAGAAGGACGTAGAATCAATGTTGAAATTTCTAAAAATGAAGGTGGCGGAAGACGTGACCATAATGGAAGAAGCTCTGGTGGTGGTTTTGGCGGAGGTCGCTCTGGTGGCGAAAGAAGTTCTGCTCCAAGAAGAGAAGGTAGTTTTGCTCCAAGAAGAGAAGGTTCTGGCGGTGGCTTTAGAAGCGATAGAAATTCAGCTCCAAGAGAAGGTGGATTTGGCGGAAGAAGCGATTCTAGAAGTGCTGCTCCAAGAAGAGAAGGTGGTTTTTCATCTGACAGACCTAGAACTGAAGGTTCATCAGATAGAGCACCTAGACGCTCTCAAAGCTTTGGTGACGCACCAAGACCAAGAAGACCAAGAAGAGACTAACATTCATTGTTAATTTTCTTGTAATTATATACTAGAACTACAAAATATTTAATCCTGATTTATTACTTTTAAAGTCTTAAATCAGTGTATGAAATATTTTGTAGTTTTTTTGTTTACAATCCTCTCTGCGGTTGCTGTTGCACAAGTTAAAGAACCTTCCCAAAAAGTTGATGGCATCATCATCAGTAACACAACTAGACAGTCTTTACCTAATGTGAATATCATAAATATCAACAAAGTAAGAGGTGCAACTACTGACTCAAGAGGCTATTTTGAAATCGATGTGCAACTCAACGACACACTTCACATTACTAGCCTAGGTTTTCAATCGCTCCGCGTGCGTGTTACCAATGACTGGATCAAAAATAAAAGCACAAAAATACAACTTACTGAAAAAGCCATCGCACTTGAAGAAATAGTAATACGTCCCTTTAATTTAACAGGATATCTAGAAGTTGACACTAAAATTATTCCCGTTAAAGAAAACTACAGGTACAGCATTTCAGGGTTAACCCAAGGATATGAAGCAGGCGCTTATTCTCCAAATGCCTTTGGAAGAGTACTTGGATCCATCTTTAATCCAGCAGATGTGCTCTATAATTTTTTTGGTAAAAACCCAAAAGAGCTCAAGAAACTTAAAGAGATGAAAAAAGATGACACGGTTCGGAATCTACTAGAATCTAAGTTTGATAGAGAAATGATTTCAGTTCTTTTAGGCGTTGAAAAAAATGAAATAGCTGAAATTCTCCAGCGTTGTAACTATTCCGAATCTTTTATACAATCCGCAAACGATTTACAAATTATGGATGCTATAAGTGGTTGTTATGAGGAATATAAGGTTTTGAAGAAGAAATAAATACAATGAAAATCCAGTCGGTTTTATTTCTAATTCTACAATTCCTCGATGGCAGTAGCGATTAGAAATTTTCACTTTAATCAGATACACTTAGCACAGAATTAAAATTCCAATACAATGTAATCGATTGATAGGATCACATTTCAAAGTATGTACTACAACAATAACGACAATACAATTATAGGAATTTACTGGTGCCAATGCCGTAAACTTTAAACTTGGCAGTATTTTTTATCAGGGTCTATCGCGACAATTGTTAGTTTCAAAAATAATTATTACTGCGGTAAAGATTCTATAGGTTAATTAAAATCTAAAACAGAACTTCTTATTTACGAAGAGAGACACCTCCATTTTTAATATGCCAATTACATCTCACTCATTGTATGCCAAGGGAGTATGATAATTAATCATTGAAGGAACGTTTTAAAAATATTTTTTGATTCCAAATCAAAAAAATTATATACTTTTACTTACATCATAAAAAACTAATTTTAAAAATCTATATCATGGCAAAAAGTCAAGACGCAAAGAAAACAGCTAAAAAAGAGCCATTGAAAACGGCTAAAGAAAAGAAAGAAGAAAAGAGAGACAAGAAAAACACTCCAAAAAGAGATTAAGTACTTAAAAAGGCTGCCAAAAGTTTTCAACTCTAGGCAGCCTTTTTTATGCTTTTAGCTTAAAATTTATCTTGAATAATTTGGAGCTTCTTTTGTAATCGTTACATTATGAGGATGACTCTCATTGATTCCACTAGCTGTAATGCGAACAAAACGACCAGTTTCTTGTAGCGTAGGAATATCTTTTGAACCACAATAACCCATTCCAGCTCTAAGACCCCCAACGAATTGCTGCATACTTTCATTCAATTCCCCTTTATAAGGTACACGACCCACAATTCCTTCTGGAACTAATTTCTTTACATCATCTTCAACATCTTGAAAATAACGGTCTTTTGAACCTTCCTGCATCGCTTCAACAGAACCCATTCCGCGGTACGATTTGAATTTTCTTCCTTCAAAAATAATAGTTTCACCAGGAGATTCCATGGTACCGGCCAATAAGGAACCCAACATCACACAGTCAGCACCTGCAGCAATAGCCTTAGGAATATCACCTGTATACCGAATTCCACCATCTGCAATTACAGGAACTCCAGTCCCTTTGATAGCCGCAGCCACTTCAAGAACAGCAGAAAATTGAGGAAAACCAACACCCGCAACAATGCGCGTAGTACAAATTGAACCAGGTCCAATTCCTACTTTTACACCATCAGCTCCATTTTCAACTAAGAACTTAGCTGCTTCCGGTGTAGCAATGTTACCTACAATAACATCAATTTGAGGAAATTTACTTTTTACTTCTTTCAATACGTTGACAACACCTTGTGTGTGTCCGTGAGCGGTATCAATAATAATGGCATCAACTCCAGCATTTACTAATGCTTCAGCTCTTTGAACAGCATCACCAGTTACACCGATGGCTGCAGCAACTCGCAAACGACCATAAACATCTTTATTTGCAATTGGTTTTTGAGTTAATTTAGTGATATCTCTAAATGTTATTAAGCCTACTAATTTGTAGTCTTTGTTAACAACTGGTAATTTTTCGATTTTGTGTCCCTGTAAAACTACTTCTGCTTGTTCTAGTGAAGTACCTTCCGCAACAGTAACCAAATTTTCGCTGGTCATTACCTCAATAATAGGTCTGGCACTATTTTTTTCAAAACGTAAATCTCTGTTAGTGACGATTCCTTTTAAAATTTGATTATCATCTACAATTGGAATTCCTCCAATTCCATATTCTTTCATCGCATTTTTAGCATCAGCTACAGTAGAAGTCAACGGCAAAGTAACTGGATCTATAATCATTCCAGACTCAGCACGCTTTACTTTTCGTACTTTAGCAGCTTGCTGCTCGATTGTCATATTTTTATGTAAAACACCTATTCCACCCTCTTGAGCCATAGCAATTGCCATTGCACTTTCGGTTACCGTATCCATTGCAGCGGATACAATTGGAACATTTAGTGTTATATTTCTTGAAAATTTTGATTGAATACTCACTTCGCGCGGAAGCACATTGGAGTAGTTGGGTACTAATAGAACATCATCGTAAGTTAATCCTTCACCGATAATCTTAGAGTTGTGTGCGATCATTGCAATTGTAGTTGGAGTTTAATTGCGTGCAAATATAGACAATTTTAAGCAAAAAAACAGCTTCTTTATACAATAAATAATTAAATTGCATTTCGAAGGCAATTCCTTGTTCCTGATTTACGCTATGGTTTCCAATCTATTAAATCTGATTAATTTATTTTGTTATGACAGAAACCCAACAACCGCTGAAAGGACTTTCAAATGAAGAAGTAGTACTTTCGAGAACAAAGTTTGGATCAAACGCTATAGTTCAACAGAAAAAAAATCTTTTTCTGAATTCGGTATTTGAAATGGTCAAAGAACCCATGTTCCTGCTTTTACTTACTGCAACCAGTATTTATTTCATTACAGGCGATTTTGGAAATGGAATTTTCATGACCGTAGCAATACTGTTAGTTTCTACTATTTCACTTTATCAGGAATCAAAAAGCAGAACAGCAATTGAAGCTTTAAAAAAATTATCCCAACCCAAAAGCAAAGTCATTCGCAACAATGAAATAATAGAAATTCCAAGCGAGGAAATTGTCATAGGTGATCTGCTCCAAGCGGAAGAAGGCACTTTTATTCCTGCGGACGGCGTCATCCTGCAATCCAATGATTTCTCTGTTAATGAATCCATTCTTACTGGAGAATCGCTGGCTGTTTTTAAAAATGAAACAACAAAAAACAATACCGTATTTCTTGGAACAATTGTCACAGGTGGTTTGGCGATTTGTGAAGTAACCGCTATAGGCAACAAAACTCAATTGGGAATAATAGGCAAAAGTCTAGAATCTATTGTGGAAGAAAAAACACCTTTGCAAATTCAGATCGGAAACTTTGTCAAAAAAATGTCTCTTGTTGGTTTGGTGATTTTTGGCTTTGTCTGGTTTATAAATTATTACAATTCAAAAGAGGTTCTAGACAGCCTTTTGAAAGCGCTAACTTTGGCAATGAGTATTATTCCAGAGGAGATTCCAGTTGCTTTTACCACCTTTATGGCTCTTGGTTCTTGGCGCTTGATGAAAATGGGGATTATTGTTAAACAAACAAAAACCGTAGAAACTTTAGGAAGTGCAAACGTAATTTGTACAGATAAAACAGGAACCATTACAGAAAACAAGATGAGTCTGGCGCAATGCTATACGCTGTCGAATGATACTATAAACGAACCTTGCTCGGACAATAATACTGAATTATTAACTATAGCGATGTGGGCCAGCGAACCCATTCCTTTTGACCCAATGGAAATCGCCTTGCATGATGCCTATTCCAAATTAAAAACAGCGGACGAACGGCCTAATTTTAAACTTGTACATGAATATCCATTAGAGGGGAAACCACCTATGATGACTCATGTTTTCGAGAATCATAATGGGAACAGAATTATCGCTGCCAAAGGTGCTACTGAAGCATTAATAGCAACTTCAAATTTATCCGAAAATGAAAAACAAAAAATTATAGCCGCAATGAGCAAAATGGCTTTAGAAGGTTATCGGGTTTTAGGTGTTGGACTTGCAGCATTTTCAGGCTCTGATTATCCTGAAAAACAACAGGATTTTTCTTTTAAATTTAAAGGACTAGTTGCTTTTTACGATCCTCCAAAAGCAAATATAAAAGCGGTTTTCGAAACCCTATACAAAGCTGGAATCCAAGTAAAAATAGTTACAGGCGACAATGCGGAAACAACAGCGACAATTGCTAAACAAATTGGTTTTAGAAATGCCGATAAAACAATAAATGGAGATGAATTAATGGCGATGGACGACGCAACACTTAGAGAAAAGGTTATGGAAACTGCCATTTTTACCAGAATGTTTCCTGAAGCTAAACTCAAGATTATAAAAGCACTAAAAGACAACAATCAAATTGTAGCCATGACTGGTGATGGTGTAAACGATGGACCCGCTTTAAAATCAGCCCACATAGGAATTGCTATGGGAAAAAAGGGAACAGAAATTGCGAAACAAGCTGCCAATCTGATCCTGATTGAGGATGATTTCTCCAAAATGATTGATGCGGTTGCCATGGGTAGGAAAATATACAACAATCTAAAAAAAGCCATACAATATATCATTTCAATACACATCCCTATCATCTTGATTATCTTTATCCCTTTGGCATTAGGATGGATTTATCCTAATATTTTCTCCCCAGTTCACGTTATATTTTTGGAAATAATCATGGGACCTACTTGCTCTATAATATACGAGAACGAACCTATGGAACGCAACTTAATGCTGTTACAACCCAGACCTTTTACTAGTACATTTTTTAAACTTAAAGAAATTACAATCAGTATCATTCAAGGTCTTGTCATCACAATTGGACTGTTATTTATGTACCAGTATTGCGTAGCTACACATTGTTCTGAGAGTACCACAAGGACCGTGGTATTCCTAACGTTAATTTCGTCTAATATTTTTCTAACACTTGCCAATCGTTCCTTTTATTACTCCATTTTAACAACATTACACTACAAAAATAATTTGGTCTTATTGATCATCAGCGCCACCATTTTAGTAACGGCTTCCTTGTTGTTTATCCCATTATTTGCCTCTTTTTTCCAGTTTGAAAGGGTTTCTGGATTCCAAATGGGATTGAGTATTTTAGTAGGGATTGTGTCCGTACTTTGGATAGAAATTTACAAAGGATTTAAACGACGGAAAGCCTCCGATTTAGAATAACATTTATTTTTTTCTATTCTTAAAGATAACATTTAGTCCCAGTTGAAAAGAAAGACTGTTTGCTTTGGTAATATCTCTGTATTCCAAAAGATTGTCAGCAAGAACATAGAAATTTACAGGGCCAAAAGTGCTAGATAATCCCAAACCTATGTTATTGTATGAATACGAATCCAAAGTATATGTTGCTTTCATTTGCAATGACTTGAAAATTTTTCTTCTGTAAAAAGTGGTAAAGGCAACCAATGGCGTTCTTGGCGTAGTCATCACAAAGAGCTGAGCACCTATCGCGCTTTTATAAATAGTTTCCGGATTATAATCTAAACAATTACACTCTTCTGGTCTTTCTTCATCAAATGAAAACTGAACGGAAGAATTGAATTTAGCCGGGCGCCAAGTTGTATAAGCTGCGTATAAGGTGTCCAAAGGAATAGCGTCCTTAAAATCTTGAAATCCATTTTCAACCGATTCTCCAGAACTGAATTTTGGAATTACTCCCTTGTATTCATAGGTTCCTTTATAAGTTAAACTTTCCACTTCTTTGTTGTGCTTAATAAAACCAACGTCTATCATACTTGCAGTTAGCTGTACATTTTTCTTTGGATAATAGGTAAAACCAGCATCAAATCCCAACCCTAAATTACCACCTAAAAAAGCCCTTTTGGTGATATCTTTTACTACATTAGGTTCATAATTCTCGTCATCATATTTTGCGATGCCTGATGTATTAAGTTGCAGTTGAGAATAAATCATCTGTTCGTAGACTCCGGCTGAAGATGGATTAGTGTAAATATAACCCGAGTTATTTGTAGAACTAACATTATAAATACTAGAATAAATCTTTCCCCGTACACCTAAAATAAAGTTTTTATTAATGTTCTTGTGGAATCCAACATGAAAAACGGATAGCATTTCAGCTTTTACATTTAAATCTCCTAAATCAAAAACTTTACCCAAATAGTCTCTGTTCCCGTCTAAAGCTAAAATGGCTAAATCTTTAGGAACATAACTCAACGCATCGAATTCCTGATACATACCAAACGAAATATAGGAATCACTTTGTTCTCCAGCAATTTTAAAACCACCGTTAAAAACTTCTATTTGCTCGTTTATCGCCAGCCTGTCTTTTCTTGTAGTAGAAAACACAACATTCCGCAGTTTTACATTAAAATCGATACCATTATCGGCAAATAAATCATAAGCTGAAAATCCACTAGAACCTACATTTGCAGAAATTCCAGACAAGAGAGGAATGCCAAAATAAAAATTGTATTTAAAATCAGCACCAGGATTAGTCAGTAATGACTGCGGAACCGATGTAAAATTATATAATATTTGTTTGTTTTGTGAAAAGCAATTTATCGCTAGCATTAGAACTAAAACCCACACTATTTTTTTCATTCTACTACTAAATAAGCGGTTACACCTGAACGCAATTTCAAACTTCCTATACTACTTTCGCTTAATGCAGCACCCGGCAACATGGTCATTGTGAACGCAATTCTTGTAGTTCTTTTTAAAAGATCTAATTGAGTATTTTCAAACACTTCCGTTTTGGTCACTTTATTTTCTACACCTAAGTACGGCGGAATAGCCAGATTAATAGCGTGAACAGGTTGATTATTTCTATCTAAAAATACTAAATCTACTGAATACCCTCTATTTATTGTGTTTTCCATTTCAAAGAAAAGTTCCACTTTTTTTAATCGCTGTCTAAAGAAAGAGCCATTAAATATATCAACCGTTGGTGCATCAAAAATTACATTTTGCTCTACTCCATTGGTAACAAATTGATTTGCAAGTACATCAAAATAAGCTAAATTAGTCACCACTACCGGTTCTATTTTTACATCATTCACCTGATTGAAATCCAAATCACTTGCGCAGGAAAATAAAAAAAACGACAGTAGTATTCCTAAAAATCTATTGAGAGTCCGAAATTTCATACTAAGGTAATTTAATGGTAAAATTTAGAGAACAGTATAACTAACGAACCAATCCTAAATTTATTATTTCTGAAGTAATTGATGTTTGTAAATAACAGGATGTTAATTTTAATGATATTCTCCAAACAATTTAGAAGCTTCATTGTAAGCACTTTCAAAACTCATTGGACTCAAATTAGTAAATTCCTTTTGTGCAGTAAAATAGGACAACAATTTCTCCGTCGGCATATTACCAGTGAGATCATCAGTCGCCATTGGACAGCCACCAAAACCCTGGATAGCGCCATCAAAACGACGGCATCCCGCTTTATAAGCTGCATCAATTTTCTCAAACCATTTATCTGGTGTTGTGTGTAAATGAGCTCCAAATTCTATTTCGGGATACTTCGGAATTAAATTGGAAAACAAGTACGAGATTACCTCAGGAGTGGAACTTCCCACTGTATCCGAGAGTGACAGTATCTTAACACCCATGGCTGCTAATTTCCGGGTCCACTCCCCAACAATTTCCATATTCCATGGATCTCCATACGGATTACCAAAACCCATCGATAAATAAGCCACTACTTCTTTATTACTTTTATCAGCAATTTCAAGGATCTCCTGAAGAGTGATTAATGATTCGGCTATAGTTTTGTGCGTATTCCGCATTTGGAAATTTTCAGAAATCGAAAATGGAAAACCTAGATATTGTATTTCGGGATGAACAGAGGCTAGTGTTGCACCTTGAGTATTAGCAATAATTGCTAGTAATTTGCTTTGGGTTTGAGACAAATCAAGTTGTGCCAAAACTTCGGCTGTATCTAGCATTTGCGGAATCGCTTTAGGCGAAACAAAACTCCCAAAATCAATACTGTCAAAACCTACACGCAACAAAGACTGAATATAAGCCACTTTTTTTTTCGTAGGAATAAATGGTTTAATGCCTTGCATGGCATCACGTGGACATTCTATAATTTTTATTGCTTCCATAGACAGCCAAAGATAGAAAAACAATTAGGAATTTAAAATTAAGGTTTTTAAATATTAGCAAATTAATATTTAGCTGTATTTTTCTACATTTTAAAAACTACAGTCTTTTTAAAATTTCTTTATTTATGGCTTTCACCAAAGCGGGTCCTTCATAAATAAAACCAGTATACAATTGTACTAAACTTGCTCCAGCATCTAATTTCTCTAAGGCATCAGCCGCAGAATGAACGCCTCCTACTCCAATTATTGGAAAAGATTTATTACTTTTTTCGGACAAAAACCGAATCACTTCAGTCGAACGTTTTGCTAACGGCTTCCCTGACAATCCGCCCATTTCTACTTTATTTTCAGACTGTAGACCTTCTCTGGAAATAGTTGTGTTGGTAGCGATAACGCCTGCTATTTTAGTTTCATTTACGATATCAATAATATCTAATAACTGGCCATCGGTTAAATCAGGTGCGATTTTCAGCAGTATTGGCTTTTGTTTTGGCTTTGCCAAATTCTTATTTTGTAGTGTTTGCAACAACTGTGTCAGCGGTTCTTTATCCTGCAAAGCACGCAGATTTGGTGTATTAGGCGAACTTACATTTACTACAAAATAATCCACATAATCATACAACGCCTCAAAACAAATTTCGTAATCTGACGTGGCTTCCTCATTTGGCGTCAGTTTGTTTTTTCCAATATTCCCGCCTATTAAAACGCCTTTATTTTTCTTTAAAAGTGCCACCGCGTCATGAACACCTCCATTATTAAACCCCATTCTATTGATGATTGCATTATCTTCTCTTAGACGGAACAAGCGTTTCTTAGGGTTTCCCTCTTGTCCTTTTGGCGTGAGTGTTCCTATTTCGATAAAACCAAAACCAAAATTCGATAGTTCTTTATACAATTTTGCGTCTTTATCAAAACCTGCCGCTAATCCTACTGGATTTTTAAATTTTAATCCAAAAACTTCCGTTTCTAATCGAGAATCCTTTACTTCATAAAGAGATTTAAAAAGTGCTGGAAAACCTGGTATTTTTGATACAAAGCGAATCAATGAAAAAGTAAAATAGTGCACTTTTTCAGGATCAAAGCTAAAAAGTATGGGGCGAATCAGTAATTTATACATGAGTAGTTAGTTGTGTGGTGCAAAAATATAAAATAGTTGCTGTTTTGCTACATACATTTGAACAATTACTTACAATAAAAGCTATTTTTGTACAATCACCACAAAAATAAATCACTTGAAAAAAATAATTTTGCTTGCGCTAATTCTGTTTACTATTTCTTGCTCAAATGACGATGAAGAAATAGGATCAATTGACCAACCTACATTCAATGTCAATTTACTATTAAAAGGGTGGCGGTATGACGTTTTGAAAATAAACGGAACCTATTATAATTACGAGCATAACCCAAATTGTAATAATGATTTTTTTGGTTTTCTAAATAGACCGGGACAAGCTTATCAATTTATTGAAACCACTTTTACAAATGATTATTGCACGAACAACAGTGCTACATTGGACTGGAAAATAAAAAAGGATACACTCTATTTCTATATCGGAAATCAAGTTGTTTTGACTTACAAAGTGATCGCATTAACAGCTACTAATTTTACTTTTTCTTTTGAAAATGACATCGATCAAAATGGCACGATCGATACTATAGAAGTGAGCGCCTCTCCCTACGATCCCTATAATATGTTTGGAAACAATTAATAAATTATACTTTTTTAAACATTCTTATCCTTTCCATTTTTATATATTTGCTTGAATTAAACATATAAAAATCCATGCAACATATCATCGATCGTTTCATCAGTTACGTAATTATAGATACGGAATCCGATGCGAATTCAGAAACAACTCCAAGTACCAAAAAACAATGGGATTTAGCTCATAAACTAGTTGAGGAATTGAAAAATATTGGAATGCAAGACGTTTCAATAGATGATAAATCTTATATCATGGCTACACTACCAAGTAATGTGGAGCACGAGGTACCAACGATTGGATTTATTTCTCATTTTGACACGTCACCTGATTTTTGCGGAGCCAATATAAAACCACAAATTGTACCAAATTACGATGGTAAAGACATCGTATTAAATGCCGATAAAAATATTGTTTTATCGCCTAGTTATTTCAAAGATTTATTGCTTTACAAAGGACAAACGTTGATTACCACTGACGGAACTACATTATTAGGTGCCGATGATAAAGCCGGTATTACAGAAATTGTTACGGCAATGGAATTTCTTATTAATAATCCAGAAATCAAACACGGAAAAATTAGAGTTGGCTTTACACCAGATGAAGAAATTGGCCGCGGTGCCCATCATTTTGATGTAGATAAATTTGGAGCTGATTGGGCCTATACTATGGATGGTAGCCAAGTTGGGGAACTAGAATACGAAAATTTTAATGCAGCTGGCGCCAAAATAACTTTCAAAGGAAAAAGCGTGCATCCTGGCTATGCCAAAGGTAAAATGATCAATTCCATGCTGATCGCTAATGATTTCATCAATGAACTTCCTCATGGAGAGACTCCACAAGAAACAAAAGGATATGAAGGTTTTTTTCACGTTCATCACTTAACAGGAAGTATCGAAGAAACCGTTTTGGAATTAATCATTCGCGATCACAACAAGAAAAAATTTGAAAAGCGTAAAGAGCTAATAGAAAAAATAACTAAAAAAATAAATAAGAAATTTGCTAAACAGTTTGGTGAAGATATCGTTACAGCCGAAATAAAGGATCAATATTACAACATGAAAGAAAAGGTTTTACCTGTGAAACATATTGTGGATATTGCTGAACAAGCAATGAAAGAAATTGGAATAAAACCATTAATTAAACCTATTCGTGGTGGAACAGACGGTTCTCAGTTATCATATAAAGGATTACCATGCCCTAATATTTTTGCAGGTGGCCATAATTTTCACGGAAAATACGAATATGTTCCTGCAGAAAGCATGCAAAAAGCAGTAGAAGTAATCGTTAAAATAGCTGAATTAACCGCTATAGAAAATAGTGCAAGAAAATAAAATATTGGAATACAACTAGTTAACCTGTTGATCGTATAAAATTATTACTTGTTTACCTCCAGTGTTACTGAAAAACATAGGTTTAAATGATTATTACTGTAAAAATAAAGCCCCATTTCTGAAATTCAGATTTGGGGTTTTATTGTTTTAATAAGCCAACGTGCGGCCATAAGTTTGATCGATTTTTATTTGAAAAACAAAATTAAAACCTTGTTTTACACTTTTAATTCAGATGCCATTGTTTCGAAAATAATTGATTTACTGAAATAAAAAAAAGCTATTCTATGAAAAGCTTAACATTGCATTATGTTTTAAATCACTATATTTACTTACAATAACACAACAATTTAATAACATTATTCAGAATATAGAATGTAATTAAAACAAGTAGTAAACTAACAATATAAACTATGACACAACAAAACGAAGAGGAAACAACAAAGCCGGCTGAATCAAAACCGGAGATTAAAAAGCCGGTTAGAGCCAAAAGAACACCCGTAATCAAAGTTAAAGACGAGCCTGTAGCGATTATAGAACCTGTAGACGAGACCATCACAACAGAAATTATTGAAGAAACGATAACTATCGCGGTTGAAAGCGACACTAGTACTCCTGTTGTAGCAGAAAAAAAAGACAAGAAAAAAACCACTAAAAAGACAGTGAAAATGAAAGACAAAGACAAGAAAAAGGCTAAAAAAGCCGATGCAAAAGAAAAAGCGAAAGCAAAAGCTAAAAAGGCAAAAAAAGCTAAAAAAGACAAAGCGAAGAAAGCAAAAGTTAAAGCCAAGATAAAAGCAAAAAAAGCCAAGGCAAAATCTAAAAAAGCAAAGAAGAATAAAAAGAATAAGAAATAATAGGATTGTTTTTTACATAAAAAAAGTCCCAAACCGAAAATCGGATTGGGACTTTTATATTGATAAGAAGGAGTGAATTATTTTTTGTTCAATGCAGCACTCATTTCCATAGAGATTGCAGAGCGCTCCATTTTTAATTTTCCTGACATCGTTTCTACAACAACAGTTGTATCCGCTAATTCCGAAACTTTTCCGTGAAGACCGCTTTTAGTAATGATTTTATCACCTACTTTTAACGTACTTTCAAATTCTTTTTCGTTTTTAGCTCTTTTTTGTTGTGGTCTGATCATAAAGAAATAGATCACCACAAACATTAATATATACGGTGCAAATTGAGTTAATTGTTCCATAATTTTAATTCTCTTTTTATTTGTTAATTATTACATTAAACCACGACCAGCTTTGATGATTCTCTTGTTGGTTTGCAGCTCTTTTACTAAATTATCTAAAATTCCATTGATAAAAATACTACTTTTTGGTGTAGAATATTCCTTAGCGACTTCTAAATATTCATTAAGAGTAACTTTTATTGGAATGGACGGGAATTTCAAGAATTCACAAATTGCCATTTTAAGGATAATCGTATCAATTTCAGCAATTCTATCACTGTCCCAGTTGGGCGTTTTATCTAGATATTCCTTTGCCAATTCAGTTTCATTTAAAACCGTTTTTCGAAACAAGTCTTTTACAAAATCCTTGTCTTCATTGTCTTTATACAATTTTGGTACTCTAAAATTGTCATCTTCACCTGGTTTAATCGCTTTCAATTGCTTGATGATATGCGTATTCACTAATGGAATATCATCAACCCAAGTCAACTTATCATCTTCTAAATAGTCGTATAATTTTTCATTAGGAACAATAACCTCCATAAACAAATCAACAATAAATTGTCGGTCTTCTTCAAATGTATTTACTGCATTACTCATGTAATCAGCATACAAACTACTTGCTTTTATCGCATTCAAAAGCAATAAAATATAATCGTCGTTTAAAGTCCAATTATTAATTTTACGGTTTTCCAGTGCAATACTTAATGAGTTGTTTTCGGAAAGAATTTGAAAAATCATGTTTTTAATGAATTTCTCGTTGGGCTTACGTTCCTCAGCAGTTGCAAGATGCTTTAGACTTGATTTATCCAAAAAGATTGTTTCTGTTTTACAAATCTCAATCAGCGAAGAAAGCATGATTAGGTATAAATCTTGAATATTGTCGATACTGTAAAAAAGAAATTTCTCTTCTTTTTCTAAATTATCTGAACCGCTTTGATGCATCGCATAAATGGATTGCATGACTTTAACGCGAATGTGTCTTCTATTTACCACCTTGTAAGAACTTTTATTAATTAGCCTGCAAAAATAAGTCTTTACTTTTTTAAAATAAAATATATAATCGCTTATTTTAAAAGTATTCCATAATCCGTATGCATCGATCAAGACGAAATGAACACTGAATACGGATTATGGAACAGTTAAAATTACTTTTTGCTATTCTCCAATTTTCTTTGATTGATTCGATTTTGAGCAATCGTCAAAGCGGCGTGGTGCGGTGTGATTTTATTAGCAAGAGCAAAATCAAATATCTCTAGAGTTGTGTTATAAATATTTTCCGTCTTACGCATAATTTCAGCTTTGTCATAATGTGCTAATTCCGCATAAACATTAATAATTCCACCCGCATTAATTAAGAAATCAGGAGCATATAAAATGCCTCTTTCTTGCAGGATTGCTCCATGCACATTTTCGTCTGCCAACTGATTGTTAGCTGCACCAGCAATAACTTTTGCTTTAATTTTATATACAGTAGCGTCATTTAACGTGGCTCCCATGGCACAAGGCGCATAAATATCTACATCTGCAGTATATAAATCTTCCCCTCTGAAAATTTCTGCATTGTACTTCGTTCCTACTTCATTCAATTTTTCTTCATTGATATCAGCAATAGTAACGATTGCTCCTTCTTTGGTTAAATAATCAACTAAAGTTTCACCAACGTGACCAATTCCTTGAACCAATACTTTCTTACCGCTTAAAACATCCGAACCAAATTGTTGTTTAGCAGCTGCTTTCATTCCTAAATACACTCCATAAGCCGTAATTGGAGATGGATTTCCAGAACCACCTCTAGATTCAGAAATTCCGGTAACATAAGGTGTTACATCTCTAACGATATCCATATCTGCGGTTTCCATTCCTACATCCTCAGCAGTAATATATCTTCCGCTTAAAGAATGTACAAATTCACCAAACTTACGCATCAACTCTGGTGTTTTCTGTGTTTTGGCATCACCAATAATAACTGCTTTACCTCCACCAATATTCAATCCTGTGATTGCTGCCTTAAAAGTCATTCCCCGTGACAGACGCAAAACATCATTTAATGCTTCCCATTCGTTTGCGTAATTATACATTCGTGTTCCTCCTAAAGCAGGACCCATAACCGAATTATGAATACCAATAATTGCTTTTAAACCTGTATCTTTGTCGTTGCAAAATACAATTTGTTCGTGATCATCAAATGATAATTGGCCAAAAACGGGATCCATTTTTTGAAGTTCCTTGCCAGTTGTGAAAGCTGCATTCATAGTGTAAGTTTTAATAGTGATAAATTATGAATTTGTCAAAAAGACAATCCAAATTTACACAAAATATAAACATATATGAATGCTTTGTTAAAAAATCACCAAATTAGCAAGATTTACAAGTAAAAGTTAAGCCTTTAAATTATTAAAAATAAAATTTTATCCTAAAAATAAAATCATTTCAACACAGAATATATTAAAAAAATGAAAGAATTACGTTATTTAAACAAATACTTCGTCAAATACAAATACAGTTTTCTACTCGGAATCGTTTTTACGATTATAGCTCAGATTTTTATGTTGTTCACTCCTAAGTTGATCAGCAAATCATTTAAGGTTATTGAAGCTTTCGCCAAAGACAAAACCGTTGCTAAATCCGTGATTCATCAAGAATTAATTTCGAATATTTTACTGATTATTGCCACAACGATCATTGCGGGTTTCCTTACTTTTTTGATGCGACAAACTCTAATTGTGATGTCGCGCCATATTGAATTTGACCTAAAAAACGAAGTATTCCGCCAATATGAAAATCTTTCTCAAAATTTTTACAAGCAAAATCGGACAGGAGATTTAATGAACCGAATCAGCGAAGACGTTTCAAAAGTGAGAATGTACGTTGGTCCAGCAGTAATGTATACCATAAACACGGTTATCCGTTTTGCTATTGTTATTGTTTACATGTATAATGTCTCGCCTACATTAACATTGTACACACTCTTGCCCTTACCGCTTTTATCGTATGCTATTTTCAAGTTAAGTTCAGAAATCAATGTACGAAGCACCATTTTTCAACAATATTTATCCAAAGTTTCCAGTTTTTCACAAGAAATATTCTCTGGAATCCGCGTGATAAAAGCGTATTCTTTGGAGGATCAACATCAAAACAACATGGTTAATTTAGCGAATGAAAGCAAAAGTAAAAGCTTGAATTTGGCCAAAGTACAGTCTTTATTTGGTCCATTAATGTTGGCTCTAATAGGAATCAGTAACTTAGTGGTCATTTATTTTGGTGGTTTAATGTATATCGATGGCACCATTAAAAGCATTGGAACCATCGCTGAATTTATATTGTATGTCAATATGCTTACTTGGCCTGTAGCATCATTAGGTTGGGTTTCGTCTATGGTTCAAGAAGCAGAAGCGTCGCAGAAAAGGCTTAATGAATTTCTAAAAATAGAACCAGAAATAAAAAATAAAAACGAAAACAAATCGGTAATAGAAGGAACTATTTCTTTTGAAAATGTAAGTTACACCTATGAAGACACCAATATCAAAGCGCTTCAAAACATATCTTTCACCGTACAAAAGGGAGAAACTTTAGCTATCCTAGGCAAAACAGGTTCAGGAAAATCTACCATTTTATCCCTAATTTCAAGAATGTACGATGTTTCAGAAGGAAAAATAAATATTGATAAAAATGAAATAAGCACCATCAATCTTTTTGATTTACGCAACAGTATTGGGATTGTACCGCAAGATGCCTTTTTATTTTCAGACAGTATCAAGAACAATATTATGTTCGGAAAAGAAAATGCTACAGAAGAAGAAGTAAAATCTGCTGCTAAAAGTGCTGTTGTTCATGATAATATAATGGGCTTCAGTAAACAATACGAAACAGTTTTGGGCGAAAGGGGAATTACCCTTTCTGGCGGTCAAAAGCAAAGAGTTTCTATTGCGAGAGCCATCATTAAGAATCCTCCGATTTTGCTATTTGACGATTGCTTATCCGCTGTGGATACCCAAACCGAAGAAGAGATACTAAACAACTTGCATGAAATATGCAAAGACAAAACAACTATTATTGTTAGTCATCGCGTTTCTTCGGCTAAAAACGCAGACCGAATTATTATCATTGACAAAGGCCAAATTATACAACAAGGTTCTCATAATCAATTGATAAATCAGGAAGGATATTACGCCGCTTTGTACTTGAAACAACTTTCAGAAAAAGAAATGCTTTAATTGTTGTGTAATACATATTTTTTATAGATTTTTGGAAACTAGTTAACAACCATAAATTGACAGAAAGGATTATGAGAGAACATGACATGTTAGAAAAAGAAGAGATATTTTCTAAAGTTTTACGAGCTGGACGAAGAACCTATTTCTTTGATGTGAGAGCTACAAAAGCAGATGATTATTACATTACCATTACCGAAAGCAAGAAATTTACTGAGGAAGATGGATCATTCCACTTCAAAAAACATAAAATCTATTTATACAAGGAGGATTTTGCTGCTTTTGCTGAGATTTTAGGAGATATGACTTCTTACGTTTTGAACCATAAAGGCGAAGAGGTAATTTCAGAAAGACACCAAAAAGATTTCAAAAAAGAATATGCCTCTGAAAAATCAGATGATGAGATCCTACCACAAACATCTAGTTTTACGGATATCGATTTTGATGATATTTAATGGCTAAAAGACGCTTAAACGAAAGTTAAAAGCCTGAAATTCAAATGAGTTTCAGGCTTTTTTGATTACGTTTACTATATATATAACTCAAATGACAGAAACCAAATCATTGTTTAGCTTTTTATATACCGCTCTTTTATCTGAAAAGACAAAGAAAACAACCGAAAAGTTTTTTATCTCTGTAGCTATAATTAGCTATTTACTTCATTTGCTAGTTATAGCATTGGTTGATCTTGAAATTATTTTGGTCAATGATTATTCGAAATTGTTGAGTAATCCAATCTCTGCCATTTATACTCCTTTTTCCTTTATATTGATATACGAAGTGTATCTTTTAGTCTATTATTTACCTAAATCAACAACAATCTATATAGGCAAACAATATGAAATTATAACATTAATTATTATTCGTAGAATATTTAAAGACTTAACTAAATTAGAAATTAACTCCAGCTGGTTCACTGTAAAAACGAATGTGAATTTTACGCTTGACATTATAGCAACTATACTTTTATTCTTCTTAATTTTTGTTTTTTACAACCTCAACAGAAAAAATGAGATCAACCAATCTAAAATTCAAAAAACGTTAGATGTAAATAAATTTATAAAACTTAAAAACATTTTTGCGATTGTGCTCATTCCCATTTTTGTTGTGCTATCGCTTTATAGTCTAGGACATTGGATTTATGAAAGTATGCTGCTCCCCAAAAAACGTACAACTTTTTGTGTGAATTTAAGATAGGATTAAAAACCTTAAATTAGCAGAATTATGTCAAGAACAAGAAGAG
>NZ_FRBU01000006.1 GCF_900142695.1 Flavobacterium xanthum | reverse complement strand
CTCTTCTTGTTCTTGACATAATTCTGCTAATTTAAGGTTTTTAATCCTATCTTAAATTCACACAAAAAGTTGTACGTTTTTTGGGGAGCAGCATAATTAATAATTTCTTTTTGCCGGAATGGACAAACGATCTATCTGCAAACCTGAGAGTTTCAAAATACATTCCGTTTTTAGAATCTACATTTAAATTGACTTCCACCTTCAATTATTCTAATTTTAAAAACATTGTAAATAATTCGGAATTAAGAAGTAATGAAATTAATTTTTTTAGAAATGAATTATTCTTTAAAACTGCATTTGACTTTGCTTTGAATTTCGAAAGTACTTCTATTTTTCAAAATTCAGTTGCAAAAAGTCAAGGTCAACAGCAACAGTTCACTAATTCTAGCTTTCAAGAAACCTTTAGCGTTTTGGTGCGTCCGTTTAAACGATGGAAATGGACTGTTTCTGCGGATTATTTTCTTCCAAATAGTGAAGATAAAAGTGTAGATTTTTTATTTCTAAACAGTAGATTCGATTATCAAGCCAAGCAGAATAAGTGGCGGATAGGTGTGGAATTGAAAAATTTATTTAATGAGAAAAATTTTGAGCAAATTCAGAATAACGATTATTCTACCACTATTTTTAGAAGCACTTTACTGCCAAGATATTTTCTGGTAACTTTTTCTTGGAATTTCTAGTTTTGAAAACAACTATCAACAAAAAAAATCTCTAATCATTTAAAACCATTAGAGATTTTTTTTATGAGTATAAAGGAAGATAATTTTAATGCGCTTCGAGCCAATCTTTTCCAACTCCTAAATCTACGTCCAAAGGAACATCTAGTTTAAAAGCATTTTCCATTTCATGTTTGATCAACGGTTGAATTTTTTCAAGCTCATCATTGTGTACATCAAATACCAATTCATCATGTACTTGAAGTAGCATTTTACTTTTCCAGTTTTCAGAAGTTAGTTTTTCATGGATATTTATCATTGCAATTTTAATGATATCAGCAGCACTTCCTTGTATCGGCGCATTCACCGCATTTCGTTCTGCACCACCACGAACAATTGCGTTTTGTGAATTGATATCTTTCAAATAACGACGACGACCAAGGATAGTTTGCACATAACCGTTCTCTCTAGCGAAATCTATTTGTTCTTGAATATAGGATTTTAATCTTGGATAGGTTTGATAATAAGCTTCAATTAAATCAGCGCTCTCTTTGCGAGATAAGTTGGTTTGATTGCTCAAACCAAAAGCCGAAACCCCGTAAATAATTCCAAAATTTACCGTTTTGGCGTGACTTCGTTGTTCGCGAGTCACTTCTTCAAGCGGTACATTAAAGACTTTTGAAGCGGTAGATTTATGAATGTCTTCATGATTTTGGAATGCCTTGATCATATTTTCTTCACCACTTAACGCTGCAATGACACGCAATTCTATTTGAGAATAATCGGCAGAAACTAAGGTGTAGTTTTCATCACGGGCTACAAATGCTTTCCTAATCTGCTGTCCACGTTCGGTACGAATAGGGATGTTTTGTAAATTCGGATTGGTAGAACTCAAACGTCCTGTTGCAGCAACGGTTTGCATATAATCTGTGTGTATTCGTTTCGTGACCGCATCTACTTGCAAAGGCAATGCATCTACATACGTATTCTGCAGTTTTATAAGCGAACGCCAGTCTAATATTGCCGAAACGATTTCGTTGTCCTTTGCCAAGAAACTAAGGATTTCCTCGCCAGTAGCATATTGACCCGTTTTAGTTTTCTTTTGTTTGGCTCCACCCAGTTTCAGTTTTTCAAATAATATATCTCCCAATTGTTTTGGAGAAGCCAAATTGAATTTTTCGCCTGCAATGTCAAAAATAGTTGCTTCCAGCGTTTTGATGTCGGTGTCTAATTCTTGTGATAAGGATTTCAAAAAGGGAACGTCTAACCGAATTCCTTCTTTTTCCATATCAGCCAAGACTTTTACTAACGGAATTTCGATCTCCTCAAAAAGTTTTTTAGTTCCAGTTTTGTCTAATTCCAAAGTGAATATTTCCTTAAGTTGCAAGGTTACATCAGCATCTTCAACGGCGTATTCTTTTATTTCTTCCAATGCAACATCACGCATTGATTTCTGGTTTTTCCCTTTTTTGCCAATTAAAGTTTCAATGGATTGTGGCGCATATTTTAAGTACGTTTCTGCTAAAATATCCATATTATGACGCATATCCGGATTAATCAGATAATGGGCAATCATGGTGTCGAATAATTTTCCTTTTACGGTAATATTATAATTGGAAAGGATTTTTAAATCGTATTTTAAATTTTGACCAATTTTTTCGATGCTTTCATTTTCGAAAAATGGAATGAATTTGTCGATTAAAGTTTGTGCTTCCTCTTGATTTTCGGGAAATGGAACATAAAATCCTTTTCCTTTTTCAAAAGAAAACGAAATTCCCACTAATTCGGCATGCAAAGCATCAAGTCCGGTTGTTTCGGTATCAAAACAAACTGAAGATTGTTTTTGCAAATTTTGTAACAGCAATTTCAATCCTAAATCCCCTTGAATAATTTGATACGAATGAGCCGTATTTTCTAAAGTATTATAAAATTGATGGCGTGTTTCTTCTGAGGAATCATCTGCTATAGCACTGCCAAAAAGATCAAACTGATCTTCGTTTTTTGGCTGTGGTTTTTTGTATAATTTGGTTTCGTCAACAGGATTAGAATTGGTTGTTGCAGTACCTCCTTTTTTGAAAATGGCATCAAATTGCTCTGCCATTCTTCTGAACTCTAATTCATTGAATAGTGCATCTGTTTTTTCAACATCAGGAGTGGATAACTCATAATCTGTCTCGTCAAAAACGACAGGGCAATCAATGATAATTGTCGCTAGCGTTTTAGATAATAATCCTTTTTCTTTATTGGCTTCAATATTTTCTTTCATTTTACCTTTTAGCTTATCGGTATTAGCTAAAAGATTGTCCATGGTTCCAAATTCCTTCAAGAATTTTTTAGCAGTAACTTCGCCTACGCCAGGAAGTCCGGGAATATTATCGGCTGCATCACCCATCATGCCTAGGAAGTCGATTACTTGATCGGGTCTTTCAATTTCGAATTTTGCCAAAACCTCAGGAACACCCCAAATTTCTATTCCATTACCCATTCGGGCAGGTTTGTACATAAATATATTTTCAGAAACCAGTTGTGCAAAATCTTTATCGGGAGTTACCATAAAGACTTTGTAATTCTGTTTTTCGGCTTGCTTGGCAATAGTTCCAATTAAATCATCGGCTTCAAAGCCCTTGACTTCAATTATGGGAATGTGCATGGCCTTCAACAACTGTTGAATGTAGGGAATGGCAATTTTTATGGCTTCTGGTGTAGCATCGCGATGTGCTTTGTACGCCGGAAAAATCTCGTTTCTTAATTGGCTTCCGCCGTTATCAAAAGCGACGGCTAAATGATCTGGTTTTTCTCTTTTTATTACGTCCATTAACGAATTCATAAATCCCATGATGGCTGAAGTGTCCATTCCTTTAGAATTGATTCGTGGGTTTTTTATGAAAGCATAATATCCTCTAAAGATTAAGGCATAAGCATCTAGAAGGAACAGGCGTTTTTGTTGTGACATGAAATGTGATTTTTGTAAAGTTTTCAAAAGTACAAAACTTGTGAGATAAAGGAGAGCTGGTTTGAAAAATTTCTGTTTTTATCTGCAACACAAACTAATTTCAAACTAATGAAAATTAAATTAGTGTGTATTTTTTTAGTTATTATTCCGTATTGTTTCGCTCGAAAGAAAATAGCTATAAATAGCAAATGGCTATTTTTAATTTATTTTAAAATATAAGAATAATAATATGTTATAATTAAAAACGTGTATTTGGTCGACATAATATGTATTTAATCGACATATTGTTTAATTTTACTAAATGGTTTTGAGAATCCATTTTATTCTCTATTATTTAATCTTTTATTTTATTTATTATGAAAAAAAATTACGCTACTACAAAGGTTTTGCAAGCCTGTTTGTTATTTTTCATGATAATAACAACAAATGTGTTTGGCCAGGTGGGCATAGGCACGATAACACCAAACGCAAGTTCTGTTTTAGATGTTTCATCGACAACTCAAGGAATGTTGACCCCTAGAATGACAACGGCACAACGAACGGCTATTGCGTCGCCAGCTGATGGATTAATGGTTTATGACATCGATTTGAAATCGTTTTACCACTACAATTCAGCAATAACCTCATGGAATGTAATCAATAGTGCCACTACAGGGAGATTAAAGTTTAAACGTATTAAATCTTCAGATGTTTTAGCGACAGTTTTAGCTGCGGAAAAGTTGGCAGGAGGGAATACAAAGTATTTACTAGATACTCAAACTTTATATGAAATTAATGGAACAATCAATGTAGACTTACCTATAGAGCTAAATAATGCTTATGTCGCTGGTTTAGATTCGAGCGATGATAAATTGGTTAAAGCAAGTGGAGATCTCTTTACGGGGACAACAGGAGGTTCAATAAGAGTGCTGACTTTAACAGCAACAGCGGGTAATGTATTTAATATTACTGGTGGTGGCAATCAAAATTTTATATTTAGAGATGCTATAGTAGTTGGTTCAGCTAATGTAGGTAAGATCGAAAATTTTTCATTAGTATTTCTAAGTATTGTACAATACGCCGGGAATGCGAACGGAATTATTTATAAAGATATAAGCAAATTGTTATTGAGTAATATGGGTTGGTTTAGCGATAATAGTGGTACTTATGAAAAACTAGAGGGCACCTTTGGTCTAGTGCAAAAGCAAGGTGGTTTTAGTGAAATTAGTGGGGCCAATGTAGGATTTGATGTTTCTATTAATCCCACAATAAGTGGAGATGCTGTTATGAGAGATGTTGTTTTTACAGGAACTCTTACTACGGGCAAATACGTTAAAGGTTACACTACGGGAAGTTATACAGGTTACAATTTTAATAATAAATGGATGGTAAATGCAGCTGGAATTCCTAGAGAAGATGATGCTAGTGCGGTGGGTGAGTTTTCAGTAGATTATGCAGTTGGTTCAGGTGCTTTAACAAGTTTTTCTGGGGCAAATCCAACCGTTATTATAAAGGTTGTGGGAGTTTCCACTTCATCAAACTTATTTCGATTTTCTACAGGCGGTGTTAGCAATAAATTAATATATGAAGGCAACAAGAAAAAGTTCATTCAAGTTACGGGATCTATTTCTTTTCAAGTTCAAAATTTAAGCACTTATATACTTTATGTTGCTAAAAATGGAACGGCTGTTGCACAATATAAAATATATGGTCGTGGTGCAACAAATGGCGATATTGTGGTCTTGCCATTAAATGCATTGGTGGAGTTGTCAAATGGTGATTTTATAGAGGTTTATGTGCAAAGGTATTCTTCGACAAATAGTGGGGATAGTATTGTAACTCCAAATATGACATTAGTTGCAAAATAGTGAAAGTACACAATCTAAAAACCGCATTACTTGAAATTTAAAGTAATGCGGTTTTTATTTTTGTTGAATAATTTTGAACCTAACAGCGCTTTTACACTTTAATCAACCGTTAAACTTTAACTAATAAAAAACCATTTCAGTAAATTGTTTTGTTATTTTGTTAAAAATTTTTTTATAATGATCTTTCGTATCGTATTCTTGTGTTTAATTCTTCTCATTATTGAGCTTTACACCTTTCAAGTGTTAAAAACTTTGATAAAATCAAAGCCAGCATTGTTTTCAATCCAGTTTATTAGCCTCTTATTTTTAGTATATATTGTCTATTCTTTAATGCAATTTGACCGAAGCGTAGGGCAAACACAACAAATGATGTTTACCATGGGTTTGCTACTGATTGTTTATGTTCCAAAATTAATTTTGACACTTACATTAATGGGGGAAGACATCTACAGGTTGTGTGTAGGATCCGTTAATTTTTTTGTCGATTATGACAAGAGTGCAGATTTCCTTAATTCCCGAAGAAAGTTTGTGAGTCAAATAGGACTGGGATTAGCAGCAGTCCCTTTTCTGTCATTAATTTATGGGGTAACCGTTGGAAAATACAATTATAAAGTAATCAAACAACGCATCTTTTTCCCTGATTTACCAGATGCTTTTGATGGCTTTACGATTACTCAAATATCAGATGTTCACAGTGGCAGTTTTGATAATCCAGAAAAAATTAATTATGCCATTGATTTGGTAAATGAGCAAAATTCAGATCTTATTTTGTTTACAGGCGATATCGTGAATACGGATGCAAAGGAAATGCATCCTTGGATAGAAACATTCAATAAAATTAAAAAGCACGAATATGGTAAATATTCGGTTTTGGGGAATCACGATTATGGAGAATATGTTACGTGGCCAACGGAGGCCGCAAAAGAAGATAATTTTCAAGCTATAAAAAACCTATACGGGGAAATAGGGTTCAATTTATTGTTGAATGAACATACTTTTATCCAAAAAGGAGAAGATAAAATAGCCTTAGTAGGTGTTGAGAACTGGGGTCATAATTTTAAACAAGCCGGAGATTTAAGCAAGGCTTCAGGGCAATTAAAGAAAGAAGATTTCAAGATTTTGATGAGCCATGATCCTTCGCATTGGGAACATGTGGTGCAACATGACGATAAACATTATCATCTTACACTTTCTGGACATACCCATGGAATGCAATTTGGTATTGAAATCCCAGGATACTTTAAATGGAGTTTGGCACAGTACGTCTATAAACAATGGGCGGGTTTATATGAAAACCTAGGAAGATACGTTTACGTTAATAGAGGTTTTGGTTTTCATGCTTACCCAGGTAGAGTAGGTATTATGCCGGAAATAACAGTCATTGAACTAAAAAAAGGTGTTAATGTGGCATAATACGTTAAAAATGCTACATTTGTAAAATAAATATCTCTTTTTAGTGAATTTTAAAAAATTAAATTTTTGGTTTTATGTCAAAATTTGGAGAACTTATAAATACTCAAGTACCTGTGTTAATCGATTTTTACACAGAATGGAACGAATCTTCAGTTTCAATGCATCCTGTTATCAGAGATGTAGCCGCTGCACTTGGCGATAAAGCAAAAGTCATAAAAATTGATGTAGATAAAAATCAAGAGTTAGCGGATGCCCTACGCATCAAAGGCTTGCCTACTTTGATGATTTACAAACAAGGTCAAATGATCTGGAGACAGTCTGGAGAATTAGATGCCAATACGCTTATTGGAATCGTTCAGGAACAATTGTAACAGCATTTGTTATTTTATAAAAGAGCACATTGAAAATTATTATTTTTTAAAAAAGCCAGTGTTTTTGGTAACACGTATTCGAGGTTTTTGAATGCTTTTATGCTGTCATGAAAAACAATAATACTCCCTGGTTTTATATTTGATAGAACATTATCTAAACATTTTTCTTTGGCGATGGTCGTGTCGAAGTCCGCACTCAGTACATCCCACATAATTATTTCATATCCTAATGCTCGTATTTCTCTTCCTTGGGACCTTTTTAATTTGCCGTAAGGGGGGCGGAATAGTTTAGATTTTAAAGTGTAATTACTATTGCTTTGAATGACATCTTCACAACGTTTTGTGTTTTCTACGTAAGCTTCCGTTTCTGTTTTCCAACCATTTAGATGATTAAAGGTGTGGTTTCCTACTCCGTGGCCAGCATTAATTACTTTTTTAAATAGGGCTGAGTTTTTTTTGATATTCTCTCCTATGCAAAAGAAAGTTGCTTTTACATCGTATTTTTTTAATTCTTCCAAAACCCATCCTGTAACTTCAGGGACAGGGCCATCGTCAAATGTAAGGTAAACGATATTTTCAGTATTGGAAACATCCCATATATAATTAGAAAATATCTTTTTTATGATCCAGTTGGTCTTTATCCAGTAGAAGCTCATCAGTTGAAAATTAGGGACATAAATAAAATGCTGGTTTTTATTTAATCGAAACTAAGAAGTAGTCTGTTTTTTGCAAATTATTTCTGCCTTGATTTTTAAAAAGAGACGAGGAGTTGCTTATAAATTTACTGTGTCATAAATTTATAAGCAACTCCTCGTCTTACTTTCTACTTAAAATTATTCTTTTTCACGGCCAAAACGTTCAAACATTTTAATGTAAGTGTTGAACGTGATTCTGTTTGTGTTGTAGAAATCCAGGTCGCCGTTCTCTTTCATCACCTGCAAGAGACTTCGGTAGCGCTCAATATCGATTATGATAGGAGTCGCAATACTGCTTTGCTCAGAAGATTTAAGGTTGCCGTAATAGTTGAGGTTCTCTTGGTACTTACCCACTAGTTTTTTTAGTAATTGCTGTGCTTTTACTTTTTCGCCAATTTTGTAATATCCACCAGCGAAAGGTTCTACTAAGGAATAATATTCGAAATATTCCACTGGCATTTTTGTCATAGCCAAATCGATAATGTTTTTTGCCTTGTCTTTTTGTCCTTCAAGAATTAGCTGATTCATTAATCTTGAGAGATTGGTTCGGTAGGTTATGCTATTTCTTCGGGTCTCTGGATCATGATAAATGGTTGGGCTTTCGCTATTTCCCCAATCCCATTTCATTACTTTGGCATACATTTTATCGGCATCAATTTGTCCCATTTCAAGTGGACCTCCATCTTTAGGGATGATGGTTCTTATTGGAACTAATTTATAAACCATACCTTCTAATTGAAGGTATTCTTTCATCCAGATATAATCTTCATTATCAAATGCACCTCCACTAAAGTAAATAGGGCGTTTCCAATTGTTATTGGCAACGATATCAAGCATCATTAGTCTATTTTTATATAAGGCATTGCCTTTAATGTCCAAGTCAATGTATGGAACTATAGAGTCATTGTATTTAGGGGAAACAACTTTGTTTTTGATGATAATGTCTTTGTTAACTGGAATTCTGATTTTATTCGTAGGATAAAAATGAATGGTTTGACCGTTTTGCATTTCAACAGTTGATTTTGGATTTTTAATAAAATCGATAAAATCTTTTATATCCCAACGGCTTTCAATTTTAGGAATGTGGGCTACATAGTCCAGTTTGTCGCCTACATATTGATCGTGTGTAAAAGAAATGGGTAATGGATCCGATTCGTACGTTTTAGTTTTCATTTGGTCAATGTACCAATCTGTCATAAACAAACTTGTATTTACGATTTTGACATCCGTTCGTACTTTTTCAATTTCTTGAGCGTACCAAAGCGGAAAAGTATCGTTATCACCAATGGTAAACAAAATTGCATTAGGGTCACAGGAGGTAAGGTATGCTTTTGCCATCGCTACAGCAGTGTATTTTCCAGAACGATCGTGGTCATCCCAGTTTTGAGAAGCCATAAGTACAGGAGCGGCTAATAAACTTGCTGCGATTATAAGTGGACCGGCAATTTTTGGGGCTAAATATTTTTGCGCACTTTCATATAAGGCGTAAACCCCAAAACCTATCCAAATTGCAAATACATAAAAAGAACCCACTAAAGCATAATCTCTTTCTCGAGGCTCAAATGGTCTTTCATTTAAGTAAATTTTCAATGCTATTCCAGTAAATAGAAATAAAGCAAGGAGTACATAAAAGCTTTTAAGATCTTTATTCGCATGGTACATTAAACCAATTAGACCAAGAATAAATGGCAGGAAGAAATAGACATTTCGTCCTTTATTATTCAACACATCCGAAGGTAGGTTCTCTTGGCTTCCTAAATGCAATTCATCTATAAATGATATTCCACTAAGCCAGTTACCATCGAGATAATCGTATCTTCCTTGAATATCATTTTGACGACCAACAAAGTTCCACATTAAATACCTCCAGTACATATACCCAAACTGGTATTCAACCATAAAACCTAGATTGTCCAAGGTTGCAGGTTTCTCAACGATAAGATAATCACCATAGCTTTTCAGGAACTTAATATACCCTTCATTATCAATTTGTTTTTGTGCGTAGGCTTGTCTGAATTCATTTATGGTTTTCTGTGTTTCGTTTTTCAGTTGTGCAATAGCTTTGTTATAATCTTCCTCACTTAGCTGACTTGGATCAATGCCGTATTTAGCTAAATCATCCTCATAAGCATAATTAGGGTTTAACCTAAACTCAGGAGGATTTGTAAAATTCATATAATTTTCAATATGGTCACCACTCCACATTCTTGGTAAAATCGTTTTGTGGTTATCATCTGTATTTTGATCTGCATTTTTGAAATTATTTACAATAACGTAGGTGTTGGTCTTATAATCTCTTTCGTAGTTGGGTGCTTTGTCTAGATAGGGATTGTCTTTGTCTAAACCAGCAAATCCTTCGGTGTATTGAGGGCCGTAAAACAGTGGATTTACTCCGTATTGTTCTCTATTGTAGTAGGCAAGAACTTCACGAGCATCAGAAGGTTTGTTTTCGTTAATCACAGTATTGGCGTTGGCACGAATCGGTAACATCGTCCATGTAGAAAAACCAATTAGGATAAAAAGGATGCATAGAATTAAGGTGTTGGCAGTTGCAAGACCTTTGTTGTTGGTGTATTTTAATCCAAAATAAAACAAGGCTACCAGTAAAACAGTAACAAATAGAGTTCCTGAATCAAATGGTAATCCTAGACTATTCACCATAAAGACTTCGGTTTTACCAAAGAATCCCATGGTCATAGGAAGAAGTAATTTGAAAATAAAAAGTAAAATAGCTATTACTACTACATTGGCAATAAGAAAACTTTTAAGAGTAACAACTTTATAATTTTTGAAAAAATAAAGAAAACCAATAGCAGGAATTGTTAATAACGCCATAAAGTGAACTCCGAAAGAAAGTCCAACAACAAGAGAAATAATTAATAACCATTTGTTCCCTCTTGGTTTATCCATGTCTTGTTCCCAGCGTAAACCCAGCCAAAATAGCAACGCAATAAATAAAGAAGCCATCGCGTAAACTTCGGCCTCCACAGCGTTAAACCAAAAACTATCAGAGAATGTATAAGCTAAAGCGCCAACAAATGAACTTCCTAATATTACAATTTCATTACTTTTATTTAGTTGCTTAAGCGGTTCCTCTTTTAAATTTGAGTCTGAAAAGCGAGAAACTAATTTTTTTAGCACCATGGATGAGGACCAAAACAAAAATAAAATGGTAAAGGCACTGGAGAATACGGACATCATATTGACCATTAAGGCAATTTTAGTGTCATCAGTAGCAAACATGGCGAAAAAAGCACCAATCATTTGATATAATGGAGCTCCTGGTGGGTGTCCAACTTCTAATTTTGCTGCAGTAGCAATGTATTCGCCACAATCCCAAAAACTCATGGTAGGTTCAACAGTCAAAGTGTAGGTTAATAATGCGATTCCAAATGTAAGCCAACCAATGATGGTATTCCATTTATTGAAATTGAATGCTGCTTTATCCATGTACTAAAATTTAATTTAATTGTAAGTTACAAAGAAAATGTTTTTTTGTTTAACCGTAGTAGCATTAACATTATTTTCTGGAAAAGTATTGCAATTTAATAACGTGTTGATTGTGAGGTTTTTTCATCATATCCTAGTTCTAAATTCAAATTAAGGCAAATTTTTTTTTATAAAAAGGCTAAAAAAGTTTGTACAAACTAAATATTATTTTAAATTTGCACTCGCTTAGCAGCAATGCTGGTCTATGGTGTAATGGTAACACAACTGTTTTTGGTGCAGTCGTTCAAGGTTCGAGTCCTTGTAGACCAACAGAAAGCCCCTCAATCTTGAGGGGCTTTTTTTATGGAATACATTTAAGAAATTCCTATTGAATTTTTTTTTCTTTAAATTATAAATGCTATTTACAAGATGGAAGTTAATCAGGAGTTAGATTTTGAAGGTGATGATGGGTTTTGTAACATGATTGACTAAGTCTTCGCTGATGCTTCCAGTGAAAAAATGAGCCAATCCAGTTCTGCCATGGGTGCATAGTCCTATTAAATCAGCATCGATAGTTTTTGAAAAATTGACAATTCCGTTTTCGATATTAGTGTCATTAAAAATGTGTAAAGAGTAGTTTTGAATGTCGTAGTTCTTGATGAACTTGTTCATTATTTTTTCCGCGTCAAGAGTAGTCTTAAAGCTGTTTGGGGTGCAGATAAAAACTAAAAATAAATTTGCCTCAAAAATTGCGGCAAAATCTCGCATTTTGGTAAAAGGTTTTTTCGTTTCTGGTGAAAAATCAGAAGCGAAAACCATGTTTTTGAATTTTAATTCGCCTACCTCTTTTTTGATGACTAAAACGGGTATTTCAGAGAGGCGCACCACTTTTTCAGTATTGGAGCCGAGCAAAAGCTCTTCAATGCCAGAGGTTCCGTGAGATCCCATTACGATGAGATCAATTTTATTTTTTTTATTAAAGGCTAAAATGCCACTAAAAGCTCTTTCGTATTGAACGGAAGCGTGTACGGAAATTCCAGCTAAGTAGGGTTGGTCTTTGGTTTTTTGTAGTTTTTCATTGGCTTTTTTAAAAAACAGTGTTTCTTCAGGAATGCCGTTGCCTCCTGTTATTGCATCGTTCATCTGATTCGGTATTTCTAATAAATGCAAGATAAATAGTTCGCATTTAGTTATTTTTGCAATCAATGCTGCTGCCTTTAAAGCTTTTTCGGCATGTTCAGAAAAATCGGTGGGAACTAAAATACGTTTCATAATAAGAAAGTGTTAAATTATGGTAAAAACGGTTGTTTTAATTGACTTTTAAAGGTAAGAAATTATTTTACACCAAGTGATTATTTTAGTTTATAAAAAAAACACTATATTTGCACCGTTATTTATTAAAATCTAGATAATGAGGGGACTAAATGTCCCCTCTTTTTATAAAAATATGACATTTAAAGAAAAAGTAAATACGTTATTGGCAGAATGCCTTTTAGAAAAGCCATCAATTTTTTTGATAGACCTTGTTATCACTGATGCTTTTAAGGTTATTGTGACTGTAGATGGTGATAATGGAGTAGCGCTTCAGGATTGTATAGATGTAAGTCGTTTTATAGACAATGATTTGGATCGGGAAGAACAAGATTATTCCTTAGAAGTAGCTTCGGTAGGGGTTGGGTCGCCATTGAAATTAGTAAGGCAATACAAGAAAAATGTCGGGAGAACTTTGATTGTAAAGACTGGGACAGAAATAATTGAGGCAGAATTAGTAGAAGCTAATGATGATTTTGTAGTTTTGTCTTGGGAAGCAAGAGAACCTAAAAAGGTAGGGAAAGGTAAAGAAACAGTTCAAAAAGAACTTAAGTTGCCTTATGAAGATATAAAAGAAGCAATTGTTACAGTAACATTTTAATTAAAGAATTCGCATGGAAAATTTAGCATTAATCGATTCATTCTCAGAGTTTAAAGATGATAAACTTATTGATCGTGTAACGCTTATGGCAATTTTAGAAGATGTATTTAGAAATGCATTGAAAAAAAAATACGGTTCAGATGATAATTTCGATATTATTATAAATCCTGATAAGGGAGATATGGAAATATGGCAAAGAAGAGTGATTGTTTCTGATGAAGATTTGGATTTTGATCACCTTGAAATTACTTTAACTGAAGCTAGAAAAATCGAGCCTGATTTTGAAATTGGTGAAGAAGTTTCTGAAGAAGTGAAGTTAATTGATTTAGGAAGAAGAGCAATTTTAGCTTTACGCCAAAATTTAATTTCAAAAATTCATGAGCATGACAATACAAATCTTTACAAACAGTTTAAAGATTTAATTGGCGATATATACACTGCTGAAGTACACCATGTGCGTCCTAGAGTTGTAATTTTGGTTGATGATGAAGGAAACGAAATCATTTTGCCAAAAGAAAAACAAATTCCTTCTGATTTTTTCCGCAAGGGAGATAATGTTAGAGGAATAATTGAAAGCGTTGAATTAAAAGGAAATAAACCTCAAATCATCATGTCTAGAACTTCGGAGAAGTTTTTAGAGAAATTGTTTGAACAAGAAATTCCTGAAGTTTTTGACGGTTTAATTATGGTTAAGAAAGTAGTGAGAATTCCAGGTGAAAAAGCAAAAGTAGCCGTTGATTCTTACGATGATAGAATTGATCCAGTAGGAGCTTGTGTAGGTATGAAAGGGTCTCGTATTCACGGAATTGTTCGTGAATTAGGGAATGAAAATATCGATGTAATTAATTATACTAGTAACATTCAATTGTTTATTACTAGAGCATTAAGTCCAGCTAAAGTATCGTCTATTAAAATTAATGAAGAGACAAAAAGAGCAGAGGTTTTCTTGAAGCTTGAAGAAGTTTCAAAAGCAATTGGTCGTGGTGGACATAATATTAAATTAGCGGGTTTATTAACTGGCTATGAGTTAGATGTTATTCGCGAAGGCGATGTTGCTGGTGCAACTGCTGATGAGGATGATGTTGAATTAACAGAGTTTTCAGATGAAATTGAAGACTGGGTTATTGAAGAGTTTGCAAAAATTGGTTTAGATACTGCAAAAAGTATTTTAAAACAAGATGTTGAAGATTTAGTACGAAGAACAGACCTAGAAGAGGAAACGATTTTAGATGTAATGAGAATATTGAAAGAGGAATTTGACAGTTAGTCAATGTTTCTTCAACGATAAACATGCCACTTTACAATTAATTCTTACTCGGTAGGTACCGAGGCGGGAGTAGAGTGAGGAATAACAAAAAAGGTAATAATAAAAAGGTTGTATGTCTGAAGAGAGAATTATTAGAATAAACAAAGTTTTAAGGGAATTGAATATTTCTTTGGAAAGAGCTGTGGATTATCTAAAAGATAAAGGAATCGCTATTGAGGCAAATCCAAACACAAAGATTTCTGATGATGTGTACAAGGTCTTGTGCGGTCAGTTTGCAGGTGACAAAGGGAATAAAGAAGCTTCAAAAGAAGTAGGAGAAGAGAAAAGGAAAGAAAAAGAGGCTTTGCGTTTAGAACGAGAGAAAGAAATTGAAGACAAACGCAAAATTGAGGAGGATCGTCTAAAACAACAGGAGGTTATAAAAGCGCGAGCAGTTATAGCAGGACCTGTTCAAGTGGGTAAAATTGATCTGAATCCAAAGAAGCCTTCCATTATTTCGCCTACAAAAGCAGTTGAGAAAGTTGAAACTCCAGTTGCTAAGGTACAGGAAGTAAAACCAGTTGTAAAAGAAGTGACTCCAGAAAAAGTAACTGCAGAACAAACGTTGCAAGAAAAGGCTTTGGAAGAAAAAATTGTTTCAGACAAAAAAGAGGTAAAACCTATTGTTGGAATAAAAGAAGTTAAACCAGAGGCTCCAAAAGAAGAAGTTGCTGCTGAACCAAAAGCGGTTGCGAAAGCAGATGAAGCGCCTGTTGATGAAACCATCACTACGCAATATCAAAAACTATCGGGAACTACTTTAACAGGTCAGATAATTGATTTATCTCAGTTCAACAAACCGAAAAAGAAAAAAGAAGAACCAAAAATCACTCCGAATAAACCGGGTGCTCCAGGTTCGGCTGCAGCCAATGCAAATAAAAATAAGCGTAAAAGGATTGCTCCTAAACCAGGTGCTCCAAGACCGCCAGCAATACCAGGAGTTCCTGGTGCACCAAACCCGAATAAGATTACCCCTAATGTAGGTGGTGGCGGATTCAATGCAAATAGAAGTTCAAGACCTGGATTTGTTAAAGGTAACAGACCTGCTATTGTTGCAAAAGTGGAGCCTACTGAAGAGGAAGTTAAAAATCAAATTAGAGAGACTTTAGAGAAACTACAAGGTAAAGGTGGTAAATCTAAAGCGGCTAAATATAGAAGAGATAAAAGAGATACGCACCGTCAGAAATCTGATGATGAGCAAAGAGCTATTGACGAAGGAAGTAAAACCATTAAGGTTACGGAATTTGTTACGGTAGGTGAAATTGCCATCATGATGGATGTGCCAATTACGAAAGTGATCGGTACGTGTATGTCACTTGGAATCATGGTAACCATGAACCAGCGTCTTGACGCAGAAACCTTGACTATCGTTGCAGATGAATTTGGTTATGAAGTGGAGTTTATTACTGTTGACATCGAAGAAGCGATTCAAGTTGTTGAGGACAGAGAAGAAGATTTAGTTTTCCGAGCGCCAATTGTAACGGTAATGGGTCACGTCGATCACGGTAAAACATCGTTACTGGATTACATTCGTAAAGAAAACGTAATTGCAGGGGAGTCTGGAGGAATAACACAACATATTGGTGCCTACGGAGTAACTTTAGATAACGGACAAAAAATTGCATTCTTAGATACACCGGGTCACGAAGCGTTTACTGCGATGCGTGCGCGTGGTGCTCAAGTTACCGATATTGCTATTATTGTGATTGCTGCTGATGATGACATCATGCCGCAAACCAAAGAAGCAATTAGCCATGCTCAAGCAGCTGGAGTTCCTATTATATTTGCTATCAATAAAATTGATAAGCCAAATGCTAATCCTGAAAAAGTAAAAGAAAGATTAGCAGGTATGAATTTATTGGTTGAAGATTGGGGTGGAAAAATTCAATCACATGATATTTCTGCGAAAGTGGGAACAGGTGTGAAAGAATTATTAGAAAAAGTATTATTAGAAGCAGAACTTTTAGATTTGAAAGCAAATCCAAATAAAGCGGCTTCTGGAACTGTTGTTGAAGCTTTCCTTGACAAAGGAAAAGGATATGTTTCTACGATATTAGTTCAAAACGGAACGTTGAAAATTGGAGATTATATGTTAGCTGGTAAGCATCATGGTAAAATTAAAGCCATGCATGATGAAAGAGGGAACATAGTAACTGTGGCGGGTCCTTCGACTCCGGTTTCAGTTCTTGGTCTTGATGGAGCAGCGACTGCGGGTGATAAGTTCAATATATTTGAAGACGAAAAAGAAGCGAAACAAATTGCATCTAAACGTTCTCAATTGATGCGTGAACAATCGGTACGTACACAACGTCATATTACTTTGGATGAAATTGGACGTAGAATTGCATTGGGTCAATTTAAAGAATTAAACATTATCCTTAAAGGAGATGTGGATGGTTCTGTTGAAGCATTGTCTGATTCGTTCTCTAAATTATCTACTGAAGAAATTCAAATTAATATTATTCATAAAGGGGTTGGAGCAATTACTGAAACTGACGTAATGTTGGCTTCTGCATCAGATGCGATTATCATCGGATTTAATGTTCGTCCTGCTGGAAATGCAAGACAATTAGCAGATAAAGAAGAAATTGATATCCGTTACTACTCTATTATTTATGCGGCTATTGATGACTTGAAAGATGCAATGGAAGGAATGTTAGCTCCTGAAATGAAGGAAGAGATTTTAGGTACAGCAGAGATTAGAGAGATCTTCAAAATTTCTAAAGTTGGTTCAATTGCTGGATGTATGGTAATGGACGGTAAAATTGTTAGAAGCGCTAAGATGAGAATCATTAGAGAAGGTGTGGTTGTCTTTACAGGAGAACTGTTAGCATTGAAACGTTTCAAAGATGATGTAAAAGAAGTAGCTAAAGGATATGATTGTGGTATTCAAGTAAAAGGTTACAACGACATCGAAGAAAGAGATGTTATTGAATCGTACCATGAAGTAGCTGTTAAGAAGAAATTGAAATAGAATTTTAATATATTTATGAAAAATCCCGAGCAATCGGGATTTTTTTTGTTTTAGCTTTGTTGTTATAAGTATAAGTACAATGGCAAGGAGTACCAAGATGAGCTAGGGCTGAATGTTACAGCGATGGACTGGCGACAATACGACCCTGCTATTGGTAGGTTTAATGTAATTGACCCATAAAGCGAGTTAGCTCCTATGCATAATCCTTACAGGTTTGGTTTTAACAATCCTGTTTACTGGTCTGACCCATCTGGTCTGTTTGAAAACGATAATCAAGGTCTAGCACTTTGTCCAACGTGTCCAAATACACCTGCTTTTAAACCACTAATTGATGACCCCAATAATACATATGTTTATGACCCTGAAACAACAACTGCTAGTAAAGTTATAGAACTTAAGGAAGTTGTTGTACAAGGAAAATCTAAAAAAAGTAGCACACTAGATAACGCAAACTTATTTAATGATAGAATTGGCGATGGAGCTAGTGTGTTAGGCGCAACTAGCAATCAAGGAGGTTCTTTTAGATTAACTAACAATGGTAGTTATAACCCACGAAACATTAGTTTTAAATATTATGCATCTAATTGGACTGGAGGAAGTGCAGCAAATATCAAGACGTTTGATGTAAGTAAATTAATAAAAAATGGTTCCATTGCTACCACCGTTATTCTTGGGACTATAGAAGTTGGGCAAGGAGTAACTGGCGATTACCAAAACTACCAAAACACAGGGTATACTAACGGTGAGAATACGGCGGTAGCAGGAGCAAAAGTTGTGGCTGGTGCTGGAGTTAGTTGGCTTGTGTCAGTTGGGACAGGAGCAGCAGTTGGAACTCTTATTCCAATACCATTTATTGGAACAATTGCAGGAGCCATTGCTGGAGGATTTGCAGGATATTATGCGAGTGAAACAGCAGGAAATTTAGTTGAGAAAGCTTATGAATAACATACAAATGAAAACAATAATAATAGAGAAAAATAAAAATTATTTCAAAAGAATTGCAATAATACTATTGATGATTTTTGTCTTATGTGGACTGGTAAATTTTTTACGCTATCCTTCCGAACACACCTTTTTTTTACTTCCAACAAAAAATACGGTAATTATATTTTCTATAGTTGGTATAATAACTTGTGCTTTGGTAATATTTTTACTCATAAAAAGTATTTTCCGAAAAGATGTTTTCTTAAGAATTGACGAGCAAGGTATATTTAATGGTTTTTTCTTATATAACAAGAAACTTATCAAATGGGAAGAAATCAGTAAAACAGAAACAATTAAATACAACTATAACAATTACATAGCAATATTTTTAAAAGAAACTCCAAATAATGAAAAAGGAATTAGCTCACTTTTTTTTAAAATGAATGAAAAATCTATGGGTACACCTTATATAATTACTTTTGGGGATTTAGATTGCTCTTTCGATGAATTAGAGCGATTAATCTTAGAAAGCCATAATCAAAGTAAACAGATTTTGCATTAATTAAAGGCGTAATATTTTAGAGAATAAATAAACAAAAAAAACGAGCAATTGCTCGTTTTTTTTATGTTAAGAAAGTTGCTGTTGTAAGTTTGCTTTTAGAATGAAAGCATCTAAAAACTCTTTAACGAGTGATTTTTTTTGGTCGTTTAGCCCCGACGTCCTTGATATGCAGTACGTGTAGCTGTTAGCGCAGTTTTGCAAACTGTGCCCACACAGTGAAGTAAAACCCAGATTGCTTAGATCGTTCGGCGACTCTACCACATATTTACAATCTATACCCACAAACAGCGGCATTATATAACGAATTAAAACAGGAAACCGTTTCAATTTTAATTGGTTTTATTTTATCGAGTAGGTTGCTTTTCAGGGTATTGCCCCGTTTTGTAAATGTATTAAGATTAAACGTTTACTGGGTTATTCAATCTCATATTGGCTCATGGTGTGATTAACTGCAAAAGGCTGTCTTAAACGTCCCAATTGTGATCGATAACACTAGGAAGACAAAGTATATTAAAACAAGAAACCACTCAAATTGAGTGGTTTCTTGTTTTAATTTAAAGAAGGCTACTTTTACTTATTAGGTTTTATCAAATGCACATTCGGATAGCTTTTTCTAATTTCTATAAGATTTCGTTCTGCGTCAATTCTTGTTTTAAAATTTCCTACCCAGACTTTATAGTTAGGTGTAAAGAAAAAGATAGTACCGTCGATTTCTCTAAATTCTTGTCTAAAAGCATTCAATGTGCTTTTTGCTTTTTCACTTTCTCCACTGAATATTTGAATTTTATAACGATCATTTATAGTATTCGAAATATTAGTTTTTCTCTTTTCATTTAAAAATTGTTCAAATTTGGAGTCTTGTTTTACAGATATATTTCCATCTTGTGCATTGGTGTTCAGATAGGAAATGCAGAATGTGAGTGAGATGAAAAAGGCTTTTCGTAGGGCTAAAATTCTCATAATGTGATTGTTTTTGTGCAAAAGTAATATTTAAGAAACGATACTCAAGAGCAAATGTTATTTAGAATAGATATAAATTGAAATTAAGACTATTTTAAGGTTTTGAGAATAGTTCTTAAGTCGTATTTTTGTGCAAGTTTTAAAATAAAGGATCAGTTTTTATAAATCACTTAGAAAAAACTGTGCCAATTTTTAGTAGATAATCATTATACTATATGAAAAAGGTGGGTAACCATAATTCGATCTCAAGGAAATTATTTTTTAGCATAGCTTTGATGCTATCTATTTCCTTTACTTCATTTGCTCAAGAAGCTACTCCTGCGGTTGACCCCGCAGCTCCAGATGCTGCAGCTCCTTCACAAGGTGCTGACCCTGTTAAGGGTAAAGAGCTTTTTAATGCAAACTGTGCTGCTTGTCACAAACTAGATGCTAAAGCAACTGGTCCGATGCTTAGAGGTATTGCTGCTAAATATGACGCTTCATGGCTTCATAAATGGGTTCGTAATAGTTCAGAGCTTATTAAATCTGGGGATGCGCAAGCTGTAAAGGTGTATGAGGAAAACAATAAGGCAGTAATGTCTGCTTTCCCTCAACTTACGGATGGGGACATAGACAATATTATTGCTTATACTTCAGAACCAAAGGCTGAAACTCCTAAGACTGCAACTGCAACGGAAGCTGTTCCTGGAACTGCTACCTCTGATAGTGGTGTTTCAAACAACATTATATTAGGTGCCTTGTCACTTGTGATGCTTATTTTGGTAGTAATGTTGTTTTTAGTAAACAAAGTTTTGTCCAAAGTTGCTAAAGCGAATGGTATTGAGGTAGCTCCGAAAACTCCAACAACGCCTATATGGAAAGCTTTTGCTAGAAATCAATTTTTGGTGTTAGTTAGCGCGGTATTTTTATTGCTGGCTAGTGCTTATTTTGTTTATGGTTTTTTAATGCAAATAGGAGTTGATCAGGATTATGCTCCAATACAGCCGATACATTATTCGCACAGAATACATGCCGGAAGTAATGGAATCAGCTGTAAATACTGTCACTCTTCTGCTAGAGTGAGCAAGCATTCTGGAATTCCTTCCTTGAATGTTTGTATGAATTGCCATAAAAGTATTGGCGAAGTTTCAGATACAACTGCAACGCCAGAATATTCTAAAGCTTTTTATGATGCGGAAATTCAAAAGTTGTACAAGGCTGTTGGCTGGGATGCAACTAATCAAAAATATACTGGAAAAACAGAACCTGTAAAATGGATACGTATTCATAACTTGCCATCGTTTGTTTACTTTAATCACTCACAACACGTTAATGTAGCTGGTATTGAGTGTCAAACTTGTCATGGTCCAGTACAAGAGTATGAAATTCAAAAACAATTTGCTCCTTTGACAATGGGTTGGTGTATCAACTGCCATAGAAAAACGGAAGTTAAAATGGAAGGGAATGAATACTACACTAAAATTCATGAACAGCTTTCTAAGAAATACGGCGTAGACAAATTGACGGCAGCCCAAATGGGAGGTTTAGAATGTGGTAAATGCCATTATTAATCAAATTATTAAGATTTTAATATTTATATATGTCATCAAACAAAAAATACTGGAAAAGTGTTGAAGAACTAGACAAAAATAGTTCTATTGTTGAGGCGCTTAAAAATAACGAATTTGTTGAAGAAATTCCTAATGACGAATTTTTAGGAAATAGTGACGCTTTGTCATCTTCATCAACATCACGTCGTGATTTTTTAAAGTACGTTGGTTTTAGTACTGCAGCGGCTACGCTTGCAGCTTGCGAAGGTCCTGTAAACAAATCAATACCTTACGTGCTTCAGCCAGAGCAAATCATTCCTGGGGTTGCGGATTATTATGCAACTTCTGTTTTTGATGGATTTGATTTTGCTAATCTTTTAATAAAAACTCGTGAAGGGCGTCCTATTAAAATAGATAATAACACCATGGCCGGTGCTAAGTTTAGTGGCAATGCAAGAATTCATGCGTCGATATTGTCTTTGTATGATAGTATGCGTTTGAAAGAGCCAAAAGTTGAAGGTAAAAGCGCTGCATGGTCTGTTGTTGATTCTAAAATTAAATCTAGTATAGCTGATGCTGCTGCAAAAGGTGGGCAGGTTGTGCTATTAACAAATACGCTGGCTAGTCCATCAACTGAAAAACTGATTGCTGAGTTTGTGGGCAAAAACCCAAATGCTAAACATGTAATTTATGATGCGGTATCCTCATCTGAAGCATTGGATGCATTTGAAACGGTTTATGGAGAAAGAGCTTTGGTAGATTACGATTTCGCAAAAGCGTCTCTTATTGTCTCTGTTGGAGCTGATTTTCTTGGGGATTGGCAAGGCGGTGGGTATGACTCGAGTTATACGCAAGGACGAGTTCCTAAGGCAGGTAAAATGTCACGTCATTTTCAGTTAGAAGCAAACATGACTTTGTCTGGTGCTGCTGCTGATAAAAGACTGCCAATGTCTACTGCTAATCAAAAACTAGCATTAGTTCACATATACAACATTGTAACGGGTTCTGCCGTTACTGTAAGTTTAGAAGATAAATTTAAATCAGAAGTTACAAAAGCAGCACAACAATTAAAAGCTGCTGGCTCAAAAGGCGTTTTAGTATCTGGTATTAATGATAAAAATGCTCAATTATTAGTTTTGGCTATCAACCAAGCATTAGCTAGTGAAGCTTTTAGTACTTTAGGAGTAAGACAAATTAGAAAAGGATCGAATGCAAAAGTTGCTCAATTAGTAGCTGATATGAAAGCAGGAAGCGTTCATACTTTGATTATGAGTGGTGTCAATCCTGTTTATACTCTCGCGGATAGTGCTTCTTTCGTTGAAGGTCTAAAAAAGGTGAAGACATCGGTTGCATTTTCTTTGAAAGAAGACGAAACTGCTTTGTTAAGTACTGTAGCTGCTGCGGTTCCGCATTATTTGGAATCATGGAATGATGTAAGTTTTACAAAAGGTACTTACGGAATCACTCAGCCTACTATACGACCACTTTTTAATACAAAACAATTTCAAGATGTTCTATTGTCCTTGAATGGTCTTTCAGGAACATTCTATGATTATATTAAGGGTAATGCAGCAACAACAATTGCAGGTTCCTCCTGGAATAAAGTATTGCATGATGGAGTTTTTGTTGGAGTTATACCAGCTGTTTCTGCAGGATCTGCTGATTATAGTGCTGCCGCAAGCGTGCTTGCTCAGTCAAAACCAGTACAAGGACTAGAGTTGGTTTTATATACTAAAACCGGTTTGGGTGACGGACAACAGGCGAATAACCCTTGGTTACAAGAATTTCCAGATCCAATTACAAGAGTTTCTTGGGATAACTATGTTACTGTTTCTAATGCGGACGCTAAGAAATATGAGCTTTCCAATGAAATTGTAGCAAATGGAGGTTTAAATGGAAGTTATGCTACTATTACCACTGCAGATGGGTTGAAACTGGAAAATGTTCCAGTTATTGTTCAACCAGGCCAAGCTGTTGGAACTATTGGTTTAGCTCTAGGTTACGGTCGTAAAGCGGCTTTGAAGGAAGAAATGATGGTAGGTTTAAATGCCTACGCTCTATATAAAGGTTTCAATACTGTTCAATCTGTAACATTAGCCAAAGCTGGAGGAGAACATGAGTTTGCTTGTGTTCAAGGTCAGAAAACATTAATGGGACGAGGAGATATCATCAAAGAAACTTCGTTAGAAATTTTCAATACAAAAGATGCCCACGTTTGGAATGAACAACCAATGGTATCCTTAGATCATAAAGAAGTAGAAGCTACGAAGGTAGATTTATGGGATTCATTTGATCGTTCGACGGGTCACCATTTTAATCTTTCTATTGACTTAAATGCTTGTACCGGTTGTGGTGCTTGTGTGATTGCTTGTCATGCGGAGAACAACGTTCCTGTTGTTGGAAAATCGGAGGTAAGAAGAAGTCGTGATATGCATTGGTTGCGTATTGATAGATATTATTCTTCTGAAAGTACTTTTGAAGGAGATAATGAAAGAAAAGAAAATATTGCAGGTTTGTCTAGTTCCTTATCTACATTTAATGAAATGGAGAAAGCGGGCGATAATCCACAAGTTTCTTTTCAACCGGTAATGTGTCAACATTGTAATCACGCACCTTGTGAAACAGTTTGTCCAGTTGCTGCAACTTCACACTCTCGCCAAGGTCAGAATCACATGGCTTATAACAGATGCGTTGGTACTCGTTACTGTGCTAACAACTGTCCATATAAAGTACGTCGTTTTAACTGGTTCTTGTATAACAAAAACAGTGAATTTGATTATCATATGAATGACGATTTAGGACGTATGGTATTAAATCCAGATGTCAATGTTCGTTCTCGTGGAGTTATGGAGAAATGTTCAATGTGTATTCAAATGACACAAGCAACTATTTTGAAGGCTAAAAACGAAGGAAGACCGGTCGTTGATGGGGAGTTTCAAACCGCTTGTTCAAATGCTTGTTCTAATGGAGCAATGAAATTTGGAGATGTAAATGATACAGAAGCAGTTATAGCAAAATTAGCTGCTGATGAAAGAATGTATCACTTATTGGAGCATGTTGGAACAAAACCAAATGTGATTTATCACGTTAAAGTTAGAAATACCTAGTACAAAAAAAGAATTAATTAAGAATCAATATAAAGGATTATGTCGTCTCACTACGAAGCAACCATTAGAAAACCCTTAGTTATAGGTGATAAATTATATCACGATGTAACTGTAGATGTAGCTGCACCTGTTGAAGGGAAAGCAAATAAACATTGGTGGATTGTATTTTCAATTGCATTAATAGCCTTCCTCTGGGGATTAGGCTGTATCATCTACACCGTATCTACAGGGATTGGAACATGGGGATTAAATAAAACTGTTGGATGGGCTTGGGATATCACGAACTTCGTTTGGTGGGTTGGTATCGGTCACGCAGGAACTTTGATTTCTGCAGTACTATTACTTTTCCGTCAACGTTGGAGAATGGCGATTAACCGTTCTGCAGAAGCAATGACAATTTTCTCTGTTATTCAAGCAGGTCTGTTTCCAATCATACACATGGGTCGTCCTTGGTTAGCGTATTGGGTTTTACCTATCCCGAATCAGTTTGGATCATTGTGGGTTAACTTTAACTCTCCGTTACTTTGGGATGTATTTGCAATTTCTACGTACCTTTCAGTATCATTAGTTTTCTGGTGGACTGGTTTGTTACCTGATTTTGCTATGTTGCGCGATAGAGCGGTAACTCCTTTCAATAAAAGGGTATATTCAATACTAAGTTTTGGATGGAGCGGTAGAGCAAAAGATTGGCAACGTTTTGAAGAAGTTTCTCTTGTATTGGCTGGTTTAGCTACTCCTCTTGTACTTTCTGTACATACGATCGTATCGATGGATTTTGCTACTTCTGTAATACCGGGATGGCATACAACAATTTTTCCTCCTTATTTTGTTGCTGGAGCGGTTTTCTCTGGTTTTGCAATGGTAAACACCTTGTTGATTATCATGAGAAAAGTTTCTAATCTTGAGGCTTACATCACTGTTCAACACATAGAATTGATGAACATTGTAATCATGATTACCGGTTCTATAGTAGGTGTTGCTTACATTACGGAATTGTTTGTTGCTTGGTATTCTGGAGTAGAATATGAGCAATATGCTTTTCTTAATAGAGCTACTGGACCTTACTGGTGGGCTTATTGGTCAATGATGACATGTAATGTTTTCTCACCGCAATTCATGTGGTTTAAAAAGTTAAGAACAAGTATCATGTTTTCGTTTATAATTTCGATTGTTGTAAATATTGGAATGTGGTTTGAGAGATTTGTAATTATCGTAACTTCTTTACATAGAGATTATTTACCATCTTCTTGGACTATGTTTTCACCAACATTTGTTGATATTGGTATTTTTATAGGAACAATCGGTTTCTTCTTTGTGCTGTTCTTATTGTATTCAAGAACATTCCCAGTTATCGCACAAGCGGAGGTAAAAACAATTTTGAAAGGAACTGGAGATAATTACAAAAGAGAAAGAGAAGCAAATAAAGATTCACACCATGAGTAATAAAGTAATATACGCCATTTATAATGACGATGATATTTTGATGGATGCGGTAAAAAAAACCAGAGCAGCTCATCATCATATTGAGGAAGTTTTTACTCCATTTCCGGTTCACGGTTTGGATAAAGCTATGGGAATTGCACCAACAAGATTAGCCATTTGTGCTTTTCTTTATGGTTGTGTTGGAATTTCGGTGGCAACGGCAATGATGAATTATATCATGATCCAAGATTGGCCACAAGATATTGGTGGAAAGCCAAGTTTTAGTTATATAGAAAACATGCCAGCTTTTGTTCCAATTATGTTTGAGTTGACCGTGTTTTTTGCAGCGCATTTGATGGTAATAACGTTCTACATGAGAAGTAAATTATGGCCATTCAAACAAGCTGAAAATCCTGATGTAAGAACTACTGATGACCATTTCTTAATGGAAGTTGCGGTAAATGATAATGAAGAAGAATTAATTTCTTTTTTCCAAGGTACCGGAGCTGTAGAAGTTAAAGTAATAGATAAGCATTAATTAGAGATATGAAAAGTATTTATAAAATAACACTTCTTTTTGGGATAACTATTTTAGTTTCGTCGTGCCATAATACAACGGCACCTAACTATCAGTATTTCCCAAATATGTATGAGCATATAGGATACGACACTTATGCTGAATCGACTGCTTTTAAAAATGGTAAAGAGGGTCAATTACCTGTTGATGGAACTATTAAAAGAGGCTTCGTTCCTTATGGTTTTGATAATTCTACCGAAGGTTATGATTTAGCCAAGCTAAATTCGACATCTCCTCTAGATTCAATATCAGAAAAAGATCACGTGAAATCTAAAGAGCTTTACGAAATATATTGTGCAATTTGTCATGGTAATGAGGGAAATGGTAAAGGTAAATTAGTCACGCAAGGGAAATTATTGGGTATTCCTAATTATAAAGATAGGGATATTAATGAAGGTAGCATTTATCATGTTATGACTTATGGGTTAAATTCTATGGGTGCTTACTCCAATCAATTAGACCAGCATGAACGTTGGTTGGTAGCTTCTTATGTTGTTGAATTAAGAGCAAAATTATAATTGTTGAACAAACTGATCGTTATAGATATGTATACATTTTCAAGGAAATTAAAAACTCTTTCTTTCATTCTAATGGCCGTAGGTATATTAGGGATTGGATATGGTTTTTTAACTGCACCAAAAGATATTCAAGATGTTGAAAAACTTCTTGCTGCCGAAAGTCATGGTGGTCATGGTGAAGCAAAACATGAAGCCTCAAGTTCGTCTGAGGCTAAACATGATGCACCCAGTGCTAATCATGAGGTAAATACTGAAACAAAAGTGGAGGATACAGCTGCTGCAATGCCAGCTACTGATGACACCACTGTTGTAGCTAAAGAGGCTCATTCTGAGGTGGCTCATGCCGAGACAAACGTCAAAAAAGAAGGTCATGTTGTTAGTGAAGAGGCGGAACATTTAGAACACCTTAATCATGTATTACATCAACTACAAAATAAGCCTTGGGCTGCTTTTTACGTTGCTTGTATCTTTTTTATGTTAGTTTCACTTGGTGTCTTGGCATTTTATGCTATCCAACAAGTTGCGCAGGCAGGTTGGTCTCCGGTTTTATTTAGAATTATGCAAGGTATCACGGCTTATTTGCCTGTAGGATCTGTTATCTTCTTCATTTTCTTACTACTATGCGGTTTTCATCTAAATCACCTTTTTATATGGTTGGATCCTGAAGTAGTGGCTACAGATAAGTTGATTGCTAATAAATCAGGGTATTTGAATTTTCCTTTCTGGATTATAAGAGCTGCAATCTTTTTGATTGGGTGGAATTTATACCGTTATTATTCTAGAAAGAATTGTTTGGCACAAGATGATGCAAATGATGACCTTAATTACAAAAAGAATTTTAAGCTTTCAGCTATGTTTCTTGTATTTTTTATCGTAACCGAATCTATAATGTCTTGGGATTGGATTATGTCTATTGATCCACACTGGTTTAGTACTTTGTTTGGTTGGTATGTATTTTCAAGTTTCTTTGTAAGTGCAATTACAACGATAGCCTTAGTTACTTTATATTTGAAATCAAAAGGCGTTTTGGAGCATGTGAATACAAGTCATATTCATGATTTAGCAAAATTTATGTTTGGTTTCAGTGTTTTCTGGACTTATTTATGGTTTTCGCAATACATGTTGATCTGGTATGCGAACATTCCTGAAGAAGTTACTTATTTTATAACTAGAATAGAATTGTATAACCTTCCGTTTTTTGGTGCTGTGGTCATGAACTTTGTTTTTCCTTTATTAATATTAATTAATACTGATTTCAAAAGAATTACATGGGTTATAGTTATGGCTGGTGTTGTAATATTGGCAGGTCATTATATTGATTTCTTTAATATGATTATGCCTGGAACCGTGGGTGACCGTTGGTTTATTGGAATTTCAGAAATTGCTTCTGTACTTTTCTTTCTTGGATTGTTTATTTATGTTGTTTTTACAGCATTAACTAAAGTACCTTTGTTGCCAAAAAGAAATCCTTTCATTGAAGAAAGTAAACATTTTCATTATTAATATTTAAAGTAAAAAACAGATGACAAGTTTGTTGGTAATTATAGTTTTAGTTTTATTAGCTGTTGCTTTATGGCAATTGACTAAAATATTCGACCTGACGCAAGTTGGTTCTAATTCAGATAGTTCGGAAGTAGCTACAGATGCTGATAATAACGTTCAAGGTTATTTAATGTTTGGTTTTTTAGCTTTTATTTATATTTTTTCAATTTACGGATTGTTTAAATGGGGTCCGCTTGTTCTTCATACGCCTGCTTCAGCCCATGGTGGTGAAGTAGACAATCTGATGAACATTACCTGGGTTCTTATTTTTATTGTTCAAGCAATTACTCAGGTCTTGCTGCATTACTTTGCCTTTAAATACAGAGGAAAGAAAGATCAGAAAGCATTATACTTTGCAGATAATAATAAGTTAGAAGCAATCTGGAGTGTTATCCCAGCTGTTGTTTTGGCAGGTTTGATATTATACGGTTTATATGCTTGGACAAATATTATGTTTGTTGATGAAGATGAAGATACTGTTGTTATTGAATTGTATGCACAACAATTTAACTGGAAAGCAAGATATTCAGGGGATGATAATGTTTTGGGTAAAGCAAATGTTAGGTATATTGAAGGTGCCAACGCTGTTGGTGTGGATTTAGCAGATCCTTACGCTCAAGATGATATTGTTGTAACGGAACTTCATATTCCAAAGGGTAAAAAAATTCTCTTTAAAATGCGTTCTCAGGATGTTTTACATTCCGCTTATATGCCGCATTTTAGAGCGCAAATGAATTGTGTTCCAGGAATGGTGACTCAATTTGCTTTTGAACCACTATATACTACTGCTGAGTACAGAGAATTGCCGTACATGGTTGAAAAAGTAGCTAATATCAATGCTATTAGAACTAAAAAGAGTGCTGCTCTTGTTGCCAAGGGTGAAACTGCTTTGGATCCTTATACTTTTGATTACTTGCTTCTTTGTAACAAAATTTGTGGTGCCTCTCATTACAACATGCAAATGAAGATTATTGTAGACACTCCCGAAGATTACAAGGCTTGGTTGAAAGATAAAGCTACTGTGGTGAATGAAGTCAAAGCCGCTTTAGCGAGTGAAACAGCTACAACAGACGGTGCAGCTGGAGTTGATTCTACAAAGGCAAGTGATTCTGCAAAAGTTGTTGCAGTAATGACCGTTAAATAATTAATAAGAAAATTTAAAGTAAACATATATGTCAGCAGAAGGTCACGATCACGCAATAGATCACGAACACGAACACCACCATAAAGACACTTTTATTACTAAATATATTTTTAGTATTGATCATAAGATGATTGCCAAGCAATACCTGATTACAGGTATATTCATGGGAATTATTGGAGTTGGAATGTCTATGCTTTTTAGAATGCAATTAGCATGGCCTGAAGAATCATTTAGAATTTTCAACATTTTACTTGGGGATAAGTTTGCTCCTAATGGAGTAATGGCTAACGATATTTATTTAGCGTTGGTCACGATACACGGGACGATAATGGTTTTCTTTGTATTAACCGCGGCGCTGAGTGGTACCTTTAGTAATTTATTGATACCGCTTCAAATTGGGGCTCGGGATATGGCATCTGGGTTTATGAATATGATTTCCTACTGGCTGTTTTTTATATCTAGTGTAATCATGATTGGATCTCTTTTTGTAGAAGCTGGTCCAGCATCTTCTGGTTGGACTATTTATCCTCCGCTTAGTGCTTTACCACAAGCGATTCCTGGATCAGGTATGGGGATGACCTTATGGTTGGTTTCCATGGCTATATTTATTGCTTCTTCCTTGATGGGATCTTTAAATTATGTGGTTACCGTTATTAATTTAAGAACTAAAGGAATGTCAATGACAAGATTGCCTCTTACAATTTGGGCTTTCTTTGTTACTGCTATTATCGGTATTGTTTCTTTTCCAGTTCTTTTATCTGCAGCTTTACTTTTGATTTTTGATAGAAGTTTTGGTACTTCTTTCTTCCTATCCGATATTTATATTGCTGGAGAAGTTTTACATTATCAAGGTGGATCACCTGTTTTGTTTGAGCACTTGTTTTGGTTCTTAGGACATCCTGAAGTTTATATTGTTTTACTGCCTGCATTGGGAATTACTTCTGAGGTTATAGCAACAAATTCTCGTAAACCAATTTTTGGTTACCGAGCGATGATTATGTCAATTTTGGCTATTGCGTTTTTATCAACTATTGTTTGGGGTCACCACATGTTTGTATCTGGAATGAATCCATTTTTGGGTTCCGTGTTTACCTTTACAACATTGTTAATTGCTATCCCATCGGCTGTGAAAGCATTTAACTACATTACAACACTTTGGAAAGGTAACTTGCAGTTAAATCCAGCTATGTTGTTTTCAATTGGTTTAGTTTCTACATTTATAACAGGTGGTTTAACAGGAATCATTCTTGGAGATAGTACACTTGATATTAATGTCCACGATACTTATTTTGTAGTAGCTCACTTTCACTTGGTAATGGGTATTTCTGCTCTTTATGGAATGTTTGCTGGTATTTATCACTGGTTCCCTAGAATGTTCGGAAGAATGTTAAACAAGAACTTAGGATATGTACACTTTTGGGTAACTGCGATCTGTGCTTATGGTGTTTTCTTTCCAATGCACTTTATTGGATTAGCGGGTTTGCCTAGACGTTATTATACAAATACTAACTTTCCATTATTTGATGATTTACAAAATGTTAATGTATTGATTACAACTTTTGCATTAATTGGAGGTGCTTTTCAATTGGTCTTTTTATATAATTTCTTTGTTAGTATTTTCTACGGGAAAAAATCAGTAATGAACCCATGGAAATCAAATACTTTAGAATGGACTGCTCCTGTAGAACATATTCATGGTAACTGGCCAGGGGCACTCCCTGAGGTATATCGTTGGCCTTACGATTACAGTAATCCAGCACACGATGTGGATTTTGTACCGCAAAATGTACCAATGAAAGAAGGTGAAGAAGTTTTACATCACTAAAATAACAGGAAAAGCCTTTACGAAAGTAAAGGCTTTTTTTGTGTCTTTTAGTGTATGACTTGGAATTTTTTCCTCTTGTTAATATTTTATTGCTTTTTCAAAGCAATTTTCGAAAAGGTTCAATTTGAATTCTAGTTAACTCATTTCTTTCTTTATCTTTGTTTAATGAATGAAAATTTAGACCCAACGTCAAACGGTTATAATGCAGAAGAACTTGATCTTGAAAAAAAATTAAGACCACTTTCTTTTGATGATTTTGCCGGTCAAGATCAAATATTGGAAAATTTAAAAGTTTTTGTTCAAGCTGCAAATCAACGAAATGAAGCTCTTGACCATACGCTGTTTCATGGACCTCCGGGACTTGGAAAAACAACTTTAGCTAATATTTTGGCTAATGAGTTACAAGTTGGAATTAAAATCACCTCTGGTCCTGTTTTGGATAAGCCAGGTGATTTGGCTGGTTTGTTAACTAATCTTGAAGAAAGAGATGTTTTATTTATTGATGAAATTCATCGGTTGAGCCCCATAGTGGAGGAGTATTTGTATTCAGCAATGGAAGATTTTAAGATTGATATCATGATTGAATCTGGGCCAAATGCTCGTACTGTACAAATTAATCTAAATCCTTTTACTTTAATTGGAGCAACGACTCGTTCTGGTCTTTTGACTGCTCCCATGAGAGCTCGTTTTGGAATATCATCTCGCCTGCAGTATTATACAACGGAATTACTAACTACAATTGTTGAAAGAAGCGCCGCGATTTTTAAAATGCCTATTTCGATGGAAGCAGCTATAGAAATTGCAGGTAGAAGCCGAGGAACTCCAAGAATTGCTAATGCTTTGTTGCGTCGCGTGCGTGATTTTGCCCAAATAAAAGGCAATGGTACCATTGATATAGAAATTGCTCGTTACGCTTTAAAAGCCCTCAATGTTGATGCTCATGGACTGGATGAGATGGATAATAAAATATTAAATACTATTATTGATAAATTTAAGGGAGGTCCGGTTGGTTTGTCAACTTTGGCTACGGCCGTTTCTGAAAGTAGCGAAACTATCGAAGAAGTGTACGAGCCCTTTTTAATTCAAGAAGGATTTATTATGAGAACACCAAGAGGTAGGGAAGTAACTGAGAAAGCGTATTCCCATTTAGGAAAAGTAAAAATTAATGTGCAAGGTGGATTGTTTTAATAAATTAGGAAGAGAATTCCCTTCGTTATCTTTAGCATTATAAATTTAAAAACTACACATACCCAATTCATTAAATCCGAGGCCAAACGTCTTGGTTTTTTGTCCTGCGGGATAGCCAAAGCTGGCTTTCTTGAAGAAGAGGCTCCAAGGTTGGAGGACTGGCTAAAAAGGAATAGAAATGGGCAAATGTCGTATATGGAAAATCATTTTGACAAACGATTAAATCCAACGTTGCTCGTGGATGATGCTAAAAGTGTTGTTTCACTTTTGTTAAATTATTACCCAGAACAATTTCAAAATCCTGATTCGTATAAAATTTCTAAGTACGCTTATGGTGAAGATTATCATTTCGTAATCAAAGAGAAGCTAAAAGAATTTTTATTTTCAATTCAATCTGCAATAGGCGAAGTTTCTGGACGTGCTTTTGTAGATTCTGCACCTGTATTAGACAAAGCTTGGGCAGCCAAAAGTGGGTTAGGCTGGATTGGAAAAAACAGTAATTTATTGACACAAAAAGTGGGTTCTTTTTACTTTATCGCGGAACTTATTATCGATTTAGATTTAGACTACGATAATCCTACAACAGATCATTGCGGAACTTGTACTGCTTGTATCGATTCTTGTCCAACAGAATCCATAGTTTCTCCTTACGTTGTAGATGGGAGTAAATGTATTTCTTATTTCACGATTGAGTTGAAAGAGAATATACCGCAAGAGATGAAAGGTAAATTTGACGATTGGGCTTTTGGTTGTGATGTTTGCCAAGATGTTTGTCCTTGGAATAAGTTTTCGAAACCCCATAACGAACCATTATTTACTGTAAATCCTGAAATAATGTCTATGTCCAAGAAGGATTGGATAGAAATAACTGAGGAGACATTTAAGACTATATTCAAAAATTCACCTCTCAAAAGAGCGAAGTTTGAAGGTGTAAAAAGAAATATTAATTTTCTTAAATAACGAGTTAGATTCTAATTTTTTGGTCGAATTGAAGATTCTCTGATGATGATTTCTGTGTCTAATTCAATCGTTTTGTGGTCGAAAGGAACTCCTTCTTTGTGACAATTCATTTCTTCTAGCAGTAGGTTGAAAGATGCAATTCCCATTTCGTGGCCCGGCTGGTTAACGGTACTTAATTTTGGAGTTAACACTTGCGACATAAACCAATTGCTAAAGCCAATTATAGCTACTTGTTCTGGAACATTAATTTTATTTTCATTGAAATAAGCCAAAACACCTACTGCAACTAAATCTGTTATCGCAAAGATCCCGTCAACATCTGCATGCTCTTCAATGATTTGTTTGGCAAATGCTCTCCCTTCTTCAAACGTAACATTTTCGCAAGTATAAACTAATTTTGCGTCAAAAGGAATGTTGTTTTTCTCCAACGCTTTTTTATAGCCGATGTATCGGTCTATTGAATTTTGAGGATTTAAAGGTCCGCGAATATGAACTATTTTTTTGCAACCATTGTCAATTAAATGTTGAACGGCATTGAAAGCTGCTTTTTGGTCGTCAATGATTACTTTGGAACATTTTGAAAGCTTGGCTATTTTGTCAAACATTACAAAAGGAATCTTCCGATTCATAATCTCCTTTATGTGATCATCATTATTAGATTCATTAGATAAGGACATGATGATGCCGTCTACTCTCTTATTTATTAATAATTCGACTTGCTTTTTTTCTAGAGCCAGTGTTTCATTAGATTGTAAAATGATTACTAAATAACCATTTTTCTCCGCCTCATCAATAATAGCATTTACTACATTAGAGAAAAAATGATGGACTACCTCAGGAATGATTAAACCGATAGTTTTTGATTCTTTTGTTCTTAAATTAACAGCGAAACTATTTGGGGTATAATGTAAATGTTGTGCAAGCTCAATTACTGACTTTTTAGTTTTCTCACTAACATCAGGATAATTCTTGAGTGCTTTCGAAACAGTAGTTATCGAAATCCCCAATTTTGTTGCAATTTCCTTAAGAGTGATATCTTTCATGAAGCGAATTTCTACAGATTTAATTTTAGGAAAATATTTTAGAAATAATGATCTCTTACGTTTTTCGTTATTTAATTTATGTACGTAAAAAACGACTTTACCTTTAAATATTCTAAGCCAAGGTATTAATTTTTATCGTATATCTTCATTTTTCATCAGAATAAACAAATAAATATTGATTCGTTAAAACTAGTAAAGAAGTATGGGTCTTTTGTTGAAAGATTCAAATTTTTTATGTTGATTCCCTTTCAATTATGCTTGTTTCCAATTCAATAGATTGGAAAACGATTGGTAAGTTATTCTTTTTTAGATTGATTTCATCAAATAGAATAGCGGCTGACCTTCTTCCAATTTCAAAACCGGGTTGGTCAATCGTAGAAAGTTTTGGGGATATTACGCTTGACATAAACCAATTGCTGAAACCTAAAACTGCTATTTGTTGCGGAATGGAAATCCCTATTTCATTAAAGTATTTAATGATTCCAATGGCCACTAAATCGGTAACTGCAAATATCGCATCAATTTCTGGATGTTCATCCATCACTTTTTTAGCATTTTCATAACCGTCTTGGAAATCTGCATTGTTTTCACATACAAAAACTAGCGAAGAATCATAAATAATACCGTTATCTTCAAGTGCTTTTTTGTATCCTAAAAATCGATCAATTGCATTTTGAGGTAAATAAGAACCTCTAAAATGAGCAATTTTTTTGTATCCCTTTTTTATAAGATAGCAAACGGCATCATACGCCGCTTGTTTGTCATTAATAGTTACTTTGGAACAATGGACAAGTTTAGCAATTTTATCAAAAAGGACTAACGGAGTATTATGAGAAATAATGGATTTTAAATGATCAAAATCACCGGTTTCATTAGACAATGACATTAGAATTCCATCTACTCTTTTATTTAAAAGGAGATCAATTTGTTTTTTTTCAAACTCTAATTTCTCATTGGATTGTAAAATAATGACCAAATAATCTCTTTTTTCTGCTTCTTCAAGAATTCCTTTAATTACGTATGAAAAAAAATCATGAACTAGAGTGGGAATTATCAAGCCTATGGTTTTTGATTCTTTCGTTCTTAGATTTACAGCAAAGCTATTAGGAGTGTAATTAAGTTTTTGAGCAAGTTCAATTACTGCATTTTTTGTTTTTTCACTGACATCAGAGTACCCTTTCAAAGCTTTTGAAGCGGTGGTAATCGAAATTCCTAATTGTGAGGCTATCTCTTTGAGAGTGGTGTTGTTCATGGTTTAATTCTCTGGTAGTGAAAGCAAAAAACCGCTTCTTGAAAACGAATTTACAATTTATTTACTGTAAATCAATTTTCAAGAAACAGTTTAATTTACTTTTGCGATATTTAAAACAGAAAGCTAAGTTATGACCAATTCATTACCAAATAATATGATTTTAGTTCTTTTAGCTCTTCAAATTTCTTTTAAGGATTCATAAAATCATTGATTTCTTTACTGGAAATTTTGGGATTTGCACCTTCATTCTTAGCAACAATCGCTCCTAAAGCACAAGCAAAATCAATCGCTTTTTGCGGATTTTCTTCGTACAATAGTTTAGAAAGTAAACCAGCCAAAAAGGAATCCCCAGAACCTACAGTGTCTACAACATCAATTTTATAACCGCTATTGTAGTACATTTTTTCATTGTAAAATAATACTGCACCATGGCTTCCTTTGGTGACACAGATGTGTTTTGTGTTTGTCTTCTCTGCAATAAAAAGTATGTTTTGTTCTAATGAATGATAAGGAGAATTCAGGAAAGCACTTATTTCATATAATTCATCATCATTGAATTTTATAAAATCAGACTGCATCATCAGATTAATCAGTATTTCCTTAGTGTAAAAAGGAGCACGTAAGTTCACATCAAAAACAGCGTATTTTGCATAGTTTATGATTTCTAAAAGTGAATTTTGTGAAATAGGATCTCTACATACAAGGCTGCCAAAAACAAGTGCGTCGGCTTTTTTAACCATAATTTCGTCTTCCGGAATACATATAATTTTGTCCCAAGCAACAGGGTAATTGATGGTGTAGGAAGCAGAACCTTTCTCGTTTAATTGGACAATGACTTGACCAGTGGATAAGTTTTCGTCTATTTGAATTGTATCGGTAGCAACTCCGTTTTTTTTAATGAAATCTAGAAGCTCTTTTCCAATTTCATCATTTCCTACACGACTTATTATTTGTGCATCGATACCAAGTGAGGCCAAGCGTAATGCTACGTTCAATGGTGCTCCTCCAATTTTTTTATGCGTTGGGAACTCGTCAAACAAAACTTCTCCGAAACAAATTATTTTTTTTGTCATGATTATTCGTTTTTTGATAGACTTTCAGATAGTTCTTCTAATGTTCTTCCTTTGGTTTCCGGCATTTTTGTAAATACCCAAAGCAATTGGAAAACCATCATGATACAAAAGATGGCAAAAACAGTAGTTGTTCCAATTTCTTTAAATAAAAACGGGATAAATGACGGAATTAAAGCTGCTAAAATCCAGTGGACAGATGTTCCAAAAGAAGTCCCAGCGGCTCTTAGTTTGTTGGGGAATAATTCTGAGATAAATACCCAAATCACGGCTCCTTGTCCTATCGCGTGTGAGGCTATAAACAAGAAGAAAAATAATGGAACAGCCATTCCTTTCCACTCAAAATAAAAAGCCGTAGTCACTAATCCCAAAGAAATGATGTATCCTACAGAACCCAAATACATCAATGTTTTTCTCCCGTACTTATCAATTAGCGAGATTCCAATCATCGTAAAGATCAAATTAATAATTCCAATTCCGATGCTACTCAAGAAAGAAGCTGATTTTTCTAATCCTGCCAGTTCAAAAATTCGAGGTGCGTAATATAAAAAAGCATTGATACCGGAGAGTTGATTGAAAAAGGCAATAAAAAACGCCAACAGTAATGGTTTTCTGTATTTTACCATGAAGATAGATTCGTTTTTTCCTTCGTGAGTAGTTTCTTTTTCGATAGCGGCAATTTCTGCTTCTACTGCGGCGTCACTATTAATTTGTTTCAAAATTGCAACTGCTTTTTCTCTGTCTTTTTTGTATTCTAAAATCCAGCGCGGACTTTCCGGGATTCCAAATACTAGAAGTGTGTATAAAAAGGATGGAAAAGCCTGTATTCCTAACATCCAACGCCAGGCATTTTCTCCAATATCTTGTAAATAATAGTTAGAGGTAAAGGCAATTAAAATTCCAAAAACGATATTGAATTGGTATAAAGCGACCAGTTTTCCGCGGTCTTTTGCTGGAGCAATTTCAGAGACATAGGTTGGAGCCGCAATAGTGGAGGCTCCAATTCCAATTCCACCAAGAAATCTGAAAATGGAAAAGAATATCGGGTCATTTGCGAAAGCAGTTCCAATGGAAGAAACAAAAAATAGCAATCCTATAATTATTAAAGTCTTTTTTCGACCTAAAATATTCGTTGGAAAAGCGCCAAAAATAGCGCCAATAACCGTTCCCCATAATGCGGATGACATCACTACTAATCCATGAAACAAATTAGAAGAACCCCATAATTGTTGCAATTGTTTATCCGCTCCGGAAATTACTACAGTGTCAAATCCAAATAAAAATCCTGCAAATGCTACGACTATGGACCAATAAAGTATTTTTTTGTTGTTCATTATTCTGTTTTTTGGTTAATTATTTTGGTTGTTATAATAGAATTATTCTACCAGATTCCCTTGATTTTAGAAATGGTAAGGTTTTTAATTTCCTGATTCCTATCCGATTGAATGCTGAGTTTGGTGTATGGTTTGTTAGGGAAAATTTGTTCCGTAAAACTGTATACGCCACCGTTTAGAAAAATTTCAATTGAGGACCAATCTACTATGATTTGATAATCAATTGTTTCGGTGGTTATATTTGGAGTTTTGGTTTTGTGAATTTTTTCTCCAAAACTTTTTTCGAAATTTACTATTCCGGAATGGCTTCGGTCTACGGAAAAAGTCTTTAGTTTCGCATCATAATTAATAACCAAAGAATCCTTTACTTCATTGGAAAAAACTAATTTTAAATTTTCATTTTTAGCATTCAATTGTACTGCTGACTGGTTCAAATAGGGATATTCAATTGTCGTTTTTTGATTCGGTTTTAGGATGATTTCATCTTTTGTAAATGCTACAATTTCTTGTTTTTTGAATTGTTCTACAGGAGTGTTTTTCAGGACATAATCGCCATTTATTTTTGCAAGCAAAAGTTCTCGAGGAAGTGTCATCGCACTTCTCCAATTTTTTGTAGGCGTGTCTCTTGCGTAGGACCAGTTACTCATCCAGCCTATAAATATTCGTTTATTATCAGGAGTATTATTGTACGTCACACCTGCGTAATTATCAGCGCCATTGTCAATCCATTTGATATCTTTTTGGTTAGTTTTAAAACTTTTCCCATCATAGTCCCCTACGAAATATTGTGTTCCTGAACCGCCAAGTGGTGCGCCAGGATTGATGCTTATTAATAAAACCCATTTTTCCTCATTGGAGCCAGCAACTTTTAATTTGAAAATATCAGGACATTCCCAAACACCGCCGTGCGCTCCTATATTTTTACCAAATTCACTTTCAAGAGTCCAGCTGATTAGGTTTTTAGAAGTATAAAATTTGGCATGATCTCCGGCAACCAAAACCATATTCCAAAGATTGGTATCGGGATTCCAGAAAACTTTAGGGTCTCTAAAATCTTTTAAACCTGAATTTTTAACAATTGGATTTCCATTATATTTCATCCAAGTTTCGCCTTCATCTAAGCTATATGCGAGTCCTTGTGTTTGATAATTTGTTCTTCCCGCTTTTTCACCTTCCATATCATGATAGGTGAAAATAGCAATCATAGGTGGATTTTCTTTGGTTCCAAGTCCAGAAGTATTTTTTAAATCTACAACTGCACTTCCTGAAAATATCATTCCTAATTTGTCAGGAAACAAAGCGATTTTTTTATTGGTCCAATGAATTAAATCCGTACTTGTTGCGTGTCCCCAATGCATCGGTCCCCAAACAATATCGTCTGGATAATATTGGTAAAACAAATGATAAATACCTTTGTAGAAAACCATTCCGTTTGGGTCATTCATCCATTTTTTTTCTGGAGAAAAATGAAATTGTGGTCTAAAGGGTTCTTTGTATTGCACCGTGGAATCAGGTTTTATTTTTTCGGATGAGGCAATGGAAATAACTTCATTTTGCACTTCTTTTTTACAGGAAAACAAGAGTAAAGAGGCTCCGAATACGAAATAAAAGGGGAGGATTTTATTTGTGAACTTCATTAAAAAAAGGTTTAATTATTATAGTATCTGTATAAAAATAGAATTCTATTTTTTAATTATTCAAAATAGTAGGAGTAAAAACGTTTTCGAATTGCCGAAAACGTTTTCGATTTGTATTCAAGGTAGATTATGTAACTATTCATTATTTTAAGAAATAAATTATATAAGTTTGAAACTATTATAAAAAAATACAACTATGATTTCAACATTTAAGAGTCTGGTCTTTTTGCTTTTAGCGGGTCCAATTGTTTTTGGTCAAACTAAATCAGATGAATGGCATTTACAGGCAAATTCCAGAGAAAATTATTTTGGTGTAGCGATGGCAAATGGTCAAATAGGAATTGTTACCGATGATACGCCTTTAAAAACAAAAGAAATTATTCTGAATGGCGTTTACGACGGAAGTCCCGAAAATGGAATAAGCAGAATTGTGCGCGGAATAGAATTTCTGAATTTGCATTTGAACATCAATAATCAGGAAATCAAGTCTGATAATATTGATAATTGGAGTCAAGTCGTTTCGATGAAAGAGGGAACAAGTACTACTTCATTTTCATTTAAAGATTTAGCAAATATCAATTACACGATTTTGGCCAACAGAGCGATTCCCTTTTCAGCAATGGCAATTGTCGAAATTATTCCTAGCAAGGATATTGAAATTACCGCTAACAATTATATGGTTGTTCCGGATGAATTGAAAGAAGCGAAAAGTCAGTTTCGGGTTTTGAAAGACAATCAATATTTGATGCCCGTTTTTGGAACAGTGGCAAAAACATTAACTGGGAAATATACCGTAGCGGCTTCAACAACCTTTCTTTTTGACGGCCAAGTAGAAACGTTGAAACAAACTGGAAATGAAGTAGGTTTTACTAAAAAATTACTAAAGGGTAAAAAATACCGTTTTGCTATTGCAGGAGGAATTTGCACGTCAAAGGATGTTACAGATCCATTAAATGAATCCGAAAGGCAGCCTATTTATGCATTACAAGAAGGAATTAATAAATTATTGAACCGTCACAAGCAAGCTTGGGCTGAACTATGGAAAACAGGTGATATTCAAATTGAAGGGGATTTAGATGCACAACAACGCGTTCGTTTTGCGTTGTATAATTTATATTCATACATCAGACCTGATACCAGACAGAGTATTGCACCAATGGGATTGTCGTCGCAAGGATATAACGGACACATTTTCTGGGATACCGAACTTTGGATGTATCCAACGCTTTTGGCACTGCAGCCTGATATGGCGAAATCATGTTTGGATTATCGTTCCGATCGTTTGCAAAAGGCTAAGCAAAAAGCGTTTATTTATGGATATAAAGGAGCAATGTACCCTTGGGAATCAGATGATACGGGAGAAGAAGCAACACCAACGTGGGCTCTGACTGGGATTTTTGAGCAACACATTACGGCCGATGTTTCGATTGCATTTTGGAATTATTATGCCTATACGCAAGATAAATCGTGGTTGAAAAAAGAATGGGCAGTTCTAAAAGAAACAGCTGATTTCTGGGTAAGTCGCGTCGTGCAAAATCAGGATGGAAGTTTTTCTATTTTAAATGTTGTCGGTGCTGATGAATATGCGCAACATGTAGATGATAATGCCTTTACAAATGCCTCCGCTATTGAGTCTTTGAAAAATACGATCAAAGCAGCAACAATTTTGGGCGAACCAAAAAATCCAAAATGGGCAGCAGTATCGGAGAAATTAGCCATACATACCGAAAAAGGAATAACACAAAATTACAAAGGATATCAAGGGCAAATGATCAAACAAGCGGATGTAAACTTACTAGCATATCCTTTACACGTAATCACAGATAAAGAACAGATAAAAAGAGATTTAGAATATTACGCTGAAAAAATTGATAAAAAGGACGGTCCAGCAATGGCTTCCGGCGTATTGTCTGTTTTGTATGCGCGCTTGGGCGATAAAGAAAAAGCATATAATTATTTTGTGAAATCGTATTTGCCAAACAGCCGTCCTCCTTTTGGAGTATTCTCGGAATCAGCCAATAGTAATAATCCGTATTTTGCTACGGGAGCGGGAGCCATGCTTCAGGCGGTTATTTATGGTTTTGGTGGAGTGGAACAAACTGATATGGGACTAAAATACAATAAAGGATTGTTACCAAAACAATGGAAATCGCTTAAGATTATTGGTCTTGGAGTGGATAATAAAACGATAGAAATTAAGTAATTTTCCAATATTTTATCTGCCACGAATACTAAATTGATCCATTTTGAAAGGATTTAAATTGGTGTTCGTGGCTTTTTTTGTTTGCTATTTTTTAATCGATTGGTCTTTTCTTCTCTTTTGGCACCTACTTTTCAAAATTTTGTTATTAAAAGAATAGGTCTTCCTTAATTTATAAAAACAAAACTAGGTTGCTTTCATTCCTTATTGAGATGATAGAAAGCGTCAAGCTAAAAGAAGAATATAGTTGGTTTAAAAAACAGTTAAAGTCAGAAAGGAGCATTATCGATTCGATTTCTCTTATGTCGAGTTTTTTATTTTTAAATCTCAAAAGGGATTACTTTTATTTTTATAGGTTTATACTTGCCAATATAAAAATTTTAAAGCGATTTTTTTTTACTAAAACACGTTTTGTTATTATGCTATTTTAAGCCTTTAAATTGGGGGGTAAAAAAAGGAATCGCTAATTTTAACTACTATTTTTTTAATAATTAAAAGTCTTGGGTACAGATTGTCAATTTGTTGTATTTAACTTAATAATGATGAATAATTCGCAATGATTTTTTGTTAAAAGGCTTTTTATTGATTAATCTGTAATTGATTTGTAATATAATTGCTAATAAAGTGAAGTAATGTGTTTTTTGAGCTCTTATTTTTGTGTTTAATATATTTTTAGTATTAAATTTTTAAGGTATTAATTTTAAAATCGAAAACGTTTTCGGCACAACGAAAACGTTATAGTTTGGTAAAATCTTAATTTTATCATAAAATTATAATTATGTTTGATGTCAATATTTAAACAAACCATTTAAACAAATTATTAACCAACTTATTTATTACGTATGAAAAATAGTCTAATTAAAGGCTTGATGGTGTTTCTAACGATGCTGTGTACAAGTTTGACTTATTCGCAAGATGTGTCAGGTACAGTATCGGATGCCAGTGGTCCACTTCCAGGGGCTTCTGTCATAGTTAAAGGAACAACAAATGGAGCACAAACTGATTTCGATGGAAAATTTACTATCAAGAATGTTGGCTCAAACGCAGTTTTAGTTTTTAGTTACATTGGTCTTAAAACTCAAGAATTAAATGTAGCAGGAAAAAGCACAGTTAATGTGGTATTAAATGAAGACTCCGCTGAATTAAAGGAAGTTGTAGTGATAGGCTACGGTTCAGTGAGAAAGAAAGATGCTACTGGTGCAGTGGATCAAATTAGTGCAAAAGATTTTGATAATGTTTCTTCTCCGTCGCCTGCCCAAATATTAAGAGGTAAGGTAGCGGGTGTTCAAGTTACACAATCTAGTGGTGAACCAGGCGCTGGTGTAGCAATTAGAGTACGTGGTAACTCCTCTATTCGTTCAGGGAATAGCCCATTAATCGTTATTGATGGTGTTCCTTTAGATGGTGGAAATGTTTCAGGTGGAGGAGATGACCTATTAGGTAGTTCTTCTGCTAAAAATCCATTAAATTTTGTGAATCAAAATGATATAGAAAGTATAAGTGTATTGAAAGATGCCTCTTCAACTGCTATCTATGGTTCTCGTGGATCTAATGGGGTAATCGTTATCACAACTAAAAAAGGAAAATCTAATGTACCACAAATAAATTACAGCTCTTCTGTACAGTTTAGTAAAATGTCAGGTAAGTTTGATGTGATGAGTGGTGATGAATTTGTTGCTGCAGGGGGTATAGATAAGGGATCTAGAAGTTATGATTGGAAAGACGCCATTTTAAGAAATGGTTTTTCTACTAATCATGATTTATCTTTTGCTAAAACTACAGAAAATTCGAATACTAGAATTTCCTTAGGTGCTTCTAGCACGGATGGTATCGTTAAAAATACAGGATTGGATAAATACAATGCTACTATTTACAATTCAAATGATTTCTTCGGAGGTGCTTTGAAAATAGAAGAAAGAATTATCTATGCCTCTTTAAAGGATGAAGCGACGTTATTATCCAATAATGCAGGTTTTATTGGTAACTTAATTGGTTCTTCTTTATATTGGAATCCAACTCTACCTATTTATAATACAGATGGATCTTACAATGTAATAGGTACTGATTATTTAAATCCAGTGCAGTTATTAGATGCTTACAAGGATAATTCACTTACTAATAAATTATTAGCTAGTGTTAATACAACTTGGAAAATTAATAGTAAATTAAAATACCAATTCTTATTTGGTATTGAAACGTCAAATTCTACTAGAAAAAGTCAGTTGTTGCCAACGATTCAAATAGCAGGTGTAGCACAAGCAACAGATCCAGCTACTTTAGTCACGAAATTCGGGCAGGCTAGTATTTCTAACTTGAATAAATTCAATAGAACTTTTGAGCATACCTTGAATTATAACAATGATTTTAGTGATAATTTTAATTTGGATGCATTAGTTGGATATTCATACTATGATTATACGGCAGATGGAAGTACAGCTACGGGTAAAGGGTATAGTCCTTTACAAACGAATTTAATTGACAATATTGAAGGTGGTTTGAGAAATGAGTTTAGAGTTAATTCATTCAGAAATAGAGTAGAATTACAGTCCTATTTTGGAAGAGTTAATGCAACCTTGTATAAAAAGTTAATTGTAACGGGTACTTTGCGTGCCGATGGGTCTACTAAACTAGGAAAAAATAACAAATATGATTATTTCCCTTCTGTAGGTATTGCTTACAAAGTGATTGAAGATCAAGAAGGGTTGTTTAATAGTTTCAAAGTTAGAGGGAATTATGGTATCACAGGAAACCAAGAGTTTGCACCTAACTCTGCTATTGCGAGAGCTTCTTATTCACTCGATGGAGGTCTTGGTGAGCAAATTAACGCAAATGAAAATTTAAAATGGGAAACTACTAAATCGTATGGTATAGGTGCTGATTTTGAATTGTTCAACAATAGGTTGACAGGATCTGTAGATTATTTCCAAAGGGATACCAAAGATTTAATTTTTCCAGTTCCAGCCGCTTCTTCTCAACCAGGCCCACCAGCGCCGCGTTTTGTGAACTTAGCCGGTAACTTAATCAATAAAGGGGTAGAAGTTTCGTTGAATTATAGCGTAATTAATACGCAAGATTTCACATGGGATATTTCAGGGAATGCTTCCTTCTTATCAAATGAAGTAAAAAACTTTCCAGGATTTATTGCTACAGGAGCGTTAAACGGTCAAGGTTTGTCTGGAGCTTATGCTCAAGTAGTTACAACTAATTATCCTGCCTATACTTATTATCTCTATGAGTGGAGAGGGTATGATGCTGATGGGATGTCTATTTATGCAGATGCAGCCGGTAACGATACGGGTTTAGGTACTGCAGATAAAAAATTATTAGACAAACAACCTTTACCTAAAATCAATGTTGGTTTCAATACTTCTTTAGCATACAAAGGCTTCGATGCTAGTGCTTCTTTCTACGGAGCATTTGGTCACTACATCTATAATAATACAACTAACGCCAATTTCGCTAAAAGTGCATTTAGTGGTGATCCAGGTAAAAACATAACCCTAGAAGTAGCGACATCGCCTCAATCTACAGCGGATGTTTCTGCACCATCTACTAGGTATTTAGAAAAAGGGGATTTCTTTAGAATGGGTAATTTAACTGTAGGATATACTTTCAAAGGAGATGTAATAGAGAGATTTAAAATGAAATCAGCTCGTTTCTTTGTAAATGCGTCTAATTTATTTATTATCACTAGCTATTCTGGATCTGATCCAGAGGTGGATACGGATAAATCTTTGAATGGAGTGCCTTCGGCAGGTATGGAATACTTATCGTATCCAAGAGAAAAAAGTGTAGCTGTTGGTATTAACGTAACATTTTAATTAATAGAACAATGAAAAGAATAAATATTATAAAAAGCATCTTTTTTGTAAGCACAATCGCGTTAGGCGTAAGTTGCACCAATTTAGATGAAGAAGTATTAGATGGTTATATTAATAGTGCTGAAGAGGGTGGCGCTATTAATACTGCGGCTTTATTGCAATCATCTTATGAAGGATTGCGAAGCTTTGAAACTCAAGGGCAGATGTTTGCTTTGGATGAAATGTCAACAGATGCCTTAGTGGGACCAACACGAGGTGGTGACTGGGATGATAATGCTACTTGGAGACAAATTCACGTACATACCTGGGCACCGGATCATAATGAGGTAAGAAATGCGTGGAATGCCTTGTTGTCTAATGTTTACAATTGTAGTTTAGTAGTTGAAAATGGTACAGCTGCTGAAGTGCCTCAGGCTCGTTTTTTGAGAGCTTTCTACTATTATAATGTAATTGATTTGTTTGGTCAAGTTCCGTACAGAGAAGCAGGTTCTAAGTTAACAGATGATCCAAAAGTATGGACTAGAACTGAGGCAACTGATTTCGTAATTAGCGAATTAGAAGCTGTGGTTGCTCAACTACCTGCAAGAACAGTTAATGACGCCAGTTTCGCAAACAAAGATGCAGCGCATTTTCTATTAGCTAAATTGTATTTGAACAAAGGAGTATTTACCGCTGCTGCTGCTGCGGGTCCTTACACATTTGCTCCTGCTGATATGAATAAAGTGGTAGAACATAGTAACGCAATTAGTAGTAGCTTAGCTTCAGATTATTGGGATAATTTTAAACCTGCGAACAACACTTCACCAGAGATCTTATTCTCGGCTAAGAACATAAGAGGTGGAGCAGGTGGAGGAATTCAATACCACTGGAGAATGTCAATGCACTACAACCAGACTCCGGATGGATGGAATGGTTTCTCTACTGTAGCAGAGTACTATAATAAGTTTAATCCAAATGATAAACGTATCAAAAATGCAGATCCTGCAATTATAGCTGCTTTTGGTAATCCAGTAGGTTTCCAAGTGGGACAAATGTTTAAACCAGGAGGAACTGTTGCATTGAAAGACAGAAAAGGCAATCCATTATTTTTTACTCCAGCAGTAACTCTAATTACAAGCGGAGCTACTTTGGAGACGGCTGGTATCAGAATGCAAAAATACATTCCAGATGTAGCTAACATTAATACTCCTGATAATGACTATGTATTCATGCGCTATTCTGATGCTTTATTAATGAAAGCGGAGGCAATTTTAAGAGGGGGTTCCGGAAGTGTTGGAACTATTATGACTGACATTGCTGCTAGAACAGGTCAGGCGGCATCTGCTGCTACTTTGGATGGAGTGTACTTAGAGAGAGGAAAAGAATTGTGGTTGGAAGGGTGGAGAAGAAATGATATGGTTCGTTTTGGAAAATTCTTAGCAATTAGAGAATTGAAACCTTATGTTTCTGCGGATAAATATATTTTATTTCCAATTCCTGCAGATGCATTGTTTAATGCGAATTTGACACAAAATCCAGGTTACTAAAGATTTGTTTACTATTTATTGTTTTTTGAGTTAGTCATAAAGAGGGTATTTATTACCCTCTTTATTTTATAACTATTTTATTCTTTTTTATACCAATATTATATAAATTAGGCAATTCTAATTCATACAATTCCCTAACTAAAATGCCACAATATAATATGTCAAATCGTTTTGTCTTATTACCCTTAATTATTCTACTTTTTTCCAATTGTTCCAAAGAAAATTCAGAAAATAAAGACGCTTTGTTTTCCAAATTAGACGCTTCTAAAACAGGAATTAATTTTGTTAATGAAGTAAAGAATGGTGCGGATATGAATATATTCAAATACCGAAACTTTTATAATGGTGGCGGTGTTGCTATTGGAGATATCAACAATGACGGTCTTTCGGATGTATATTTTACTTCAAATCTTGGAACCAACAAATTATATTTAAATAAAGGAAATTTCGAATTTGAAGATATTTCTAAAAAAGCAGGTGTCGAAGGAACCAAAATCTGGTCAACAGGCGTGGTTATGGTCGATATCAATGCTGATGGATTACTAGATATTTATGTGTGTAACGCAGGTAATAGTTTGGGAAACCAACAAAAAAACGAACTTTTTATAAATAATGGCAATGCAACTTTTACTGAAAAAGCAGCCGAATACAATCTAGCGGACACCGGTATTACTACACATGCTGCTTTTTTTGATTATGATAAAGATGGGGATTTAGATGTTTATATTTTAAACAATAGTTTTATTCCCGTAAGCAGTCTTAATTATTCCAATAAAAGAGATTTAAGAGATAAAGATTGGGATGTTGCCGAAATATTAAAAGGTGGAGGCGATAAACTATTGCGTAATGATAAAGGAAAGTTTGTGGATGTAAGTGAAAAATCAGGTATTTACGGTAGTTTGATAGGCTTTGGACTTGGAGTTACAGTAGGAGATGTAAACGGAGATTTGTATCCGGATATTTATATCTCGAATGATTTTTATGAGCGGGATTATTTATACATCAATAATAAAAACGGAACCTTTACCGAACAAATTCAGGGATGGACATCGCACATCAGTCAATCCTCCATGGGAGCTGATATGGCCGATGTCAACAATGACGGGAAAGCCGATATTTTTGTAACGGATATGTTACCGGAACCGGATGAACGCTTAAAAACAACAACCAATTTTGAAAATTATGATTTATTTACTAGAAAAATAAATCTTGATTTTTATTATCAATATATGCAGAACACGCTGCAAATTAACGACGGTACGAATCAATTTGTTGAATTAGCAAATTATGCTGGTGTCGCTAAAACTGACTGGAGTTGGGGCGCTTTGTTGTTTGATATGGATAATGATGGTTACAAAGACATCTATGTTTGCAATGGAATTTATAATGATTTAACTAATCAAGATTTTGTGGACTTTTTTGCTAATGAATTTATGCAAAATATGGTAGTTACTGGTAAGAAAGAGGAAATTCAAACCATTATCAGTAAAATGCCAACAACGCCAATACCCAACTACGCATTTAGAAATAATAAGAACTTGACTTTTACAAATGAAGCTGTGAAATGGGGATTTGATACGCCAAGTTTTTCTAATGGTGCAGCTTATGGCGATTTAGACAATGACGGCGATTTAGATTTGATTGTCAATAATGTCAATATGGAATCATTTGTTTATCGCAATAATTCAGAGAAAAATAAAAAGAACCAGTACATAAAAGTAAAATTAAAAGGAGAAGGTCAAAATAAATTCGCTGTGGGGAGTATTGTTGAACTATTTTCAGGAAAAGAAATTCTCAGACAAGAGTTGATTCCTTCGCGAGGTTTTCAATCGTCTGTTGATTATATAATGACTTTTGGAATTGGCACAAAAAAAATAGATTCCATACAAGTAATTTGGCCAAATGGAAAATTCCAAACGGTAAAAAAAATAACAAAGAATACTACATTAAATCTAAATATCCTAGATGCTAAATTTGATTATACTATAAAAAACAAGGTATCAAAACCAGTATTTGTAGAAAAGAAAACACCGTTTGTAGCGCATAAAGAAAATGATTATATTGATTTTGATTATGAAGGATTAATATCGAAAATGCTTTCACAAGAAGGTCCTTCTCTTGCCGTTGCGGATATAAATGGTGACGGAAATGAAGATGTGTTTATTGGCGGAGCCAAAGGGCAGGCTGGTAAAATATATTTAAATAATGGGAATGGTAATTTTACTATAACTTCACAGCAAGACTTGGATGTCGATTTTAATTTTGAAGATACGGCAGCCAGTTTTTTCGATGCAGATAATGATGGTGATCTTGATTTGTTAGTAGGTTCAGGTGGAAACGAAAAAGCGGATCAGGCCAACTATATAAACCGTTTGTATTTAAATAACGGTAAAGGAGTTTTTGTAAAAAGCAAAACTAATATGCCAACGACCAATAATAATGTAGCTGTAATTGCTCCTTATGATTTTGATAATGATGGTGACATTGATGTATTTATAGGAAGTCGAAGCGTTCCCGGTGTGTATGGAATTGATCCGAAGCATTTGTTATTGGAAAATGACGGCAAAGGGAATTTCACTAATGTAATTGACAAAAAGGCATTCAAAATTAATACGGTTGGAATGATTACTGATGCCATTTGGGAAGATATTGACAATGATTCCAAAAAGGATTTAATCTTGGTTGGGGATTGGACCGCTCCAATGATTTTCAAAAATACCGGTCGAAGATTGACTGAATATAAATCGAATCTTATTGATTATAAAGGTTTCTGGAACGCAGTGCGTTGTGTGGACTTAAATAATGATGGTAAGAAAGATTTAATTTTGGGTAATAAAGGGACAAATACTCCTTACAAACCAGCTGCTGCAAACCCATTGAAATTGTTTGTCAATGATTTTGATAATAATGGAACTATTGAACAAATAGCAACTCAATCAATTGAAGGTAAAGATTTACCAATAAACTTAAAGCAAGAATTAGCGCGACAGATTCCATCGATTAAAAAGAAAAATTTGAGTTACAAGGATTATGCTACCAAGACCTTTCAAGAATTATTTGTCCCGGAAATAGTTAGTAATTCGATACAAAAGACAGTCAATATACAAGAGAGTATCGTTGCAATAAATAAGGGAAATGGTAAATTTGAGATTAAAACACTCCCAAAAGAAGTTCAATTCTCGTCTGTAAATTCAATTTGTGTAATGGATGTAAATAGTGACGGAATTTTGGATTTGGTATTGGGAGGAAATCAATACGAATTTAAACCACAGTTTTCGAGATTGGACGCCAATTACGGTAGCGTTCTTCTAGGTAGTAAAAACGGAACTTTTTCCTGGTTGCCTTATAATCAATCTGGTTTCTTCATTAGAGGAGAGGTGAAAAACCTGAAGCTAATTAAAGACAAAAATAAAACGGTATCGATCATAGCGGTTGTTAATGATAATACACCAAAAATATTTAGACGCAATGAATAATTATTTTATAATAGGATTGGCTTTATTGCTGTTTAGTAGTTGTTCCAAAAAGGAAGGGAAGTTATTTGAGATGTTGCCTTCGGAGGAAAGCAATATTTTATTTAACAACCAACTTTTGGATTCTAAAAACATTTCCATTTTAGATTACTTGTACTATTACAATGGTGGTGGTGTGGCTCTTGGCGACATTAATAACGATGGTTTAGTTGATATTTATTTTACATCTAATCAAGGAAAAAACAAACTGTATTTAAATAAAGGGAACAATAAGTTTGAAGAAATTTCGGCAAAAGCTGGAGTAGAAGGTCAAAGTGATTGGAACGCCGGTACCGTTATGGCTGACGTAAATGGAGACGGTTATCTCGATATTTATGTTTGTGCGGTAGTAGGAATCAATGGTTTCGAAGGTCAAAATGAATTATTCATCAATAATAAGGACAACACTTTTACAGAAAGTGCAGCTGAATACGGATTAGATTTAGATAATTACAGCTCTTCGGTAGCATTTTTTGATTATGATTTAGATGGAGATTTAGACATGTATTTATTGAATCACGCCGTACACTCTGAATCCTCTTTTGGTACTGCTTCCGTTCGAAACAAAAGAAGCTATGAGTGTGGAGATAAATTATTTCGCAATGATAACGGAAAATTTGTCGATGTAAGTGAACAGGCAGGAATTTTTGGCGGTGCCAATGGATATGGATTGGGATTGGCAGTTTCTGATTTTAATTTAGATGGTTATCCAGATATCTATGTGGGAAATGATTTTCACGAAGATGATTATTACTATTTAAACAATGGAGACGGAACTTTTACCGAAAGTCTCAAACAGTATTTTGGTCATACTAGCCGATTCTCAATGGGGGTCGATGTTGCCGATGTTAATCATGATGGTTTTCCTGATATTCTGAGTTTAGATATGTTGCCCGAGGATGAAAAAGTTTTGAAATCGTCGTTGGGGGATGATAATGTACAAATGCTAAAAATGAGAACGGAGAAATTGGGCTATCATTACCAGTACACGAGAAACATGCTACAATTGAATCAAGCTGGAAACCACTTTACCGAAACTGCTTTGCTAAGTGGTATTGCAGCAACAGATTGGAGTTGGAGTACTTTATTTGGAGATTATGATCAAGATGGGGAGCAGGATATCTTTGTGAGTAACGGAATTCCAAAGCGTCCAAATGATTTGGACTATGTGAAATATTATTCAAATGATCAAATAAAAAGTAAAATTAACACCACAAAGTTATTGGATAAAGAGGCTTTGAAGCGAATGCCAAAGGGGAATGTAACGAATTATGTTTTTCAAGGGGCAACTGATTTACAATTTAAAAACCGCTCGAAGGATTGGATAGAAAATGATTCTATAATCTCAAATGGTAGTGGTTATGCTGATCTCGATAATGATGGGGATTTGGATGTAATCACTAATAATACGAATGCTATTGCTTCAGTTTACATCAATAAAACGGATGCGAAAGCAAACTATTTAAAATTGAAACTTCGGTTTACAGGAAAAAATACTTTTGGAATTGGAGCCAAAGTGATTTCGTATTCGAAAGGTAAAAAACAATTCAAGGAACTGCAGACTACCCGAGGATTTCAATCTTCATCTGAACCAATAATCCATTTTGGCTATGGTAGAACAAAACAAATTGATTCATTAGTGGTGGTTTGGCCTGATAAGACCTACCAAACATTGAAAAATGTTAAAACGGCTCAAACGCTAACTATAAAAGCAAATAAAGACAGGAAAGCTTTTGATTACAAAAAGTTACATCCTACTGTTTTACCCATTTTCAAAAAGGTAGAAACAGGATTAGGAATCGATTTTACACATCAGGAAAATGATTATGTCGACTTTTTAGTTCAAAAATTAATCCCGTATCAACGGTCAGATCGAGGTCCTGCAACGGCAATAGGGGATTTAAACGGTGATGGAAAAGAGGATATATTCTTTGGTGGTTCCAAAGGTAAAAAAGCAATGATCTATTTTCAAAATGCTACTGGATTTGTAAAAAATAAAGTTACTGAAATCGAAAAGGATTCTGTTTTTGAAGATGCCTCCGCGGTGATTGGAGATTTCAATAATGATAAATTAAATGATTTGTATGTTGCTTCCGGTGGAGGTGAAAATGCAGCTGACTTACAGGATCGTTTGTATTTGAATAAAAGCAATCAATTCCTTAAAGCAGCATTGCCTAAAATAGCACAAAATGGCTCCGTTGTTAAGGCTTTTGATTATGATAATGATGGAGACTTAGACCTTTTTGTGGGTAATAATTCCATAAATAATAGATTTGGTAGCCTTCCAGATGGCTACTTGTTAAACAATACAAAAGGAGTTTTTACGGTGGTCCAAAACAAAACCTTTGAGAAAATTGGAATGGTTACGGATGCTGTTTTTACTGATTTCAACAAGGATGGAAAAATGGACTTAATTGTAATTGGAGAATGGATGAAACCTACATTTTTCGCAAATAAAAACGGTAAATTTACGGATGTAACAGCAAGTGTTTTTCCAGAAAAAAGCAATGGATTATGGCAGTCCATAATTCCTTTTGATATCGATCAGGATGGCGATCAAGATTATTTAGTTGGGAATTGGGGTCTGAATTCAAAATTTAAAGCGTCCGCTGATTTTCCAATGAAGATGTATTACGATGATTTTGATACTAATGGAAATTTTGAAACTATTGTGGCAATAGAAAAAAACGCAAAATACTACACAACTTTAGGGCTGGATGAGTTAGCGGAACAATTCAGCGGAATGCTAAAAAAGAAATTCAATAGTTATAAATCCTTTGCAGGAAAAACACTGGAAGAAGTTTTTGATCCAAAAATACTTGAAAAAGCAAAATTATTTGAAGTACATAATTTGAAATCGGGTTATTTAAGAAACGATAAGGGGAAATTTACTTTTGTTCCCTTTTCTAATAAAATGCAAGTCGCACCAATTACTAGTTTTGTAAAATCTAATTTTGATTCAGATGCCAGAGAAGAAGTTTTTGCTGCTGGAAATTATTTTGGAGTTTCTCCATACCACAGCAGATTTGATGGTTTTTCAGGAGCTTTAATCAAAAATGAAAAAACTATATTTTTAGGCAATCAAATAGGAATTGATTTAACTCAAAAAGCAGTTAAACACCTTGATATTATTACTTTAAATGGCAAAAAATACATGCTGGTTACCATCAACAATAAAAAAGCAGAACTTTACGAAATGCCTTCTGCTAAAAATGAAAAAAAAAGCAACCTACAAATTAATAAAAAATGAAAGCAAAAATTTTTAGTATTGCCATAATTAGTCTTCTTTTTATTTCTTGTAAAAAGGATAAATCGATTGTCGTTACTACCGATGAATATCATGCTGCAATAGATAATGTTACTCAAATCATGATTCATGATATTTTTTCGCCACCTGTTGCCAGTAGGATTTTTGTGTATCCAAACATTGCGGCTTATGAAATCATGGCTCAAAACAGTAAGACGTATATCAGTCTTCAAAATCAATTGAACGGACTGGATTCTATACCAAAGTTAGATTTGAAAAGCGGCGTGAATCAGCCTTTGGCAGCTCTTGTAGCACACATGGAATTAAGTAAGCAATTAGTTTTCTCAGAGGAAATAGTAGACAAATTCAGAGATAGTTTATATCAGAAATGGACTGACGAAAATGAAGAAGAGTTTATAGTTTCTAAAGAATACGGACTAAAAGTTGCTGAGCGCATCAAGAAATGGATGGCAAAAGACAATTATAAAGAAACTAGAACCATGTCTAAATTTTCGGTTTATGCCAATCAACCAGGAAGATGGCAACCTACACCGCCAGCATACATGGATGCCGTGGAGCCACATTGGGGAGAAATAAGGACTTTGGTTCTCGACTCTGCCGCTCAATTCAAACCAATTCTTGCTTTTGCATTTTCGTTAGATAAAAAATCTCCATTTTTTAAGGAAGTTCAAGAAGTCTATGATATTAGCAAAGAGATGGTTAAAAAAGGAGATAATTCAGAAGAAATTAAAATTGCTCAATTCTGGGATTGTAATCCTTACGTTTCGGTCTCCCAAGGACACATGATGTTTGCCAAAAAGAAAATTACACCAGGAGCTCATTGGATAGGAATTGTAAAAATTGCATCAAAAAAATCAAATGCTGACTTTGCTAAAACAGTTTTTGCCTACACGAAAACCTCGATTGGTATTTTTGAAGGTTTTATCAGTTGTTGGGATCAAAAATTCAAAAGTAATGTAGTGCGTCCGGAAACAGTAATCAATCAAAATATTGATGAAAATTGGAAACCCTTATTGCAAACGCCTCCTTTTCCAGAATATACTAGCGGTCATTCTGTGGTTTCAACATGTTCAGCAATAGTTTTAACCTCAGTTTTTGGAGATAATTTTTCGTATATAGATGACACTGAATTACAGTTTGGGTTGCCAAAAAGAAATTTCGGATCCTTTAACGCCGCCGCTCAGGAAGCGGCTATGAGTCGCTTGTATGGAGGAATTCATTACAGAGCCGCCATTGTAAACGGAATTGATCATGGTAAAACCATAGGAAATTTTATTGTCGAAAAATTAAAGATGATTAAAGAATAATGACAGTCAGAAAAAAAATTATAATAGTTTGTAGTGCGTTTTTATCCTTGTTTTTAATTTGGTATTTATTTGTAAAGAAGACTGATTATTGCATTTCGTTTAAAGTAAATGCAGCTACTGGAACCGTTTTTCAAGGAATTCAGGAATGGTCTGTTGTTCAATTGGAAAAAGAAAAAGAAAAGTATACGATTGTAGAAAAACGAAACTTTGATTTTATTAAACAAGAAATGAAAAAAGGAGCGGTCCAAATGGAATATACGTGGGATATTACCGCTATAAACGATTCGGTGACTAAAGTGAATGTTGGGATAAAAGATAGAAATCATAGTTGGTACAATAAACTAACAACGCCATTTTTTAATACAGATTTCAAGCAAGAACAAATCAAAAAAGTAATTGATTTTAAGAAAGGTTTGAGCGAACATTTGAAAAATTTTAAAGTAAGAATTGATGGAGAAGGAACTTCGGAAGAAACATTTGTAGCCTACATTAATTTAAAAAGTGTTTTGCAAGAAAAAGGACAAACAATGATTCGAAACGATGCAATGATTACCGGTTTTTTGTTTGAAAATAAAATAAAAATTATAGGAAGACCTTATGTTGAAATTACAAATTGGGATTTAGATCAAGAAACGATTGATTTCAATTATTGTTTTCCAATTGATAAAAACACAAAAATCATTGAAAATGAAGTAGTAAAGTTCAAAACTTTAACAGCAGTCAAAGGATTGAAAGCGACTTATTTTGGAAATTTCAGAACCTCAGACAGAGCTTGGTTTGCGCTACTGGATTATGCAAAAAAGCACAATATTGCATTGGAAAATAAAGTGTTGGAAAATTTCTTATCAAATCCTTTTAATGGAGGAAATGAATTGGAATGGGAGACCCGAATAATTGTCCCTTTTGCATCAAAATAGAAAGGTTTTTTTAATTGATTTAAATTATCGAAAACGTTTTCGGGTCTTCCGAAAACGTTTTTGTTTTTATTCTGTTTTTAATTGGCAATATTAAAATTAAATTTAGAAAAAATTAACAAATTAACCATCTAGAATGAATTTAAAGGTAAAATTAAGCTTCTGGCAGATAATCAATATGAATGTTGGTTTTTTTGGAATACAATATAGTTTTGGCTTGCAACAAAGTGCTGTAAATCCCATTTATGATTTTTTGCACGCCAGTCCGGACCAAATTCCGATTCTGAATCTTGCGGGACCATTAACGGGATTACTGATTCAGCCTATCATAGGTGCAATGAGTGATAAAACATGGCATCCAAGATGGGGAAGGCGCAAACCGTACTTTTTTATTGGAGCCATAATTTGTAGTATCGCTTTATTTTTATTTCCATTCAGCAGTTCACTTTGGATGGCAGCTGGTTTACTTTGGATTCTAGATGTGGGTAACAATACTGCGATGGAGCCTTATCGCGCTTTTATTGCAGATACACTAGATGAAGAACAACAGCCAATGGGCTTTCAAGCACAAAGTTTCTTTACTGGTTTTGGGCAGTTTTTAGCGTATATCTCTCTTTTTCTGTTTCCAATTGTCTTTGTTGGATACACAGGTTCTTTGCCCACTTGGATATACGCTTCCTTTTTTCTAGGTGCTGTACTCTCTGTTACTTCTATTTGGTGGAGCATGAGTAAAACCAAGGAAATTCCGCCTACTGAGGAAGAATTGGCTGTTTTGAAAGCGGAGCCTTTAAATGTTTTTTCTCCTTTTATTGATATCTACAAAGCAGTTTTGGAAATGCCAAAAGTAATGTGGCAGCTTTTCTTGGTGTACTTGTTTCAATGGTATGCGATGATGTGTTATTGGCAAAATAATTCAAAAAGTATTGCATTATCCGTTTGGGATGTAACCCCAAAGAACCCTGCAGGCTATGAAAAAGCGGTAGAATGGAACGGGTTAATCGGTGCATTTGGTTTTATAGTTACCTTTTCAATTGCTTTTTATTTGGCAAAATTAGCCAAAAAGCATGGTGCTAAAATGATTCATTTTGTGTGTCTGTTATTTGGGGCCGTTTCTTTTTTATGGTTTCCAATGGTGCAAAATCAGTATGTGTTTTTTGCAGTGGTTATTGGTTATGGAATTGCATGGGCAAGTATGATGGGAATTCCGTATTTGATGGTTGTTGCTGTTATTTCAAAAGAAAGATATGGCGTGTATATGGGTATTATTAATATGATGATTGTGATTCCTATGATTATTCAAAACCTATCATTTGGTTATATACTAAGGAATTTTCTAGACAATGATCCACGTCAAGCAATAAGTTTTGCGGGTGTATTATTAGCGATTGCAGCACTATGCACACTATTGATAAAAATAAAAAAGATAAAAGTAAGTGAATAATTCAATAAACAACAAGATGGATAAAATAGACATTCTTTGTGTAGGTGAAGTTCTTGTTGATTTCATTGGGCATCAAGAAGGAGTATTGATAAACGAAACAAGAGATTATCACAGGTATTTAGGCGGTTCCCCTACTAACGTTGCTATGAATTCCACCCGATTGGGTTTAAATACTATCATGGTTGCAACGGTTGGGAAGGATGGTTTTGGGACATATATTGCGGAGCGACTTGGTGATGTTGGAGTGAATACGGATCATTTGAACATTTTGGAAGACAAATCTACAAGCGTGATTTTTGTTTCGAGGTCAGATGGTACTCCAGATTTTATACCGTATCGCTCTGCAGATTGTTGTATTTATGAAGAGCAAATTTCAAGCGAAACACTAGCAAATACAACCATATTTCATACTACCTGTTTTGCATTGAGTAAAAATCCTGCGCAAAAAACGATCTTAAAAAAGGCGCAAGAAGCATATAACTTAGGTTGTAAGCTGAGTATCGATGTGAACTACGCAAGAAAACTATGGAAAAGTCAAAAGAAAGCGTTTAAAGTAATTAAAACCTATTGCCAATTCAATCCATTGATAAAAATTAGTGAGGACGATATGCTACGCCTTTTTGAGAAAGAGCTACCTCATGATGAAATTTTTCAGTTTTTTCATGATCAAGGTGTGGACATTGTTTGTTTGACTTTAGGTAGCAAAGGGGTGAAATTATCTCAAAAAGGAGAAAAAGTAATTGAAATGCCAGCGATAAAGATTGATAAGGTTATGGATACTACAGGCGCTGGTGATGCATTTTGGTCCGGATTTTTATTTGCTTATATCAAGGAAAAATCAATCCAAGAATGTTTAGATATTGCTTTAAAATTAGCCGCTTTAAAATTGCAAAATGTGGGTCGATTACCGGATAATATCAATATCCTTTCAAAACTTTTATAAAATATCATGCAACAAAATAGTACAAAAATTAGCAACGGCGTAATGCTTAATGTGTATCCAGATAGTATTGGTGAAAAATTAAGTGATACGATTGAAATGCTCAAAATGACCGAATTCAAAGATGTTTTTTCTTTGTTATATGTCTTGCCTACCTTTTTCAATAGTGACTTAGATAGAGGTTTTTCTATTATTGATTATGATATTAATAGAGATTTAGTAGATTCTAAGGACTTAAAAGATTTAGAAGAACTTCAAATTAAATTGAAATTTGACATTGTTTTAAACCATCTTTCTGTTGCATCTCCTCAGTTCAAAGACCTATTGCAACATGGAAATAAATCTAAGTATAAAGATTTTTTTATCAATTGGAATGAATTCTGGCAGGGAAACGGTGTTAAAAATGAAGATGGAATTATCATTCCAAAACCAGAGTTTCTCAACAAGTTATTCATGAGAAAGTCGGGATTGCCAATCCTAAAAGTGCGTTTTCCAGATGGTTCAGAACAACCCTATTGGAATACTTTTTATCAACAAATCACCTACAATTCAATCACAATAGATGAGTTGGAAAACATAAAAGGATTAACGGAAGCGCAATGTTTATATATTGTTCCTGTCATTAATCAGGCCATAGCAAATAATCAAGATTTTTCAATGATTGATTTTAAAGATTGTACGCCATTAAAAATCGATATTTTACAAATTGTAGAACAAAAGCGTTCCTATTTAGGGCAAATGGATGTCAATGGGAAATCATCTTTGGTTTGGGATTTCTATGAAGAGACCCTGAAAAAGGTTAAGGGTTACGGATGTACTATTCTCCGTTTAGATGCTTTCGCCTATTTGCACAAACAAGTTGGGGAGTCCAATTTTTTTAACAAACCGGGAACTTGGGAATATCTAGAACGTATTAATCAAATCGCACAAAAAAATAATTTGATGCTTCTGCCAGAAATTCATGCAGAGTATGGTTTGCATATACATGATGAGGTTGCTACTGAAGGATACCATATTTACGACTTTTTCTTGCCAGGTTTAACGATACATACTATCGAAAACAAAACTAGTAGTGCTTTGTTAAGCTGGGCCAAAGAAATTATTGCTAAAGGATATAAAACAGTAAACATGTTAGGTTGCCATGATGGAATTCCTGTTTTAGACTTGAAAGGCAAAGAGGTAAATGGCTTTTATAATAAAGGATTGTTAGAGGATGCCGAGATTGAAGGGATAATGACTACAATAATGGAACGTGGTGGACGTGTAAAAAACTTATACGATCCTTCAGGAAAGAAAATTTCTTATTATCAAATCAATGCTACTTTTTTTAGTGCTTTGGGAGAAGACGAGCAAAAGTTGCTTTTAGCAAGAGTTATCCAAATGTTTGTTCCAGGAATACCACAAGTATGGTACTTGGATATTTTTGCGGGAAAAAATAATTACGAAGCGGCAGATAATGGCGGTAGTGCAGGACATAAAGAAATCAATCGTACTGCATTGTCAATGCAGGATATTGAGCAAGGTTTGAAAACTGACGTTGTTCAGAAACAGTTGCAAATTATTCGTTTACGTAATACATCTGCTGCTTTTTCAGGTCAAGTAGAAATTAACGATACTGATGCAACTGGTATAGATATAAAATGGGTGAACGGTGACGCGCTTGCGCATTTAAAAGTGAACCTTTTAACAAATAGTTTTACGATTAACCACATAGAAAACGGAATCACAAACAATATGAGTTTTTAAATTTTGTATTGGAATTTAAAAAAGCAGACCTGTTAAAATATTAAAATGAATCTAGATTGCAGAAATCAAATCACATTTAAGAATATTTAATTACTGAACTATAATTTAGTACTAAATTATAGTTCACCTCAAACATAAGGTAAAAGATGAAAAAAAGTACGGTTAAAATTGCCATGTATCTCAATTACTTTGTATTTGCAATTCTACTGAACAGCGTGGGAATTGTGATATTAAAGGCACAAAAAAATTATGGCGTTGATGAATTGCAGGCAAGCGTTCTAGAAGCTTACAAGGATTTACCTATCGCTATAGTGTCCTTTTTAATTGCTTCGTTTTTGCCAAGGCTTGGGTATAAAAAAGCCATGCTTATTGGTCTGGCCTTGGTTTCTGTGGCATGTATTAGTATGTATTTTGGAAATTCATTTGATATGGCCAAGGTGCTTTTTGCCACTGTAGGCGTCTCATTTGCGTTGATAAAAGTGTCTGTTTATTCGCTTATTGGAACAATTACGGAGAATCAACAAGAACATAATAGTTTGATGAGTAGCATAGAAGGTTTATTTATGATTGGAATTGCGCTTGCTTATTTCTTATTTCCCGCTTTTAATTCTGATGCCAATCCTGATGCTTGGTTGAATGTTTATTGGTTGTTAGCTGGGATTTCGTTATTGTCATTTGGTTTTTTATTTTTTACCAAATTCGAAAATCAAAACGAAATTCCGGGTGTTGATTTAGCCGATGACTTCAAAGAAATGTTCAAATTATTCGCAAAATTATTGACGATTGTTTTTGTAATCAGCGCATTCTTGTTTGTAATGATTGAGCAGGGAATCATGTCTTGGTTGCCTACTTTCAATAGTAAAGTGTTGCATTTACCAGAGAATATCAGTATTATGATGGCGAGTATTTTGGCTATTTCATTGGCTGTAGGACGACTTTTGGCAGGAGTAATTACAAAAAGGGTCAATTGGATTTGGGTACTTAGTTTTTGTATTGTAGCAGCTATGCTGATTGTAATTTTTGTACTTCCTAAAACAGTTGGTTTAGAGGTTAAAGAAATCAATTCGCTTGGCGATATTCCAATAATAGGATTTGCTTTTCCATTAGTGGGGCTTTTTATTGCGCCTATTTATCCGCTATTAAATTCGGTGGTTTTAAGTGCTTTGCCAAAAAAATTACACAGTTCCATGACGGGTTTAATAGTCGTCTTCTCTGCACTTGGGGGTACTTTGGGTTCTAGAGTTATTGGTTACTTATTTAAAAATGAAGGACCAGAAAACGCCTTTTATTATACTCTAATTCCAATGTCGTTATTGCTTATTTCTTTCTTTATTCTAAAAAAACTCACCGCTAAATCATGAAATTCTCACTGAACATAGATAAAACTTTTCGGGAACTTTTACTTCAAGAAGATACTGATCAAGATAAAAAAATCACCAAAGACGACCAAGGCCCTAAAAGATTTGTGTTAATTGACGAAAAGACAAAGCAAGAACAGGTTATTGCGGGAACCTACTATTTGTCAAATTTACTTCAAGAATTAGCAGTGCTAAAAGAAAGTAAAATGGAGATGGGTGAAGTGGACTTAGCCCGAATACAAGAAAATCCTGTCGATCGAATTTCAAGAAAAATCAAGTATGATTATTGGAATGAGCTCACTAGAACGATAGACAAGAAAGGCTTGGCTCAGATTCTTGAAGACGAAAAAACTAATAGTGATGTTCCAACACTTTATGTTGCTGCAACGGACAAACAAGGGGTTTCTTATTTTCAAGATTTAGAAAAAGAACTTCAGAATTTCAAAGTAGCTATTCTACCTGTAAATTATTCCATGGAATATGTGGCTACTTTAAACAATAAACCAGGGATTTTAGCTTTGGCTTTAGAACAAAAAATATATAGTTTGCAAGGAGTTCCATTTGTAGTCCCTGGCGGAAGATTCAATGAAATGTATGGCTGGGATAGTTATTTTATTGGTATTGGTCTTTTAATCGATAACCAACTCGAAAAAGCCATGGCTATCGCGGAGAACTTTAAATACCAAATCACACATTACGGCAAAATTCTGAATGCAAACCGAAGTTATTACTTGACAAGAACACAACCGCCATTGTATTCTTCTCTGATTGTTGAAATTGTAAAAGAAAATGTGCCTAACCAAGAATGGTTAAAGAGCCATTTGGAGGCCATTATTTTAGAATACAATACGGTTTGGATGGAGTTAGGAAACCGATTGACAGAAACGGGTTTGAACCGATATAAAGCGGAAGGCGTTGGAATGCCCTTTGAAGTGGAGCCTGGTCATTTTGACGATGTTTTAGCGCCTTATGCTAAAAAATATAATATGCCGATTCGCGCATTTGAGAAAGAATATTTAGAAAGAAAATTGGTTGACGCTGATTTGGATCTGTATTTTGTTCATGACCGAAGCTTGCGTGAAAGTGGTCATGACACAACGGATCGACTTATAAATAGGTGTGCTAACTTAAATTCCGTTGATGTAAATAGTTTTCTTTATAAATACGAAAAAGACATTGCTTATTTAATTGCAACCTATTTTGGGAACACCTTTCAAATTGGAGATGTAAAGTGTACTTCTAATGAATGGGAACAAAAGGCTGCATTTAGAAAAGAAAAAATTAATGAATTGTGCTGGAATGAAGCTGCAGGAATGTATTTTGATTATGATTTTGTAAACCAAGAACAATTTCCATTTGAGGCAGCTACAACCTTTTTTCCTTTGTGGGCAGGATTGTGTACTGAAAATCAAGCTAAAAAATTAGTGGAAGTAGCCCTGCCGCATTTTATAAAAATAGGTGGAATCACAGGAAGTACGAAGGCGAGTAGTGCTAATGTCTCCAAGGATGAACCGCAACGACAATGGGATTATCCTTTTGGATGGGCACCACATCAAATGTTGCTATGGGAAGGGTTGCTTAAGTATAACTATTTAGATAAAGCACAAGAAATGGTGTACCGATGGTTGTGGTTAATTACCATAAATGCTATAGAATACAATGGAACAATTCCAGAAAAATTCGATTTGGAAATCAGTTCACATAAGGTTTTTGCCGAATATGGTAATGTAGGAACCGAATTTGATTACATCGCAAAGGAAGGTTTTGGTTGGATGAATGCGTCCTATCAATATGGATTGCAAATTTTAAGCGCGGAATTAAAAATAAAATTAGGAGAATTGATTGCACCAGAGGATCTATTTTAATGCTAAAAAATATTTTTGTTGTTTGAATGCATATTTTTTTTAACTTTATGATTCACTAAATGAATCAATTATGACTGTTAATCAAATTTTAAGCACTAAAGGAAAGGAAGTATATTCCATACTTTCCACTAACACTGTATATGAAGCATTGACCGTGATGAGCGAAAAAAACATTGGAGCAATTCTTATCATTGAAGGTACAGTTTTGAAAGGCGTTTTATCTGAAAGGGATTATGCTCGAAAAATCGTTTTGAAATCAAAATCTTCAAAAAAAGCTTTTGTTCATGAAATCATGGAAACAAATGTGGTGACCGTGAGCCCATCGGATAATTTAGAGTATTGCATGGAATTAATGAGTACAAAAAGAGTACGACATTTACCTGTTTTGGAAAATGAAATTGTAATAGGGATTATTTCTATTAGTGATGTAGTAAAAGCTATTATCGAGATGCAAAAAGATACGATTCAGCATTTAAACTCTTATATCACCCAATAAAAAGGAGCTAAACGAAAAACTAAAAATAGCTGCATTTTTTGCGGCTATTTTTATTGGTGGTTGTTATTGATGGTGTAATTTTTATAAAAGAATAGGATAAAAGCTGACTTTTTAAACCAAGTCTTCTATCTTTGTAAACTAGAATAAAATCTAAAAACAATGGAAAAGAATAGTAAAAGAAGAGAAGCATTATTATACCACGCAAAGCCAACTCCTGGTAAAATTCAAGTAGTTCCCACTAAGAAATATGCAACACAAAGAGATTTGTCTTTGGCCTATTCTCCTGGTGTGGCTGAGCCGTGTTTAGAAATCGCAAAAGATGTAAACAATGTTTATAAATATACCGCTAAAGGAAATTTAGTCGCAGTAATCACAAATGGAACCGCCGTTTTAGGGTTAGGGGATATTGGACCGGAAGCCTCTAAACCAGTAATGGAAGGCAAGGGATTGTTGTTTAAGATCTTTGCTGATATTGATGTTTTCGATATCGAAATTGGAACAAAAGACATTGAAGAATTCATTCAAACGGTTAAAAATATAGCACCAACTTTTGGTGGAATTAATCTTGAAGATATTAAAGCACCGGAATCTTTCGAAATCGAAAGAAGGTTGGTGGAAGAATTGAATATTCCTGTGATGCATGATGATCAGCATGGTACGGCCATCATCTCATCTGCGGCATTGTTGAATGCATTAGAATTAGCAGATAAAAAAGCAGAAGACGTAAAATTAGTGGTTTCAGGAGCTGGTTCCGCTGCACTTGCTTGTGCTAATTTATACGTTTTACTGGGTGTGAAAATTGAAAATATTTTTATGTTCAATAGCAAGGGATTGTTAACTAAAGACAATCCAAAACTATCTGAATTGCAATTAAAATATGCTAAAGATATTCCTTCCGTGAGCTTACAAGAAGCATTAGTCAATGCCGATGTGTTCTTAGGATTGTCAACGGGAGATATCATGTCGCCGGAAATGTTGTTGGGAATGGCTGATAATCCAATTGTTTTTGCAATGGCAAATCCAGATCCAGAAATCGACTATAACTTAGCTGTTGCAACTCGGAAAGACGTAATTATGGCTACCGGTCGTTCCGATTATCCCAATCAGGTAAACAACGTGCTTGGGTTTCCGTACATTTTTAGAGGCGCACTTGATGTTCGTGCTACTAAAATAAACGAGGCGATGAAGATGGCAGCTGTAAAAGCATTAGCGGCATTAACAAAGCAATCCGTTCCTGAACAAGTTAATATTGCTTATGGCGCTACCAAATTAAATTTTGGTAGAGAATATATTATTCCTAAACCTTTTGATCCAAGATTAATCACGATTGTTGCTCCGGCTGTTGCCAAAGCAGCAATGGATTCTGGTGTAGCATTGAATCCTATCACGGATTGGAATAAATACGAAGAAGAACTTTTAGATCGTTTAGGAAATGACAACAAAATGCTCCGTTTGATTACAAACAGAGCTAAAATGGATCCTAAAAAAATCGTTTTTGCTGAAGCAGACCATTTAGATGTGCTAAAAGCTGCTCAAATCGTATTGGAAGAAGGAATTGGTTTTCCAATTTTATTAGGTAATAAGGAAATTATCTTAGAATTAAAAGCAGAAATTGGTTTTGATGCGGATGTTCAAATTATAGATCCTAAAATTGATGAGGAAAAAGATAGAAGAAATAAATTTGCTACAACGTATTGGTCTTCTAGACAAAGACGTGGCATTTCCTTTTTAGATGCACAAAAATTAATGCGGGAACGCAATTATTTTGCCGCAATGATGGTTAATGAAGGCGAAGCTGATGCACTGGTAACAGGACATTCCAGAAGCTATCCTGCTGTGGTTAAACCCATGCTGCAATTAATCGAAAAAGCACCGGGAGCTTCTATTGTTGCTACTACTAATATGATGATGACGGCTCGTGGGCCAATGTTTTTGTCCGATACGGCGATAAACATCAATCCATCTGCTGATGATTTAGCTAAAATAGCAATCATGACCGCTAAAACGGCTAAAATGTTTGGGGTAGAGCCAGTTATTGCAATGATTTCATTTTCTAATTTTGGATCCTCTACAAACGAAAATGCAGCCAAAGTAAGAGAAGCAGTTTCTTATTTACATAAAAATCATCCTGATATTATAATTGACGGGGAGATTCAAGCAGATTTTGCCTTAAATCCAGAATTACTAAAAGCGAAATTTCCTTTTTCTAAATTAGCAGGTAAAAAAGTAAATACGTTAATTTTTCCAAATCTAGACTCTGCAAACATCACGTACAAACTTCTGAAAGAATTAAATAAGATTGATTCTATTGGGCCTATCATGTTAGGACTAGGAAAACCAGTTCATATATTTCAACTAGGTGCTAGCGTAGAGGAAATGGTAAACATGGCCGCTATTGCAGTAATCGATGCTCAGGAAAAACAGGCAAAGAAAACCAAGCAGATTTAATTAAATGGGATCAAAGTAAATAGTTAAAGTTGTCAGTAAAACATAAAAGTATGTTAATTTCATTATATTTGGCAATATTTTATTAATCATGATCGCACATTTACAAGGAAAATTAGCTGAGAAATCACCAACGCATATAATCATAGATTGTGGCGGCGTAGGCTACCATGTTAATATTTCCCTACATACGTATTCTTTATTACCCAATACCGATTTTATAAAAGTATATACGCATCTTCAAATTAAGGAAGATGCGCATACACTTTTTGGTTTCATAGAAAAGTCAGAACGAGAGATCTTCAGACTTTTACTATCCGTTTCCGGAATAGGAGCAAGCATCGCGCGAACTATGCTTTCTTCACTTGACCCAAAACAAATCACTAATGCTATAGCATCTGCTGACGTAGTTACCATTCAGTCAATTAAAGGGATAGGGAGTAAAACTGCCCAACGCGTAATCTTAGATTTAAAAGAAAAAGTCTTAAAATTATATGATTTAGACGAAGTTTCTATGTCGCAAAGCAATACAAATCGAGATGAAGCGTTATCAGCTTTGGAAGTTTTAGGATTTGTACGAAAAACTTCAGAAAAAATTATAGAAAAGATTGTTAAAGAAGATCCGGATGCTTCTGTAGAATCAATCATTAAAAAAGCTTTAAAAAATCTTTAAAAGGTATTCAAGAACCCCGAGTTGTATGCATAAAATTTTTATTTTTTTGCTTGTTTTATTTTGTGGTTTTGTGTCTCAGGCCCAAGTAGAGCAGGTGGCTCAGGACACTGTAAAAACTGGCTTTTCTTTGGGGAAACTGCAACTAAAGAACCCACAAAGCATTTTATCTGCTTACACGTATGACCCGGTTACGGATCGTTATGTTTATACCAATTCCGTCGATGGATTTTCTATTAATTATCCTATTATTTTAACGCCAAAAGAATACGAAAATTTAGTCTTAAAAGAATCCATGCGTGATTATTTTAAGAAAAAAGTGGATGCGATTGATGGCAAGAAAGAAGGAAGCGAACTCGCTAAGAGAGATTTGTTGCCTAGATATTATGTGAAGTCAGGCCTTTTTGAATCTATTTTTGGAAGCAATACAATTGATGTAAAACCCACGGGATCTGTCGAAATGGATTTGGGAATGCGGTTTACAAAACAGGATAATCCATCCTTTTCTCCTAGAAACCGATCCAATCTTTCCTTTGATTTTGAGCAGAGAATCAGCATGAGTTTAATGGGAAAAGTAGGAACGCGACTCAATGTAAATGCGAACTACGATACACAGTCTACATTTGCTTTTCAAAATTTAATCAAATTAGATTATGCTCCTACAGAGGATGATATCATTCAAAAAATAGAAGTGGGGAATGTAAGCATGCCTTTGAACAGTTCTTTAATTCGGGGAGCACAGAGTTTATTTGGAGTAAAAACCCAACTGCAATTTGGAAAAACCACAATAACAGGTGTTTTTTCAGAGCAAAAATCACAAACAAAAAGTTTAATAGCGCAAGGAGGAGGCACGATAGAGGATTTTGAAATGTTTGCTTTGGACTATGATAGTGACCGACACTTTTTCTTGTCCCAATATTTTAGAAATCGATATGATAAATCGCTGGCAAATTATCCATTCATTGATAGTAGAGTACAAATCTCTAGAATTGAAATTTGGGTAACTAACAAGCAAAATCGGGTATTGGCAAACAATAATAATCTGAGAAACATCATTGCACTTCAAGATTTAGGAGAAGGGCAATTATCCGGACTGCCTGATAATGAAGTGGTCGTTTTAGATCCTTCTACTGGGATTTTCAACAATCCTATAGATTCTCCTACTGACAATTCAAATAATGATTACAATCCAGCACAAATAAACGCTGGAACAGGTTTGTTGAATCCTAATATTCGCGAAATTGTAACTGCGAATTCTGGTTTTAATGTAACGGTAAGTGAAGGTCAGGATTATTCGAAATTAGAAAACGCAAGAAAACTGAATCCAAACGAATACAGCTTCAATCCACAACTAGGATTTATTTCATTGCAACAGCGATTGGCTAATGATGAGGTTTTAGCGGTTGCTTATCAATACACCATTGGAGATAAAGTATACCAAGTGGGAGAATTTGGAAACGATGGAGTAGACGCAACGGTTGTGACAGGAAATAGTCCTTCCAATCAGGCTATCATTTCGCAGAGTTTGGTTTTGAAAATGTTGAAAAGCAATTTGACTAATGTTAAAAATCCAATTTGGAATTTGATGATGAAAAATATCTATCAGATTCAAGGGGGGTACCAACTGAAACAACAAGATTTTAGATTTAATATTCTTTATACAGATCCTTCTCCTTTAAATTATATTACAGAGGTTCCAGGAAGTCCTTTCCCAGCGAATCCTTCAAGAGATAACGAAGTTGCTGAGACCCCTTTGTTGAAGGTATTCAATTTAGATAAGTTAAATTACAATAACGATCCTCAAACTGGAGGGGACGGTTTTTTTGATTTTATGCCAGGTTTAACAATCGATGCGCAAAACGGAAGGATTCTATTTACAACCAAAGAGCCTTTTGGAGAACTACTATTTTCTAAGTTGTCGAATACTGGTTCCTCAGAAAATTATAACAATGTCAGCTCTTACAATGAAAATCAAAAGAAATATGTGTTTCGCAGCATGTATCGAAATACACAGGCAGGAGCATTGCAGGATAGTGAAAAAAATAAATTCTTATTACGAGGAAAATACAAATCGAGTGCTGGCGATGGCATACCAATTGGTGCGTTCAATGTTCCTCAAGGTTCAGTGGTAGTTACCGCAGCAGGAAGACTTTTAGTAGAAGGTATTGACTATAGCGTGAATTATCAGTTAGGTCGTGTTCAAATTTTGGATCCGTCCTTGCAAGCATCAAATACACCCATCGAAGTCTCCTTGGAAAATAACTCTGTTTTTGGTCAGCAAACCAGAAGGTTTATGGGTTTAAATATTGAACATAAAATTTCGGACAACTTTGTGGTAGGAGGAACCTTCTTGAAAATGTCTGAAAGACCGTTTACACAAAAATCTAGTTTCGGACAGGAATCCGTAAACAACACGATTTTTGGTTTCAATACTAATTTCTCAACAGAAGTTCCTTTCTTGACCCGTTTAGTAAATAAATTGCCAAATATTGATACGGATGTACCTTCCAATCTATCGGTAAGAGGCGAAATAGCTTTTTTGAAACCAGACTCGCCAAAAGCAGATCAGTTTCAGGGTGAATCGACCATTTATGTTGATGATTTTGAAGGATCTCAGTCTACAATTGACATGCGTTCCCCTTATTCATGGAGTTTAGCATCAACACCAGACCGAAACACAACAAGTAGTTATGATTTTAATGCAAGTGCCAATGATTTGAGCTATGGATTCAAAAGAGCTAAATTAGCGTGGTATTCAATTGATCCCGTTTTTTATACTCAGAAGCCCGTTGGAATCTCAAATGAAGACTTGTCTTTCAATAAAACCAGAAGAATTTTTAGCAGAGAATTGTATCCTCTGACTGATATTGCGCAAGGGCAGACGCAAGTAGTAAATACCTTGGATTTGAGTTATTATCCATCTGAAAGAGGGCCTTATAACAACAATTCAAATGTAAATGCAAATCCAGCTGAAAATTTTGGAGGGATTATGCGTTCTTTAAATTCAACAAATTTTGAACAAGGAAACGTAGAGTACATTCAGTTTTGGGTGCTAGATCCGTACGTAGGAAATGGTCAGGCTCCAGTTTCAAATACTGGAAAAATATACTTCAATTTAGGAGAAATTTCGGAAGATGTTCTAAAAGATGGAAGAAAGCAGTATGAAAATGGACTGGGTCCAGATCAGATATTGGTCAATCCAAGACCTTTGTGGGGAGATGTTCCTGCTTCTCAGTCTTTGATTTATGCTTTTGATACCAATGTCGATAACAGGAGAAATCAAGACATAGGTTTGGATGGTTTGGCTAATGCCAATGAAGGAGCCGTGTATACTAATTTTGCCTCGGAACTGGATCCAGCTGCTGATGATTATACTTTCTATCTGAATGCAGATGGAGGAATTATAGACCGATACAAAATGTACAATGGTACTGACGGAAACTCGGCAGTAGATATCAATGACCCCAATAGAGGATCATCAACCATTCCTGACGTGGAAGATATCAACCGAGACAATACCATGAATACAATCAATGCTTATTATGAATATAGTATTGATGTGCAACCCGGAATGAACGTGGGTCAAAATTATATTACTGATGTCAGAAACACACAAGTGTCTTTGCCGGATGGCTCCACGACCGAAGCCCGATGGTTGCAATTTAAAATTCCGGTTGCTCAGCCTGAAAACACGATAGGGAATATTTCTGATTTTAGATCCATTCGTTTCATGAGGATGTTTATGACGGGTTTTAGTGAAGAAGTTACAGTTCGTTTTGGAGCCTTAGATTTAGTTCGTGGCGAGTGGAGACGATATACCAATACGCTTGATTTTAATGACACAAACAGTGCTGATGACAACACTAATTTAGATGTTTTGGCGGTCAACGTTCAGGAAAATAATCAAAGATGTCCGGTGAATTACATTACGCCTCCTGGAGTACAAAGAGAGCAATTGTTTAATAATAATACCGTAATTAACCAAAATGAGCAGTCATTAGCATTGAGAGTTTCAGGAAACGGATTAGAGCCGGAAGATTCCAGAGCCGTTTTTAAAAATGTAAGTATCGATATGCGTCAATTTAAGAAATTGAAAATGTTTTTGCACGCTGAATCGTTGCCAGGTGAAATTCCTCTTCAAGACAATCAGATGGTTGGTTTTATTCGTTTTGGAAATGATTTTACACAAAATTTCTACCAGATTGAGATTCCTTTAAAAGTAACTGTTCCCTCCTCTGCGTCCAATTCTGATTGTAGTCCTTTGAGCGCCGAAGTAGTTTGGCCAGAAGAAAATGAAATGGATTTGTCATTGGCTTTGTTGACAAAATTAAAAATTTTAGCAATGAGTGTGGATCCAAATACATTGCCACTAGATGGAATTTATTATCCAGATGCGGATCCTTCTAAACCAGAAGGGGACGGAACCAATACCTTGAAGTTAGGGATAAAAGGAAATCCAAATTTTGGACTGGTTCGTACACTTATGGTAGGGGTGAAAAACAGTGATCTACGCAATGATATAAAAGGAGAAGTTTGGTTTAATGAACTTCGCTTAGCGGATATGGACAACCAAGGCGGAATGGCTGCAGTATTGAATGTAGACACAAATTTAGCTGATTTTGCAACGGTCTCCGCATCAGGTAGAAAAAGCACAATTGGTTTTGGATCATTGGAACAAGGTCCTAATGAGAGAAGTCGGGAAGATACGGAGCACTATACGATAGTGACTAATGTAAACCTTGGAAAATTATTACCTCAAAAATGGGGTGTCAATCTGCCTTTTAATTATGCTATTGGTGAAGAAACGATCACGCCAGAGTATGACCCTTTTAATCAAGACATCAAATTAAAACAATTGTTAGATAATACAACGGATCAAAATAAGAAAGACAATATAACTAGCAGAGCGGTTGATTACACCAAGCGAAAAAGCATCAATTTTATTGGTGTCAGAAAAGAACGCCAACCAGAACAAAAACAACATGTTTACGATCCTGAAAATTTTACCTTCTCTCAGTCTTTTAACGAAGTGGAACGACATGATTTTGAAATCGAAGATTTTGTAGACCAGCAGGCAAATTCTTCTGTTGATTATGCATACACTTTTCAGCCTAAACCAGTAGAGCCATTCAAGAAAGCTAAGTTTTTAAAAAAAAGTAATTACTGGAAGTTATTGAGTGACTTTAACTTTAATTATTTGCCTGCTAATATTTCGTTTAACACTAATATCAATAGACAGTACAACCGCCAGCAATTTAGACAAGTAGAGGTGGAAGGAATAGGTCTTGACCCCTTGTACCGGAGAAATTTTGCGTTTAATTATCAATATGGTTTCAATTATAATCTAACCAAATCATTGAAATTAAATTATACGGCATCCTCTAGTAATATTGTAAAAAACTATTTAAATGAAAATAATGAACCCATTGACAGTTTTACTATTTGGGATAGTTATTGGGATATAGGAGATCCAAACCAACACATGCAGCAACTAGTTGTGAATTATGATATACCAATAAACAAAATACCATTATTCAGCTTCATTAAAGCAAACTACTCCTACACGGGTGACTACAGTTGGCAACGCACCTCCAATGCATTGTCTCAGATTAATATTGATGGTGCCGATTATAATTTAGGAAATACAATTCAAAATGCAAGTTCTAATAATCTAAATGCAGCCTTCAACATGGATATGTTGTATGAATATTTAGGACTGACTAAAAACACAAACAAAACACAACCAAAACCGAAAATGATTGCGCCAAAACCAGGCGAAAAAGTAGTGAATGCCAATGCCAATCAACTTCCTAAAAACAATGCATTTGTTGATGGCTTGATCGGAGTTCTGACCAGCGTCAAGAATATTCAGATGAACTACACATACAATAGCGGTACAATTTTGCCTGGGTATACTCCGGGTGTTGGGTTCTTAGGATCTTCAAGACCTTCATTGGGCTTTATATTTGGAAGCCAGGATGACGTTAGGTATGAAGCAGCTAAGAACGGTTGGCTGACGAATTACCCCGACTTCAATCAAAATTTCACTCAAGTAACGAATAAACTGTTTAAAGCAACAGCTAATGTCGATTTGTTTCCCGATTTGAAAATTGACTTGACATTGGATAGGGCTTTTTCTGAAAATTTCTCGGAGCAATATGATGTTACGGACGGTGTTTATAACGCTAGGTCTCCATATAACACGGGTATTTTTTCTATATCAGCAGTTTTGATAAAAACCTCATTTGCTACAAGCGATGAAAATAGTTCAGCTGCTTTTGGTGATTTTAGGATGAACCGTCTCACAGTTGCAAATCGTTTAGCTACAGAACGAGGAATTGATATTACTAATCCAATAAATAGAGATGCAGAAGGATTTCCTTTAGGTTATGGAAAAAACAATCAGGCCGTATTGTTGCCCGCCTTTTTAGCAGCTTATTCAGGAGGGGATGCATCTGCGGTTTCTCTTGGTATTTTTAGAAGTTTCCCTATCCCAAACTGGGCAATAAAATACAATGGATTGATGCGGTATGGGGTTTTTAAGAAAAATTTCAAGCGTTTCTCTTTGCAACATAATTATAGAGCCTCCTATACTATTAATGCATTTAGATCTAACTTTGAATATGACAATGCACCAAACGGAGTGGATGCCAGCGGAAATTTTTTCAATCAGACCATTATGTCTAATATAAATTTGGTAGAACAATTTAGTCCGCTTTTAAGAATGGATTTTGAATTAAAAAGTTCTTTAAAAGTACTTACCGAAATTAAAAAAGACAGAGCTTTATCGATGAGTTTTGATAATAATTTGTTGACAGAGGTAAAAGGGGTTGAATATATTGTAGGATTAGGGTATCGCTTTAAAGACGTCATTTTTTCTTCAAGATTAGCTGATACTCCAACAGGAATAATAAAAAGTGATATTAATTTGGCTGCTGATATAGCTTATAGAAATAATCAAACCATTGTTCGTTATTTAGATTATGACAATAATCAATTAGCAGGTGGGCAGAACATCTGGTCCATAAAAGTCAAAGCAGATTATGCTTTTAGCAAAAATTTGACAGCAATTTTTTATTACGATCATTCTTTTTCGAAGGCGGTAATCTCTACTTCTTTTCCATTGACCAATATTCGTTCTGGATTTACAATTCGGTATAATTTTGGGAATTAATTTTTCGAAATCTAAACCTGATTTGAACATAAGATTGTTACATTTGTAACAGCAAATTTCAATTATCAATTAATAATTATCAATTACAATTTAGATGAACATACCAGCAAATTTAAAGTACACGAAGGATCACGAATGGATTAGTATTGAAGGCGATATCGCAACAGTAGGAATCACTGATTTTGCACAAAAAGAATTAGGAGATATTGTTTATGTTGAGGTAGAAACTTTAGATCAGTCGTTAGAGAAAGATGAAGTTTTTGGAACAGTGGAAGCTGTTAAAACCGTTTCTGATTTATTTCTTCCTGTAGCAGGTGAAATTATTGCTTTCAATGATGCGCTAGAAAGCACACCGGAAAGTGTAAATTCTGATCCTTATGGAGCAGGATGGATGATTAAAGTTAAAATAGCAAACATGGAAGAAGTTGATGGGTTACTTTCTAGTGAATCCTACAAGGAATTAATAGGTGCGTAAACAGCTTTATTTTTGGGCCGCTTTAGTATGGTCTGGAATAATTGCCTTTTTTTGTTTAGTGCAATTAAATAATGTTCCCTTGGGAAATGTGTCAAATTTAGATAAGCTTGTTCATGCGTTTTTTCATTTTGTGTTAACAACGTTATGCTTTTTATTTTTAAAAAGTAGATCGTCTAATTTGAATAACCTAAAACCGTTGCTGTTTTCCTTTCTGTTCTCTGTTTTTTTTGGAATAGCGATTGAAGTAGCGCAAGGCTTATTAACAGAAACCAGACAAGCAGATGTCTTTGATGTTTTAGCAAATATGTCGGGAGCGACTTTGTCAATAGCGTTGATTTGGTTATTTAATTTGAATACTAAGTTTAAATAAAGTTTAGAATAAAGAGAGTCCCACTTCGGTGGGATTTTTCATTTATGTACCTATTCGTAAGGAATATGTAGAATAGGTTTGATGAAAAAGTCATGTTTAAACGCTCCGTAGCTCGTTATTCTTTTTTGATTATAAAGTCCTTTCAACGGTGGTTTAGCAATATTAAAATAAAGAGAAAATATTTAATTCAAACTTGTTTGCAGATAAAATGTACTTTTGTGACTTAGAATTTGCTGTAACCAAGAAATTTAAATGCCATGAATATAAAGCAATACTTAGATTCTACCTATTTAAAAACCGCAGAACAAGCAGGGATCACTGAAGAAGAAAATATTCTTGTTGCTCAGGAATTTATTCAGGAGGCTATCGAGGAACATTTTAAGCTTATTATGATTCGGCCAAATAGAGTTTCATTGGCCAAAAAGATGATTAATGGAGCAAATTCTATTTTGGAAATAGGTACTGTAATCGATTTTCCAGAGGGGAAATCAGCCATAGAAGAAAAATTAAAAGAGGCCGTTCAAGCCATACAAGATGGAGCCGATGATTTGGACTTTGTTTGTAATTACCAAGCATTCAAAAAAGGGGATACTGATTTAGTAAAAGAAGAGATTTTAAGAGGTACTCAATTGGGTTTGGCCAATAATAAAGTGGTCAAGTGGATTATTGAAGTGGCCGCACTTAGCGAAAAAGAAATTATTCAACTATCGAGTTTGATAAAGAATGTAATTGTTTCTAATTTTGAACAAGAACTTTTTTCAAAGGTTTTTGTGAAGTCATCAACGGGATTCTACACTACAGAGAATAATTTACCTAACGGCGCTACTGTTCCTGCTATAAAAATGATGCTTGAAAACGCGTCGCCACTTCCTGTAAAAGCAGCTGGTGGTGTCCGCACGTATGAGGAAGCTGTTGCAATGATTCAGTTGGGGGTGAAACGAATAGGGACCTCTGGCGCAAAAAAAATAGCTAATGGTCAAAATTCAACTAATGAATATTAAATTTAACAACAAAATAAGCATGAACAAAGGGTGGTTGGCATTATTTTTAATTATGTATTCTTTTACTATTTCTGCTCAAGAAATTACAAGCGTTACAGTTCAATCTAGCAACTCTGCTGAGCGTTTTCCTATTTTTTCGGACTGCCTGAATTTACAACTCAAGGTTTTAGAGTCTTGTTTTTACAATCAGGTACAGGATTTTGTTTTTACAAATTTTGAAGTTCCAGATCGTCTTAAACAAAATGATTTTCAAGGAAATGTCAAAGTACTTTTTGAAGTAGATAGCAATGGTACTTTTAAGGTGATTTATATTGATGCCACAGAGGAGGAATTGATTCAAGAAACAAAAAGAGTTTTTGGTAAATTTCCAAAAATTCAACCAGCAACCTATAACGGAAAGCCTACGTATGCTAAATTTACCATGGCACTTGCGATCCCTTTAAAAAGTAGAGAAGTAGTAGTTGCAGATACTTTGGCGAAAGCCAAAATTGCGCCAAACAACACTAAAAAATTAACAGAACTGGATAGCATTGTATATTCCAAATTTGACAATCCTGATTTGGATAGTCATTTAAATGTGCCTTTTTCTCATAGTTATTATGCGCAATTTGATGCTTCGTTAAATCAGATGGGTAGTAACAACCACACTGCTTCAAAACCCTATACGTATGCTGAAGTATCAAAATATTATAATCTAAAAGAGGTACAGGAAAAGTTAAAAAAGAAAGCTACCACTTGGTGGGCACGCAAATTATGGAATGAAAATACAGTAGAAATTCAAGGGGATGACTATTGGTTTACGTTGAATCCTATATTTGATCTACAGGTTGGCAAGGCTTCAGGAAGCGAAGCTTCTTACACTTACGTAAACACACGTGGAATTAATTTTCGTGGTGGACTGGGCAAAAAGCTCAATTTTACCACGACCGTTTTTGAAAGTCAGGGTCGTTTTGCAGATTATTACAATCGGTATGCAGAATCGATAAAGCCAGCAGGAGGAAATCCTGCGATTATTCCCGGGATGGGAATTGCAAAAGATTTCAAAACAGATGCGTATGATTTCCCTTTGGCAGAAGCCAATTTAACTTTTGCTCCAAGCAAATATATTGATTTGCAATTGGGTTATGGTAGGAATTTTATTGGAGATGGATACCGCTCTTTATTAGAAAGTGATGGCGCTAGTCCGTATCCTTACTTTAAATTGAATACTAATTTTTGGAAAATAAAATATACCAATACATATATGTGGCTCAAAGATGTTCGTCCAGAGGTTACATTAGAAAGAACGTATGCTACAAAGTTCATGGCAAATCACTATTTAAGTTGGAACGTCTCCAATAGATTGAATCTGGGTTTCTTTGAATCAGTGATTTGGACGAATACCAATGACAGAGGATTTGATGTGAGTTTTGTAAATCCAATTATTTTTTACCGTTCTGTTGAATTTGCTTCTTCGGCTAGAAGCGGAAATGCTATTCTAGGGTTAACCTATAAATACAAATGGAGCAATCAGATTAATTTTTATGGCCAGTTTATCTTGGATGAGTTTTCTTTAGGAGATGTTAAAAAAGGAGATAATAGTTGGAAAAATAAATATGGATATCAGTTGGGAGTCAAATATTATAATGCTTTCAAAATGGATGGTTTACTGCTGCAATTAGAGTACAATCATGTTCGACCATACGTCTATTCTCACAGCATGCCAATTACAAATTACGGGCATAATAATCAAAATATTGGACATCAATGGGGAGGTAATTTTAAAGAGTTGATCGCTATTGCACGCTATAATAAGGGAAGGTATTTTGCTGATGCAAAAATCACTGCGGGAACACGAGGATTGGATTTTGATTCAATCGAAAATGGTTTTAATTATGGAGGGAATATTTACAAGGATTACGATGAAAATAGACCATTTGATAGTGGGGTAAAAGTAGGGCAAGGAAATAAAACTGCTGTCTTTATTGCTGATTTTCAGGGAGGATACTTAGTAAATCCGACAACTAATTTAAAATTATTTGGAAGTTTTATTTATAGAAGTTTTGACCCAACTAAAAACACAGCGACTGCTTTTAGTGAAAGCACGAATTGGCTCACTGTAGGGTTGAGAGCGGATATCTTTAATTGGTATTTTGACTATTAATTGTTATTTTATTGTTTAGTACTCTTTTTATGAATTGTTTTTTGTCAAATCCCTTTTGATAGCCTACTTTTGCAAAAGTTATTACAAAGTAAATAATCCTAAACATTGAACGCAACACAAAGTACACTTTCTTTAAAATCCGTTTATATTGATTTCCGCGAAATCACTAAAGCACGGCTTGCTATTAGCGTTGTTTTTTCGTCTATAGCTGGATATATGCTTGGGATTAATGATTTGCAATCTTTAGGTTGGATCACACTTTTGAAATTAGCTGTTGGTGGTTATTGCATGGTGGGAGCTTCTAATGCTTTTAATCAAGTTATTGAAAAAGATTTAGATGCCTTGATGGATCGAACAAAAAACCGTCCGGTTCCAGCTGGCAGGATGTCTCGCGGTACCGCTGTGGTTATTGCAAGTCTTCTGACGATTATTGGGATTGTGTTGCTTTATACAATCAATCCGAAAACGGCCATGTTTGGTGCCATTTCAATATTTTTATATACGAGTGTTTACACACCTTTAAAAACCATGACTTCGTTGTCTGTTTTTGTCGGTGCTTTTCCAGGGGCAATTCCTTTTATGTTGGGTTGGGTTGCGGCTACTGGAGAATTTGGAATAGAAGCAGGAACGTTATTTTTAATACAATTTTTTTGGCAATTTCCTCATTTTTGGGCGATTGGCTGGTTTTTATATGAAGATTATGAAAAAGCAGGTTTCTTTATGTTGCCTACAGGTAAAAAAGATAAAGGAACCGCAATGCAAGTCATTCTATATACAGTCTGGCTTATTTTAGCATCGATTTTGCCAGTTTTTGGATATACGGGACGTTTGTACATAACGCCAATTGCAGCTGTTGTTGTATTTTTACTAGGGTTGTGGATGTTGTTTTACGCCGTTCAATTGTATAAATTAAGAACTGCAAAAGCTGCCCGAACCTTGATGTTAGTGAGTGTGTCTTATATTACGTTATTGCAGTTAGTTTATATATTAGATAAATTTTTAAGATAGTTATGGAAATGATAATGACAGTAGAGGAACAAAAATCCAGAACAGCACGATCATACAAATTGATTTTGTTGTTTGCAATGGTGAGTATGACCATGATGTTTGCGGGACTTACGAGTGCTTTCGTAGTGAGTAAATCCAGAGCAGATTGGTTGAAAGATTTTCAATTGCCAACCGCTTTTTATTACAGTACAATTGCCATTATAGGGTGTAGTGTGACTTTTCACTTAGCTAAAAAGGCAATTCAAAAAAACAATCAAAGTAAAACGACAATTTTTCTTTTGACTACATTAGTTCTAGGAATTTTGTTTGTAATTTTGCAGTTCGTAGGTTTTGGACAAATAGTAGATAATGGGTATTATTTCACGGGAAGTGGAAGCTCAATAACAACTACTTTTTTATATGTAGTTACTGTTGTGCACTTGATTCACCTTGCTGGTGGCGTGATTTCACTGCTAATTATAATTTATAATCATTTTAAACAAAAATACAATTCATCTCAAACCCTTGGAATTGAACTTGGTGCAATGTACTGGCACTTTCTTGACTTATTATGGGTTTATTTGTTTTTGTTTTTATATTTCTTTAAATAAGAAAAAAACGTAAATTTGGGAACTTTTTAACGAATAACTTTTATGGAAGCGACAGTTACTACTGCTAATAGTGAAGAAAAAACTTGGGGAGGCGGCAATGAGCCAATGGGAGCAAGTTATGGTAAATTAATGATGTGGTTTTTTATCGTATCAGATGCCTTAACGTTCTCTGGATTTCTTGCAGCTTATGGTTTTTCTAGATTTAAATTTATTGAAACATGGCCATTGGCTGACGAAGTGTTCACTCACTTTCCGTTTATGCATGGAGTATCTGCTCCGATGTATTATGTTGCATTAATGACTTTTATTTTGATTTTTTCATCTGTGACAATGGTTTTGGCCGTGGATGCAGGGCATCAAATGAAAAAAAACAAGGTAGTTCTTTATATGTTTTTGACCATTATCGGTGGTTTGATTTTCGTAGGATCTCAAGCTTGGGAATGGAAAAATTTCATAAAAGGGGAATATGGTGCTATTGAGACAAAAGGAGGTAGTTTACTTCAATTTGTTGATAAAGAAGGACACCGTGTAGCTCTGGCTGATTTTGCAATGACTTTGCCAGAAGAAAGAGAGCAATTGACAAGAAGTAAAGGGAAATGGTTCATGAGTGAGGGATCTTTACCCTCTTATTCTGTAGCTGAAGTGCAAGCAGGTTTTAAAGCCCACCCAGAACTTTTGATTAGAACTGAGGTTGTAACCAAAGAAAAGCAAAAAACAATTCTTTCGAGAGAAGAATCGGTGGCAAGATTAAGTCAGGCCCATTATGTCGTTGAAGGGGCTAATTTGCAACGAAACGAGTATGGAAGTAAATTATTTGCTGACTTCTTTTTCTTTATCACAGGATTTCACGGGTTTCACGTTTTTTCTGGAGTGATTATAAATATTATTATATTTTTCAATGTGCTTATTGGAACATATGAAAAAAGAAAAAGTTATGAAATGGTTGAGAAAGTTGGTCTTTATTGGCATTTTGTCGATTTAGTTTGGGTATTTGTATTCACCGTTTTCTATCTAGTTTAATTTCAAAAAGTAATTATCATGTCACACGAACACGTATCGAACATAGGTAGAATCTGGAAAGTTTTCGGAATATTGTCTGCCGTTACAGTAGTAGAAGTTTATTTGGGGATTTTAAAACCAGATGTTCTTTTTATGAATGATTTTTTAAGTATGAACTTACTTAATTGGATCTTTTATGCCCTTACTATTTTTAAAGCATATTACATTGTATGGGCATTTATGCACATGGAAGGTGAAAAAAGTACCTTAAAAAGTGCAGTTGTTTTTCCAGTAATTTTTCTGATTTTATATATACTCTTCATCCTTTTAACCGAAGGGGATTATATTTACGGGGTTTTTAAAAATTCTACTATCAAATGGAATTTTTAACAAGATATTAATTCAAAAATAGGGTATCCGTCTTGGCGGATACCTTTTTTATTTTATAGTAATAATTGAAACAGCATAATGAAAAAAAATATTGTTCTTTTCGTTCTATTTATTTTACCTATCGTTGCTTATCTCTTTTTCGCCTCCGGCGTGAATGGTTTTACCAAACTTCCAACTGTTACACCTAATACAGCTGATTTAGGTAATTGGCACTCTTTAGATGGTAAAAAAGTTACTTTGAATGGTAAAGTAACTGTTCTTGGTTTTTCTGGAACAGAACTTTTAAGAAATAGAGGTAATTTTTTTAATCTAAATCAAAAAATTTATCAAACGTATCACACGTTTAAAGATGTACAATTTGTTGTCATTTGTCCAATTGGAACTGAAGCAGATGCTAAGAAAGTAGTAGATGCATTAGCTGCTTTTACGGATGTTGCACAATGGCGTTTTGTATTTGCCTCGCCTGCTGAGATTACTTCTTATCACTCCCAATTAAAATTGGTTGAAAAATTAGACGATAAATTTGGAACTCCTAAAGTCTATATCGTTGATAAAAAAAGAAATCTTCGAGGTAGAAAACTGGTGAAAGATACTAAAGAAGGATACAACACTTTTCATCCGGCAGAGTTGAGTAATGAGATGCTAGATGATTTTAAGGTTATTCTTTATGAATATCGCGCTGCACTCAAGAAGAATAATAACGCTACTAGAAAAATTTAATTTTAACTTACGATGCTTAAAAATAAATCATACATAGGTATTTCATTTATTATTTTAATTTTTGGTATTTATGCCGTTCCTAAAATAGTAGAAAGAATAAAGAATGATAAGGTGGTTCAAGGCGACCGATTAGACCGAGTGAATCCAATAACGGCTAATGAGGATCAATTGATCAAAATAGGGCCAGCTCCCAAATTTGAATTAATTAATCAGGACAATCAGAAAATAACTAACGAGTCCTATAAAGGGAAAGTATATGTGTTGGAATTCTTTTTTTCAACCTGTCCAACGATTTGTCCCAAGATGAATCAAAGTATGCTTCTTATTGAAAAAAAATTCTTTGGTAATCCAAATTTTGGAATTGTATCTATTACTATCGATCCTGAACACGACACGCCACAAGTATTAAAAGATCACGCAAAATTATTGGGCGTTAAGTCTTCAAATTGGAATTTTTTAACTGGAGACAAAGCGTATATTTTTAATTTAGCCAATAAAGGGTTCAATCTTTATGCCGGTGAAAATAAAAAAGTAGTTGGTGGTTTTGAACATTCAGGGTTATTTGCCTTAATTGATAAGAATGGTAATATCCGATGTAGAAATGATGATTTCGGAAATCCCATTTTGTATTATGATGGTTTAGATAAAAAAGGAGTTAGAAACATTCAACAAGATATTAATATTTTATTAAAAGAGTAAAATGAAAGAGCAATCTTTAGAAAAGAAATATAGTAAGTTAATTGTAGCGGTATCTATCATAATACCGGTTGCTGTCGCTATTCTTTTTGGAGTTAAATTAAAGGATTTTGGTTATATTGTAGAACCTCTTTCTTTTTTACCTCCTATTTACGCTACTACAAATGGAATAACAGCTGTGTTGTTAGTTGCTGCAGTTGTTGCAATTAAAAATGGCAATAGAAAAATTCATAGTATTTTAATGAAAAGTGCTATTGCTTTGTCTCTTGCATTTCTTGTAATGTATGTGGCTTATCACATGACTAGTGATTCAGCTGTGTTTGGGGATTTAAATCACAACCGCATCTTAGAAGATACTGAAAAGACAAGCATAGGATCATTGAGGATTGTTTATTTGCTAATTTTAGTTACTCATATTATTTTATCAATTGCTATCATTCCAATGGTGCTGATTACTTATGTTAGAGCATTGGCACAAAATTTTGAGATGCACAAAAAAATAGCTCGGATTACTTTTCCAATCTGGTTGTATGTTGCCATTACAGGAGTAGTTGTATATTTAATGATTTCGCCTTATTATGTATATTAAAGTAAAAAATAAAGCTCAGAAGATCGTAGTTTGCGTATCTCTTTTTGTTTTCAGTCTCCTTTCAGTTACTGCAAATGCACAATGTGCCATGTGTCGTGCTGCATTAACTAGTGAAGGAAATACGGCAAAAGCAGCGGCTGTAAATGATGGAATTGTGTACTTAATGGTAATCCCTTACATTCTTGTTGCAGGGATAGGATATGCTATTTATCGTATGAAAAAGAATAAATCAAGTTAAGAATTTCGTCTTCTTTTTTTTTCTAAAATTACTTTAGTCCATTGATGGTTACGTTGGCGCTTCCATTAATTTTTATGAAGGCAATAATAGCTTGATTTGTTAATTGAATTTTTTGAAATTGAATCTCCTCCATTTTACCGTTTATAAAAACTCCTTGCATAGGAGAATAATTTTTTAAATAAGTCATCATATTTTTTTGACCTTCTTCTAGATTTTCTTTTACAGAGTAACGGCAACTTTGTTCGATTTTTTTAAGCACTATTCCCTGTGCTAGCCAATTAGCTGTTTGCATTAATTTGTTTTTAGTGTCTAAAGCATAACTTAATTGATCAAAAAATATTTCTTTGGTTTGTTCATTATATTTTGGAAATCCGGAAAGATAAATCGTTCCGTTTACGGATCCTAAAAGATCTAGGGCAATTATCATTTTTCCGTTTTTATGCCAAATAGCTACATTTTGAACTTTTACCTTCTTTGAACCTGATCCAAATTCCTGTCCAGAAAAATTGTTTGTCATAATTTTAGAGGCTTCTTGATAGGTTGAAATAGCGACAATGTTTGCGGAAAGATTTTCGGGGATTTTGGTAACTGTCTTCAAGGTGATTTTGGATGCGTTGAATTTTGTTTCTGGTTTTTTTCCAATTAATGTTTCCATGTTACACTTCATCCCCATTTCTAGTACGAAACTGTCATTTTTTAATTTAGCAGTAGTGGAATATATTTCAATTGGAACAATTCGCAGCCAACTTTCATAGGTATCATTCATTAAAAATGGCGTGCAAATTTTTTCTATTGCAGTCAGAACATTGGGTTTGAAATCCATAGATTTTGAGATAGCTTCGTCAATTTTTCGTTCTATTTTTGATTTAAATAGTTTTATTGCAGGATTGATCAAATAAGTAACAGTAACATTTTTTCCAAAAACAGTCATTGTAGGGCTTTCATTCCACTCTAGTGATTTTAGCTCTGTTTTTGTATTTAGTTTCCAATTTGTCAAGGCAACATCGCTTACTAAGTTGACAACACCATCAAGATGAAATTCACGGGTATCATACATTTCTATCCCCATTTTTTTGGTGCCAATTCTATATTTAATAATAGCTTTTAATGGTAAAATAGTACTTATTTTTTCGCCTTTTCCATCGAGATTGTTTTTTATTGTAATTGGAGCAAGTTTCCAAACCTTCATTTCTATGTCGTCATCCTCGATAGTGTTGTCTTCGTAAATTAAACCATTTAAGAGCACATTGGTTTGATTCTCGATATCTTTTATTTTGACCGTGATGGGTAAATTTATGTATGAAATTACGTTTTCATATTGCAAAGGGGTAGCGTCATCTGGTTCTGGTTTTAATGCCGCTATTTTAGTGGTTGTACCGCAACTTGAAAGGAATAAAAAAATAGAGATCACGAGGACATTGAGATTGAATTTCAGCATTTTTAATTTGGTTTAAAGTAGCAAAATTAACAAAAGAATTCTTTTTTTATGATTTTTTGTAACAAATGGTAATTTCGAAAGTCTAATTGTTTTGTAATGGATTTAGAAAAGTAAATTTTTATTTTATTTCATGGATCTATAGTAGAAAAAGTTAAATTTGTTTGCAGTATACTGCACTTTTATTCAAAAATGTATGAAAATAGGAAGTTTTCTCAGTTTAATTACCTTACTATTTTGTTGCTTAACAAGTCAGGCACAAAATAAAAAGTGGACCTTAGAAGAGTGTGTACAATATGCTGTCCAGAATAATATATCCATAAAACAGACCGAGCTGGATTCTAAAACAGCACTTATCGACAAGAGGGGAGCAATTGGGAACTTTTTGCCTTCTTTGAATGTTAACGCGTCTCACTCATGGAATATTGGTTTAAATCAGGATATTACTACTGGTTTGCTTCAAAATCAAACCACCCAGTTTACCTCGGCTGGTGCCAATGTTGGGATAGACATCTATAAAGGTATGCAAAACCAAAATACGCTTCGTAGAGCAAATCTTTCCATAGTAGCTGCCAAATATTCATTGTTAAAAATGCAGGAAGATATAGCGCTGAATGTAGCAAACGCTTTTTTGCAAGTGCTTTTTAACAAAGAGAACCTAAAGGTTCAAAAGCAACAGCTAGGAATTAATGAAAAACAATATGCTCGTTCTGAAGAGTTAGTGAATGCAGGATCGATTCCTCGCGGTGATTTATTGGATATTAAAGCTACTGTAGCATTGAACAATCAAAATGTCGTAGCTGCCGAGAATGTATTGCTAATCTCTAAATTGAGTTTAGCCCAACTATTACAATTAAAAGATTTTGAGAATTTTGATGTGGTAGACGATAGTGATTTTGGAGATGAAAATAATATTTTGGCACAAACTCCAAACGCAATTTATGATAAAGCTTTAGAAGGTAGAACCGAATTGAAAATTGCTAGAACTAATTTGGAAATTGCGGAGAAAAATGTAGCCATAGCTAAAGGCGCGTACCAACCTACATTACAAGGATTTTACAGTTTTAATTCTAGAGTTTCCTACAGCGACAGAGTGACAGGTGTAGCACCTAATACTGCAAATCCTACTTCAATTTTAGGTTTTGTAGAAGGCACAAATCAAAATGTTTTGAGTCCAAATTTCACAAGGGTATTGGGAGGTCCAGCACCATTTTTTGATCAATTTAGCAACAACAAAGGACAATCTTTTGGCGTCCAGTTATCGATTCCAATTTTTAATGGATTTTCTGCTCGTAATAATGTAGAGCGCTCTAAAGTAAGTTTAGAAAGATCTAAAATTGCCGTTGAACAACAAGACCTTGACTTGCAGAGAAACGTTTTTACAGCTTTTGCAGATGCTAAGGGCTCGCTTAATGCAAATGAAGCAGCTGTTGTGGCTCTTGAAGCAAGACAGGTAGCCTATAATTACGCTAAAGAAAAATACGATGTAGGTTTAATGAATTCCTTTGATTTCAACCAATCGCAAACCTTATTGACTAATGCGCAGTCAGAAGTCATTAGAACAAAGTACGATTACATTTTTAAAATTAAAATCTTAGAATTCTATTTTGGAATTCCTCTCATCAAAAACTAATTTATTATGTCTAAAAAAACAATTTATATCTTAATAGGCGGAGCAGTAGTGATCATTGCTGGACTTATAGTGCTTTCAAAATCAGGAGTAATCGGTAATAAAGATAAGGGAACTGAAGTAGAAATAGCTCAAGTTATCCCTACAACTATTGTTGAAACTGTTTCGGCTACAGGGAAAATCCAACCAGAAATTGAAGTGAAAATTTCATCAGAAGTTTCAGGAGAGATTATTTCATTAAATGTAAAAGAAGGTCAAGTCGTTAAAAAAGGAGATCTGTTGGTTAAAATAAATCCGGATTTATATACTTCAGGTTACAATCGTTCGGTTTCAAATTTATCTGGAACTAGAGCTAATTTAAGCCAAGCAGATGCTTCTTTCAAGGAATCAAAATCCAATTATGACCGAAATAAAACATTGTTCGAAAAAGGAATTATTTCAAAAGCAGATTGGGATAAAGCTGTTGGCTCTTATGAAGTAGCAAAAGCATCGAAACAAACGGCTTATTTTAATGTTCAAAGCGCAGCAGCAACTGTAAATGAAGCTAAGGATAACTTAGGACGTACCACAATTTATGCGCCTGCAGATGGAACTATTTCCATGTTAAACGTCGAATTAGGTGAGCGGGTTTTAGGGACACAGCAAATGACAGGAACAGAGATCCTAAGAGTAGCCAATCTCAATAACATGGAAGTTGAAGTAGATGTAAATGAAAATGATATTGTAAAAATTAAAGTAGGAGACGAAGCAAAAGTGGAAGTGGATGCGTATTTGAAAAAACAATTCAAAGGAATCGTAACTAGTATTTCTAATTCAGCAAGTTCTGCTCTTACAGCTGATCAGGTGACTAATTTTAAAGTAAAAGTGAGAATTCTTAAGGAATCGTATGAAGACTTATTAGAGGGAAGACCAGATACGTACTCTCCTTTTAGACCCGGTATGACTGCAACAGTAGACATCATTACCGATACAAAAAGTAATGTATTGTCAGTGCCAATCAGTTCTGTTGTAATAAAATCGGATACAGCGGCTGTAAAGGAGATTAAAGTGGTTGATCCCAATGAAGATCAAAAAGGAGCTGCGCCTAAGAGCGATAAAAAGTTCGAGTGTGTTTTTGTGAAAGTTGGTGATAAAGCTAAAATCAGAATCATTAAAACCGGAATTCAAGACGACACAAACATCGAAGTTTTGGCTGGTCTTCAAAAAGGAGACGTGGTTATTACAGGCCCTTATTCAACGGTTACTAAGGATTTGAATTCAGGTGATAAAGTGGCATTACTAAGTGATAAAGATAAAAAAGGCGAAAGTAAAAAATAAGCCTTAGCATAATAATTTTGAAATCACAATCATAAAATATAATTTTGTGATTGTGATTTTTAATTTTAAATAAAAACTAGTATTGGGCTATATATTAAACATTGAGACGGCAACGAAGAACTGTTCTGTTGCTCTTGCTAAAGAAGGGAAAACGATTTTTTATAAGGAAATAGCTGAAGAAGGATATTCACACGCAGAACGTCTCCATGTATTTATTGAACAAATAATTAAAGATGCAGGGATTACATTGAATGATCTTTCTGCTATAGCAGTAAGTCAAGGTCCTGGTTCTTATACTGGATTGAGGATTGGAGTTTCAGCAGCAAAAGGCCTTTGTTATGCCTTAGATATTCCACTAATTGCTGTAGATACTTTGCAAGTATTGGCTTCACAAGTGACTATTTCTGATGGATTAATAATTCCAATGATTGATGCAAGAAGAATGGAGGTATATAGCGCCATCTTTTCGCCTAATTTTGAAAAAAAACGAGAAGTTCTCGCTGAAATTATTACTGAAAATTCCTTTGACGATTTAGAGGATACACTCTATTTTGTGGGAGATAGTACTGAAAAATGTAAGTTGGTTTTAACGAAAGGGAATTGTATTTTTCTAGAGGATATAAAATATCCTTCTGCTCAAGAAATGAGTGCATTGAGTTATGCAAAATTCAAAATAAACGACACCGTGGACGTCGCTTATTTTGAACCGTATTACCTGAAGGATTTTTTGGTTACTGCTCCTAAAAAACAATAAATCTTTCTACTACGAGCTATTTTTTAATTTTGCTGTTTTGGGTCAACTGCAGTACTGGTTTTGGTTGTCGATTCCTTTACAAACGGTTGGAAACAAATACCTGCTGCATCAAAAGCTTGTTTGCAATTTTCTAAAGTGTCTGAGTAAACATCCCAAAAGTCTTCATTTGTAGCCCAAGGCCTCACCGCTAGTTGTATGCCGCTGTCTGTTAAGCCTTTTATGGATACTTGGGCAGCTGGTGTTTGTAGTATTTTGGGATTACTGTTTAGAACGGAGGTTATTATATCTTTTGCCTTTCTAATATCGGTGTCATAGGAAATGGATATGGTTAAATCTGCTCTTCTTGTGTTTTGAAGAGAGTAGTTGATGATGTTTCCATTGGATAATGATCCGTTGGGTATAAAAATGGTTTGATTATTAAAAGTGATTAGTTTGGTTACGAATATTTGTATTTCGCAGACTGTTCCTGTTACTCCCTGTGCTTCAATCGTATTTCCAACTTTAAACGGTTTGAAAAGTATAATCAACATTCCCCCAGCAAAATTAGATAAAGAACCTTGAAGTGATAAACCTACTGCAAGTCCCATGGCACCAAGAATAGCTACAAAAGAAGAAGTTTCAATCCCTAACTTGGAGATAAACGAAACAAATAAGATGACTCTTAATACCCAAAGTAAGATATCTGCTAGGAATTTAGTTAATGTTGGTTCCAAGTCTCTTTTAACCATTAACCTTCTGATGAATCTATTAATGAGTCGGATGATATAGAGTCCTGCAAATAGAATAATAAAAGCAGAAATTAATTTTGGAGAATAGTCAACTAGTACTTTTATAAAAGTGTTGGCGTAATCTGTAAGTTCCTTCGGGTTTAGATTCATTTTATTTAAATAAAAAACCTTCTCAAAGGAGAAGGTTATGTTTGAATAGCAAAAATACAAATAAATTATTTTTTAATAAATTAATCTGCGTCTTCTTCTATTTTATTTATTGCTTTTGCGGTAATTATTTTTGCTTGATCATCGGAATCCTCCACAAAAGTGCTTGTTTTTTCAACACTATTTTCAACAATATCTGAAATAGTTATTTTAGCAGTATCAACTAAGTCCTCTGTTTTTTGAATAGTTGGATCGGTTTTTTCTTCTATTGTGTCCAAAGTATCTGAAAAATTCGTCGCTAGGTCTTTGGATACTTCTTCTGTTTTCATACCTATTGTTTCCGTTTTTTCTTTTACTATTTCTATGGTATCGGATAGAGCAGTTTTGGCTTCACTGGACAGATTTTCTACTTTATCTGTTGTCAATTCTGCCGTTTCTTTCAAGGTATCTTCCGCAGTTTCTAATGCGTTACTTGATGTACTGGAATAGTGACCCACAGTTTCTTTATCTTGAGTGGCAAAATTTTCTACTTTCTCGGCAATTGGAGTAGTTGTTTCTTTTACTTTTTTTAGGGTATCTTCAGCAAAATTTTCTGCTTTTTCAAAATAAGGCGTTGCTGTTTCCTTTACTTTTCCAAATGTTTCCTCTGCAAAATTTTCTGCTTTTTCAAGGTAAGGTGTTGCCGTTTCTTTTACTTTTTCAAATGTTTCTTCCGCAAAATTTTCTGCTTTTTCAAGGTAAGGTGTTGCTGTTTCTTTTACTTTTTCAAATGTTTCCTCTGCAAAATTTTCAGCTTTTTCCAGGTAAGGTGCTGTCGTTTCTTTGGCTTGTTCAAAAGCAGTATCTGCTTTTTCTGCTAAATCGCTTGCTGTTTCTTTGGCTGAGCCAAATAATTTTTTAAAAAATGAAGGTAGTCCCATATTGTTTTTATTTAATTTGCCTTACAATAGTAGTCATTTTTTTTTAAGATTTCCTACTTCGGGTATTAATAATTTGTTTATAATCAGCAAATTGCGTTTAAAGTATTTAGTTTCACTTTGGATAAAACTAAATTTTTCGGGAATAATAGCAGTTATTTATGAAAGTGAAGTGAAGCTTTTTTGCACGGTCCACTAAAACAGTCTTTATAATTTAGGGGCTTTCTGTGGTTTGTGTTATATCTAAAGCAGCTTTTCAAGAAATAAGGAAATTATTCTAAAGGCTCGAAATAATAAAGGACAATCAGACAACCGAAAGATTTAAGTGGTAACAAATAAAAAAAGCGTTTCTAATGAAACGCTTTTGTTTAGTTTTTGTATTGATCTATTCGAGTTCGAAAGTTAATTTTAAGTTGACCCTAAATTCCGTAACAGCGCCATTATTGACCACTGCGCTTTGTTCTCGAACATAGACCGAACGAATGTGTTTTACGGATTTTGCGGCTTTAGCCACTCCCTTACGAGTAGCATCTTCCCAACTAATTTCTGAGTTTGAAAGTACTTCTATTACTTTTAATATTGACATGATTTCTAGGTATTTAGTGAAGCATAAATTTACCTATTTTTTTTGAATTCAATCTTTAAAAGAGAATTTATTTTTAGTAACTATCAATAAAACAGTAGTTTATGAGTTTGTTTAGGCGTTTATGGCTTCAACTTTGATGCTTTCGTCGTTTAACATGCTTTTCAGCATATTTTCGATTCCACTTTTTAACGTGAAAGTGGATGATGGACAACCACTGCAGGCGCCTTGCAAAATCACTTTTACAGTTTTGTCCTTTTCATTGTACGAATCAAAAGCAATGTTTCCACCGTCAGCTTGCACAGCAGGTTTTACATATTCTTCTAGTATGTTGATGATTTGTTGAGAGGTAACATCTAGATTGTCAAATTCTTTTGCTTTTGTAGTTTCCTCAGCGGTGACGGTCGCAACATAATTTTCATCTAAAACAGTTCCCCCATTTTCGATATATTGTTTAATGAAGCTTCTTAATTCTAAAGTTATTTCCTGCCATTCATTGATTTCATACTTCGTCACTGAGATGTAATTTTCATCAATGAATATTTCTTTTACATACGGGAACTTGAACAGTTCTTTAGCTAAAGGTGAAGCAGCAGTTTGATCAATATTTTTGAATTCAATGGCGTTTTTTGTTAGCATCTTGCTTACTACAAATTTTAAAGCGGATGGGTTTGGCGTTGTCTCGCCATATACCGTAACGGGCTGTTTTTTAGTTTTATTTTCATCAACAGAGATGATTGTTCCACCATCGGTGACAAATTTTTCCATTTGCTCGGCCACCGCATCTTTAACATCTTCCCATTCAACAATATTGTATTTTTCGATTGCGATAAAATTACCAGAGATGTAAATTGTTTTTACAAAGGGTAAATAGAATAGTTGTTGCGCTAGTGGTGACGTTTTTGCTTCGTCAATATTCTTGAACTCAAAACTTTCATTTTCAGTGATAAAATCTTGAAATTCAAACTTTAATATCGTTGGGTTTTGTGTTTCTTTTATAGTAACTTTGTTCATGGCTTTTGAAATTTTTACAAATTTAGTAAAGTTATTTTCTACGAATAACTATATTTGATTTTTTAATGAATAAATTAACTTTAGTTTAATTTGAGATAAGGCATTTGATCGTTTTTAATACGAAACTTTATATTGATTTAGAAATTATTCATTTAACCAAAAAGTATTTCAATGTATCATAAAATTAGAATTTTAGCTACCCTATTCTTTATATCTCATTATTCTTTTTCACAAGAAGGAATTCCGGTTTATTCCGATTATTTGTCAGATAACTATTATTTGATACATCCTTCTATGGCTGGAGCTGCAAATTGCGCTAAAGTTAGACTAACTGGTCGCAAGCAGTGGTTTGACCAAGAAGATGCCCCAGAATTACAAACCCTTAGTTTTAATGGTAGGGTAGGAGAAAATGCAGGGGCAGGTGTTATTCTTTTTAATGATAAAAACGGATATCATTCCCAAAAAGGAATTAAATTTACTTACGCCTATCATTTAATGTTTTCCAGAGATGAAATTGATTTGAATCAATTGTCATTTGGTATAAGTGCAGGTTTTATTCAAAGCCAGCTCGACGAAACTGAATTTAGACAATCGGGTGATTTTGATCCCATTATTGATGGAACTATAGTACAGAAAGATGCTTATTTTAATGTTGATATTGGTGCATCTTATAATTTTCTAGATTTTTATGCACATGCTACAGTTAAAAATGCGATAGAGACGAGAAGAGATATTTATACAGAATATGAAAGTGATAATTTAAGAAAATATTTACTGAGTGCAGGATATATCTTTGGAGATCGTGATCGAATATTATGGGAACCGTCTCTTTTATTTCAAATGGTAGAAAAAACTAGAGAAAAAGCGATTGATATCAATTTGAAAGCATATAAAAATCTAGATTTTGGAAGAGTTTGGGCTGGATTGTCCTACCGAAGAAGTTTTGATGGAGCCGAATTTTTGGTTGGAAATACAGTTTCTACTCAAAAATTGCAATATATAACCCCTATAGTTGGAGTTAATTTTGATAAGTTTATGTTTGCTTATACCTATTCTCAATTGTCTGGAGCCGTTAAGTTTGATAACGGTGGTTATCACCAAATTACTTTAGGAATCGATTTATTTTGCAGACCTGTAAAATACGATTGCAACTGTCCAGCAATTAATTAATTCAAAATTTAATTATGCTTATTAAATCTGTAAACGGTAAATCGCCCGCTATTCCTGAAGATTGTTATGTAGCCGAAAATGCAACTATTGTTGGTGACGTTACTTTTGGATCAAATTGTAGTGTTTGGTTCAATGCGGTTATAAGAGGCGATGTTAACTTTATCAAAATCGGGAATAAAGTAAACATACAAGATGGAGCCATTATTCATTGTACTTATAAAAAACATCCAACTGTAATTGGTAATAATGTTTCTATTGGACATAATGCAATAGTACATGGTTGTGTGGTTCATGACAACGTATTGATAGGAATGGGAGCTATTGTAATGGACAACTGTGTGATTGAAAGTAATTCTATCGTTGCTGCAGGAGCTGTAATAACACAAAATACAGTTGTGGGAGCAGGCTCAATTTGGGCTGGTGTTCCTGCAAAAAAAGTAAAAGACATCGACCAATCTGACTTTGCAGGAGAAATTGAACGCATTTCCAACAATTATGTAATGTATTCCAATTGGTTTAAGGACGAAGAATAACTAAATTCTCTAGAAATCTTTTTCTATTGCAGTATACTTATTTTCTAAAATCTCTTTTAAAACTTCTGAATTGATATTGGTATAAAAAATAGGCTCGGTTTTCTCGGCCGAAGAAAAACCTATTCTTTCGGCTAATATTTTTTGAGTCTGTTTGGCAACAGCTTGACCTGAATCAATAATTTGAATGTGATCGGGGAGTATTTTTTTTATTTGTGGTATAAGATAGGGAAAATGACTGCAGCCCAACACTAAATAATCCATATTGGCTTCGATCATTGGAGTAAGATACGATTGCAATAATTGAGTCATTTCTGGTGAATTGATTTCGCCATTTTCAATAAGTTGGACTAATCCATGACCCACTTGTTCAATTATTTTAGTATCTTGATATTTCGCTACCGCCGTGTGAAAAAGTTCACTATTTAAAGTGCCTTGTGTTGCTAGTATACCTATAATTTGTGTTTTAGAATTTGTAACTGCCGGTTTTATAGCGGGCTCAATTCCAATGAAAGGAACATCATATTTCAATCTTAACTCTTGAATGGCGTTAGTTGTGGCAGTATTACATGCCACTACAATTAATTTGCAATTCATTTCTAGCAGAAATTCTGTGTTTTTCATGCTCAATGCAATTATTTCCTCTTTGGATTTTTGTCCGTAAGGAGCATTTTTACTGTCTGCTAGATAAATAGTTTTTTCGTTAGGAAGCAATTGATGTATTGCTGACCAAATAGAAGTACCACCAATACCGGAGTCAAAAATCCCTATGGGTTGATTGTTGCTGTTCATAGTAACAAAGTTACATCCTACGATTTAGAATTCCTACGATTTGATTTAAACAAAAAACTGCTCAACCTGATAAGAGATTGAGCAGTTTTTATACGATAAATAATTCTTTTAGAAACCTAAGTCTTTTTTTACATCCATAGTCAAGTTTGGACCATCTGCAAGTAAAAGTGAAGAACCGTCTAATACATATTGGAATCCTTTTGCTTTACCCACTTTTTGGATTGAAGCTCTTACTTTTTCCATTAATGGTTTTACGATATCAGATTCTTTTTGTTGCAATTCTTTTTGAGCATTGTCTCTATAGTCAACAATTCTTTTTTGCATATCCTGCACTTCTTTAGAACGCTCACCATTTACAGCTTCAGTTACTGTTGCAGCTTCTGCTTCGTATTTTTTTAATTTTCCTTGGTATTCTTCAACCATTTTTTTGTAATCAGCATCGTAAGTCGTACTCAATTTATCTAATTGTTTTTGAGCTTCTAACATTGCCGGCATTTTTGTCATAATTTCACTTACATCAACATGTGCTGTTTTTGCTTGTGCATTCATTGTTTGATTTGCTCCTAACATTAAAATTGCAGCAATTAGTAGAGTTTTGATTTGTTTCATCGTTTTTAAAATATTAAGTAATTAATTATTGTTTGTATTTTCTTTTAATTTTTCTTGTTTTGCTTTTTTCAGCGCTTCTCTATCTTCCAGTATTTTTTGTCTTCTTTCTTCTAATGCCTTTTTGCGATCTTCAAAGACTTTTTTGCGGTCTTCCAATAATTTTGCCCTTGCATCCGCTTGCTTTTGTCTTGCCTGATCAGCAGCTTCTTTGGTTGTGTCAACGCCAGTTTGGGTTGCTGTACTTCCTTCTTTAGCTACATTTGCAGAAACCGTGCCATTTTTTTTAGCCTCTCTGTCGTCTTGAATTTGTTTCCTTTTGTCGTCAAATTCTTTTTTCTTTTGTTCTTGAAGCAATTTTCGATCTTCCAGAACTTTTTCTCGTGCAGCTTTTTTCTCCTCTAAGAGTTTTTGTCTGTCGGCTAGTGCAGGATTGCTGTCTAAAGCATCTTCTTTTAGCTCTCTGGCTTCCGCTTCTTTTTGTTGTTTTTTAGTTAGCTGTTCTCTTTTTTCAGTGCGGTTTAATATCCGTAAAACTTGCTCGCTAATGTCAAATCTTTTGGCTGCGAATAGCATCGTCAAGTCAGAGGCTTTGTCAAATATAAAGTCGTACTTAAGACGCTCTGCGATATCTTGTACGGCGGTAAATACTTGATCCTGTATTGGCTTTACCAGAACAGATTTTTGTAGTATTAAATCGCCATTGGCACCAAATCTTTTTTGTTGGTATTCTAAATTTTCGTTTTCAAGGAAACTAATCTCTGTTTCTCTTTCGTCAATTAATTCTTTTGTGAGTAATGCTTTTTCTGCTTTTAAAGCCTCTTTTAGTTTACTAATTTCAATTTTTTTAGTATCAATTTCCAGTTTCCATTTTTGAGCTTTCTGTTCTAATTGGATCTTTGCTTCCGTATAATCAGGTACATTTTGTAAAATGTATTCCATATCAATATAGCCCAGTTTATTTCCTCTGGCTTGTCCTTCCATTGTTTGTACAGCAATGAAGGCTAAAAATAGACATAAAAATTGTTTTGTCATAACGGTTTTCTATTAGAAATTGTCAACCAATTTTTTTTAGAATTGTTGTCCAATGATAAAGTGAGTTTCCCATCCATTCGCTTTCGCTTGTCCTGGTAACGCATCAAAACCATGTCCAAAATCAATTCCCAATAAACCAAATGCTGGCATAAATACACGCAACCCAACTCCAGCGGAACGATTTAGGGCAAAAGGATTATAGGTTTTAAAATCTGCAAAAGCGGATCCTGCTTCCATAAATGCCAATGCATAAATTGATGCGGATGATTTTAAGGTAATAGGATAACGCAATTCCATTGAAAATTTATTAAAAACAGTACCTCCAATTTGTTCTCCGGCAGCATTTGTAGGAGTCAAAGAGTTATTAGGATATCCTCTTAATTGGATATTCTCTCTACCGTCCATTTGAAAGTTAGCTAATCCATCACCACCAAGAAAGAATCTTTCAAATGGAACAGCACCTCTATTTTGATCGTATGCGCCAAGGAAACCAAACTCGGTCAATGTTCTAAGGACTAATTTACCATAAATTTTGGTGTACCAGTCTGCCTTGAATTTTATTTTATAGTATTCTAGCCAATTAAATCGTTTTTGATCGACTTTACTAACATCCGCAGCTGCTAGTCTAAAGTCTGTTACCTTATTTCCATTGATGTCAATATAATCACCTATGCTAACGATGTTTCCATTTGCATCAGGTACATTTTGTCGATCGACAGTGTTTTTCAATTTGTATTCTTCTTGATCTCCTAGTGTTGCGTAATCCACTCCATTAAACAAGGAATAAGGAGGGGTTAATTTTGCTGAAAGACTAAATTCTGAACCATAGGTTGGAAATATTGGATTCACACCTTTACTGCTTCTGGTAAGTCCTACGGTATAGGCAAGGTTTCTAGAGGTTCCATTCCCAAAAGTAAATAACCCGGTGTTGTAATTGTTTAATGCATAATATTGGTAGCTCACAGACTGAGACAGTACGAAATAATCATCTGGCACAGTAAGTCTTTTAGCCAAACCTACCGATAAGGTTAGGATGTCAAAACTTTTTGTTTTATCTGCTCTTTGGGTTACAAAATTATTTAAAAACTGTTTACTATAAGATAGCGATGTGCTAAACGATACTGGTTTTTTACCTCCGAACCATGGTTCTGAAAACGATACACTGTAGGTTTGAAAAAACGTACTAGCTTGTAAACGCAAGGATACTTTTTGACCGTCTCCCATAGGAAGTGGTTTATAGGCATCTTTGTTAAGCAAATTTCTAGCTGAAAAGTTGTTGAAAGACAGTCCAAGTGTACCAATAAAACCGCCACCGCCATAACCTCCTTGTAGTTCAATTTGGCTGGAACCTTTCTCAACAAGATTGTATTCAATGTCTACAGTTCCTGCACCAGAATCTACATTTTTGAATTTAGGATCAATCGCTTCTGGATCAAAAAATCCTAATTGTCCTATTTCTCGAATGGTTCGTACTAGCTCATCTTTACTGTATTTTTCTCCTGGTTTTGTTCTTAATTCTCTGTAAATTACTCGGTCATTTGTCTTGTCATTTCCTACTACTGTGATTTTATTAAAGTAAGCAATTGGACCTTCAGTGATTCGGATTTCAAAATCAATAGTGTCGTTGGCTGTTTTTACTTCAACAGCATTTACATTTGAAAATAAATAACCACTGTTTTGGTATAAATTAGTAATATCCTCTGCATCTGGTTTAGACTTATCTGCAATTCTTTTTTCCAAAAGCACGCCATTGTAAGTGTCTCCTTTATTTACGCCTAATATTCGACTTAATCCTTGATCAGTATAAACGGTATTTCCTAAAAATTTAATTTCTCCAAAATAATATTTGTTCCCTTCTTCTAGATTTATTGTAATGTTTAGAGCATTTTTATTTTTGTCAAAAGAAACAGAATCTGAAATTATTCTAGCATCTCTATATCCTTTTTCTTTATAGGAAGCAATTACTTTTTCTAAATCGGTTTTGTATTTATCTTTTATAAATTTAGATGCTTTTAGGAGTCGGAACGGGTTTTTTTGTTTTGTATCCTTCATTGCTTTGCGCAATTTTTTATCAGATATTTTTGTGTTGCCAACAAAATCTATACTCTGGATTTTTACTTTTTGACCTTTGTCAATAGTTACAAGCATGTTGACTTGGTTTGCTGTGGCAGTGTCTTTTACAGTATTGATGTTTACTTTTGTGTTGTAGTAACCGTCTTTTTTATACTTGTTTTCGATGTAGTTTTTAGTAGTAGTGACTAAGTTTTCATTGACTACTTTTCCTTTGGTCAATGAATTATCTTTGATTAAACCTTCCGTTTTAGTTTTCTTAACGCCAACAAATTTAACCTGATTTAATTTGGGTAATTCGATAATATTTAGATCAAGGTAAATACTGTCATTTTGGATTTTATTTACATAAAAAGAGATTTCGTCAAAGAGACCTAATTTCCCCAATTTTTTAATAGCAGCACTAATTTCTTCACCTGGAATTGTGATTTCCTGTCCTTTTTGTAAACCAGAAAAAGTTACTACAGTTTGGGAGTTAAAACTGATATCGCCAACTATGGCTACATCTGCTAGAATGTATTTTTTACCCTGATCAAAAGGAACTCTTTCTTGTGCTTTAACTTGTGTAAAACTTCCAAAAATCAAAACGGTAAGGGCTATTTTTATGCTTTTATTTAACACTAAAAAATTATTTAATTTGTTCACTTGTTTTTCCAAATCTACGTTCTCTTTTTTGATAACTAACGATAGCCTCATATAAATCTTGTTCTTTAAAGTCTGGCCACAATATGTCAGTAAAATACAATTCTGCATAGGCAATCTGCCATAACAAAAAGTTACTTATCCTATGTTCTCCACTTGTTCGTATTAATAAATCTACGTCCGGTAAATTTTGCGTGTAAAGATGCTCATTAATAATGGAATCGTCAATAGCGTCTATTGAAATTATATTATTTTTAACTTTACTACATATATTTCTTACCGCTGCAACTAATTCTTCCCTAGAACCGTAGCTTAACGCCAAGGTTAGCGTCATTTGTGTGTTGTCTTTTGTTTTGTCAATTACATCAAGAAGTTCTTTTTGAGCTGATTTTGGTAATTTGTCAATATTCCCAATAGCATTTAGCTTGATGTTGTTTTTTTGCAATGTAGTGAGTTCTTTTTTCAAGGAGTTGATCAACACTTTCATCAAGGTGTCAACCTCTAGTTTCGGCCTGTTCCAGTTTTCGGTTGAGAAGGCATATAAAGTAAGGAATTCGATGCCTAGCTTGGCACTGGCTTCTATAATTACTTTTACTGATTTTGTTCCGCTTTCATGACCTAAAGCTCTCAAAAGTCCTTGCTGTTTTGCCCAACGCCCATTTCCATCCATGATGATGGCTAGATGTTTTGGCAGTTTTGCCACGTCAATATTCTGTAGTAAATTCATCTCTTTATTCTGCACAATAACAGGGTTTTTGGCCAAAAGTGTACGTTAAAGTAACTCCTGTGAACACGTACCAATCATTGTTATTTATATTTCCAAAATTTTGATTGTAACTTCCATCTATATTATCAGTCAATGTATATCTTGCTCCGGTTTCTAATGCTATTAGGAAACGGGGCGAGATGTTTGACTTGATTCCTACAATCATTGGTATAGCTACTGATTTCCTTCTTTCTGTTCTGCCTTTAACCGAATTTCCCGTTTGAGTATCAGTTAAGGTATATTTTGTTAGAAAATAACTTAACCCAGAGAACACATAGGGAGTGATTTTAACACTTGATTCATGAAGGTTGAAATCAAAAAAATTGAATTCAATACCTGCAGATGCTTCTTTTAAATTGTTTTCAAAACGATAGCCTCTTTGATTTCTGCCGGCTTCTTTTGAATCTAAATCACTTGAAGTGATTTCAGATTGTGTATAAGAAAATCGGAAAGCATGTCTCGGACTTTTATTCCATTTATAAAGAACTCCAAAAGCAGGTTCATTAGGTGAGAGGTAAGTTGTAGGTCCCACATCTCCAATATAATTACTTCCGCCTAGAAAAACACCAATCTCATGTATCTGAGCTTGGACGCCCATCATTGAGAATAAGCCAATAAATAAATAAAAAATCTTGTTCATTAAATCAAAAATTGCGTGCAAATATAATAATTATCATTTCGTTTCAATACCCATTCTGCTAAATGTGGTTTTTTTTACTAATTAGTGTAGTAACAACCGCTAAATATGCATTTGTTTCATTTAAACGGTAAAATTTGATAAAATCGTATGGCTCTTGAAAAATAGATTTAATTCCGCTTGTCTTCTCCCCAAAGTAATTTATTGCGCAACGTTTTTAAAAAAGTCTCTTCTGGAATTTCCACCATGTTTATTTGAAAAGGAGTTTTCTTTAAAGTTAGTATGGATTCATTTTTTACAGAGGTGACTCTGGAATCTAAGGAAACTAAATAGTTTTCTTCTCTTCCTGTAACTTTCAATCGAATTTCAGTTTCATCAGGCACTACCAATGGTCTGGCAGTTAAATTATGTGGCGCTATGGGTGTGATAACTAAGCTTTTGACATCAGGAGTCAAAATGGGGCCGCCACAACTCAAAGAATACCCGGTAGAACCAGTGGGAGTCGATATGATTAAACCATCTGCCCAATACGAGTTCAAATATTCATCATTCAAATACGTGTCAATCGTAATCATCGAGGTAGTGTCTTTTCTACTAACTGTAATTTCGTTCATCGCAAAGTTGATTTCTTCAATAGATTCATTTGGTGGCGAACAACTTAAACTCAACAAGGCTCTTTTAGAAATAGTATATTTTTTATCTATTACAAATTGCATAAATTCAGCAATGTTCTCCTTTTGAACAGTTGCCAAAAAACCTAATCGTCCAGCATTTATTCCTAGAATTGGAACGCCTGAATCCCGCACTAATGTAGCGGCTCTCAAAATAGTTCCGTCTCCTCCTATGCTAATCAGCATATCAAAACTGGAGTCGATTTCTGTATGAGAACTGAACGTTTTATATTTTTTTTCGACAATCTTTCGTTCATTAAGCATCAACAAAAAATGAGACTCGATAATCATCTCTACCTTATTTTTATTGAAAAAGACAAAGATGTCGTTTATAATGGGTTCGGTACTATTTTGATAATATTGGCCGTAGATAGCTACTTTCATCTTTTTATTGAATCTTTTAATGGTGATGTGTTTATTTTGACATGTAACGGACTAAACCAATAATCAGTCAAATGAGAACTATATATTAAGGTATTTATCTAAATAATCAGAACGTTCCTTTAAATTACTGATGTAGCTGTCTTCCTGATGCTCTGAGATGATTTCATAATCGTATCTTCTAAAAGTTTGGATTATTTCGTTCATGGCGCCCAACGTTATTTTTAGGGTCACTTCCACGCTTTCCACATCTGCTTCAGAAATGAATAAGCCCAAAAGCTTGCCATTATTACTTTCTACAATTTGGGTAATTTGGCTCATCGAATAATCTAAAATTGGTTTTTTGACCACAATAATGGCACCCGGTTCCTTTAAGAAAGGGGTTTCGTGAAAAAATTTCAGAATATCTTCTATTTCATAGTACCCTACATAGACATTGTTTTCATCTAAAACAGGAATTAAATTGGTATGATTTTTTGCAAATACTTCCAAAACATCAAGCCAGATAGTGTTGGTTCTAGCAAAAAAACCTTCAAGTGTAAACCGATAATCATTCACTTTCTTCTCAGGGTCAAAAGTTTCTATGTCTTCTGCTGCAATACTTCCAATATAAATTCCTTCCTCAATTATTGGAAAATGCGAAAAGTGACTGCCGTCAAAAAAAGCCTGAACAGTTGAAATACTTTCCTGACTGTCAATCGCTCTAAAATCGTTAGTTATATATTCTGTAATTTCTGTCATAAATCAATTGGCAATATTCGATGCAAAATAATCAAAAATAAGCAAAAACTCCTAGATTTAACTTTGTATTTTTGCTTCAAGTAAATAGTAGTATCAAAATAAAAAGGAGTTTTAATGACAAAGTTAAGTGTAAATATCAATAAAATAGCCACTTTGCGCAATGCTCGTGGAGGAAATGTGCCCGATTTATTAAAAGTTGCAGCCGATATTCAAAAGTTTGGAGCACAAGGAATCACGATTCATCCGCGTCCGGATGAACGTCACATCCGATATCAAGATGCTCGAGATCTCAAATCAATCGTGTATACGGAATATAATATAGAAGGGAATCCCGAGAAAACTTTCCTGGATCTTGTTTTAGAAATAAAACCTACTCAAGTGACTTTGGTGCCAGATGCAATAGATGCTATAACCTCAAATGCGGGTTGGGACACTATTAAGCATGGCTCCTATTTAACTGAAATCGTTCAGGAATTTCAGCGCAATGGAATTAGAACCTCTATTTTTGTAGATCCAGTTTTGGAAATGATCGAAGGAGCAAAAAAAATTGGAACTGAAAGAATCGAATTGTACACGGAAGCATTTGCGCATCAATTCGGTTTGGGGAATCAAAACGCAATTTTACCCTACACAGAGTCCGCTATTTTGGCTAATGAACTTGGACTGGGCATTAACGCAGGCCATGACCTTAGTTTGGATAACATCCAGTTTTTTAAACAAAATATTCCGGGATTACTCGAAGTATCCATAGGTCATGCGTTAATTGCTGAAGCCATTTATCTGGGGCTGGACAATGTGGTTAATATGTATTTGCAAAAATTAAAATAGTATATAAAAAAACGATTTATGAATCTGGATAGACCAAATTGGAATCAACTATCTAAAATCATTAATCCACAATCAAAAATCACATGTTATATTCAAAGATAGAAGGAACAGGCAAGCCACTATTAATTCTTCACGGATTTCTGGGAATGTCGGATAATTGGAAAACACTAGGAACGCAATTTGCCGTTGATTTTCAGGTTCATATTCTTGATTTACGAAATCATGGACGAAGCTTGCACGCGGAAGACTTTAGTTATGAAATCATGGTTCAGGATGTTGTCGAGTATTGTCAAGGTCATAAGCTAGAGAATATTGCTATTATAGGACATTCCATGGGCGGGAAAGTAGCGATGCTATTGGCAATATCACATCCTGAATTAGTAAGTAAATTAATTGTTGCGGATATTGGACCAAAATTTTACCCGCAACACCATCAGGAAATTCTGGAAGGCCTAAACGCCGTTGATTTTTCAATAAAACCAAGCCGAAGTGATGTTGAAGAAATCATGTCGAAGTTTATTCCTGACTTTGGAACTAGACAGTTTTTGATGAAAAGCTTATATTGGCAAGAGCCAGGACAATTGGCTTTCCGCTTTAATTTAGCCGTTTTTAATGCTAAAATGGAAGAAATAGGAGTTCCGCTGCCAGAGAATGCCATTTTTGATAAACCTACGTTATTTATTCGTGGGGGGAATTCTAGTTATATTTTAGATAGCGATTTTGACACTATAAAACATCATTTCCCGCATTCAAGTATCGAAACTATTCCTAAAGCAGGACATTGGCTTCATGCTGAAAACCCAGCTGAATTTTATCAAAAAGTGACTTCCTTTTTAAAATAAATACAATTCTTTTAAATTTTTACTACATTTATTAAACTTTAAAACAAAACTCCATGAACTTACTAATTAAAATTCTTGTTACTTCGGCCTTAGTTTTGCTAATTGCGAACTTTATGCCTGGGGTTCGTGTGGATGGATTTACTACCGCGTTAATCGTAGCAATTGTTCTGGGCTTGCTCAATATATTTATCAAACCAATATTGGTTATTCTTACCTTACCAGTTACTATTCTTACCTTAGGTTTGTTTTTATTGATTATCAATGCACTAATGATTTTGTTGTGTACAAAAATCGTAGGTGGATTTAGTGTGGATACCTTTTTGACCGCCTTATTTTTTAGCATCATATTGTCAATATTACAATCTATAATGAATGGGATATTAGGAGACGGAAAATAACAAATGCTATTTTAACATGTATTTGGGAATAAATTTATTTCCTTTATTTATTAATTATTTACCTTTGTCACCATTAAAATTTGCAATGTCTAAAAAGTTTTACATACTGCTAGTAGTTATGATCGGTTTCTTTATGACACCGACCGTGGCTTTGGCATGTGGAACAAAAACTGAAAAAGAATGTTGCAAAAAAGAGTCTTCTCCAAAAAAGAATAAAAAAGAGTGTTGTAAAAGTGAAAAATCTTCAAAAGAGAAATCACATGAAGGTTGTAATGGTGCTTGCAAAAGTATTACCTGTAGCAGTTCAACCGTTTATTTAGGAATGACTTCAATTCATTACGCAGAATTTAACGATCAGCTCTTTAGTTTTTCAACTAAAAAGCAAAATTATTATTACTCAGAAATCTTCATTTCCTCTGATTTCCGTTCTATTTGGCTTCCCCCTAAAATAAGCTAAATTCCTTTTGTGACAGCCGAAAGACTGTTTATTTCAGTCTGTTTTAGGCTGTGAAAAAATCAATAAATTTTGTCGAATACAATTTAAATATAGCTGTGCAGGCTATGGTTTACTTATTGTTCCGACTATTTCACTTCAAAATTAATATACAATGAACTCAATAAAAAAAATATTGATGGCAATTACATTATTGCTTTCAGTCACAGTTGCGAGCGCGCAAATTAAAAACAGTAAAACAGAAACCGTTAAAATATATGGAAACTGTGACATGTGTAAAAGCACTATCGAAACTGCTGGAACTTTAAAGAAAGTGGCAAAGGTAGCGTGGAACAAGGACACAAAAATGGCAACACTAACGTATGATTCTACTAAAACGAGTCAGGACGAAATCTTAAAAAGGGTTGCTTTAGCGGGTTACGACAGCGATAAATTTCTTGCTCCAGATGATGTTTACGACGCCTTACATGGCTGCTGCCAATATGAAAGACAAGCTAAGGTAGCTCTTCCTACAGAAATGAAAATGGAAACAGTAGCTGCAGAAAATCATTCAAATCATGCCAATCACACTGAAAATACAGTTGTAAAAGATCAAGTAGACACACCTTTAAAAGTTGTGTTCGATACTTATTTCTTGTTGAAAGATGCTTTGGTAAAAACAGATGGAAAAGCGGCATCCATTATCGCTAAAGACTTTCTGACGGCTGCAGATGCTGTTAAGATGGACGAGCTTGCGATGGATGTTCACATGGTTTGGATGAAAGAAATGAAAGGTTTAATGTCTGGTGCCAAAGAAATTGCGGCAACGCAAGACATAAAAAAACAAAGAGAATTTTTTATTCCTTTCTCAAAATCAATGTACGAATTGATTAAAGTGGCTAAATATGAAACACCAGTCTATCTTCAGTTTTGTCCAATGGCAAACGGCGGTAAAGGTGCGAACTGGTTGAGCAAAGAAAATGCAGTAAAAAATCCATATTACGGATCTCAAATGATGACGTGTGGTAAAACCGTTGAAACGATTCAATAAGTATTTAAAAAGAATACAAAAATGAAAAAAATAATCCTGGTTTTCAGTTTAATACTTAGTTTTTCAGCTGCCCATTCACAAATGAAAGTTGGAGCTAATTTACCTGATTTCCAACTTAAAAGCAACGAAGAGACAACCGTTAATCTGGCCTCTTTAAAAGGGAAAACAGTATTAATTGATTTTTGGGCTTCTTGGTGCGCACCATGCAGGCTGGCTAATAGAAAGTTGGCTCCATTATACAATCAATATAAAGAGGAGAACTTTGAAATTGTTGGAATAGCCCTCGACACGGATCAAACAAAATGGAGGAACGCCATTCAAAAAGATAAATTAGCGTACCAACAATTAATAGACCCCAAAGGCTTTGATGCAAAATCAGCAGTACTTTTTGGAGTGGAAGAATTGCCTAATTCTTATTTATTTGATACTTCAGGGACATTAGTAGCCATCAATCCAACTGTGGAAGAAATAATAATGCAAATTAAAAAATAAAGTAAAATGAAAAATATAAATTTAAAATTCATTCTGATTGCCTGCTTGGTTTTGATAGCAAGTGTAAAATCCTACTCCCAAATCTCAAAAGTAGAAATAATCGCTACCGGTTTAACATGTTCTATGTGTTCTAATGCTATAAACAAACAGCTGAAAGCAACAGTAGGTGTGGATAGTGTAAGCACTGACTTGAATACTAATACGTTCATTGTTTACTTTAAAAAGGACAGTAAAGTAATGCCTAGAGTACTAAAAGAAGGGGTTGAAAAAGCAGGTTTCTTTATTGGATCTTTAGTAATCACTCTACCTACAGAAAAACTAAAATCCGCAAGTGATAAAACGATTTCCTTAAATGGTTCAACTTTTATTTTATTGAATGAAGGGCTTAACGATAGTACTGGATCAACAAAATTAAAAATATATGACAAAGGATATGTAACCCAAAAAGAGCATAAAAAACTACTCAAAACGTTTTCTAAAGTAGTATCATATCCATTAGATAACGAAGACGATTATCATATTAAAATTATAATTTAATGAGAAAATTGTCAATTATTTGCATATTTTTTCTCCTGCAAGGATTAGCTGCTCAAGAACTTTTTGTTGTTACGGATCCTGCAAGTAATGTTCCTGCTGGTTCATTAGGGATTCGTTTAGGACAATCTATTTTTAAGGAACAAATGAAGTCTGGGTACAGCTACCATCTCATGCCCGAAATAACTTGGGGTGCCAATAAGAATTTGATGCTTAGAACATCAATTTTTGTGAGCAATAGAAATTCACAATTAGTTACAGAAGGTGGTAGTCTTTACGCTAAATATCGTTTTTTTTCAACGGATGACATGAACAGTCATTTTCGTCTGGCTGCTTTTGGGAGATACAGTTTCAATAATGCCGATATTCATCAGGAAACAATTGAAATAATGGGACACAATACTGGATTTGAAACTGGAATTGTTGCTACTAAATTAATCAAAAAAGTAGCCATTAGTTCGTCTGTTAGTTTTGAAAAGGCTTTAGATAACAAACCTAATTATCCTTATCCGTCCATGCAGGGAGACAATGCGACCAATTACAGTTTGTCTTTTGGAAAATTAATGTATCCTAAAAAATATACCAATTTTAAACAAACAAATATTAACCTTATGGTAGAATTTATAGGACAAACGATTAATGAAAACGGGAAATCATATTTAGATGCCGTACCAGCGATTCAATTCATTATCCAAAGTCAGGCACGAATCGATATTGCCTATAGGCATGAATTGTATAGTTCGATGCTTCGATCTGCACCAAATGGGATTTATTTGAATCTGGAGTATACTTTTTTTAATATTACAAAATAGTAAGGTTGAAAACCTAAATCAAAATTTAATCAAAATGAAAAATCAAATAAAAATGAAAAAAATAATTCTTTCAACAGTTCTAATGGCAATTGTAGTAGTAAGCTGTAATCAAAAAAATAAGCCAGATGAGTCCGTAAAGCCAGCAGCAACTGAAAACACATCACAATTGTATTCATGTCCAATGCATCCTGAAGTTACTGGGAAACAAGGGGATACTTGTTCTAAATGCGGTATGGAATTAACGGAGCCAGTAGTTAAAACGGAAGCTGTTTCTGAGGAAGTAAAAACAGAAAAGGGTGCAGTAACTCCCTTTTCTATAACTGTAGATGCAAATGTAAATGATTATTTGAAAGTTAAAAATGCACTTGTAAACGACGATTCAAATGGAGCAGCCGCTGCTGCTAAGGCGTTATTAGCAACCTTCAATGCAGCAAACACTACTTCAATCGATGCAAAATTGAAAAAGGAATATATTGAAATTGCAGATGATGCCAAAGAACACGCCGAACATATTGCTGACAACGCTGGAAAAATAGAGCATCAAAGAGAACATTTTGCTCTTTTGAGTAGAGACATAAATGATATGATAAAAACTTTTGGAACAAATAAAAAGTTATATCAAGAGTACTGTCCAATGTATGATCAGGGAAAAAGTGGCTATTGGATAAGTGACTCGAAAGAGATCAAAAATCCATATTACGGCGCTGAAATGTTGACATGTGGGAGAGTAGAAAAAGAATTATAAATGAAACCAATCATAAAAAAAGGGGCTATCTTAAGTGTAGTCCTTTTTTTGTTGATGCAACTGTATCAACCCGCCCGTAACGTAGAGTATGGGCAGGTTTCACCTATGCATTTCACAAAATTGTACAAGGTTCCTGCTAAAGTTCAAGGCATTCTACAAACTTCTTGTTTTGACTGTCACAGTAATAACACCAAGTATCCTTGGTACTCCTATGTTCAGCCTGTACGAATTTTTATGGATAGTCATATTAACGAAGGGAAAGAAAATTTGAATTTCAGTGAATTTGGCACTTATTCCAAACGGAAACAACGAAGCAAATTAGATCGAATGATCAAACAAATAAAATCAGATGAAATGCCTTTGGCTTCTTATACCATGATGCATAAAAATGCCGTGCTCACTAGCGAGAGTAAAGCGATGCTGCTCAATTGGATCGAAGAAACGAAAGACAGTATTTCAGCAAATAATTAATCCTAATGGTAGAAAAATTAATATCATTCTCACTAAAAAACCGAGTGATTGTATTGCTCGTTTCCGCCTGCTTATTTGGTTGGGGGATTTATAGTGTGCAGCAAAATCCCATCGATGCCATTCCTGATTTATCAGAAAATCAGGTTATTGTTTTCACGGAGTGGATGGGCAGAAGCCCGCAGGTAATTGAAGATCAGGTAACCTATCCTTTGGTTTCCAATTTACAGGGAATCCCGAAAATCAAGAATATCCGAGCTTCTTCCATGTTTGGAATGAGTTTTATCTACATCATTTTTGAAGATAACGTAGATCCTTATTGGGCAAGAACCCGAGTGCTGGAACGATTAAATTATGCACAACGATTGTTGCCGCAAAATGTAGTTCCCACTTTAGGGCCTGATGGTACCGGAGTAGGGCATATATTTTGGTATCATTTGGAAACCAATGGGATGGATCTAGGTGAGCAAAGAGCATTGCAGGATTGGTATGTGAAATTTGCTTTACAAACCGTTCCGGGTGTAGCTGAGGTCGCTTCCTTTGGAGGTTTTGAAAAACAATATCAATTGGTTTTAGATCCTTTGAAAATGCAGTACTATAATGTTAGTATGATGGAAGTGATGAAAGCCGTAAAGACAAGCAATAATGATGTTGGAGGGCGGAAATTTGAAATGAGCAACATGGCTTATATCGTTAGAGGGCTTGGCTACATAAAAAACATCAAAGATGTGGAAGAAATTGCCATCAAAAATTACAATTCTGTTCCTGTAAGAGTAAAAGATATCGGTTCCGTTCAAATGGGTGGAGATTTACGTCTGGGTATTTTTGATGCGAATGGAGAAGGTGAAGTAGTGGGAGGAATTGTGGTGATGCGTTACGGCGAAAATGCTGATAAGGTTATCAAAGCAGTAAAACTGAAAATGAAAGAAGTCGAAAAAGGATTGCCGGAAGGGGTCTCCTTCAAAACGTCTTATGACCGAAGCGAACTAATTGAAAAAGCGATTGAATCTGTTAAAGGAACTTTAATCGAAGAAATGATTGCGGTGTCAATAGTGATTCTTCTTTTTCTTTTCCATTGGAGAAGTGCAGTGATTATTCTGATACAGTTACCAATATCTGTTGCTATAGGATTTATTTTGCTCCAAGCTTTTGGGATTTCATCCAATATTATGTCGCTCACGGGGATAGCCCTAGCTATTGGTGTTGTGGTTGATGATGGAATTGTCATGGTCGAAAATGCCTATAGAACCATCTCTGAGAAACAAGAAGAAATGGATAATAATCAATAATCAACGATGAAAAAGTTATTTAAAAAAATATTTAAAAAAGAACACGATCCATTGTTGGCTGATGAACGAATGAAGTTAATTGAATCTTCCTCTAAGCTCGTTGGCCCGGGAGTTTTTTATTCGACACTGATTGTGATTGCTTCTTTTTTGCCCGTTTTTCTGCTAACGGGAATGGAAGGAAAACTATTCAGTCCATTGGCTTGGACGAAATCATTTATACTGATCGTAGATGCGTTTTTAGCCATTACACTGACTCCAGTGTTAATCAGTTACTTGCTAAAGGGAAAATTACGTCCGGAGAATAAAAATCCAATCAATAGAAAACTGGAAAGTTGGTATACTCCAATTCTAGTTTTTTGTTTAAAATGGAGAAAAAGTGTTTTGGTGGTAAACTGCATTGCTTTAGTAATAGGAGGGTTGATGTTTACGCAGCTCGGCTCCGAGTTTATGCCACCTTTAGATGAAGGTTCGATTCTGTTTATGCCTGTAACCTTACCCGATGTTTCTAATTCTGAAGTGAAAAGAATATTGCAGGTTCAGGACAAAATAATAAAATCAATTCCCGAGGTCACTCATGTTTTGGGAAAAGCGGGAAGAGCCAATACGGCAACGGACAATAGTCCTATAAGTATGGTTGAAACGATTATTTTGCTTAAACCTCATAACGAATGGAGAGCGGGTAAAACGAAAAGTGATATCATCGATGAAATAAATAATAAACTGCAAATACCTGGGGTAACCAATGGTTTTACACAGCCTATTATTAATCGAATAAATATGCTTTCGACGGGAATCAGAACAGACGTTGGGGTGAAAATTTATGGAGCTAGTTTGGATACCATAGAAGCTTTGGCACAAAAAATTAAAAAGACATTAGAAGGAACCGAAGGAGTGAAAGATTTGTATGCCGAACCAATAACCGGTGGGAAGTATATCGACATTGAAGCAAAGCGAGAAGCAATTGGTAGATACGGTCTGACGATTGATGATGTGAATAATGTTGTTGAAGCGGCAATTGGAGGAATGACATTGACGACCACTATCGAAGGGAGACAACGCTTTTCTGTGAATGCGAGATATGCGCAGGAATACAGAAATAGTATTGAGTCGTTGAAAAAATTGCAAGTGCAAACAATGGAATACGGACCAATACCATTAGATGCTGTCGCTGATATAAAAATAAGTGATGGGCCGCCAATGATAAACAGCGAAAACGCCATGCTTCGTGGGAGTGTTTTGTTTAATGTTAGGGAACGTGATTTAGGGAGTACGGTAGAGGAGGCACAAGATAAACTCAATACTATGATGACGAAACTGCCAAAAGGTTATTATGTCGAATGGAGCGGACAATGGGAAAATCAAATTAGAGCCAACAAAACATTATCACTGATATTGCCTATCGTTGTTCTTATCATATTCCTGATTTTGTATTTTACCTATAACTCGATGAAGGAAGCTTTGATAACGATGATAACGGTTCCTTTTGCTTTAATAGGAGGGATTTTTATGGTTTATTTTTATGGAATTAATTTATCCGTTGCCGTGGCAGTAGGTTTCATCGCACTGTTTGGGATGGCAATAGAAACGGCGATGATAATGACTATTTACCTGAATGAGGCCATGAATAAAATGGTTGCAAAATATGGTAATAGTAGTGAGACAATTACTATGGCTATTTTAAGAGAGTACATTATCGATGGTTCGGCAAAAAGGCTGAGACCAAAATTAATGACGGTGTCGGTTTCTCTATTTGGATTAGTACCCATTCTTTGGGCAACAGGAACGGGCGCTGATGTGATGATTCCCATTACGGTTCCGCTTATTGGAGGAACAATCACTTCTGTTATATATGTATTATTAGTAACCCCTATTGTTTTTGAATGGACAAAACAACGTGAATTAAAAACAAAAGGCAAAATAGATCTTATCGATGCGACACATTAAATATTATATCATAATCAGTTGTTTGCTGTTAAACGCCACTGTTGCAGTAGCGCAAACACTTTCGTTGGATGCTGTTTTGACCATCGTTAAAACGAATAATCCGCAATTAAAAATGTACGATGCCGATATACAGAGCATGGATGCAGCGGCAAAAGGGGCAAATAGTTGGATGGCACCTCAAGTGAACACGGGCTTGTTTATGACTCCTTATAACACTAAAATGTGGAAGGGAGACGAAATGAATCCTGGTATGGGTGCATATATGATAGGTGTTACACAAATGATTCCTAACGCTTCAAGGCTAAAAGCCGATTCTAATTACATGAATGCCATGTCTTCGGTAGAGGCAGAAAATAAAAATTATACCGTGAATCAGTTGAATGCGTTAGCAAAAATGAATTATTACCAATGGATTGTATTGGATAAAAAAATAAAAATAACCAATGATAATTTATTGCTTTTAGAGTATATGATCAAAAGCATGGAGATACGCTATCAATATAATATGGACAAATTGCCTACTTATTATAAGGCAAAGTCACAATATAGCGCTTTAGAAAGCATGGTCGTAATGCTGAAAAATGAGATTTTGCAAAAGAAAATTACGCTGAATACTTTGATGGCAAGAGACAAAAATACTGTTTTTGAAATCGATCCCAATTATGCTTTAAAGGAGCACAATTTTATGAAATCGGATACGGTGTCGCTTTCTGAAAACCGAAGCGATGTAAGAGCTATTGAGAAAACAATTGCTTTAAATCAGTTGAAAATAGAAACCGAGAAAGCAAAATTGTTACCCGAGTTTGGTGTGAAGTATGATCACATGTTTGCCTTCGGGAATGGTCCGCAACAATTTTCCTTGATGGGAATGATTACAATTCCCATGCCTTGGTCATCAAAAATGAATAAAGCGAACATCAACAGTTTTAAGTTAAAAAATGAAAGTTTGGATTGGCAAAAGCAAATGATTCTGAACGAAGCAACAGGAATGATTTCAGGGATGCAAGCGGAGCTTAGTAACTTAAAGAAGCAATATGAAATTGCCGACAAAAGCATTATTCCGGCATTGCGAAGAAATTATGACACTTCAATAATAGCTTGGCAAAACAATACAGGAGATCTATTTGTGGTGTTGGATGCCTGGGAAGCCTTGAATATGGCGCAAATAGAAAAGCTAGACAAGTTGCAGGCCATATTGAGCACTCAGGTAGAAATTGAAAAACAACTGGAAACGAAATAATTATGAACAAATACATAAAATATAGTTTGCTGGCTATTGCCGTTTTAGTGGTTGGATTTGGAGTCTATTATAGCGTAAATAAATTCAATAGTCAAGCAGATCACGAGCATCAGGCGGAGGTATATACCTGTTCGATGCATCCTGAAATTATTAGGGACGAGCCTGGAAAATGCCCAATTTGCGGAATGACTTTGATAAAAAAAGTAACTGAAGCGCAACCGACGGAAAGCCACTCGATCGACCATCTATTGCGACCAACGGATAGCTTCGTCGTAGGAGACTTTCAAACTACAACACCAAAAGACACCGCTATTAGCAGTGAAATAAAGCTGCCTGGAATTGTAGCTTATGATCCTAATTCATCGGTAAATATTGCAGCAAGGATAAGTGGCCGAATCGAAAAAATGTATGTGAATTATAAATACCAAAAAGTAAATAAGGGACAAAGACTTTTTGATTTGTATAGTCCGGAATTATTGACAGCACAGCAGAATTTCATTTATTTAGTCACCAATGATGCTGAAAACGCATCCATAATAAAGGCTTCGAAACAGAAATTACTGCTTTATGGAATGACTTTAAATCAGATTAATTCATTGGCTGCAGCCAAAAGAACAAATCCTGTGATTACTATTTATAGTCCCACCAATGGAATAGTTCAAGGAACTGAAAGTATGACGACTGCTGCCGAAGGATCCATGCAAAACAATGCCACAACAACTTCTTTAACATTGAAGGAAGGGGATTATATTAAACAGAATGAAGTTGTTTTTAAGCTTGTGAATACAGATAAAGTATGGGGTGTTTTCAATGTGATGCAGGGACAAAGCAGTTTGATAAAAATCAATCAACCCATTCGGTTTTCATCAGAATTAGAGGAGAATGATTTTATAAAGGCCAAAGTTAATTTTATAGAAACTCAGTTCAGCGCAACTGATAAGACGAACAGGATTCGAGTGTATTTAAATAATAACAATCTGAAATTCCCAATAGGCTTGCGACTTCAAGGGATTGTCGAAACAAATCCTATACAAGGAATTTGGGTTCGTAAGCAAGCATTAGTTAGCATCGGCAGTAAAAAAGTGGTTTTTATTAAAATGGAGAATGGTTTTAAAGCAAAAGAAATAAAAACAGGAATTGAAATCAATGATTTTGTTCAGGTTATTGAAGGCTTGTCTGTAAAAGATGCAATTGCTGACAATGCACAATATTTAATGGACAGCGAAAGCTTTATTAAAACAGAATAATCATGCAAAAGATAAAAAAATTCAGTTTCCTGTTCCTGACATTTGTTGTCGTAATGGGATGTAATACTAAAAATAAGGAAGATCATAGCGCGCATCAGGATGGAGAAAGTATATTATACACCTGTTCCATGGATCCTCAAATAAAGGAAGACAAGCCTGGGAAATGTCCTATTTGTCATATGGATTTGACCCCAATGAAAAAAGACAATTCGGCCTCTAATGAAATTGCCCTAAGCGATCAACAAATAAAACTGGGAAATATAAGCACTCAAAATATAGAGGAAACAAATAGTAGTCTGAAAGAAAACTATACGGGCGTTTTGACAATTAATCAGGAACAAATCAAAACCATTTCAGCAAGAGCGATGGGTCGAATTGAGAAATTATATTTTAAAACTACGGGTGATTATGTTAATAAAAATCAAGCCATTTACCAGTTGTACAGCGAAGATATAGCCATTGCTAAACAGGATTATTTTGCAGCATCTAAACAATTGACTATGCCTGGTGATTTTGGGAAAAATGCCAAAAACATGTTGCAAGCTGCAAAGCAAAAGTTGTTGTTCTATGGTTTGTCGAATGCACAAATTGAGAGTATTAAAGACAATGCCCAAATATCACCATACACTACTTTTTATAGTACATATAGCGGATATATTTCGGAGATAGCCGCTACAGAAGGTAGTTATATCATGGAAGGCGGCGCAATAATTAAGTTGGCTGCCTTAAGTACGCTTTGGCTTGAAACGCAAGTAAACGTGAACTATGCAAAATCATTAAAAATTGGACAAAGTGCTACGGTTTCTTTTACAGATTATCCTACTAAAGAAGTGAAAGCTAAAATTTCATTTATTAATCCGGAGATTAATCCAGATTCTAGATTGCTATTAATTCGAATGGAAATTGCCAACCCGAATTTGTTTTTAAAACCAGGAATGCAGGCAGTAGCTAAATTAACTCAATCTAATAAGAAAGGATTATTTATTCCAACAGATGCTGTTATTAGGGATGAAAATGCCACGTATATATGGGTTGAAAAAAGTCATGGTATTTTTGAAAACGTGATGGTTGAAACCGGGGTGGAAGCCAATGGAATGATCGAAATCAAATCGGATTTAGATAGTACGAAAAAAGTCGTTGTTAGCGGTGCTTATGCCATTAACAGTGAGTATATATTCCGCAAAGGAAGTGATCCCATGGCGGGGATGAAGATGTAATGTGTAATAAACTGTTTATTAATAGGTTAAAATGTTAAAAAAAGCTAACTTAGTTCTGTTATGATGGGCTTTAAAAGCATTTTTGATAATAAAATAATTATAAAAAGGACGTTACCCGAAAGTTAAATTGATTAACGATCAAAAACTCTAATTAAAATAGAATCATGGAAGAAAATAACACACACTTAAAAACTAATCCTTATGTAAAATTTGCCTTAATAATGGCGGTTTCATTTGTCGTTATGTATTTAGTTATGTTTTTAAATGTTGCTGAATTCAGTCACATCTATAATAGTATAACTCGCTTTTACATGACTACTTTAATGATTGCAGCAATGGCAATTACAATGTTACTATTAATGTGGAAAATGTATCCAAACAATAAAGTCAATGTAATGATAATAGTCTTTGCCGCTACTACATTTCTAGGAACACTTTTTCTATTAAGGACACAAACCTTTATTGGAGATATACAATATATGAAAGCGATGATTCCTCATCATTCATCAGCCATTATGACTAGTAGTAATGTAGATTTTAAAGATCCAGAAGCTAAAAAATTAGCTGAAGATATAATTGCTGCTCAAGAAAGAGAAATTAAGCAAATGAATGAAATGATTATTCGTCTCGAAAGCAAAAAATAATAAAGTGAAAATTTATATAAAAAACATGGTTTGTGGCCGTTGCGAAATGGCGGTGTCGGCAGAGTTGGAAAAAATGGGGCTTTCTATTATTGCAATGCAATTAGGGAAAGTAGAAATTGCAACTGATTTGGACGAAAGTCAAATACAACTGCTGTCACAGAACCTGAGTTCACTCGGTTTTGAACTGTTAGATGATAAGGAAAATAAGACTGTCGAAAGGATTAAGAATTTAATAATCGACTTGGTCCATTATAAAAAGGAACAGCTGAAAAGTAATTTGTCCAATTATTTAGCCGCCGATTTAAGGCAAGATTACAGTATTTTGAGTAAGCTTTTTTCAGAAAAAGAAGGAGCAACAATCGAACATTATTTTATTACTCAAAAAATTGAACGGGCAAAAGAACTATTAATCTATAACGAAATGACGTTAAGTGAAATCGCAGTTCAGCTCAATTATAGTAATGTAGCGCATTTAAGCAATCAATTTAAAAAGACTACTGGTTTTACCCCGACCCATTTCAAGCAATTGAAAGATAAAATGAGAAAACAGATTGACGATTTGTAATCTTACAAAGGTAATTCAGAATTGTGTAACAACATAAAGTAGAATCCTACGGATATTTGTACTGTTAATTTAAAACTGCAAAGAAATGAAACATACCTATATCATTACCGGAATGAGTTGCGATGGTTGTCGCGGTAAAGTGGAGAAAACACTGAATGCTATTAAAGGGGTAGAGGCTATTGTTTCGTTAGAGCCCCCAATAGCTACCATCACAATGGATAAACACATTCCTACTACACAGTTGCAAGAAGCTTTAACCGCTGCCGGAAATTATTCTATTGAGATGAGCCAGCTGGTAGCTGTTGAAGAAAAAACTACAGAAAAAAGTACAGAGGAACCAGCTGCGAAATCTTGCTGCGGTACTACAAAAGATCAACAAAACAAAGACAGTCACCAACATCATAAAGACATAGCCAGCATATCAGAGAATGCGGCAGGAAAATATTATTGCCCTATGCATTGCGAAGGGGATAAAGTGTACGACAAAGCGGGAGATTGTCCCGTTTGCGGAATGCATTTTTTAAAAGAACCTGAATTGAGTTCAACCAATGCTGCAGCTGATAAAAAGGTGGAAGAGCCAGTAGCAAAATCGTGCTGTGGTACTCCAACACATCAACAGGAGATAGGCAGTCATCAACATCATAAAGAGGAAACAAGCATTCCTTCTAATGCGGCAGGAAAATATTATTGTCCCATGCATTGCGAAGGGGAGAAAGTATATGATAAAGCAGGTGATTGTCCTGTTTGCGGAATGGACTTGGTAAAAGCACCCGATTTAATTCCGACGAAAACAATGTACACCTGTCCCATGCATCCTGAAATAATCCAAGAAGGGCCGGGTTCTTGTCCGATATGCGGAATGGATTTAGTACCTATGGAGCCTAGCGAAAGCGAAGACAATAAGACGTATCTTGACTTAGTTCGTAAAATGAAAATAGCCGTTGTTTTTACGTTGCCTATTTTTATAATTGCAATGTCAGATATGATACCCAATAATCCGCTGCTGAAAATAATGGACACTTCGAGTTGGAATTGGGTACAATTTGCCATGTCGCTTCCGGTTGTTTTTTATGCTACTTGGATGTTTTTTGTACGAGCCTGGAAGTCGGTTATTACTTGGAACTTAAATATGTTTACCCTGATCGGAATTGGTTCTGGTGTGGCTTTTCTATTTAGCCTGTTTGGCTTATTTTTTCCGGAATACTTTCCAAATGAATTCAAAACGGAAGGCGGAACGGTGCATCTGTATTTTGAAGCAACAACGGTAATACTAACCTTGGTTTTGCTAGGTCAGCTGTTAGAAGCAAAAGCACACAGCAGAACCAGTGGTGCCATAAAAGAATTATTGAAATTAGCACCCACGGTGGCCACTTTGGTCATTGACGGAAGCGATAAAGTCATTTCTGTTCATGATATCAAAAAGGGTGATTTGCTTCGGGTGAAACCAGGTGAAAAAATTCCTGTTGACGGAAAAATTACCGACGGGGAAACCACCATCGATGAATCCATGATTTCGGGTGAACCCATTCCTTTGGATAAAAAAGCAGACGATGCAGTTATTGCAGGTACAATTAACGGGAACAAATCTTTTGTGATGCTTGCTGAAAAAATTGGTTCAGAAACTTTGCTTTCGCAAATTGTACAAATGGTAAATTCAGCCAGCCGCTCCAGAGCACCAATACAGAAATTGGCAGACAGAATAGCGAAGTATTTTGTGCCAATAGTAGTGGGCGTTTCAGTAATTACCTTTTTTGTTTGGGCACAATTTGGCCCCGAGCCAGCAATCGTTTATGGATTTATTAATGCGATTGCGGTTTTGATTATCGCTTGTCCTTGTGCATTGGGATTAGCAACACCCATGTCAGTTATGGTAGGAGTGGGTAAAGGAGCACAATCTGGGGTTTTGATAAAAAATGCGGAAGCCTTAGAAAATATGAATAAGGTAAATGTTCTAATTACTGATAAAACGGGAACAATTACCGAAGGAAAACCTTCTGTAGAAAAGGTATTTTCGACTGAAAATAAAGAGGACGATTTGTTGCAAATGATTGCTTCGTTGAATCAGTATAGTGAGCATCCTTTGGCGCAAGCCGTAGTCAATTTTGCGAAAGCGAAAAAGGTTACTTTATTGGAAGCGAAAGATTTTGAATCCATTACTGGAAAAGGAGTGGTTGGAACCGTAAATGGTAAAAAAATTGCACTTGGAAATGTAAAATTGATGGAGCAAAACAATTCAAAAACTTCAGATGATTTAACAGCTAAAATAGTAGCCGAGCAGAAACTAGGAAAAACAGTGTCTTATATTTCGGTAGACAATCAGGTTTTGGGTTATGTAGCAATAACAGATGCGATAAAAAGTACGAGCGTGGCAGCAATAAAGGAATTAATGAGTCAGGGAATCGAAGTGATTATGCTTACGGGCGACAATGAGAACACCGCCAAAGCAGTCGCGGACGAATTGCATTTGAGTTCGTTTATAGCGGGTTGTTTGCCAGAGGATAAATTAAAGGAAATTAAAAGGTTGCAAGACCAAGGCAAAATTGTGGCTATGGCAGGAGACGGAATTAATGATGCTCCAGCATTGGCGCAAGCCGACATTGGTATTGCGATGGGAACCGGAACCGATGTAGCAATAGAAAGCGCCAAAATAACCCTGGTCAAAGGAGATTTGCAAGGGATTGTCAAGGCTAAAGAATTGAGTCATGCCGTGATGAAAAATATCAATCAGAATTTATTTTTTGCTTTCTTTTATAATGTACTCGGAATTCCAATTGCAGCAGGGGTTTTATATCCTTTTTTCGGTCTTTTGCTTTCGCCAATGATAGCGGCTCTGGCAATGAGTTTTAGTTCGGTTTCTGTTATTGCAAATGCACTGCGGTTGAGAAATTTGAAGCTCTGAAAAAGGAGTTAAACTTATTTTTTGTAAAATTGAAATGATTTTGCAATCGGTATAATTATATCAAATCGCAACTGATTCTGTTGCCAAAAGGTTAACTTTATAGTTTAGTATTACTTTGTAACGATCTGATTGTAAATAATTAATTAAAAAATTAGTCAAATGAAAATAATTTTAGCCACCGACGGTTCTCCTTTTAGTCTAGCAATGATTAAGGAGTTCGCAAGTAGGCCTTTGCCTTCCAATACCACAGTGAAAATCATTTCAGTTTATGAAGGAACAAACTTAATGAACTTGGCTCCTATGGGTGTGCTGACAGAACATTACGACAATGAAGAGATAAATTCATCAAAATTCGCAGATAATGCTGTTGCTGAAGCTTTAAAAATTATTAGAAATAAAAAACCAGAACTTTCAATTGTAACTTCAATAATAGAAGGGGTGGCTAAAACTGTTATTGTTGAAGAGGCCGAAAAGTTTGACGCAGATTTAATTGTCCTTGGATCGCACGGTTATGGTATGATTGATCGTTTTTTATTAGGGTCGGTCTCACAGTCTGTAGCATTACATGCAAATTGTTCTGTTGAAATTGTACGAAATAAAACAAAATGACAGCAGTAGTTTGTGCTCAAAATAAGGAAATAATAGGTTATATAATGGAAATATAAAACGGTTATAATTTATGAAAATCATGTAAACCGCTTTAGAAGTAACGTTAGTGCTTTGCCTAGTTGGTCTTTTTTATTCTTTTCAATCAACGCATCAGGTTCTTTCAAAATCAGACAAGAGATTGGGAATTAGGAATGAAATTGCAAATGACGATAGTATGTCCGAAGATATGATGGGAATACTAATGAGTCGCAAAAGGGTAAAATGATGAAGCAGGAAATGGAAATGATAATGGTCAAGGCGAATCATGCCAAAATGATGGCTATGATGAAATAAAATCCTATGTGGGAGAAAGATATGATGGCGGAAATGATGAAAGTATGATGTCAGGAAGGATCAAAATGATGCAAGATAATTTAGAAATGATCAAAAATATAATATCAGAAATGTTGGAGAAAGCTAAAGATTGATAATTAGATGATGTGCGGAATGTGCAAATCGATGGTGGATAATGCAGAAATGTTCAATAAAAGAAAAAATGGAAAAGAGTAAAATGAAAACGATAGAAAAAAAATGGAAAAAAAGAAAATCCTAAAGCGCAACAGTAGCTTTTAGTATCAATGATGAATCATGATGCCTCTGATGATAGCGGTGAAATGCAACTATATTGGTACGTTTCAGTATTGGTATTTGTTGCTTTTGCACCAATAATCTTCTGTTAGTTCAGAAAAATAAAATAATTAGTATCCAATAGAATTATCAAAATGAGAAGAATAATAATAGCAATGTTCCTATTGATTTTTTATTCTGTTGCGCAAGCACAGTATGTTAATGTATCAAAAAGTGTAAAGGAACAGCAAGAACAGCCCACAACTTATACTTGTGTAATGCACCCAGAAATACATGCGAAGGAACCTGGTAAATGTCCTAAATGTGGGATGGATTTGATTAAAGAGAAAGCAAAACCGGTAAAAAAATCGGTGCGAAAAAAGCAGGCGGCAAAACCACTACTAAAAGCAGCGGTATCAGTAAAAGCAAAGACTGTTGAGTCTAAAGCAGCAACGGATGCTATTCATGGTAATCATGCTACTGTTTCTGGAACAAATACGACGGTCAAAGAAGGGATTGTTAAAAAAGTAGTTAAAAGTGCGCCGCCAAGAACAATTCGCTACGACCTACATGTTCGCGATACGATTGTCAATTTTTCAGGCAAAGAAAAAAGAGCTATTGCGGTAAATGGACAAATTCCTATGCCTACATTAACTTTTACTGAAGGTGATACAGCCGAAATTCATGTTTACAATCATCTGAAAGAGTCGACCTCTTTACACTGGCATGGTTTGATGTTGCCTAATAAAGAAGATGGTGTGCCTTTTTTGACGCAAATGCCTATTGAACCAGGAGCGGAATTTGTGTATAAATTTCCAATAATTCAATCAGGAACACACTGGTACCACAGCCATAGTGGTTTGCAAGAGCAAATAGGAATGTACGGTTCTATGATTTTAAATAAAAAATCAGATGATCCAACCTTTAGAAATGGAATAGATGATATTCCGCAAATCCCGGTAATTTTAAGCGAATGGACCGATTATAAACCGGAGAATGTGCATCGGATGTTGCACAATGCTTCCGATTGGTTTGCTATTAAAAAAGGAACTACGCAAAGTTATGCCGAAGCAATTAAGGCAGGACATTTTCAAACCAAATTAACCAACGAATGGAAACGAATGTTGGCCATGGATGTAAGTGATATCTACTACGATAAATTTCTAATAAATGGACAGAATGAAAGTCAACTTTCGCAATTTAAAGCAGGTGATAAAATACGTTTACGAATTTCTAATGGTGGCGCCTCGTCTTATTTTTGGTTAAACTATGCCGGTGGAAAAATGACTGTAGTGGCTAATGATGGCAATGATGTCGAACCTTTAGAAGTGGATCGATTAATCATTGGCGTTTCTGAGACTTATGATGTCATTGTTACAATTCCTGCTGGAAATGCTTCGTATGAATTTTCAGCTACGCCTGAAGACAGAACTAAATCAGCATCAATTTATATTGGTCAAGGGATTAAACAATTAATTAGTCCAATGCCAAAACTAAAATATTTTGAAGGCATGAAGATGATGAATAACATGATGAATATGGACGGAACTATGAATGACATGGGAATGGACATGTCTATGCAAAAAATGGATATGAATACGGTGATGTATCCAGAAATAGTTGGGGTTGCAGACAAGAAGTCAATGAAAATGGATGCTGGAATGGACCATTCTAAATCAGACAAAGAGCCAATGAAAATGGATGCTGGAATGGACCATTCTAAATCGGACAAAGAGCCAATGAAAATGGATGCTGGAATGGACCATTCAAAACATGTAATGAATAGCGATATCACTACCTTGAATTATGGAATGCTAAAATCTCCTACGAATACTACACTTGACAAAAACGCTCCTGTTCGAGAAATACGGTTCGAATTAACAGGGAATATGAATCGGTATGTGTGGAGTATGGATAATAAAGTACTTTCAGAAGTAGATAAAATTTTAATTAAAAAAGGAGAAATTGTTCGCATCACGTTGTTCAATAATTCTATGATGCGTCACCCAATGCACTTGCATGGACACGATTTTAGAGTGTTAAACGGACAAGGGGACTACGCTCCATTAAAAAATGTATTGGATATCATGCCTATGGAAACAGATGTGATTGAATTTGCAGCAAATGCTGATGGCGACTGGTTCTTTCATTGCCACATTCTCTATCACATGATGGCAGGTATGAATAGAGTGTTTAGCTATGAAAACTCGCAACCAAACCCCTATTTACCCAACAAAGCAGTAGCCTATAAAAAGTTGCAATCAGAAAGTAACGGACTGCATTTTATGGCAGAAAATGATTTTGCTACTAACGGAAATGATGGGCAAGCAATGGTACAAAATGCGCGTTGGAGTTTTGCTACAGAATGGCGCTTAGGATATCATGATGATCATGGTTATGAATCAGAAACACATATAGGTAGATACATTGGAAGAAACCAATGGTTTATGCCCTTTATTGGTTTTGATGCTCGATACAGAAAGCTAGGTTATAATGAAGTAGAGAAAAATGTTTTTGGTCAAAAGAGCACTAAAGACAAACGTATTCAAGTAAGTTTAGGTTTTAGTTACACACTGCCACTACTAATAACTGCACAAGCTGAAGTGTATCATGATGGGAATGTTCGTTTTCAGTTGATGCGGGAAGATATACCAGTTTCCAAACGACTGCGAGCGGCCTTTATGGTTAATACTGATAAAGAATACATGGCAGGATTAAAATATATTGTAGGTAAAAATCTTGGAATCACCACCCATTACGATAGTGATATGGGAGTGGGTTTTGGGTTGAATGTCAATTATTAAAAAGAAAAAATCTTTAACATTTTGCTTTCAAAAATTGAAGTTTAATTGAATCGCTCTAAAAAAAATATCCTTTTAATTTGCTGTGATAGCAACAGTGAATACAGATCACAAAAAGGAATTGATCTAATGACGGGAAAATGCTGTAAGAACGTGTATGTTAAACTAGACTGTATATGAAGTGATTAAAACGCCTAGGTATGCTAGTTTAGTGCTGCTATAATAAGTTTTTAAAACACTTTAAATAATAAAACAATTATAAAAAAGACGTTATCCAACAATTAAATCGACTAGCAATTATGAACGTTTATTAAAAAAATAAAACTATTGAGCAAAACGATTCACACTCAAAGGATAAGCTTAATGTGAAATTTGAATTACTAATAGCTTTTTCGTTTATAATCGTGCATCTGGTTATGGTTTTAAATGTTGTTGTATTTAGTCATAAATACATTGGTTTAACTCGCGTTTGAATGACTTCTTTAATGATTGCCGCATTAGCGATGAGCCTTAGTTCGGTTTCCGATAGTATAAATGCAGTGCGACTGCGAAATTTGAAGTTGTAGCGCAGTAAAGTTTACGTTTAATATAAAATTTTTAATCTTTAAAATAAAACACCATGAAAACACTACAAAAATTTGCATTCGCATTTGGATTGATTGGACTATTGTATTCCTGTCAGTCAACGAATCAAGTACTCTCAAAATCAGATAAGAGAGCCGAAATCATGAACACTATCGCCAATGACGAAATGATGTCAAAAGAGATGATGGGCGCGTTGATGAGCAGCAAAAGCGGAAAAATGATGATGATGAAAGAAAATCATGATAAAATGATGGAGATGATGAAAGAGGATCCCGAAATGATGAAAAGCATGATGCCCGAAATGATGAAAATGATGATGGGCAATCCTGAAATGATGAAAGGCATGATGGCAGACATGATGAAGAATAATCCGGAAATGATGAAAGAAAATCATGCTAAAATGATGGGGATGATGAAAGAAAATCCTGGAATGATGAAAAGCATGATGCCAGAAATGATGAAAATGATGGCGGATAATCCAGAAATGATGAAAGGCATGATGAAAGGCATGATGGAAAAAGCTAAAAATGATGATACTATGATGTCCGACATGTGTAAATCGATGATGGATAATCCAGAAATGATGAAAATGATGGAGAAAATGAAAGCAGAAAAAATGGACAAGATTAAGATGAAAGCAACAGATAAAAAAACGAAAAAGAAAGAAGATCATAAAGTACATCATTAATTTTTTAACACTAATACGATAATATTATGAATAATACAGGACATGAAGGCATGCATATGGATGGCTACTCATTTATGGGAATGCATTGGTTTTGGTGGGGCTCCATCTTGATTTTTGCATTGCTATTATTAGCAGCAGCGCATCTCTATAAAAAAAGTAAAAGAAAATAATTGAATTTTAAAACTAAACAGCCAAGGAATATTATTTTAGTAAGACAATTAGGGATACTTTCGATAATACCCTTCAAAAAGTTACTGAGGCTCTTAAAGTAGAAGGATTTGGTGTCTTGACCGAAATTGACCTAAAAGCGACTTTAAAGAAGAAATTGGATGTAGATTTTTACAACTATACCATTTTAGGGGCGTGTAATCCATCGTTTGCATATAAAGCCCTATTGGCAGAAGATAAAATAGGAACGATGTTACCTTGCAATGTGATTGTTCAAGAAAAAGCAAAAGGTCGGGTTGAAGTATCTGCAGTTGATCCTGCCGCGTCGATGCAAGCGGCAGATAACGTTGCACTTACCGAAATCGCAGAAGAAATTAGAAATAGACTGCAAAAAGTAATTGATAATTTGTAATTTTTACTCAGTAAGTTCAATAGCGTTTGAAATTATTAATTTAAATATTGAATTTGTATCGAGAGTCTAATTTTTAAAAAAACGTAAGTCGTTTGTCTTTCACGGAATCCAGTCGGAGCATTTTATGATCCAAAACATAGTTTTGATAAATGCGCCATGGGGCTTTATTTCCTTGACTGGGAAGCAGATTCGCTGATCGGTTGATGTATCCAGAGTTGAGGTTGAGTAGCGGAACCGGTTTTAAATCAGTTTCAATTACTTTTGCTTCTACCGCTTTGTAATTGTGTTTGTCTAAATATTTTAAAACCCGTGAAATATATTCGCTGGTTAAGTCACTTTTCAACGTCCACGACGCATTGGTATAACCAACAAAAATAAAGAAGTTGGGCAGGTCACTTAACATTAGGCCTTTATAAACAAAAGATTTAGAAACATCAAAGGGCTCTGAATCCAGTAGAATTTTTACTCCTCCGAAGGCCACTAAATTAAGTCCTGTTGCCGTGATGATAATATCAGCCGCTAATGTCTCGCCCGATTTTAATAAAATTCCATTGGGTAAGAAACGATCGATATGGTCTGTAACCACTGTCGCTTTCCCTTTCCTGATGGCTCTAAAAAAATCTCCGTTTGGGGCAATGCAAAAACGCTGTTCCCATGGGTTGTAGTTGGGAATAAAATGAGGGTCTACTGGAAAGTCACCCAGACCTTTTTTAGCACCTTTGATGATGAAGTTTTTCATCGCTTCTGGAAATATCTTGCAGAGATTAAAAAAGATAATCGAGTAGAAAATATTCTTGTAGCGGATTAGCCGGTATGCTATTTTTTTTGGGAATAGGCGTTTCAATCGGGCGGCGATCTTGTCTTTATTGGGCAAGGCGGCAATATAAGTTGGCGATCGCTGCAACATTACAACCTGAGCTCCTTCGGTAGCAAGTTCAGGTACGATGGTAACCGCTGTGGCTCCACTTCCAATTATTACCACTTTTTTATTGGCAACAGCTAATTTGTCAGGCCATTGTTGAGGATGGATTATTTGACCTTCAAAACACGACTGATCTTTAAATTCGGGGGTGAAGCCTTTGCTGTAATTATAGTAACCGCTGCAGCTAAAGATAAACTGGCACGTGTACACTGTTTGTTCCGCTGTGGAACTGTTTACAGTAGTTACCGTCCATAATTTTTCTTTGGTATCAAAGTTATACGAAACGGCACTTTGTTGGTATCGGATATGATCTCTTACTTGATATTCGTCGGCAGCTTCATTCAGGTATTTCAAGATTGAAGGCCCGTCTGCGAACGATTTTTGGTCTTCCCATGTTTTAAAGGAATATCCAAAAGTATACATATCCGAATCAGAACGGATTCCCGGGTATTTAAACAAACTCCAGGTGCCTCCAAGTTCCGCTCTTGCTTCTAAAATCACATAGGTTTTATCGGGATTTTTACGGGACAAATGACAGGCAGCGCCTATTCCGGATAAGCCAGCTCCTATGATGATACAATCGGTATGTGTCGTGTTCATGTTGTTATTTTAGAAAGAAATACTGCTACAAAATACAAAATAGAATCAACAAAAAACACCACAACATTTTCAGGGGTAATGGTGTTATAAATTTATAAAAAGTCAGGGGGCAATGTCAAGCCAGGCCATGCTAACTGCTGTAACCATGATTTGTAAATACGGGCTATCGCGTTTTTAAGGTCATCTTTAGAAATAAAAAGCCTATAATTCCTGCGGTGAGTGAAGCAATTATGACCGCTATTTTGGAACTGTTAATAAGGGTTGCATCATCATAAGCAAGGATGGTTATGAAAATGGACATTGTAAATCCTATCCCACCTAAAAGTCCTACGCCAAAAATATTTTTCCATTTTAGGTCTTCTGGAAGTTTGCAAAGTCCTAGCGAAGCACCCAAAAAAGCAAAAGCAAAAATACCCAAAGGCTTTCCTATTATAAGACCTGCAATGATTCCAATACTATTGGCTTCTCCTAATCCGCCTTGCCAATCAGGTCCTATTGCTATACAAGTATTAGCAATCGCAAAAAGAGGTAATATTACAAATGCCACAGGCTTATGTAAAACGTGTTGTAAAATATAGGAGGTCGAATTTTTATCTCCGTTACCAAAGGGTATGGCGAAAGCCAGTAAAACCCCCGTAATTGTAGCATGAACCCCTGAATTATACATAAAATACCACATGGCAATACCCCCAAGTAGGTAGGGAATTAGATTTTTAACTTTAAGACGGTTCAGTAAAAGCAAAATACTGAATAGCGCTAATGCGATCAATAGGTTAGTCCAAATGATCGTTTTGGTATAAAAAATAGCGATCACTATTATTGCTATCAGATCGTCTATAACAGCTAATGCTGTAAGAAATATTTTTAGTGAAATGGGTATTCGATTCCCTAATAAGGATAAAATTCCTATGGCAAATGCAATATCCGTTGCCATGGGAATTCCTGCTCCTGATTGCGTAGCTGTGCCATAATTGAATAAAAGAAAAATAGCCGCAGGAAGTAGAAAACCGCCCATAGCACCAATGAGAGGAAAAGAAGCGTTTTTTATATCCGAGAGTTCGCCTTTGTAAATTTCGCGTTCCAGTTCCAAACCAATAAGTAAAAAGAAAATTGCCATCAATCCATCATTTATCCAATGGGTGATACTGTGTCCACCAACATCAAATTGCCAAAAGCCAATGTAGCTCGACTGAATGGGAGAATTAGCCAACAAAAGAGAAATAATGGTAACAATCAGTAGAATTATACCTCCTGCTTTTTCACTTTCGTAAAATTCTTTAAATAGTTTCGATAACTTCATTACTCTTTTTTTTGATGAAAATTTTAGATCAGCTTGCCGTTGTTTTTGGATTTTTCCAATAAAGTGCTGCTTATTTAGGATTACTTCGGGTAGATAAGTCTAAAAAAGAGTCGTCTTTCCTCGTTTTATCAAATATACCAATTAATATTATAAAAAAATAAAGGATTGCTTTTGTTTCCTGTCAAAAAGAGTTTCCAGAACTGGCATTTTAGCAGGCATTAATTTCTGTTCTTAGTTCTTTGAGTACACTATTCTTACTTCGCTGGGAAGATAAATGTAATTAAGAGAATGAATTTGGTTTAGAAATGGTTATCACAAGTACGCTAATTGCAGTACAATCTTTTCTTATGACACAATGATTATGTGTTTTTTATGCGGGTTGTTTTTTAAGAACTAATTTACCGGTTGCAATTACAACAATAAAAACAAAGACTAAAACCAGACTTGCCTTTATATTTCCTAGATTCATTCCTTCTGGTTTTGTCAAATAGTCGCCCATTGTCGCGCCAATTGGGTGTGTCAAAATGATAGCCAACCAGTATAAAAGTTCTCTTGCTACTGTAGTAAAGAACACCAGTAAAACAACAACCATCAGTAGGCCTACTAAAAGTAACGTTCCGCCGGCAAAACCCAAAGGCGTGTCGTGGGCTAATAAATCACCAAATGCTGTACCTAGTGTGCTGGACGTCAAAATAGCCAGCCAATATAAAAATTCAGTTCTTTTACTCAATCCACCTTCAATCGTATCTGTTTTGGAATACCATTTCCAAATGCCAAAAGTGAAGGCCAATGCAAAAACTAACAAAACGGTGGCATAAATATATCCTGTTTCCTGCGTTACCCCTAAATAAGTCACCGATAAGGTTCTGGAAAGAAAGTCGGAAATAGTAGTGCCTAATGTACTTGCTACTGTTATTACGGTCCAATATAGAAGTGGTTTTTGGTTTTTTGAATATATGGAAATGCTTAATACAATAAGGAACAGAATGAGCAAGGCAACTGTTCCGCCGCCGTAACCCAAATTAAAAGTTTGAGAGATTAAATCCCCTGCAGTTTCTCCCATGGTATTGGCACTGATAATTAATGCCCAATAAAATGCATTGATTTTAGGAATGTGTTTCAAAATTTACAGTTCATTAATTGACTATTTATGATAATGGTCAATGTAGTTGTTTTGTTCTAATTATGTTTAATCTCTCGCTTGATTTGCGCCAATAATTTAAAAGAGTTTAGTTTATCTAATCATGGAATTACCCTGAAGCGGCTTGCGTTGCATGTGCGCCGTCATGGCTGAGTAGTGTTATCAATCCAATAAATCCTGCTGTTTTAATGCGTCAAAAATCAATTGATCCACTTCTGAAATTTTGTCTTTGTCAGCGTATTTAAGCCACCTAATTTCTTCAATTTCTGAACTGGCTTGCAATTCGCCAGAATACGAGCCAGAGTAGCAAGTCATTTTTACCAGAACACCTGCTGGATGTCCATGTGCTTGAGCCTCAAATACACCAAAGTACGTCAATTTGTTTGTGTCAATATGAACCGTTAGCTCTTCTTGGATTTCTCGGGCTAGTGCTTGGTGGTCCGTTTCTCCTATTTCTCTTTTGCCGCCAGGAATGTAATATTTGTCTTTTCCATAACTTTTTGTAGAGAGAATGGATTTGTTTTGTAATTCTATCCAAGCCAGTTTGTCAATAGATTTCATTTAGAAAAAGTCGTTTTAATAGTGATGTTTCGCGAGAGTAAGACACAAACAAGGTGCGCTTTTGATTACAACGGTAGGCCTGCTAAATTATTTCTGTTATACTTATTGTGGGACGCCAAATAAATTATTTAATGCGCCCCGCTGATCGCAAAGGACACATATCCAGCAGTTAGGTATTTTGTCAAGGCCACCTTTGCTGCCTCAGCAATGAATATATTTTTATACAATTCGGCTCCATCAACACCTCTGAGATTCATTGTCTGCCCACAAAGAACAAAATGCACTCCAACTTTTTGCATCTGATCTATCAAATCAGCATTGGGATTCGAACAGTTGAATTTTTTCTCATAGGCTGCGCTATTTAAAACGGATAAAATAGCAGCTGAATGCACAATTACAACAGATTTTAGGTTTTTCGGCTGAATGCCGGCCGCCGCATGTAGATTTAAAATCCGTGCAATTTCTTCCAGCCCTTCATTTGGTTTGTCAACTATGCCAGTGGCCGTACCGTTTTGGGTAAGGTCAAAAAGTAACTTGTACACCGTATTGGCTTCGGGTTTATCGGTTACATTTTTTACCGGTATGACACCAGTCCACTTGGATCCTTTTATTAATGGATATTCTAATACTGGAATAAAAGGATCCATTTTAGCCGCTGCGCTCTCACGAGCAGATGTTTGTGCATTGGAGAAAAGTGAAGAAAGAATGAAACAGAACGGCAACAAATTGTTTTTTATGAATTTCATTTTAAAAGATTTTTTGAAGAATTGAATTGATTAGCAAATGAAACAACTGAATTTTTAATTACTACTGCTAAGATAGTTTTTTAAAGTGAAAGATTAGAGTAGTGAATTATAGATACGTTCTAAAAACAGATTCAGATAAGTAAAGCTGCCATTTTATCAATTATTATTTAACTGTTTTAAAATTAGCAGCTCTTAAAAGAATCGCGGTAACTGACTCTTTTAAAGCCTATTGTATTTATTTCAACGAAATAATAGTTGCATTTAAAAAATAATAGAATTAAGTTTGTTTAATAATAACCAAAAAACTATAAACAAAATGAAACATTTTAAACAAAAATTAGTAGTACTTTTAATGGTATTGCCCTTTATTTTTAGTAGTTGTACCAAAGATGATGTGCCAGCACCCACCGTTGTAAACTCAAAAGTTTATGATTTGGGAGCAGATGGGACTTCAGGAGTAACGGGAACGGCAACGATTATTGAAAAAAGCGATGCGACTTTAAGCATTGAGTTAGAGTTAAAGAATACAGTTGCAGGAGGTTTACATCCCGCGCACATTCACTTAAACACGGCTGCTGAAGGAGGAGATATAGCGCTTACGCTAAAATCGGTCGATGGTGCAACTGGAAAAAGTACAACAACATTCAAAGCATTGGATAACGGCAGTGCAATTACCTATCAAGCGTTGCTTGATTTTGATGGATATATCAATGTGCATTTGAGTGCAGATAAATTGTCCACTCTTGTAGCGCAAGGTGACATTGGACAAAATGACCTTACTGGAGTTTCTAAAGTGTATCCTTTAGGCAGTGTTGCTGTTCCAGCGATATCTGGGACTGCTACATTTTACAAACGAGTAAATGGAGAAGCATTAGCGGTAGTACAATTACAAAACACTCCAGCTGGCGGGTCACACCCGGGTCACATCCACGCCAATACAGCTGCTCAAGGAGGTGGAATTGCTTTTTCTTTTAAGCCCGTAAATGGAGATACCGGATTGAGTGTAACCAACGTAGCTAAACTAGATAATGGTACTGCTTTCGGGTATGATCAAGTACTTGCTTATAATGGGTACATCAACTTTCATTTAAGTGCTACTGCTTTAGCTACGCTGGTTGCTCAAGGGGATATTGGTCAAAATGAATTAACAGGCAAAAAGGTAAGTTATGTATTAGCCCAAAAAGACGTTGCGGGTATCAACGGTGCGGTTGAATTTGCAGAGCGTGTCAATCAAACGACTTTAGTAACTATTAAGTTGGTAGGTACTCCTGCTGGTGGAAGTCATCCGGCTCACATCCATGAAAACAATGTTGCTACATCGGGTAATATCATTGCTGGTTTGAATCCTGTAAATGGGAACACTGGAATTAGTAAAACACAAGTAGCTACCTTAGTTGGCGGAGCTGCAGTGACCTATACACAGTTTTTAACGCGAGCTGCCTACGTGAATGTGCATTTGAGTGATGCTAATATGGCTACAATAGTGGCACAAGGCAATATTGGCTCAAGCTTAGGGACTGCAACAGGCGAAACAAAAACCTATACGGTAACGAATAGTGGTTCTAGTTCTTATGTTTTTAACGGTGAAGGATTAACAAACGCAAGTAATCCTAACTTTACGTTCAAAAGAGGAGGAACCTATACTTTTAATGTGAGCACGCCAGGCCACCCGTTCTATTTAAATACTGTTCAAGGTACTGGAACTGCGAATGCGTTTAGCTCAGGAGTTACAAACAACGGTGCAGTATCAGGATCAGTAAAGATCGTAGTGCCTGCAAATGCACCAAATACCTTGTACTACAACTGTGAATTTCATGGTTTGATGACGGGTGTGATCACGATTACCAATTAGTTTTAAATTTGTACAAAGTAAAAGGGGTATGGTAAAACATTCCCCTTTTTTAATTTATGAAAAACAAGAAATAGAAGCTCAGCTAATTTAATTTTCTTAAACATTTTTTTGAGTCGTAGTTTCTTTTGTCCTTGGGTAGCTAAAGATGCTTGTTTATTTCACAACTCATTTATAATTTATAAAATCAATCTTTTTTATCTTGTTGTTCTGTGTGGTGTTGCTTTCTGAGAGCAGATTCATCTCCTAACTTCATTCCGTTTGACATTCCGATCATAAAGGCAGTAATAAATAGCATTAGATTTCTTTTTATCCAAAGAGAAGGTCGCTTAGAGGACTCTAAACGTGTTTTAGTTTTGTGTTTATACATTTTGTAAATGATAAATGATTATACATTTTTTTTATCATCGCTATGCAATAAATTGCATAAATGCTTAGAAAAGAAAAGCTGTTCTAAGCTATGTATAAACTGGAATACCGATCGCTTGAAGTAATTATTTTGTTCAAAAAAGCCTGTTGCGCTTTGATTGCCCTAATATTTTGATAAAGTGTAATTCGTAATTTTAGTAGCACCATAATTTGAAGACTGGAAACGTCTTTAAATTTTAGCTGTGTAAAAGGAATTGGTGATGAAGTGTTCTCAGAAGAAGTTATCTGATTGTATCGATATGTTTTGGAGTTACTAAAATCCGCTCTCGCCTGAGCACAGGAAACCTGATCGTAAGCTGCTGTATTAGACTGAGAATCTAAAGTACAATCATAAGCCATCAGGCCAAAAGCCAGAAAGAGCGAAATGAGATATTTTAAAAACGTTTTCAATCTATTTAGTTTGAATGATAAATTTAAATAGTACACTTTGTAAAGTCCTAATTATTGATAGGAATTTGCGACTAAAGTAAGATTTATTTTGGAATTACTGCTATTTTTAAAAATGCCCCGCTCGTGCCCATTATCAAAATCAATTCAAATCAATTTCTAAAATCGTTTGGTCATTGTTTCCATAATTTCTCGCACTGCTATACTTCCAATCTATTGGATCTGTTACAAAGCCAGATTCTACGGGATTGTAATGTATGTAATCAAGTTTTTGTTCAAAAACCTTTAAGGACCAAATTTCAATTGGATGATTATCCTGCTGCCAAAATTGTCTATTCGTCACATTACTATTCTTTTTTCCTGCTCGTTCCATCATCCAGAGCATCCATTCCCTTCGGCTTTCTTGAGTGTTTTCTTGGATTGTTTGGATCATTTTTTTTGATGTAAATCCTTTGAAATCTCTCATCAACCCTGATGGATCGCCATTTCCGGAACGAAATATTAAATGGATATGACTTGGCATAATGCAATACCCATAAATTTCCATTGCTTTATTTTTTCTGCAAAAGTTTAGTGATTCAATGATATTCCCAAAATACGAATCTCTAGTAAATACATCTATCCAATTTACTGTGGCAAAGCTTACAAAATAAGCTCCTGTGCTTTCTCCAAATTTATATTTTGTACTCATAGATTAAGCTTTTTGTTTTTCTAACTCTTGTTTGTGGGCACGAGCGGGACGCTCGCGCTAGCGGGGCAAACTGAAATTTGTTCGCTATGGCGATGATTTTAGTATCTATTGCAAGTCCGAAAATCAGGCGAAAGCTACGGCACAAGTGATTGCCAAATTCTTGAAAACGAAGCTGAAACTGACCA
>NZ_FRBU01000042.1 GCF_900142695.1 Flavobacterium xanthum | reverse complement strand
CAGGGAAAAGAATTAATTTTCTTTTCTTTGTTCTGAAAAAATATTTCATCTTTCTTTGAGATTCCTAACTTTCGCATTTATTAATTGAATTCAAGTTACTTAACTCCATTGAGAACTCACTCTTTTGAGAGCATCGTGAACGTATCTATTTCAAACCTATTACTAATATTCAAAAAACCTTGCAATGATGAACTACATCACCGCCGTTGAAACTCTTGGTTTATACTCCTTTGCAATATCAGCAATCAACTTGATGTGTTGGGGCGTTGTTCCGCAACAACCGCCTATGATGTTTACTAAATTATCGTCGAGATATTCTTTGATGAATGCTTGCATTTGTTCTGGTGTTTCATCATATTCTCCAAAGGCGTTTGGCAATCCTGCATTAGGATGTGCTGATACATTGAACGACGTATTTTGAGACAAGGTTTGTAAATAAGGTTTCAATAAATCAGCTCCTAAAGCACAATTGAATCCTACACTCAACAACGGAATATGCGAAACTGAAACTAAAAAAGCTTCTACCGTTTGCCCAGAAAGTGTTCTTCCAGATGCATCGGTAATCGTTCCCGAAACCATAATTGGAATATCAATATTACGCTCGTCTTTGACTTGTTCAATGGCAAAAAGTGCTGCTTTAGCATTTAAAGTGTCGAAAATGGTTTCCACCAATAATAAATCGCTTCCTCCATCAATTAAGGCTTCGACTTGTTGTTTGTAGGCAATGCGTAAATCATCGAAAGTTACGGCTCTGTAACCGGGATCATTTACATCTGGTGACATGCTGGCCGTACGGTTTGTTGGTCCTATGGAACCGGCTACAAAACGAGGTTTGTCTGGATTTTTGGCTGTGAATTCATCGGCTACTTCACGGGCAATTCGTGCCGATTCATAGTTCAATTCATAAACCAAATCTTCTAGATGATAATCAGCCATACCAATTGTGGTTCCTGAGAACGTATTGGTTTCAACGATATCTGCTCCTGCTTCAAAATAGGCTGCGTGAACTGCTTTTATGGCTTGTGGCTGGGTAAGTGATAATAAATCGTTGTTTCCTTTCAAGGAATGTGGAAAATCTTTGAAACGTTCGCCACGAAAATCCTCTTCAGAAAAATTGTAGCGTTGCAACATGGTTCCCATGGCTCCATCTAAAACAAGAATTCTTTCTTTTATAGCCTTATAAATAAGCCCTCTAGCCCCTGAATGGGGAACCCCTAAACTGTCTTTTGAAATGCTTGACATAATTGTTTATTTCTTGTAAATCCCGGTCTGCACTGAGATTCGTTCTTTTGATTAATAATTACAAAAGTTCACTATTTTAGCCCTTTAGCCCCGATTGCAGTGAAAATCCTTTCTCGTCCTGAACTTGTTTCAGGATCCTGAAACAAGTTCAGGACGAGAAAGATTGCAACGGAAAGCGGGAACGGTATTGGCAGAAAAAACGCCAATTGTTCGCTCCTGATACTGAAATTAATTCAGTAGGCTAAAATCGATAGGTTGTCAAGAAAAGGTTTGAGAAATACTAAGTGAGTATTCGTGTGTTATCTATCTTAGATGCTGAAACAAATTCAGCATAAAGTAGAATGTAGCACCTTCTTTAAAGATAAAGGGTTGCTAAGGTTTCATCGGGTCTTTCCCTCCGCCTTTCGTGATAACTTTCAATAAATATAGGAACAGTGCAAAGTAAAGACATAGCGCTAACAATTGCAAGTTTTTTTTAAAAGTTTCTAAGGCAGTTTGTTGCAAAAATTTTAAAAAAAAGGTTCTGAATTGCAAGGATTTAAACCAACCTTAGCAACTCAGAACCTTTGTAACTTAGTACCTTTTTTATACTATGGCTTTCACTACCGCTTTTGGAGCTTCTTTACGAGTTCCATCAAACCCATCAACACCAGAAACTGTAGTGTATTTCAATACATATTTCTTACCTGGATTGATAATTTGGTAGGCTGCCTGGCACATTAAAGTCGCTTCATGGAAACCACAAAGAATCAATTTTAATTTTCCAGGATAGGTATTTACATCTCCTATTGCGAAAATTCCCGGAATGTTCGTTTGGTAATCCAATGAGTTATTTACTTTGATGGCATTTTTTTCAATGTCTAATCCCCAGTTTCCTATGGGACCTAATTTTGGTGTAAGTCCAAAAAGCGGAATAAAATAATCCGTTTCTATGGTTCTTCTTGCACCATTTTCATCAAGTACAACAGATTCGATATGTTCTGCTCCATTGAGCCCTACTACTTCAGCAGGTGTAATCAACCGTATTTTTCCAGCATCTTTTAATTCCTGTACTTTTTCAACAGAATCTAATGCGCCTCTAAACTCATTTCTTCTATGAATCAAAGTCACTTCAGAGGCAACGTTAGAAAGGAATATACTCCAGTCTAAAGCAGAATCTCCTCCACCTGAAATAACGACTCTTTTATCTCTAAATTTTTCTGGGTTCTTGATAAAATACTTAATCCCTTTCCCTTCATAAAAATTGATTCCGTCAATAAGTGGTTTTCTAGGTTCAAAACTTCCTAGTCCTCCAGCAATAGCCACTACCGAAGCCTGAATTTTTGTTCCTTTATTAGAGGTAACAATGAAGCTCCCATCCTCTTGCTTGTCAATCGTTTCTGCACGTTCTCCAAGAGTAAATCCGGGCTCAAATTGCTTGATTTGCTCCATCAGATTATTCACTAAATCCCCTGCTAAAACTTCAGGAAATCCCGGAATATCGTAAATTGGCTTTTTTGGATACAATTCTGATAATTGACCACCCACTTGCGGGAGTGCATCTAATATATGGCATTTTAATTTCAATAATCCTGCTTCAAAAACGGCAAATAAACCTGTAGGTCCGGCTCCTATTATAAGTATGTCTGTTTTAATCATTTTTTTATTAATTAGCCCCCTAGCCCCCAAAGGGGGAACTACAAGGAAGAGTTATTTTATTTATTTATTCGCCACAAATTACCAGTGAATTTTCTTAAATTTCAATGATAAATATCATTTTTTTCTCTCACTTATCCCCCGAAAGGAGAGAACCAGAAATTGAAGTTAATACTTTAAGTATAATATTTCACCTCAATATTTTCCCCCTTTGGGGGTCAGGGGGCTTTTTAACGCTTCGGTAATTTCATTCATTTTTTGAACTTTTTCTTCGAAATTTCCTTTCAGCGTCTTGCGATATTCATTCAAGTTTTCGACCATTTTATTGATGTCATCCGGAATTATTTCTTCAAAAAACTCACGTAATCGTTTGGCCGTTGTTGGTGATTTTCCATTAGTCGAAATAGCAATTTTCACATTTCCTTTGGTGACAATTCCACCCAAATAATAATCACATAATGGCGGCGTATCAGCAATGTTGCAAATCAAATATCTTTTTCTGGACAAATCATAAATCCTTTTATTCACTTTTAAATCATCAGTACAGGCAATAACCATGTGGCGTTTGCGTAGCATCCACCGATTGAACTTTTTATACGTCAGCTTTACTGTTGAATGGCTTGCCGCCAACGTTTCTAATTCAGGCAAAAATCGCGGCGCCACTACCTCAACATTTGCATTTGGACTAGATTTTAATAAAAAGGACAACTTTTCTAAACCTACATTTCCTCCACCTACAATAAGTGTGTTGAGATTGTGTAATTTCAAAAATATTGGATATAACTCATTCCTTTCCATAGACCAAGACCTTATTGTGATGCGATTTCAATTCGTTATAAAAAGCTACGTTTTTCTTGCCATCGCCTACTACTTCTCCGATTACAATAATAGCTGGAGAACTTAAATTTTTCTCTGCAACAATTTTTTGAATGGTATCCACCGTTCCAATTCCTACTTTCTCCTGTGGAGTTGTTCCGTTTTGAATAATCGCAACGGGCATTTCTCCTTTAGATTCCTTTTGGAACAAAGCTACAATTTGGTCCAATTTACTCATTCCCATCAAAATCACAACGGTTGCTGTTGATTGAGCTGCTAAGGATACATCTGAAGACAATTTTCGTGCTGAAGTCGTCCCTGTAATCACCCAAAAACTCTCCGAAACTCCTCTTTTTGTCAACGAAATTCCTTGCGACGCAGGAACTGCAATAGAGGATGAAATTCCCGGAACTACAAATGTAGGAATTCCAAAGCTTTCTACGAATTCTATTTCTTCACTTCCACGACCAAAAATAAATGGATCACCTCCTTTTAGTCGCACCACATTTCCGTAAGTCAACGCATTATCAACAATTAATTGATTGATCTCGTCTTGCGTATATTCATGACAACCTTTTCGTTTTCCCACAAATATTCTCAAAGCTTTCTTAGGAGCATAAGACAATAGCTCTTCATTTGCTAGGGCATCATACAAAACTACATTAGCTTCCGCCAATGCTTTTGCACCTTTGATGGTAAGTAAATCCGGATCACCAGGACCAGCACCTACTAAAGTAACTTGAGGTTCTATTTTATTTTTCATCTTGAAGGTCTTTGGCTCTAAATGTTTCTATGGTGTCAAAAAATGCAATGGCTTCTTGAATGTATTTTGTAGCAAACTCTTGAGATGGTTCGTTATCCCTAATTTGAAATACTAAAGCTTTTAAAGTCGATTGCAATGGGATTTTATTGGTTTCTACAAAAACAGTATCGAATAAATCAATGATTCCTGCTTGATGATTTGTTTTTTGGTTTTCTGAAAGCAATAAGGCTTTGGATCCATTAACAAAACCAGCGTAAGCGTGATAAATAGCATCAGACCATTTTTCCTCTTCGAAAGCTTCTTGCGCAAAAGTCAATTTATCTTTGGCTTCCAGTAACAAAGTAGCAACTAAATCAATTACAACACCGGCGCATTCTCCTACTCCAACTGCTTTCACGTAGTTATCAGCATTTCCCCAATCTACAAAATCAGCTTCGGTAAGATTCGTCAAATCGGCTAAGGGTTTCAACATTTCATAGAAATATTTCTCGCCTTTGGCATCGTAATAATTCAAGAATGATTGTCCATTTCTATTCGCTTCAAAATCATTTAAAATGTAACGCAAAGCATCAGGTCCTCTTCGGCTTGGGATTTTAATTACTTTGTCAGAAAAACGTCCTGATCCGTTTCCTAAATTTCCACCACCCAATAATACTTGAAGTGCTGGCGCTACTAATTTTCCAGCATTGATTGACATTCCTTGAAAACCAATTTCCGCCATATTATGTTGCCCACAAGCATTCATACAACCACTGATTTTAATCGTGATTTCCTGATTGTTGCTGTATTGTGGATATTCTATTTTTAAAACTCTTTCTAGTTCTACTGCGATTCCGGTGCTGCTTGCAATTCCTAAATTACAGGTATCGGTACCCGGACAAGCTGTAATGTCTGAAATGGTATTATAACCCAAAGCCACAAAATCTAATTTGGCTAATTCTTGGTAGAAAAAAGGTAAATTTTCTTCTTTTACGTGACGAATCAAAATATCTTGTCTCAAAGAAAAACGCAACTCATTAGCTGCATAATTTTTTATTATTTCTGCCAATGCTCTAGCTTTATCGGTATAAAAATCCCCTAGTAAAACTTTGATTCCAATGGCATAATATCCTTCTTGTTTTTGCGCGATTACATTTGATTTTTTCCACGCTTCGAAAGCTACTGTGTCTTCAATTGCTACTTTTGGCGCTTCCAATAAAGGAGCTGGAATTGCACCATCAAAAGCTGTTGTGTCTATTTCAACTACTTGGTGTGACAAGGCAAGTTTCTCTTCATCGACTAAACGTAAAAATTCATCACGACCAATATCTTTGATTAAGAATTTCATACGTGCTTTCAACCTTTTAGCTCTTTCGCCAAAGCGGTCAAAAATTCTCAAGACACCTTCAGTTGTTGGGATAATTTGGTTCACCGGAATAAATTCTGACAATAATTCGGCATGGCTTGGTTGCGAACCTAATCCTCCACCTAACATTACTTTGAATCCTCTTTCCCCATTTATAATTCTTGGAATAAATCCTAAATCATGTAAATAACTTAATGCCGTATCTTTATCAGAAGACGAAAATGAAATTTTAAATTTACGTCCCATTTCCTGACAAACTGGATTTCTCAAGAAAAACTGAAACATCGCGTGTGCATAAGGCGACACATCAAAAAGTTCTTCTGAATCGATTCCTGCTGTTTCGCTGGCCGTAATATTTCTTACGGTGTTTCCACAAGCTTCACGAAGTGTAACATCGTCTTTCTCCAGTTCAGCCCAAAGCTGTGGTGTTCTGTCCAAGCTTACATAGTGAATCTGAATATCCTGACGCGTTGTAATGTGCAAACGTCCTGTTGAATATTCGTCAGAGACTTTAGTAATACGCGTCAATTGCTCGCTGGTCACTTTACCAAAAGGCAATTTGATGCGAATCATTTGTACGCCTTCCTGACGCTGACCATACACTCCACGAGCCAAACGAAGGCTACGGAAACGCTCATCATCAATTTTTCCGTCACGGAATAAAGCAATTTTTCTTTCTAAATCGATAATGTCTTTTTGGACAATCGGATCTTCTATTTCGGTTCTAAAACTTTCCATCTGTGTGTTGTTTTTGGCAAAAGTTATATTTAGTTTATAAATCCAACTCCTGCTGTGGTATTAGTAGCAACGTCTATTAAAATAAAAGCGCCGTTTGATTTATTGTCATTGTAAGTATCAAAATACAAGGCTTTACTCAATTTAATATTAACTTCGCCTATTTCATTAATGCTCAATTGAGTCGCTGGAGTCACTCCTGAATAATCGGTTGCGATTACATTTTTCACGCTTTCAATTTTCGCCAAAACTCTGTTGGTATTGTGTTGTACCAAATATTTTGTACCTGCAACTAACTTTTTGCTGTCCATCCAGCAAATCGTTGTATTGATTTCTTTTTCAATTTTAGGCAACTCATCTGATTTTACAATCATATCACCTCTTGTTACATTAATATCATTTTCCAGTTCCAAAGTAATCGAAGAACCTGCAGTCGCTTCATCAAATTGTTTGTCAAAAAAGTGAATCTTGGTCACTTTAGATTCTGTTAAAGAAGGAAGAACCGTTACGGCATCACCAACTTTAATATTGTTGCCGTATAATTTTCCGGCATATCCTCTAAAGTCATGATACTCTTCTGTTTTTGGTCGGATTACTGTTTGAACCGGGAAACGTGCTTTTCCTGTTTCAAAAACATCTTCTGGTTCTAAAGCTTCTAAGTGTTCCAAAACCGTTTGTCCGGTATACCAAGGCATGTTTTCTGATTTATCAGCCACGTTTCCTCCGTTAATTGCACTCAACGGAATGTAACTTACGTTTTGCTCTTTGAATGAACTTTTGCTGTTCAAAGCTTGAAAATCAGCTTTGATTTTGTTGTATACCTCTTCTGAATAATCAACTAAATCCATTTTGTTTACTGCAACAATCACTTCTTTTACTCTCAATAAATTATTGATAAAAAAGTGACGGTACGTTTGCTCAATTACCCCTTTACGGGCATCAATCAAAATAATGGATACTTGTGAAGTCGAAGCTCCCGTAACCATGTTACGTGTATATTCAACGTGACCTGGAGTATCTGCAATAATGTAACTTTTCTTGGTTGTCGAAAAATAAATATGCGCCACATCAATCGTGATTCCCTGTTCTCTCTCTGCAACCAAACCGTCGGTAGCCAATGAAAAATCAAGATAATCGTATCCTTTTTGCTTGCTGCTTTTTTCTATTGCTTCAATTTTATCAGTAGTCAACGATTTTGTATCGTACAATAATCTCCCGATTAAGGTACTCTTTCCGTCATCTACACTTCCTGCTGTTGCTATTTTTAAAACTTCCATTTTATTATTGGTTTAAAGTTTAAGGTTTAAAGTTGTTTAACTTCGTTACTTAAATCTTTTAATTTTTAAATCCTTAAATCTTTCAATTGCTATTTTCTAAAAGTATCCTTGTTGTTTTCTTTTCTCCATCGCAGCTTCAGAACGCTTGTCATCAATTCTAGCTCCTCTTTCTGAAATAGTCGAAGAACGAATCTCTCCAACTACTTCTTGAATCGATGCTGCATACGAATCGACTGCTGCAGTACAACTCATATCTCCAACGGTTCTAAAACGAACGATTCGCTCTTCGATTTCTTCGTCTTCCTCTTGGTAAACAAATGGAGAATGCGACCAAATCATACCGTCTCTCAAGAATACTTTACGTTTGTGTGAAAAGTAAATCGATGGAATTTCGATTTGTTCTTGCTCAATATAACTCCAAACATCAAGCTCAGTCCAGTTCGAAATTGGGAAAACACGAACGTTTTGACCATTTTCAATTTTACCGTTCAAAATATCAAACAATTCCGGACGTTGGTTTTTTTCATCCCATTGACCAAAATCATCACGAACAGAAAAAATACGTTCTTTAGCTCTTGCTTTTTCCTCATCACGACGCGCACCACCTATACAAGCATCAAATTTAAATTCTTCAATAGCATCTAAAAGTGTTGTGGTTTGCAAACTATTTCTACTCGAGTATTTCCCTGATTCTTCTACTACTTTTCCTTCATCAATAGCGTCCTGTACATTACGAACGATTAATTCCAATCCTAATTCTTTTACCAATCGGTCTCTAAATTCAATCGTTTCTGGGAAATTATGCCCCGTGTCTACGTGCAACAACGGAAACGGAATTTTAGCTGGGAAAAAAGCTTTTTGCGCTAAGCGCACCAAAGTAATCGAATCTTTTCCACCAGAAAAAAGCAATACGGGTTTATCAAATTGACATATTACCTCTCTAAATATGTATATCGCTTCGCTTTCTAAAGCGTTTGTTTTTACTATTGAACTCATTTTTTTTATTTAAAGATTTAAAGGATTGAAAAATTAAAAGATTTCAACAACCATTTATAATTTATAATTACTTCTGATGCAATCCGCATTCTTTATGACTGGATTCCCACCACCATCTTCCTGCTCTAATATCTTCGTCATCAGATATTGCTCTGGTACAAGGCGCGCAACCTATACTAACAAATCCTTTTTTGTGTAAGGTGTTTTGCGGTACATTATTCGCTTCTAAATAATCTTCAACTTCTTTCAAAGTCCATTTTAACAAAGGGTTGAATTTGATTATGTCAAACTTACTGTCGTATTCAAAAAGATCTAAATCATTTCTGTTTTCGGATTGTTCGGCTCTTAAACCTGTGATCCAAACTGAATTTCCTTTCAAGGCTTTAATCAATGGAGCTACTTTTCGAATGAAGCAACATTCTTTTCTATTCTCCACGGATTCATAAAAACTGTTTGGACCTTTTTCATTTAATAATTCTTCTACTGCAGTTGCTTCTGGAAAATAGGTTTTAATATCTATTTTATACTTGGTCATTGTTTTGTGAAAAACATCATATGTTTCTTGAAACAACCTTCCTGTATCTAATGTAAAGATGGTGATTGGCAAATTTTGCTTCGCAATTATAGCCGTAATCACTTGATCTTCCTGCCCAAAAGAAGTAGAAAAAACTACTTTATCTTTATACTCATTCGCTAAAAAAGCAAGTGTTTCTTTCAAAGAAAAAGTTGCAGTTGTATTTAGCAGAGCCTTTATACTTGCTATACTCATTATAATAATTTAGATAATGTTCGTAAACTCAAAACAATAATTAAAATTCCAACCAAAATCATCATGGGTTGTCTTTTGATTTTGTTGACTAACAAAGCCGCTATTGGCGCCGCTATAACGCCTCCTAATATCAATCCTATTATCACTTGCCATCCTTCAATTCCCCCAAAAATCATGAAAGTGATTCCGCTAGCGAATGAAACGGCAAATTCAGCGGCATTCACAGAACCTATGGTGTATCTCGGATTTCTGCCTCGTCCTAATAAGGTTGAAGTCACAATTGGACCCCAACCGCCTCCGCCCACAGCATCCATAAATCCCCCAAAAGAGGCCAAAATACCCAAACGTTTGGTTTTCTTTTTTATAATATTTTTTTGCATTGCTTTTCTAATAATGATACAAGCCAATCCAATCATGTAAACAGCAATAAATGGCTTAATCACATCCCCATCAATCACATCTGACAATAAATAGGCTCCAGTGATTGACCCTAAAACACCTGGTATTAGCAAGTGTCTTACTAATTTTTTATTGATATTTCCAAATTTATGATGCGAAATAGCCGATACTCCCGTAGTAAACATTTCGGCAACATGTACTCCAGTACTACTTACTACTGGCGGAACGCCGTACGCTAATAAAAAAGAAGTGGAAGTCGCTCCATAACCCATTCCTAATGTCCCATCAACTAATTGTGCAAAAACACCGATACAAAAAAAGATTAAAAATTCTGTATCGAATCCAGCAATAAATCCATTCCAAGAAAATTCAGCATGATGATTATAAACCAATGTAGCAATTAATCCAACTAATAAAACTACCGGAATCACAACCCACAGACGCTCTTTAAAGGGTGTTTCGATTTTTAAGGCACCATTATTCTCTTTCACTTCTTTGCTCATGCTTCTTAAATTCAACTGTTTTTTATTATTCAAATCTATTACCCCATCGGAATAGTAGATTATATTGCAAAAGTAAAGATTTAAACTTAACTACAAAATTTATTTTGTGATATTTATCTAAAAAGCAATGTCCGCCAGCGTATTGTTTTCCAATATTAAGAGTGTATTATCACGCACTTCTGTCATGAGCTTACGCACCGCGCAAGTGGTTTCATCGGAGCAGTCAGCACAAGGCTCATAAAAATTGTGGCTAGCGCATGGAAGTAGTGCAATTGGCCCTTCGAGAATTCGATAGACATGAGCCATATTGATATCCTTTGGTTCTTTTATCAAGTAATAGCCACCCCCTTTTCCTTTCTTAGCACCCAAAAATCCGGAGTGACGCAGTAACAACAATATGCTTTCTAAAAATTTCAACGAAATAGTTTCACTTTTGGCAATATCAGCAATTGCTACTGGGGTTTGATCTTCTTGGCGAGCCAAAAAAGTCAACGCTTTTATTCCGTATTTTGTTTTCTTTGAAAGCATGTTAAAAAAATATAAGATTGAAGATTAACGATTTTTTAATTTCAGATTGAAAATTAATTTGAAATCAAAACGTATTTAATATTGTAACAACAAAAATATACTTTTTGAATGAAGAATAGTGACTGATGATTAACGATTATTATCCGACTCGAAATCTAAAATCACTAATCATCAATCTAAAATCTTACGAAAGCGCCTGTTCCAAATCAGCAATAACATCTTTCACGGTTTCTAGTCCTACTGAAACTCGCACCAAACCATCAGTAATACTTACCGCTAACCGTTCATCCACTGATAATTTGCTATGAGTTGTGGATGCTGGATGCGTAACAATAGTTCTGGTATCTCCAATATTTGCCGAAAGGGAACAGAGTTTTATTTTATCCAAAAATGCTCTTCCTGCTTCTAGCCCGCCTTTGATTTCAAAAGCAATAATATTACCGCCTAGTAACATTTGCTTTTTGGCGATTTCATATTTTGGATGCGATTTCAAGAACGGATATTTTACGCTATTCACATTCGGATTTTTTTCTAAAAATTCGGCTACTATCAATGCATTTTCGCAATGCTTCTCAACACGAACTGCCAACGTCTCTAAACTTTTGGATAAAACCCAAGCATTAAAAGGAGATAAAGCTGGTCCCGTATTTCTTGCAAACAAATAGATTTGGCGAATTAAATCTTCATTTCCAACGGTTACTCCACCCAAAACGCGTCCTTGTCCATCAATTAATTTAGTGGCAGAATGGATCACCAAATCGGCTCCCCATTTGATAGGTTGCTGGATATAAGGCGTTGCAAAACAATTGTCAATAATCAAGATTAAACTGTGCTTTTTAGCAATAGTTCCTAACAACTCCAAATCGATAATGTCAACCGCTGGATTCGTAGGGGATTCTGCGTAAAGGATTTTTGTATTTGGTTTAATAAAACGTTCAATCGTTTCTGGCTTGTTGATATCAAAATACGAAGTTTGAATATTCCATTTTGGAAAATACGTCATAAATAACGCATGTGTAGAACCAAAAACACTGCTTGCAGAAACGATGTGATCGCCAGCATTTAGCAAAGCTGCAAAAGTAGAATACACGGCTGCCATTCCGGTTGCAAAAGCATATCCCGCTTTGGCGCCTTCCATTTTGCAAATTTTCTCTACAAACTCGGTTGTATTGGGATTGCTAAAACGACTGTAAATATTTCGTTCTTTCTCTTCGGTAAATGAAGCGCGCATGTCTTCGGCATCGTCAAAAACAAAACTGGAGGACAAATACAATGGAACAGAATGCTCCTGAAATTGTGTTCTTTCTAATTGGGTGCGGATGGCTTGGGTTTCAAAACCAAATTCTTCTTCGTTCATTCTGCTAATTTTTAGTAGTGTTTCTTAGAGATTCATTAAGAAAACTCAGAGATTCACAAAATAATAGGATCTTTTTTATTTAAATGCTAAACCGAATTATATTAAATTTTCGCTAATTCAACACGATTCAAAACTACCTTGTAATGTATTGTTGCAGTTGGTTCTAATGTTTTAGAAACCGAGCAATACTTTTCAAAAGAAAGTTGGGCTGCTTTTGCCGCTTTGTCTTCTTTAATCTCGCCTTCTAAGTAAAATACCACGTGAATATCTTTAAAAGGTTTCGCTTCTCCGACTTGTGCACGCTCACCCTCAACCTCAGCTTTGAAAGAAGTGATTTCCTGACGTTGTTTTTTCAAAATTGAAATCATATCAATAGCGCTGCACCCCGCAACACCCATCAATACTAATTCCATTGGACTTGCGCCCATATCGTTTCCACCAAATTCTGGTCGGCTATCTACGTTAACTAGATGTCCTCTTTCGTTTTTTAATTCAAAATGGAAGTTGTCGTTTACTCTGTTTAGTGTTATTTTCATTACTTTATCTTTTATGGAACACGGATGAAACTGATATTCAAACGCGGATTTTACTATTATATATCTTAAATCAATAATCTGCAATCATAAATTATTTATTCACCCTTCGGGGGTAAGGGGGCTTTTACCCTTTATCAGACAATCTCAAAATATCTCCAAAAACGCCTCTTGCTGTTACTGCGGATCCTGCGCCTGCTCCTTGAATCACAATGGGTCTATCGCCGTAGGATTCAGTGTAAATTTCGAAGAAAGAATCTGAACCTTTCAAACCACCTAGCGCTGTATCTGATGGTACAGAAACTAATTTTACTTCTAGGTTTCCTTTATCATTTTGCAAATCACCTGACAATTCCCCAATGTAACGCAACACGTGATTCGGTTTTTGATCCGCTTTTATTTTAGCATAAATGGGATCAAATTCTGTCAATTTATTCAAGAAATCAGAAACATCTCCTTCACGTAAATGTTCTGGAATCAGATTTTGAATAGCAATTTCTTCAAACTCATTTTGCAAGTCTAATTCCCTGGCCAAAATCAACAATTTTCGTCCTACATCGTTCCCACACAAATCTTCTCTTGGGTCTGGTTCTGTGTATCCGTTATCGATCGCTTCTTTTAATATTTCGCTCAACGGAACGTCTTTAGCAGAAAAATTATTGAATAAATAACTCAAAGTTCCTGAGAAAACGCCTTTGATTTTCGTGATATTTTCGCCTGACAGGTGCAATAATTTAATGGTATCAATCAACGGTAATCCTGCTCCAACATTCGTTTCATAAAGATAACTTTTTTGATTGTCAGCAAGGACTTTTCGCAATTTTTTATAAAAATTATAACTTAAGGTATTGGCTACTTTATTAGATGAAATTAAATCGAAACTACTTTCTATCAAAGTAACATAATTTTCAACAAATTCAGAACTTGCGGTATTATCTATGGCAATCAAATTCTCTAAATGATGCTCATTGGCATACCCGATTATATCATTTATTGTGTAGGAAAAACCATTATTTTGTATTTCGTTTTTCCAGTTTGGCGTAACACCATTTTTGTTTAAAAGCACATTACTAGAATTAGCAATAGCAAAAACATTCAACTTAATGTCTTTCCGTTTTTCAATAGCTGCTGCCGATTCTAAAATTTGATTGATCAGCGTTCCTCCTACCAATCCATGCCCGAAAACAGCAATATTGATTTTCTTTGCAACACCAAAAATCTCCCCGTGAATCACGTTTAAAGCTTTGTTCAGTTGCGATTTTTTTACAACCAAACTCACGTTTTTACCCGTAACGGTATTATTGAAAAGTATTGGGACAATTTTATTTTTTATCAACGCCGTGTAGGGCTTGTGAAACGTACTCAAATCCTGGCCAATAATAGAAATTACCGAAACATCATCAGTAACCGTGATTTTATTGACATCTTTCGAATAAAAATCATTCTCGAATTCTTTCTCCAATTCAATCATGGCTTTCGTCGCTTTGTCAGCAGCTACGACTAAACCAATTCCTCTTTCTGATGAACCTTGAGAAATAATGCTTACGCTAATATCATTGTCGCCCATCACTCTGAAAATACGGGCATCAACACCGGTTTTTCCTAGCAATCCTCTTCCTTCCAGATTTACTAATGATACATTTTCAAGCACTGAAAGCGTCTTAATTCCTTCTTTATTTGAACTGGAAGTGATTAATGTTCCTTTATTTTCATGATTGAAGGTGTTCAAAATACGAAGTGGAATGTTTTTTTCCAATAAAGGAATAATCGTTTTGGCATGCAGAATAGTGGCGCCGAAATTGGCTATTTCATTGGCTTCATTAAATGACAAATGATCAATTTTCTTGGCATCAATTACTAAATCCGGATTTGCGGTATAAATTCCGTCTACGTGCGTGTAGTTCTGTAATTCTTCTGCATCTAAATAATTAGCAATTAAGGAAGCGGTGTAATTACTGCCGTTTCTTCCTAAAGTGGTCGTGTCATTATTGGTATTAGAACCAATGAACCCGGTAACAATATTTACGGTTGTCCCGTTATTTTGTTTGAAATAATTAATGACATTTTTCTTCGAAATTTGTTCCAAAGGTTGTGCATCACCAAATTTTGAATCGGTTTTTATCAATTCTCTGGTATCGGCAAAACGGGCATTTATTCCATTTTCAACCAAAATAGACGTCAGTAATTTTGCCGAAAGCAATTCTCCTTTTGATAAAATCTGATCTTTTATTTTATTGCTAAAATCACCAATCAGACTTACGCCTTCGAATAATTTTTCTAAAATTGTAAATTCCTCTGATAAATCAACGTCTAGATAATCGTCTTGTTGGTATCTTTTAAAATCCTCAAATAACGGTTTATAATCACCATTCTTTGCAGCAACACTTAAAATGTCTTCCAATTCATCCGTAGCATTTCCTCTTGCCGAAACTACAATCGCAATTTCTTCTCCTTGATTTACTTTATCGGTAATAATCGCGACCACTTTATTTATTCCGTCGCCATTCGATAACGATTTACCTCCAAATTTTAATATTTTCATTGTGTAGTGTTTTTGGCTTAGAATATATCCTGAAGCAAATTGTGTAATTGTTTGTATTCTATCAAAAAAGCATCGTGTCCGTGAATGGAAACAATTTCCTGATAACTAACCTTATTTTTATATTTTTTTAATTCCTCGTAAGTTGCTTTATTTTCATTAGCCGTAAAAAACAAGTCTGAATTGATTCCAATAATATGAATATCAGCTTCAATTCGAGATGTTATTTCTTCGAATGAAGCGCTGTCTCTGGTAATATCAATCGTCTTTAACAACTGATTCATCATTTTGTACGACGAAATTTGAAAACGTTTCTGTAATTTTTCGCCATGATGTAACAACCAGCTTTCTACATTAAAAATGGCTAATTCCTCATTAATAGTTCGCTGAAATTTTGCAGCAAAAGATTCCGGAGTTCGATAACACAACATAGCATGAGTTCGAGCATCTTCAATAGGTTTCGAAGAATTTTTCAAAATTTGTTCTTGCAAAAAGCAATTGGCAATAAGCCAATCCGTCGATTTCCAATCGGTTGCAATAGGAATTAAATGTTGTGTGATTTTTGGTTCCAATGCAACCATTTCCCAAGCGATTCCTCCGCCAACAGAACCTCCAATAATCGCATACAGTTTTTTAATTTCAAGAAACCGAATCCCTTCAATAAAAATTCTGGCAATATCTCTTGCATTAAAATCCGAATAATTTTCGATACTAAAACCATCAAATCCATTTCCGGGAACATTAAACGCGAGAATTGTATATTTTGTAGTATCTATAGTTTTGTGTTCTCCAATTAGATCATTCCACCAACCGTTTTCTCCGAGAACTTGTGAATTTCCAGTTAAAGCATGATTTACCAAAACGATTGGAGCGCTGAGCAAAGCTGGTCCAAAAACTTGAAAACTTAAGTTTAAGGTAGCATAAAAAGCGCCACTTTCGGTGGTGAAATTTTGTAATGTAATAGATGTTGGTTTATTTTCCAATTGCAAATCTTTTATGATTTTTGACCTGTGTTTGGAAATATTAGAAAGAAAGCTAGGAGTTATCTAGACAAATTCTTAGTGTTATCTTTCCACGTTTGGCGTGGTAGAATGCAGCACCTTCTTCGATAAATCGAAGGGTTGCTAAGGCTTCATCGGGTCTAATCCCTCTGCCTTTCTTTATAACATTTCATTACGTTTGTGAACTTAATGACGCAAATTAACCACTATTTTTTGTAACAACCAAATTTTTATGCGCAATCGATTTTTTTTTTTGGTTTAAATAAAAACCTGAAAACAATAAACATAGAAATGTTATTTTGACGAAGTGACTCTAAACTATTTGGTATTATTACTTCGCCAAAATAACAATTTTGGACATTCTCTGGAAAATCTCAAAACCGAAAATTAATTCGGATTTCTTAAATAAAAAGCGCTTCATTCTCTTGTGAATACATTAGAAAAAGCAATGAATTGGGCACGGACTTTTGCGCCAGAGGATCGTTCTTTGAAACTTCAAACCTAGGATGAATCAGTTCGTTTTTAGAAACGTTCTCCTTCTCTTTTTTAGGTGTTAGGTCAATCCTTTTTAATAAATCGAAAGTTTTCGGAAAATACTTAGTTGTACTCATAATTTTAGGTGTTAGGTTATTAAACTCATTTGTGATCGCTACTTATTTTTAAAATTAATTTTAGAAACAAAAAACCCTTTTAGATCCATATCCAAAAGGGTTTTAAGTTGTGTTATGAACTTATACTTTTGGAATCAACAGACATAAAGAAACATCATAGCTTGGACCGTTGTCATCTTATTGGCTGTTACTTTAATCGTGTACTGAAATTTTAAATTAATCATGTATGCTTCTCTTTCTGTAAAAATTAGTCTTTTAGTCTTCAAAAAAAAAGCTTCCCGTTATCTGGGAAGCTTTTGCTATATAATTTGATTTAAAAATTATGCAATAAGCGACCCGCAAGAATTATCCTGTGCGACTTTGAACGTATTGCAAATATTAAATTTCATTTTTTTTATTTTAAAAATCAAATATGCGAATTATTTTCGGAATTTCCAAATAAAAAGCAGTAAAATACTTGGATTCAAACTGGTATTATATCCACTCGGTTTTTAGTAGCCAAATAGGAAACTTTATGCCAGTTGCCCTTTCTTTATACTTTCAAAAACAACTCTCAAATCTGTTTTTAAATCTTCTATATCTTCTAAACCAACAGAAAGACGAATTAAATCCTTAGAAACTCCCGTGGCAACTTGTTCTTCTTCAGATAATTGTTGGTGCGTTGTACTGGCGGGATGAATAATTAATGATTTAGTGTCACCAATATTAGCCAAAAGTGAGAATAATTTTGTTTCATCGGCGACTTTTTTGGCTGCTTCAAAGCCACCATGCAAACCAAAAGTAACCACGCCACTTTGCCCTTTTGGCAAATAGTGTTGCGCTAAAGCATAATATTTATTGGATTTCAATCCTGGATAATTGACCCATGCAACCGCTTCCTGAGTTTCCAACCACTGCGCGAGATCCAAGGCATTTTCACTGTGTCTTTGAATTCTTATTGGTAAGGTTTCTAATCCTTGAATGATCTGAAATGCATTAAACGGACTCAGTGCAGCGCCGTAATCACGCAATCCTTCAATTCGAACTTTAGCAATAAAAGCCGCATTTCCTAACGCCTCGTGATACACTAATCCGTGATAACCTGCAGACGGCTCCGTGAATTCTGGGAACTTTCCATTGGTCCAATCAAAATTTCCTGCATCAATAACTACTCCTCCAAGCGAAGTTCCGTTTCCAGTAATGTATTTTGTCAAAGAATGAATAACAATATCAGCGCCGTATTGGATAGGATTTAATAAGTAAGGCGAAGCAACAGTATTATCTACAATTAATGGCACTTGAGCTGCTTTGGCCTCAACCGAAATCGCTTTTAAATCCAAAACATCTAATTTTGGATTTCCCAAAGATTCCACAAAAATTGCTCTGGTATTTTCTTGAACTGCATTTTTAAAATTGGCGGCATCAGATGGATCTACAAATGTGGTGGTAATACCTAACCGAGGCAACGTAACTTTTAATAAATTATAGGTGCCGCCATACAAACTATTTGAAGCTACAATGTGATCGCCAGCTTTTAACAGTACTAGTAATGTAGTAGCAATGGCTGCCGTTCCAGAAGCTGTAACTACTGCACCAATTCCACCTTCTAGGATGGCTAAGCGCTGTTCCAGTATATCATTTGTAGGATTATTTAATCTTGTGTAAATAAATCCGGGCTCCGCAAGGCCAAAAAGATTAGCGGCATGATCCGAATTATTAAAAACATAAGAGCTTGTTTGATAAATAGGAACAGCTCTGGTTCCTGCGTTTTTTGTTACGTCGTGTCCCGCGTGTAATGCGTTTGTTGCAAATTTCTGTGTGCTCATAAGGTTTAATTTTTAAGATTAATTGGTTGTTTTTGTTACTAGTAGTTACTCTTTACGCTTCTTTTCTACTGCCGTTATTAATTTTCGAAATAAAAATTCACTGAGGCCATTTATTCCATAAAAAAACCCCTGCTAATAGCAGAGGCCTTATCTATATAATTTACGTTTTAAAACTATACAACAGCGCACTCTGCGGAGAACTCCGGCATCATAAAACACATATTGACAGCAATAAATTTCATTTTTTTCTTTTTGATTTAACAAATTTGCAAACTTTAATTGACACCACCAAATAAAAATCAATTTATTTCTACTTCCCTATAGACTAAGTAGGATATGTTAAATTAACTTTTATTTAAATTAAAAAATACAAAAGATTAATTTACAATTCAAAATGGTTTCATACCTTTGCACCCGAATACAAGAGGAAAAATTTGAACTGATTGCAACCTCTTCATAATGAAATCAATTCATTGTGAATACTGAAAATTTTTCAGTAGAAAAAATGCTAAAGCAGGAACCCTCCTTTAGTCCTTTTCAGCAATTATTTTTCCTCGCTTAATTTAAAAATAATAATAATTATGGCCTATTTATTTACGTCAGAATCTGTAAGCGAAGGACATCCAGACAAAATTGCAGATCAAATTTCGGACGCATTAATTGATAATTTTTTGGCATTTGATGCTGATTCAAAAGTAGCTTGTGAAACTTTAGTAACAACTGGTCAAGTAATTTTGGCTGGTGAAGTAAAATCAAATACCTATTTAGATGTACAACATATCGCTCGTGAAGTAATCCGAAAAATTGGTTACACTAAAAGCGAATACATGTTTGAAGCCAATTCTTGTGGAATCCTTTCTGCTATTCACGAACAATCTGCTGACATTAATCAAGGTGTTGACAGAGCAAATCCTGAAGAACAAGGAGCTGGTGACCAAGGAATGATGTTTGGTTACGCAACGAATGAAACCGAGAATTACATGCCATTGGCACTTGATTTGTCTCATAAATTATTACAAGAGTTAGCGATTTTAAGACGTGAAAATAACGAAATAACGTATTTACGTCCCGATGCTAAATCTCAAGTAACTTTAGAATACAGCGATGACAACAAACCAACTCGTATTGATGCTATTGTAATCTCTACACAACATGATGATTTTGATGAAGAAGCAACAATGCTTGCAAAAATCAAAAAAGATCTTGTTGAAATATTGATTCCAAGAATCATTGCAAAAAATCCAGCTCACGCTCATTTGTTTAATGATGCTATTCAATACCATATTAATCCAACTGGAAAATTCGTAATTGGTGGACCACACGGAGATACTGGATTGACAGGAAGAAAAATCATTGTGGATACTTACGGTGGAAAAGGTGCTCACGGTGGTGGTGCATTCTCAGGAAAAGATCCAAGTAAAGTAGATAGAAGTGCGGCGTATGCTACACGTCATATCGCTAAAAACTTAGTTGCAGCGGGTGTTGCTGATGAGATCTTAGTACAAGTTTCGTATGCAATTGGTGTGGCTAAACCAATGGGTATTTTTATTGATACGTATGGAACTTCAAAAGTGAATTTGACCAATGGTGAAATCGCCAAAAAAGTAGAAGCTATTTTTGATATGCGTCCTTACTTTATTGAGCAACGCTTAAAGTTAAGAAACCCAATCTACAGCGAAACTGCTGCTTACGGGCACATGGGACGTACTCCAGAAACGGTTACTAAAACTTTTACTGCTCCAGGAGGATTAACAAAAACCGTGACCGTTGATTTGTTTACTTGGGAAAAACTAGATTTCGTTGACCAAGTTAAAACTGCTTTTGGATTGTAATCTAAAAATACTGTCTTAAATAAAAAAGGGGATTTTGTTCAGTCAAAATCCCCTTTCTGTTTTATTAAATATTATACTTTAAAATAAACGTTACGAATCGGGGCAAAATAATGTTTTCATTGGCATTGAAACCATTCACGCTAAACGTATTATTCAATCTTGATCTTGTATCGAGAAGATTATTAGCCTGAATTCTGTATTCAAATTTTGAGTCCTTTTTGATGTAATTTAGACTCGCCGTCATAATTTTAAAATTATTGGCCACTCCAGTACTTTCATTTTTAAAGCGATTAAACGAATAATCCCAATTGATATTCAACCCGTTTAAGAAATAATAATTTAGCTTAACACTTGGCGTTTGCGTTGTGAAACGAGTAGAGGCTTGCTCTGAAAAATTAATTCGGTACCCTAAATCAATGTTGGGATATTTCTTAAATTGTGTTGCCAAAACAATGTTATAGCCATGAGTTACATTTTCAATTCCTTGAATGAATTCCTGTGTATTGCCATTAACTACGCTTCGGTTTAAAACAAAATTTTTGTTCCAACTGGCATTAATACCAGCTGTTGCTTTGTAATACTTTTGAAAACTTTTGGAGTAAAATAAATTTCCGTTTACACTTTCATTTTCTGCATCTAAATTTAAACGGTCTGACGTAGAATAAATACTTTGGAATGAAATCCCATTTACTACTGGATTTTTTGTAGTCGTATACGCAATATTACCAAAAATTGTCGTGAAGTTGTATAAATTATATTTGGAATAATTCAATCTATGCGAAGTAACAAGAGAATTTTCCAGTTGTGCATTACCTCTTGCAATGCTGTTGAAATTAGTAAAAATATTACCTTCAACTAACGAGTTTACATCATTGAATCCGTTTCTTACATTAAAATTATACGTTACATTTTCAGATTTTTTCAAGTCCCAACGCGCAAACATATCCGGTAAAAAACGAGTAAAATTCAATTGAAACGGATTAGCAAACTGCTGATTGTTTGTGTTGTATTGATGAATTGAAAAACCTGGATTAAAAGTAAACTTACCCACAATAAATTTATAATGTACCCCTAAAAACACATCATTAAAAGTATAGCGAACATCATTGTTATAGGCCGCTTGTTCTACAGGATTAACAGAATTGTCTTCTAAAATTTGTAAAATACTTGAATTATAGGTTTGGAAAGCATTTGTATTTCCTGCCGTTAGATTCAGTATACTTTTGTTTGAAATTTGATAGTAATAATCGACTTTAGCATCTAATTTATTGGTTTTAACAAACCTTGACTGTTCAATATTTAAAGTGTTTTCATTTACAAAAACAGCACTTGGATCATTTGGATCTTGCGAGGTACTATTTTGATAGGGATTAACAGATAGCTGCGGATTATAAAAAGGATCTTCATCCTCATATTGATGCTGCATCTCGAGCACCCAAGTACTTTTTGGATTTTGCGTGTAGAATAAATTAAGACTCTGATTGAATGATACCGGAGCTTGTTTTTGAAAAGCAATAACCGTATTAGAATTTGACACCATTGAACCATTGTTCATCGAACTAAAATCCGTTTGGCTATTATCCAGATCCTGTTGATCATTTTTTCTAAAGAACGCATCATAATCCAATTGAAAGTTATCATTTGCTTTGTACTTAGACCCGAATTTGGCAATAAATGCATTGTTTTTAGAATCCGTTTTATTTTTTCTATTTTCTAAGGTCGCTATATTTGTGGTATTAGGTTCAAAAATACCTCTTTCAGAATTTGTAATAGACTGATTAAATGTAGCAGAATAGGCCGCAAAACCAGATAAAGTCCATTTTTTAGAAACGGAATGATTCAAATTTAAAGCACCAAATTTATCGCTGGCCTTGGCAACATTATCGCCACCAGAAAGTCCAAAGAAATTTCGATTTAAGTTCAATGTAGTTCCACTTCTACCAATTGTATTCCTAGCACCACCGGTTATCCTGAAAAAATCAGCAGAAGTTAAGGAGACTTCTCCAATAGTATTCAAATTTACAATGGAGTTGATACTCGTCTTTGGGGAATAATAAAATAATTTTGGATTAAAAATATAGCCTTTGTCATTCGCTAAACCACCGCTTACATCACCAAACCAAAATTTATCTTTTCCTTTTTTAAGTTTTATATTTAGCGCAATATCATCGTTATTGTTCTCAAGGCCTTTCATTTGAGACACCTCATTGAAATTGCGCATCACTTGAATTTTATCTACAGCATCCGAAGGTATATTTTTTGAGCCTAATTTGGTATCTCCCTCCATAAATGGCTTTCCGTTAACAAATAGTTTAGCCACTTTTTTACCCTCTACTTGTACTTGACCATCCGCCATTACTTCAAATCCAGGCAATTTCTTAAAAACATCTTCTAGCTTTCGCTCTTCACCTGTTTTAAATGAATCGGCATTATAAACAATGGTATCGCCTTTTATAGAAACGGGCATCTCTCGCACAATTTCGACGCCATCTAATTCAATCCCGCCAGATTCCATAGTAATATTTTGCACCATGTTTTCTGATAGCGTTGTCACAGTGACTTCTTTATTTTGCATTCCAAGGTAACTCAACTTAATCACATAAGCAGTATTGGGCTTTAAGTTCAAAATATACTTCCCTTTATCCGTAGTGATTGCATAGCCATCCATAGCTTTGGTAGCTTGATTGACCGCCATAACATTAGCCATTTCTAAAGGCGATTTACCTATATCTTGGATTACACCTTCTAAACGAATGTTTTGTGCGTAAGTAATTGAGGTAATACAGAAAGATAAAAAAAGGTATAGCTTTTTCATTTAGTTGGTTTTTGAGTATGACACGTTAGTCATGAAAAGGTTTAATTTGTTACAAAACGACTAATTTGTGAAGGTTCTATAAATGATATTGCCATTCTTATCTTTCATGCTATCCATTTTAATTTTTTGTTCTTTGTCGAATTCTTTTTGAGTTAAAACTTTTCCTGTATGTGGAGCTTTAATTTTCACTTTAGCCTCACTATTTAAAACCACTTTATTACATAGAAAAGTAACTTCTCCATCATTTATTTCCAAAATTAAACCTGGCAGGCCTGAATATTTACCTGGCCCATGATTAACCGGGATTTCTAATGTATACCAAGCACTAACAATTTTATCTTTGGGCTCGTTCATTGGAAATAAATTTGTTCTCAGATTAAATTTATTCTTTAAATAATCCTGATACTCTTCTTTTTGAGCAGTAGAAATCTTAATTATAGTCACAGCCTTATAGCAAAAGTATTCCCCAATTTTTTTAGTTTCTTTTTTTAACTGCCAATCCCAATTTTTTAATTCATCCGTAATAAGATATTCTTTTTCAAAAATCTCCTCTTCAAAAATTTGTTTTTTCACCTTCCTATCCATGTATTTTTTCCCTCCACGTGAAATAGAAATAGTCATTCCGCTGTCACTTTTCCCTATTGGCTCAAGCTTTTGTTCTTCTTCAAATAAAGATTCCATTTTATTAAAAGTTAACGAATAAGTTTTTCGTGAAACTTTTTCCAATTCGTTTTGAAATAGTTCATCAAACTCAACATTGCCAGACGACTTGATCTCACCGTCATTTCTCTCTAATTTAATTTTAGATTGATAAATCGCTTTACCACTAAAATCCTGAGCAATAGTCAAATTGACAGTGTTAAAAATTACAGTCAAATAAATCAACTTCAATACATTTTTCATTTTATAGTTTTTAAGATATTTGACAAATTAAGTTCTAAATAACCACAATAATAGTTAATCAAAGTTAACGATTGTTAACGGCTCCATTTAAAACCATTTAGTTCTTATATTTGAAAAATGAAAGTGAAAAACTATACCTCAATTATTATTTTTATAAGCATTACCATTTTGGCAACCATCGGCTTACAGGTATATTGGAATATTAAAAACTACAAGGAAAATAAGCAAAGATTGATTAATGATGTACAAATTGCTTTTGACAATAGTAGTGAATTTTATTATATCGAAGAATCAAAAGAAAATTATATCGGTTTTGTAAACCGAGATGATTCCGTTTCTGATGAGCAATTTATGGATGACTTAAAACTTGACACGGTTTTTAAAAACTATAAAGCAAAAAAAGAGCAGCTTAAAATTTCAAAATTTGATTCAGTAAAATCCAAAATAAGTTCTCGTTCAGAAACAATTAATTCTATAAAATCGGATTCGAAAATCATTAAAAACCAGAAAGAAAACAACAAAAAAATAATTGCTACTGTTAAACCTATATCTAAGAGGAATTCCTCTGTAGTGGTATTACGAGGAAAAAGTGCAACAGATAGCCTCTTAAAAATAAGAGGTTCTAGAAGTAGAATTGTAATCTCTATGGTTAAAGACTCTATTTCTTTTAAGAAATTAAATAAAGCTTTAGATAACGAACTTTCTCGAAAAAAAATTATTGTTAATTATACTATAGAACATTTTAAAAGAGATACTCTTTTTGATAAATTTGAAAAAGACACATCAATCAAATCGGCTGAATTACCACTTTCTACTTTCTCAAAATCAGCTTATCTTCCTGTTAATGAAAAATTGAAAATTTCATTTTCTGAACCTATAGAACTACTTGTAAAAAGAAGCATGATTGAAATAATTCTTTCGTTACTGTTATCGCTTTCTATTATTGGATGTTTATTTTATCTATTGAAAATTATAAACCGTCAAAAAAAGATTGATGAAATCAAAAACGATTTAATTAGCAATATTACCCACGAGTTCAAAACGCCTATTACCACTATTTCTTCAGCGATAGATGGAATCAAGAATTTTAATTCCCTTGAATTCAATTAATAAATGCGAAAGTTAGGAATCTCAAAGAAAGATGAAATATTTTTTCAGAACAAAGAAAAGAAAATTAATTCTTTTCCCTG
>NZ_FRBU01000008.1 GCF_900142695.1 Flavobacterium xanthum | reverse complement strand
CTCAAACAAGATGGGATAATTTATCGGCATACCTATTAGATGGTAACTTGCAAATAGATAATAATCTGGTGGAAAATGCAATCAGACCAGTGGCCCTGGGTAGAAAGAATTATCTTTTTGCCGGATCGCACGATGCTGCTCAAAGAGCGGCTATGGCCTATACCTTTTTTTCTAACTGCAAAAAGCATAACGTAAATCCTTTTGAGTGGCTAAAATATACCCTTGAGAATATCCAATCTATAAACCACAAGAATATTAAAGACCTGTATCCCCACAATTACAAGCAGCTAGCGGAATCTAAACCATTGTAAAATTACGCTCCTATCATTAATCTTATTGAACTAAACAATATGTAGTTGCTCGGGTGGATACAAACAATTACTGTTTCGCTTTCACTGAAATCGCATTTATTCGCTCTTTTCATGCTCTTCCACATCTTTTTGTAAGTCCAGTTTTCTAAAAGTAGGGGATACGGCACCGGTAAGAAACACGGTAATCAGTGTCATGCTTCCGCCAAAGATCACTGCATTAACAGTTCCCATCAATTTTGCAGTTAAGCCACTTTCAAAAGCACCTAATTCATTGGACGAACCTACAAATATAGAATTCACAGCTGCAACGCGTCCTCGCATGTGATCAGGAGTTTTTAATTGCAAAATGGTTTGCCGTATCACTACCGAAATCCCATCAAAAACACCACTTAAAAATAAAGCGGCTACGGACAACCAAAAAACAGAAGAAAGTCCAAAAACGATAATGCAAATTCCAAAGGCAAAAATGGCTGATAAGAGTTTCATTCCTGCATTCTTCGTAAACGGAATATAAGCGGAAATAATCAGCATTAAAAAAGCACCAACAGCTGGAGCCGCTCTCAAAACACCAAATCCTTCTGGTCCCACCTTCAAAATATCTTGTGCAAATATGGGCAGTAACGCAACGGCACCTCCAAAAAGAACCGCTATCATATCCAATGATAAAGCGCCAAGAATCGTTTTATTGTAGAAAACAAATTTCACACCTTCTTTTAAACTGTCCATTATAGGCTCACCAATTTTTGGATTCAAAATGGGCTTGGTCGCAATTTGGGTTAAGGCAGTTAAAGCAAGAAGTGAACATACTAAAACAACAGACATGGACCAATGAACTCCGATCCAATTGATCGAAAAACCCGCTACCGCAGGTCCTAAAACGGAACTTATTTGCCAAACAGAACTACTCCAAGTGGCAGCATTAGGATATATTTTTTTTGGAACAATCAATGCCAAAAGAGAAAATATAGTAGGACCAAGAAAAGCACGAACTAATCCGCCTAAAAACACAAAAAAGTAAATAGAATATAAAATAGTTTTGGTAGAGAAATCTTTTATAAAAGGGGGCCACGTAAATAAAAACAATCCTAAACTGATGATTGAAAATCCTAAGATGCATTTCAAGAGTAATCCTTTTTTTTCCTTTTGGTCAACAATATGTCCAGCAAATAGTGCCATCGAAATAGCCGGAATGACTTCCATTAGTCCAATCATACCTAGAGATAATGGATTTTTGGTCAAGCTGTACACTTCCCATTCAATAACGATAAATTGCATCGACCAGCCAAATACCATCGCGAAACGCAACAACAAAAAAATATTAAATTCTTTATAACGTAACGCTGAATATGGATCGTTTTTTTTCATGTAAATCTTTTTCATGGGTGATTATTGGCAAAGTTTCAAAGGTGCTATGATTATAAAAAATGGGACTAATCAGAATTAAAGTACTTGGAACTATTTATTGTCTTGCTATTAAACAGTACAATAATGTTTAACATAAAGTCATATAAGTATTAAACCTTAAATGAGCTTATTTTTGATTAAGTGGCATAAGACTAACATTAATGAAACTTAAACTTATATGACTTATATGGTAAAAAAAGTGCGTCATTCTTTTATCATTATTTACAACAAATTAAGTACTGTTTAGTTTCAATGCAGACTTTGTACCATAGAAACTCAAAACCTTAGTGCCTTCTATTTAATATCTCGCAAGCGTAACTGCATACTTAACTTACCGTTCCATTCATTTTCATCAATACAATACACGGCTTCAAAAGGTTTTTGATACGTAGTCAATTCGATTTTGGTTCCCAAATTAAAGCCTATAGCTGCTATACCCTCAGAATTGTTTTGTTTGACAAAAAGCTTTAAATGTTCTTCTTCCTGTCCCATTGGTTTTCCATAACCGGTATCTTTGATATTTTTGGTCAGGAAAATGGGAGTCATATTTTGTGGTCCGTACGGTTCAAATTGTTTCAGAATCCGAATTAATTTGGGAGTAATATCAGCAAAATCAATCTCAGCGTCAATCGCAATTTCAGGCGTTAACATATCGGGATGAATGGTTCTTTCTACTTCTTTTTCGAAAGCCTCTTTGAAGATTTGATAATTTTCTTCTTTCAACGTCATTCCCGCAGCATACATGTGACCGCCAAATTGTTCCAAATGTTCCGTACACGCCTCGAGTGCATTGTACACGTCAAATCCTTTTACAGAGCGTGCCGAAGCCGCATATTTATCGCCGCTTTTAGTAAACACAAGAGTTGGTCGATAATAAGTTTCGATCAAGCGGGAAGCGACTATTCCAATCACTCCTTTGTGCCAATTTTCTTGAAATACTACGGAAGTAAATCGCTCTTTTTCATTATTTTCTGCTATTTGTTGTAGCGCTTCTTTGGTGATTAATTTATCTAAATCCTTTCGCTCTGAATTATAAGCTTCAATTTCAGAAGCAAATTGTTGGGCTTGTTCAAAATTAAATTCGGTTAGTAATTCCACTGCATGATTGCCATGTTTGATGCGTCCAGCAGCGTTTATTCTAGGAGCGATGATGAAAACAACATCGGTAATATCTAAAGTTTGTTTTTTTATTTGGTGAATGATGGCTTTGATTCCCGGTCTTGGATCACTGTTGATGACTTGCAGTCCAAAGTAAGCCAGTACTCGATTTTCTCCAGTCATTGGCACAATATCAGCAGCAATAGCAGCTGATACTAAATCCAGATACGGAATCAAATCATCAATAGTTTCATTTCGGTTTTGGCCCAAAGCCTGAATCAATTTAAAACCTATTCCACAACCGCACAATTCATCATAAGGATAGTTACAATCGTCCCGTTTTGGGTCAAGAATAGCAATGGCTTCCGGTAAAAATTGGCCGGGTCTATGATGGTCACAAATAATGAAATCGATATTTCGTGCTTTGGCGTAGCCCACATGATCAATGGATTTTATGCCACAATCTAATGCAATAATGAGTGAAAATCCATTGTCGTCAGCAAAGTCAATTCCTTTGAATGAAATACCATAACCTTCCCCATAACGATCGGGTATGTACGTTGCCACATTAGGGTAGTAAGTTTTCAAATAGGAAGAAACAAGGGAGACAGCTGTTGTTCCGTCCACATCATAATCGCCAAAGACAAGAATGTTTTCCTCGTTTTCAATCGCTTTCTCGATTCGTTCGACTGCTTTATCCATGTCTTTCATCAGATAGGGATCGTGTAAATGGTCTAAGGAAGGGCGAAAAAATGCCTTAGCTTCATCGAAAGTTTCAATGCCGCGTTGGACTAATAAAGTGGCTACAAAATCTTCTACATTCAACGCTTTCGCCAAATGTTGTACAGTTTCTTCGGAAGGTTTTGGTTTGAGTGTCCAACGCATATTAATTTGGGATTTTAGATTTAGAATTTTATGAAGTCAAGCGCAATGCCATTAATTTTAAGGAGTTTTGACCGTTACTTCGAGTGATTTGGAATAGTAATGCGACAGCTTTAATGTTTAAAATTGTATCGAGAAGCTTTTATTCTCTCAGGGTTCTTGAAACTTCGTAAAAATTTTCTATCGCAAATCTTTACTCAACTCGAACTGACGAGTCCACTAACCTAATGACATTACACCTGACCTGACATCGCATTGTAATTTATTTCAATTCTAAGGCACTGCCGTAAAATGCAATTCCGTCCCAACCAGTTTTCATAAAATTTCGAATGTTTTGATGATTTGTTCCCTCTGGATCTCCCAAAACTTCTTCAAAATAATAAGCACCAAAACAAGCTAAGGTAGCGGCTTCAGAGAGATTGTGAATTTCGGCGAAAGCCAATAGCTTGCAAGAACCTGAGTTCTCGCCAGCAAAATTGTGTTGTAAACCGTTCTCAAATGCTGTTGGTGCAAAGTCATAGTGCGCTTCAATTACTGCGATAGTTTCCGCAAAGGTGATGGCTTCCGGCGTTTGATTTAATTTTTCTAAAAAAGCGGTGATGGTCATATTGATAATAGTATTAGAATTCTAGTGCAATAGTTTTTGCAGCTGCAATCGCCCCGTCCATATAGCCGGGATTTTGTGTGGCGGTTTCTGCCCCAGAAACATATAATTTTCCGTTTTGAAATGGTTTTTTAAATAAAGAATGTCCATTATTTTGGTGTGCCAATACCAGTTGTTCATAAGGTTGAAATGTTAACGGTTCTTTCCTCCAAACATTCTCAAAATAGGCAACATAGTCTTTGGCTTCAGGTCCAAAAAAAGTCGTTAACTGTGCAATAACTTTCTCTTTGCGTTCCTCCATGGAAAGTACTGCGGTTCCACCGTTTAGAAATCCTTTCAACGCAAAACCGGAATTATCAGCTGTACTGTGGTCGTACATTTCCTGAATAATACTGGCTTGACTGAATAACGTTCCAGAGTAGTTATTTTGTTTCCAAAAAGGAGTTTTATATTCCACAGCGAATTTAATGGATTCACCCATCCAAGTATGCGTTTTCTTGGCTAGTTGTGTGAAATTTTCGGGTAAATTAGGTTCGAATACCACTGAGTTCACTAACAAATTAGGTGGAATTGTGCTAATCACTTTATCGGCGGAATAGCTTTTTCCATCAGAATCCGTAACGATTAAATGGTTGTTCTCCTCTTTTATTACTGTAATTTTGGTATTTGTCTTAATGTTTTGAATGCCGATTTCAGAAATTAATCTTTTAATTAAGGTTTCAGTTCCGCCTTCGATGCGAAAAGAAGGTTCCTCAGAATCCGAAATTTCGAATTTCTGTGGTGGAACAAAAGACATGGTTTCAAATAATGAAATGCCTTGTGTATGTTGCTTAAAATAGGGGATTTCTAACGATCTCAGTACTTCCAGAAGTTGGCTATGTTGGTTTCCAAACCAAGTGGCACCCATTTCCATGGTGACAGCGGTTGTGCCAGTAATAGTTTTGATGCGACCTCCAATTCTCGTATTGGCCTCTAATAGTAGAACTTCCATACCTTTTTTCTGAAGTAAAAAAGCAGTGTAAAGTCCGCAAAGTCCAGCTCCTATTATAATAACTTTTTGCTTTTTCATGACTCTTCTTCCTCCGAAAATTTCCTTTTTTTCGGCTCTTTGATTATTGTTTTTCCACCCACAACTACAACAATTTCTCCTCTCGGAGCTATTTTTTCAAAATGGTTTAATACTTCTTTTACTGTTCCTCGAACATTTTCTTCATGTAGTTTTGATAATTCTCTGCACACACAAATCGGTCTGTCTTCTCCAAAATAAGTGATGAATTCCGCCAATGTTTTTAATAATTTATGTGGAGAGACATATAAAATCATGGTACGGGTTTCTTCGGCTAAAGCCAAATAACGAGTTTGTTTTCCTTTTTTGTCAGGTAAAAAACCTTCGAAAATAAATTTGTCGTTAGGCAGGCCACTGTTGACTAAAGCAGGTACAAATGCCGTGGCTCCGGGCAAACATTCTACTTCAACTCCGTTTTCAACACAAGCACGTGTTAATAAAAAACCGGGATCTGAAATTGCAGGAGTTCCTGCATCTGAAATTAAGGCGATATTTTCTCCAGCTTTCAACCTCGAAATTAGATTTTCGATTGTTTTATGTTCGTTGTGCATGTGATGGCTGTACATGTGCGTGCCAATATCGAAATGCTTTAATAATTTTCCGCTCGTACGCGTGTCCTCGGCGAGAATCAAATCGACTTCTTTAAGAATCCGAATCGCTCGGAAAGTCATGTCTTCGAGGTTGCCAATAGGCGTAGGAACGATATATAATTTTGACATAGATAAAATAATTAGGTACAAGTTTCTAATAAAATCAGAAACTGTTGAAATGCGTAATCAATACTATAGAACGAAGTTTACAAGAATTTTTTCTCAATAATATCCATGAAACGTTCTTCATACTCTTGTTTTCCTTGCCAGTTATTGTAATCTGGTTTTACCATTTCTTGAACAAAATCTCTAGTTTCATAGAAGGTATCAAACGTAATCAATTGACTTAGAACCCTATTGTAATCTTCACTGCTGTTTCCAAAAAGATGTTTTATAAACGCCAGACGGTCATTCAAATCGATGTTGATTCCTTTGGCTAATTTATCATTCAAAGAAACTATTTTCGGTTCTGTCTTTTCGACTATTTGTGATTGTATAGGGTCTGATTTTTGTGCTTCAGTGGCTGTATCGTCTTTTGGAACTTCAATGACTACTGCAGTTGGAATATTATCTACTTGCTGTTTTTTTACAAAAAGTGTATCGTGATAATTGCCGCCTAAAAGATCTTCAAAAGAGATTTGTACAGCTTCTGTTTTCTTTGGTATTTCCAACTCGGTCTGTACTTCTTTTTCCTGTGACAATTCAAAAGCAGGTTCAAAAGGCGCTTCAGTTTCCATTATTTCTTCTTCTATTTCCATTTCCGTAGCCGCAACTATTTCTGGTTCTACCACAGTTTCTTCTTCTTGCTCGGTCTCATCAATTACTTCTCCTCTTTGTTCCAAAGGCATTTCATCTCCTTCTTCAGCAACAGTTTCCTCAGCGATTATTTCTTCCTCATCAATTTCCTCAGTTACCGTTTCTTCCTCCTCAACAGCGCTTTCTTCTTCCGTTGCAACTGGTTCTTGTTCCGCTGAAGGAGTTGTTGCGGCGTTTTGTTCCAAAGTCGTTTCAGTAGCTTCTTCTACAGCAGTTTGTTCAATTACAACTTCTGCTTCCGGTTGAACCGATTCAGTTGTATCATAAATAGATTCTATTGCTTTACTAATTTCCGTTATACCAATAGTTGGTTTTGCTTCGCTAAAATGTTCGTCCACAAATCGTAAGACAGAAAGTTTTTCGTATAATTTCTGTGTTTCCAAATATAATTGATTGATATCAGATTTATTTTTTAACTGTAATATTCTGTGTGCAATGCTGATTAAATCGGCTTCCAATTTTTTTTTCATAACTGTTGAAATTATAGGGTGTTAGGCAGGTCTTCTTTGATGCGTTTTTGTATTCTGTTTTATATCTTGATCTAAAATGAGATTATTTAAGTAAAAGATTTTTATTTTTTTAAATAAGTGCTGGCAAATCCCCGATTTGATATAATTTTTATACTTTTGAAACGACGTAAAAGTATAAAATTTTTAAGTCGGTTCACTTATTACAAAGTAATAAAAACTATTCATTTTTTAAGTTAGAAAAATACAAAATGTTTCTCGAAAATACAGTAAATCATAAAGAACAATTTGGTTGGATCGAAGTTATTTGTGGCTCCATGTTTTCGGGTAAAACCGAAGAATTGATCCGTCGTTTGAAAAGAGCGCAGTTTGCCAAGCAAAAAGTCGAAATTTTCAAACCGGCCATCGATACGCGTTATGATGATGAAATGGTCGTATCACATGACGCTAATGAAATCCGTTCCACTCCTGTTCCTGCTGCGGCCAATATTGCTATTTTGGCGCAAGGTTGTGATGTGGTAGGCATTGACGAAGCACAGTTTTTTGATGATGAAATTGTGAAAATTTGTAACGATTTGGCCAATCAAGGAATCCGAGTAATTGTTGCTGGATTGGATATGGATTTTAAGGGAAATCCTTTTGGTCCAATGCCTGCATTAATGGCAACTGCCGAATATGTGACCAAAGTTCACGCCGTTTGTACCCGCACAGGAAATCTCGCTAATTATAGTTTCCGTAAAACCGATAATGACAAACTCGTTATGTTAGGCGAAACCGAAGAATATGAGCCTTTGAGTCGTGCCGCGTATTACCATGCTATGCGCAAAGATCAGGAGAAGTAATCCTCTCCCCAACCCTCTCCAAAGGAGAAGGAGCCGGAACTGGATTGAAATATAAAACCCTTTCAGAGTTCAAAAATTCTGAAAGGGTTTCTTTTTAATTAAAGATAGATTCTAATTTAAAATCTAATTCTGGAAATAATTTACTTTGAATACTATCTTCCTCAATTAACGGATGCATTCCTATGAACTCGTTGTCTTTTAAAACATATATAAAAACCGTTTTATCGGCTGGGTTTACAATCCAATATTCAAGAACTCCTGCTTCTTCATATAAATCAAATTTATACTTCATTTCTTTATTAGAATTCCCTGGGGACAAGATTTCAATCACTAAATCAGGTGCGCCAATAGCGCCTCGCTCATCAATTTTAGAATCGTCACAGATAACACATAAATCAGGTTGTATCACGGTGTAAATTTCTTGATGCAATGTAGCTTTCTTTTTGGCTAATAAGCGAACATCGAAAGGAGCTGCAAAAAGATTACAAGGATGTGGTTTGAAAAAATTATATAAAACACCTGCCAACTCCATGGAAATTCTTTGATGTGTAGTACTTGGTGCGGGACTCATCTTAAAGATCTTCCCTCTTAGCAATTCTAGTTTTTCCTGAAACTGCCAAGTCAAGTAATCCGCATAGGAATAGGTTTTATTTAAATCTAATTGATTGATGTCCGTTATCATAAAACTTCTTTTTCACAAAGTTACTAAAAAAATACTTCGTTTTTAATGTGCTCAACAACAGTGTATTTTTATTTATAAGGTTCAAATTTGACATTGGATTCGGAGTATTTCATTGCTTGAACATTTCATAATCCTCAATCTAAAATTAACAATCTTACATTTTCTTCCTCATTCTCGCTACAGGAATATCAAGTTGTTCTCTGTATTTTGCTATGGTTCTTCTGGCGATAGGATAGCCTTTTTCTTTAAGAATTTCCGCTAATTGATCGTCTGGAAGTGGTTTTTTCTTGTCTTCTTCCTCAATCGTGTTCTGTAGAATTTTCTTGATTTCTAGTGTAGAAACATCTTCTCCTTGGTCATTTTTCATGGATTCTGAGAAGAATTCCTTAATCAGTTTTGTGCCATAAGGCGTTTCTACATATTTACTGTTGGCTACGCGAGAAATTGTCGAAATATCCAGTCCTACCATATCGGCAATATCCTTCAAGATCATTGGTTTCAACTTGGTTTCATCACCATCTAGGAAAAATTCTTCTTGATAATGCATAATCGCATTCATGGTGACAAACAGTGTTTCTTGACGCTGGCGAATCGCATCGATAAACCATTTAGCCGAATCTAATTTTTGCTTGATAAATTGTACAGCATCTTTTTGCTGTGCTGATTTATCGCGCGAATCCTTGTAGGTTTGCATCATTTCCTGATAATCTTTAGAAACGTGCAGGGAAGGAGCATTTCGTCCGTTTAGGGTGAGTTCCAGTTCGCCATCTACAATTCTAATGGCAAAATCAGGAACTACATTTTCAGTTACCTTGTTGTTTCCTGTGAAAGAACCGCCTGGTTTTGGATTTAATTTCTCTATTTCGTGAATGGCTTTTTTCAGTTGCTCATTCGAAACATTGTATTTCTGAATTAACTTATCGTAGTGTTTTTTGGTAAACGCATCAAACTGATTTTCGATAATATCAGTCGCTAGTTCCACAGATTCTGTAGGTGTTTTGTGCTTCAATTGCAACAACAAACATTCCTGTAAATCTTGCGCACCTACGCCGGAGGGTTCTAGTTCATGAATAACTTGTAGCATTTTTTGCACCATCTTTTCATCGGTGTAAATGCCTTGGGTAAACGCCATGTCATCGACCATATCAGCCACGCTACGACGAATATAACCCATGTCATCAATACTACCAACGAGGAATTCAGCAATGTCACGCTCTTCATCATTCAGGATAAAGGTGTTCAACTGATTGATTAAATCTTGGTGAAAACTCACTGGCGCTGCAAAGGGCGTTTCGCGATCATCGTCATCATCGCTATAATTGTTGGCCTGTGTTTTATAATCTGGCGTTTCATCGTTGCTTAAATATTCGTCGATGTTAATGTCTTCGGCTTCAATTCGCTCTGATTCGGCATCATCGTAATCATCGTAATCCTCGTTTTCGAACTCGTCTTTCTCGTATTCATCTTCTTCTTTTCCAGTTTCAAGCGCTGGATTTTCATTCATTTCTTCGAGTAATCGTTGCTCAAAAGCTTGCGTAGGCAATTGAATTAACTTCATCAGCTGAATTTGCTGAGGAGATAATTTCTGGGATAATTTTAAATTTAAGAATTGCTTTAGCATTTTTATTGTTTAAAAGTTTAAGGTTTAAAGTTTAAGGTTGCAGAACGTTCCACAACTTTAAACTTTAAACCTGAAACAAATTTTTAAAATTCTGCATTCATTGGCGTTCTCGGGAAAGGAATTACGTCACGAATGTTTGTCATTCCCGTTACGAATAAAACCAATCTTTCGAATCCAAGTCCGAAACCAGAGTGAACTGCTGAACCGAATCTTCGGGTATCCAAATACCACCATAATTCTTCTTCGTCAATTCCTAAGGCTTTCATTTTTTCGACTAAAACATCAAAACGTTCCTCTCTTTGTGAACCTCCCACGATTTCTCCAATTCCTGGGAAAAGAATATCCATGGCGCGAACCGTTTTTCCGTCTTCGTTCAAACGCATGTAAAATGCTTTGATATTTGCCGGGTAATCAAACAAGATTACCGGACATTTAAAGTGTTTTTCTACCAAATAGCGCTCGTGCTCACTTTGTAAATCAGCGCCCCATTCGTTAATGATATAGTTGAATTTTTTCTTTTTGTTAGGCGTACAATCTCTTAAAATGTCAATTGCTTCGGTGTATGAAACACGTTTGAAATTGTTTTCCAAAACAAAATTTAATTTGTCAAGCAAAGCCATTTCGCTTCTTTCAGCAACCGGTTTTGATTTTTCTTCGTCTAACAAACGCGTCTCTAGGAACTTCAAATCCTCTGGACATTTATCCAATGCGTATTTAATTACGTACTGAATAAAATCTTCTGCCAAGTCCATATTGTCATTCAAATCATTGAACGCAACCTCTGGCTCGATCATCCAAAATTCGGCCAGGTGACGCGACGTATTTGAGTTTTCGGCTCTAAAGGTTGGTCCAAAAGTATAAATCTGACCCAAAGCCATTGCGAAAGTTTCTCCTTCTAATTGCCCCGAAACCGTAAGGTTGGTCTCTTTACCGAAGAAATCTTCTTTATAATTCACTTTTCCGTCTTCAGTTCTTGGTGTTCCGTCAAATGGCAAAGCGGTAACTTTAAACATTTCACCTGCACCTTCCGCATCTGATCCCGTGATGATTGGCGTATTTACATACACAAAACCTTTTTCCTGAAAATAGCTGTGAACCGCATATGATAATACGGAGCGTACTCTCATAATCGCTCCAAACATATTAGTACGAACTCTTAAATGCGCATTTTCACGCAAGAAATCCAAGCTCGGTTTGTTCTTTGGTTGTATCGGGAATTTCTCTGCATCAGAGTCGCCTAGGATTTCTAGTTTAGCCACTTGAATTTCAAATTTCTGTCCGGCACCTTTGCTTTCTACCAACGTTCCTGTAACGGATATCGCTGCTCCAGTCGTAATTCTCTTCAAGGTTTCGTCTGGCGTATTCTCAAAATCGACAACACATTGTATATTATCAATGGTCGAGCCATCGTTTAAGGCAATAAATTGATTGTTTCTAAAAGTTCTCACCCATCCTTTTGCATTTACTTCATGAAGCGTCGTGGTACTGTTTAGTAAGTCTTTAACTTTTGTATGTCTCATTTTATGTATATAGTTGATATTAAAAATTGTCTTATAACCAACTGCAAATATAAATGATTTGTTTGTAATTGTCACGGTGAGAAACGAAGCATTCCAAAGCTGTTTTTGTTTTTTGGAGCTATTTCCCGCTATCCATTACAATCTTATTGTTTTTTGAAAGCAAAAACAATAAGGATTTCCATTTCTATCGGGGCTAGGGAGTAGTGGAATTAGGAAGTTACTATTGAAGTAAAGAATAACTCATTAGATTTAATGCAAATTCAGTTTAAAAATTTTTGCTAATTTTCTAGGTTTAGGCTATTGTAGCGTTATCTTTTTAATGTAAAATGTCCTTTCACAATTCTACCATCTTCCAATTCTATAGTGTACCAATAGTCGTCAGAAGGTAAAGGTTGCCCGTTAAATGTACCATCCCAACCTTGATTTAATGGATTCAACGTATCTATTAATTTCCCATATCGATCATAAATATGAATGATTGTTTTATTATTGAAAGAATTATTAACCCCTTTGATATTCCAATAATCATTAAATCCATCTTGATTAGGGGTGAAGAAATTTGGAATTCCAAGTAGCGCTACTTCTTGTAGGACAATTCCACAACCATTCAAGTCTTTTACAAAAACCGTATGAATTCCCGCAGTAACATTAGTGAAAAGGCTTTCTTTTTGATAGTTCCCATTCTCTTCATCTAAAGCATAGACATAATTTCCTGTACCTGTTACGGATACTTGAATGCTATTTGAAGAAGTAAGATCTTCTATTTTTATATCTTCTATTTTAGCAATATTTGAATTAGAAACCTTAATGACTCTGGTTCTGGAACACCCTTTGTCAGTAGTTGCTTTTACGGTATAGGTTCCAGATTTGTTGACTGTTAAAGTGTATTGGGACTCGCCAGTAACTAGCTCTCCGTTATAAGTCCACTCATAAGTGTAAATATCTTTTAATAATTCATCGACAAGGCCCGCATTGATTGTTTTGGTAAAAGAACTAATATTACTGCATAGCCATTCCACACCAGTTAAGGTTATCGCTGGTACTGGATGAACTTCAAAGGGTAAAATCATTGTTGCTTTACAGGTAGTATTTGTTGCATTGATAACTTCAATTCTTATATTTTGTGAAGTGGTTACAAACGGATTGGGTAACGGACTTGAAAGCAAGTTGTCATTGGCATCAAAATATTTTACTGTCATTCCGGTTTGTCCTCCTAGGATGGTGTTTTGAAAAGTGGCAGTGTCAAAAGCATATTTTCCGTCTTGCTTAATAGGATCTATTTCATCATCACAAACAGTTATTAAATTGGAAGGAATAGGGTAGGCTTCTGGCAGATCAGAAACTACAAATTCTACTGTTGTCTCATAGGAACAAGCGGTTAATGTAGTATTGGTCGCCTTTACTTTTATTATTTGCGACCGAGTTATAAAAGGATTAGGTAGCGGACTTGCTAATTGATTATTATTTTGATCAAAGTAATCCAACGTGACATTAGTTGAACCATTCAATAATCGGGTTTGAATGGTAGCCGTGTCAAAAGCAAAAAGTCCGTCTTGGTCGTCATCACATTGTATCTCTTTTATAAGTTGCATAACCGGAATTGATTCAACAGTTAGCTGAATAGGAGATCCTAATCCTAAACAATCATTATTTAGTTTACTATCCACACGAACAAAGATCTTTTGTGAATTTGGATATCCTATATTCCTATAATTTGTAATATCTAAAATTGTGTTTTTTTCTGTTAAAGCATCATTTAGATTGCGATAGTAAGTAATATCTAGTTGTTGGCCGATTGGAAAAATAGCTGCGATTTCATTATCAAAACTACTAAAATCAAAACTGGCAATACCGTCAGTATTGGTACCTAAAATGGCATCATCGCAAACTGCAAAATTTCTTGTAAAATTAATCGGAATTTGCGTAGTAGAAACAATTAGGTTTACTGTAGCAATTCTAAAACAGTCATTAGAATTTGAAATCCGTGCAAAAACAATATCAGTATTGATCATTTGATTACTGTAACTAGTTGAATTAGTTGTGGGGTTACTATTATTTTCTGCATCAATTTGAGTGGTAAAAAAAGTGATGCTTTCGTTAGCTGCATTTGCTGTTATTTTTGGGATTGCTTCTTCTAAATTAAAAATACTAAAACCATTAATATCATCATCGCATTGTTTTAAATCGACATTTTGATTGATATTAGGTAACGCAATCACCTGAATTGTGAAGGAAGTTGTTGCAAAACAGATTGGATTGTCTTTGTTATACATTTTAACATAAATCGTTTCTATAGGATTAGTATTTGCGTAAGCAGATGGAGCTCCAATATTTTGGGTAAAAGCCACATCTTTGTAGTAAGAAAATAAAAATTGTGTCGCGGATTGACCGTTTAAAATCGGTACAGCTTTTTGAGTTAAATCAAATAGAACGCGTCCATCGCTATCATTGCCAATACTCGTATCATCGCAAACTAAATAGTCTGGAATAGCAGTTGAAATTCTTGGCATTGGTTTTTCAAAAACTGCAATTGAAAATGAAGTGCTGCTTTTGCAAGAAGGATTAGCTTTATTTGTTACTGCAACAATAATCGTTTGTGATTGATAAGCAGTAGTGTTTGTATAGGTATTTGGAGTATTAATAATTAAATCATTAGCATAGTCAGTAGTGTTAGCATAATAGTTTACCTCATATGAAGCGGGATCTTGACCGTTAAGTATTGCGGCATTTTGAGATGTCAAATCAAAAGCAGTAAAACCATCATTATTGGTATCACAAACTAGAATGTTTTGTGGCTGAGAAGCTGTTGGGACTTCGTAAATAACAATATCTTCCGTTTCTGTTATGGTACCTGTTCTTGATGTTGCTTTTACGGAGACGGTGTAATTGCCTGCTGAGGAATAAATAGGTGTGGGGTTAATGTCAGTTGACGAATTACCATCACCAAAATCCCATTGTGCAGCAATAACTTCCTGATTGCTAATTAATGAAAATGCAATCATTTCACCCAAACAGTTATTTTCCGTTTTTATGGTGACACGAAGATTAGATGGTGTAAATTGAGGTAGCCCCGCAAAAGATAGTCTTTCGTTAAGGCTAACAGCATTTAATTCAAAAGCACAGCCTAAACCCAGTACATTAGGTTTAGTTATGGCGCTTAAATAAGGTGTGATAAAATTGGCTATGTAGATCTTTCCATCAGGAGCTATCTGCAAAGCAGATGACCGATATCTAAAGTTAGGTTTAGATGATAAAATAATTTCAGAACCAGGTATATCAGCTGCTGTTAAATCATATTGATTGACTTCGAACTTATCAAGAATATCACTTCCCGTTGTTAGGTAGGCAATTTTTCCAGATGGTGAAAATTCTACGCCATAACTCTTTGGTTTATCCGTAATCAATCGAGGATTACTTACAACACCAGTTTCGTTATTAAAATCAAATAGTTCAGTTAAATTTAAATTATTAGCACAAATTAATTTATCCCCTAATGGAGATACTTTCATGTAACCAATAGCATCTCCTGCTCCTCCTATTTCTACACCAGCGTTGCTTATAACTGGATTTGTATTTACCCCTGAGTTATCAACGGCGAATGCGTAGAAATTATTATTTCCAAATCCATGACACATGACCCATATTCCCTCTCCCGTTTTATTTAAAACCGCTGTTAATTTTTCAGCAGGTGGCGTAATTAATAAATTATTTTTAATGGATGTAACCGCTCCTAAACCTCCATCTAGAGATAAATCTACTTCAGAGTAGCATATTCCTTCGTTAGATCCTTGAACGTCAGCGGTAAAAATATAATAAATTGATGCGGAATTTGGTTTTTTTACTATAATAGCAGATTGTGAACTAGAGAAATGACCTTTGAGATTACTGCCGTTAATCATAATAGTATGATTTTTATTATAGACAGTTACACCATCGGTATAAAATAATAATTGTCCTGAACTGTTAGATATTGTTGCACAGCCTTCGGTAGTACTTAATTTTCCGTTAGTTAAAGCAACTGGAGAGCCACTGTTAAAGTCTAATCCTGCACGTTCACCAAAATACCAAATATTAGCTTCGCCTTGAGCAGATAATGATAAAGAAAGTAAAAGCATTAAAAATGTAAAAATTTTACACATAGCATATATCATGAAAAGGTAGCTAAATATACATCTTATTTTTGTGGCAGTATGAGATTAGTAGGAAAATTTGGTTTTTTAACTTGTGAAAGATCTTTCAAAGTTACGAGAGAATGTAGGTCTTACTGTTTGAGAAGTAACTTATAAAAAATGCTAAAACACTTGAATTGCTTGTTTATTTTTTAATTAGTTTTTTTAAGTTTACTGTGATAACTTAAATGTTATACGATGACTCCAATATGTCATTTAAAGAAGGAAGTAGCAAAGGTGATCTAAAATAGTTAACACTCTTTTTAGTGAGGTTTTAAATCTCATGTAGTCAATCTGGAGCTATTTCCCGCTATTGGCTATATCTTACTTTTTGTAACAAAAAGTAAAAGGATTTTTTCCGAGGCTTCTGGACTATCCTTGCTAGGGTGCAGTGGAATAACAGTTTTTGAAGGGCTTTTTTCTGTTATGGTTGGGTTTAAAACAGATGTTTGGGGAGGTAATTTGCTCATTGATGTGACTTGTAATTTGTACAAGATGAAAAGTTTGTTTTTCTATCTTAGAAATAGTCTATGTTTTTTGATTGTTAGTTAAATCATGGGCTCAAAGTTGGAAACTTTGCGGTGAAAGAACAAATCCACAATTATTTCTATATTTCGCTGTCAGAAAACAATCGGTTTTTAACAATATTTAAAACTTGGCAAACTACTCAACACTTTGTATTTGTGCACCATGAACGACAATTTTGTAACAGAATATTTTGGCATCGGAATTCAAAACGGTAAAACACCGGAAAACTTAGGGGTTTTATGGCGAACGGCGCAAAATTTAGGCGCCAGTTATATTTTTACGATTGGGAATCGCTATGCTAAGCAAGCCTGCGATACGCACAATGCGGTAAAATCAATACCTTATTTTCATTATGAATCGTTTGACGATTTCTATAAAAATTTACCTAAAGGCGCTCGTTTAGTTGGGGTAGAGCTGGATGAAAATGCATCAGATTTAGAGACATTCAACCATCCAAGACGTTGTGTTTATTTATTAGGAGCGGAGGATAATGGTCTTACCAAAAAAGCGATTGAGAAATGTCACTATTTGGTCAAATTCAAATCCGAAAAAAGCTTAAACGTATCCGTTGCAGGAAGTATTGTACTGTATGATAGAGGTCTAAATAAGCCCAGATCTTAAAAAAATTACCGCTACGAAAAACGGGTAGAGGTAAAAATCACATCCGGGCAACTGGAAACTTTATGGATTGCGGAATGATTGATTTCCCTGATGACTACAAACAGAATTAAAAATATCTGCTTGTACCGCATCCAAACCCCAAAGCAGAACTTTTGTATTTTATTCCTTTACTTATTATTGAGGTTCTTTAATAAATTTATTTTAGTATTTGCAATGGAGTCAATTTTTGAGGTTGACTTATTAATTAAGGAATCCAGTCTTTTTACTTTAGCGCCTTCTTTAGAGATTAAAGAATCAAGTGCATTTACCTTCTTTAGCTCTTTGTTTACTAGCGAATCCAATTTATCGGTTTTACTATTTAACTCATTGATTTTTTCCTCTGCTTTTTGAGATAAGTCACCACAAGAAATAAACAATCCAACGAACAAAACAATTAGTCCAGTACTTTTTAATAGATTTTTCATAATTTAAATTTATTTAATTTTTTTCTAAATCCTCAATTTCTTCATTTGGGTTATTCAAAATGTCGATTTTTGGTTCGATGAATTCTTGTTTGTTGGTTAATGATTTGTTTAAGGTAAGGACTAGACAAGGCAACAACATCAGGTTAGACAACATACCAAAAGCGAGTGTAATGGCAATCAATCCTCCCAAAGCGACAGTTCCACCAAAATCAGAGAGCATAAACACGGAGAAACCAACAAATAATACTACTGAAGTATAGAACATGCTGATGCCCGATTCTTTGATGGTAGCAAAAACGGATTTTTTAATTTTCCAATTGTTCTGTTTTAATTCTTGACGGTATTGAGCCAAGAAGTGAATGGTGTCATCTACCGATAATCCAAATGCAATACTAAAGACTAAAATAGTGGAAGGTTTTAATGGAATTCCGAAATAACCCATTAATCCAGCGGTGATCACGAGCGGCAGTAAATTTGGAATCAAAGACACTACCACCATTTTGAAAGAACGAAACATAAAAACCATTAATAACGAAATCAAGAATACCGCAAACAATAAGGAGCTAACTAAGTTGTCTAATAAATACTGCGTTCCTTTTTCAAATACTAGTGCCTTTCCAGTCATTACCACATTGTAGCGGTCTTTTGGGAAAACGGCATTGGCTTTAGTCCAAAGCTTGTCTTCAATTTTAGCCATGTTTCCCGTACCAATATCTCTCATAAATGTGGTAATTCTAGCGACTTGCCCTGTGCTATCTACATAGCTCTTCATTAAGTTATCCTTAGTGTTTTTAGTGGCGTTTTTAGCATAGCCCAAAATAAAACTTTGCTCTTGCGAGCTAGGCAAATCATAATATTCAGGGTTACCGTTGTAGTAGGCTTGTTTAGAATATTTAACTAAATTTAATATTGAAATAGGTTTAGACAGTTCTGGAATTTCTTCTATGGTTTGTTGCAATTCGTCCATTTTACTCAAAGTAGACAGTTTCATAACCCCTTTTTTTCGTTTGGTATCAACTGTAATCTCAAGCGGCATGATTCCTTCAAATTCATTTTCAAAAAATAAAATATCTTTGTAAAAACTGGTATTTTTAGGCATGTCTTCAATCAAACTTCCAGAGGTTTTAATTTTAAGAGCACCTATGATGCTTACTAAAAATACAATCAAGGCAATGCTATAAACATAACGTCTGTTGTGTTTTACTGTTTTTTCAATCCAATTAATAAATACGCGGGTATAATTGCGGTTGAGGTGTTCTAAATGCTTTTGTTTGGGAACGGGTTGATAACTGTAATAAATAGGAATTACAATCAAACATAGGAAAAATAGAGACACAATGCTCAATGAAGATATAATTCCAAATTCCTTTAAAAGTTGACTACTAGTAATAATAAAAGTAGCAAATCCAGCTGCTGTGGTTAAATTGGTCATTAAAGTGGCGGTCCCTACTTTGGTAATGACGCGCTGTAATGCTTTTGCTTTATTCCTGTGTGCGCTGTATTCTTGCTGGTATTTATTAGTCAAGAAAATACAATTCGGGATTCCAATTACGATAACTAGCGTTGGCACTAATGCAGTAAGTACTGTGATGTGATAATTGAACAATCCTAATAATCCAAAAGTCCACATCACTCCAATAATCACAATTAAAATAGCGATTAAAGTTGCTCTAAATGAACGGAAAAAGAAGAAAAATATCAAGGAGGTGAGCAATAGCGAAGCGCCAATAAATAAACTAATTTCGTTTAAAATGCTCATGGCATTCAAGGTGCGAATGTAAGGCATTCCAGAAACACGCAAGTCTATCCCAGTTTCTTTTTCGAAAGCATTGATCTTTGGAATAAAATCATTTACAATATAATCTTTTCGGCCTGCTGTATTGACAATTTGTTTGTCTAAATAGATTGCAGAACGGATACTCCCGCTTTTTTTATTAAAAAGCAACCCTTCATAAAAAGGCATGTTTTGGAACAAATCTTTTTTAATGCTATTTAAATATTCCTGACTGTTAGTTTTATTTAGATCTACAAAAGGGATAAGTTCAAAAGTCTGCAAAGAGTCGTTTTTCTTGAGCTTCTTTAAATCATTGATAGAAACGACTAAATCAACTTCCTTCTGCGCTTTTATAGCAGTCATTAATTTGTTCCAAGCAGCAAAGGCTTTGGGCGAAAAAAAAGTATCGTCTTTTACCCCAACAACAATCAAGTTTCCTTCTTCTCCAAATCTATTTAGAAAGGCATTGTACTCAATATTAACAATATTGTCATCAGGTAATAAATTAGCTTCGGTGAATGAAAACTGAATATTTTTCCACTGTAAGGCTAATAGCGCTGTTATCACGACAATAATGGATAACATTAAAATTCTATTTCTAAGGACTATCCGAGCTATTAATTCCCAAAATCCCAAACTAAACCACTTGTTCATATTTACTTTATAAAGGCTGCAAAGGTAGTTAAAACCGCTATAAATCATTGGTTTTAGTATACTATTTTTGTTGGTTTTTGATCTGGCGGTTTGATTTTTATTTTATTTGTAATTAGAAAAAAATTAAAATATAAATGATACATTTGAGTCCGCGTCTTCAGTTACTATAGTTGAGGATAATCACCTAGGATAGGATATGAAGAATTATAAAAATACCATTTTTTATTTGATTGTAACAGGCGGTTTTACAGCTTTAATGTATTGGATTATCACCAAAGGCAAACATTTAGAAGTGGCTAAAACAATTGAGACGCCGGAGAGCGGAAATGGTTCTTGGGGCGATTTTTTGAGTTCGATGCAGTATAATTTTCAGGATCCTTTGGCTATTCTATTAGCCCAAATTATAACTATTATTCTTGTTGCGCGTGTCTTTGGCTGGATCTTCAAAAAAATTGGCCAGCCCTCCGTAATTGGTGAGATAATTGCCGGAATTGTTCTTGGACCCTCGTTAGTGGGGATGTATTTTCCAGAATTTTCAGCAGCCTTATTTCCCGTTGAATCTTTGGGTAATCTGAAGTTTTTAAGTCAGATTGGGTTGATTTTATTTATGTTCGTCATCGGCATGGAACTCGATTTGAAAGTGCTGAAGAACAAAGCAAATGAAGCCGTGGTAATCAGTCATGCTAGTATTGTTATTCCTTTTGCGCTAGGGATTGGTTTGGCCTATTTTGTATACAATCGATTTGCTCCGGAAGGGGTAAAGTTTTTGTCTTTCAGTTTGTTTATGGGAATTGCTTTGAGTATCACTGCTTTTCCGGTATTGGCCAGAATTGTACAAGAACGGGGGATTCATAAAACGAAATTAGGAGCTATTGTCATTACGTGTGCCGCTGCAGATGATATTACGGCTTGGTGTATTTTGGCTGTGGTTATTGCCATTGTAAAAGCGGGAACTTTTGTTAGTTCATTATATATTATCCTGCTGGCAGTTATTTATGTGCTAGCTATGATTTACATTGTAAAGCCATTTTTAAAAAGAATTGGAGACTTGTATGGTTCAAAAGACACCATAATTAAACCAGTTGTAGCTATCTTTTTTCTCGTTTTAATCATTTCGTCTTATGCCACTGAGGTGATTGGTATTCATGCCTTATTTGGAGCATTTATGGCCGGAGCTATTATGCCAGATGTTCCAAAATTTAGAACCATTTTCATAGAAAAAGTAGAGGACGTAGCTTTGATACTTTTACTGCCTTTGTTTTTTGTATTCACGGGTTTGAAAACCGAAATTGGTCTGATAAATGATCCGTATTTATGGAAAGTTACCGGTTTTATTATTTTGGTAGCTGTAGTAGGGAAGTTTTTAGGTAGCGCTTTGGCAGCGAAATTTGTAGGTCAGACGTGGCGTGACAGTTTAACCATTGGAGCCTTGATGAACACCAGAGGTTTAATGGAATTGATTGTCTTGAACATCGGTTTAGAACTAAAAGTTTTAACTCCCGAAGTGTTCACCATGATGGTCATTATGGCTTTGGTTACCACTTTTATGACTGGACCAGCTTTGGATTTAATCAATTACATCTTTAAAACTAAAGATGGTGTTGAAATTCTGGAGCCAACAAACCATAATAAATACCGCGTTTTAATTTCATTTGGAAACAATGAAAAAGGAAAATCGTTGTTGCGCTTGGCCAACAGTCTAATTAAAAAGCAAAAAAACAGCTCCAGTATTACGGTAATGCATTTGTCTTTGAGTGATGAGATGCACACTTTTAATATGGATGATAAAGAGAAAAATAGTTTTTACCCAATTGTGGAAGAATCGCAACTGCTGAAACAGGATATCACGACCATCTTCAAGGCAACGATGGATATTCAAACCGAAATTGCTGACGTCGCCAATCAAGGCGATTATGATTTGTTATTGATAGGATTGGGGAAATCTATTTTTGAAGGTACGATTCTGGGTAAAGTAATTGGTTTTACAACTAGAATAATCAATCCAGATCGTTTAATTGATAAGTTCACCGGGAAAGAAGGCTTGTTTGAAAATTCTCCATTTGATGAAAGAACCAGACAAATTATTTCCAAAACCAAAATGCCAATCGGGATTTTGATTGATAAGGATTTACAACAAGTCAAACATGTTTTTATTCCAATTTTTAGTCCAGAGGATTCGTTTGTGATTGATTATATCCAAAAATTAATTTACAACAATAATACTAAAATTGTTATTTTGGATGTTAATGGATATGTCACTACTAATTTTGTAATCAAGAGTGCGATTGATTCATTGGAACAAAAATATCCAAATAACATTAGTTTGATAACCGATAAAACTATTAAAAAGGAATTTTTAGACCAACAGGATTTAATGTTAATTAGTCTTGAAAGTTGGAAACAGTTAGTTGATTCCAGAAGTATCTGGCTCAGCGACGTTCCTTCCGTATTAATTTTAAAACAGTAATATGAATTGGATTTTATTAATTATCGGGGGTCTTTTTGAAGTTGGTTTTGCTACTTGTTTGGGCAAAGCCAAAGAAAGCACCGGAATGACGGCAACATTATGGTTGGGCGGATTTTTGGTTTGCTTGACAATAAGTATGATGTTGCTTTACAAAGCGACACAAACATTGCCTATTGGAACAGCGTATGCGGTTTGGACGGGAATTGGAGCTGTGGGAACGGTTTTGGTAGGGATTTTTATTTTTAAAGAGCCTGCTGATTTTTGGAGAATATTTTTCATCACCACGCTAATCAGTTCTATTATTGGACTGAAGTTTGTCTCGAGTCATTAATAGGTTTTGCTGACTATACTAGGAAGTCATTTGTTTTTTATCCTTGCTTTTTGAACTATAGTCATTTTATTTATCAGTATCTTATCACAGCTTAACAACACAAAACTATATAACAATATTGGTAAAATTCGGTCTTATTGCCAATAAATAATTCAAACTTTATAAAAATGATTTTAACAACAACCAATTCTGTAGACGATTATAAAATACTTGAGTATAACGGAATAGTTTCTGGAACTGCTGTAAACATGCAAAAAATGGGTTTGACTTTTAATATGCAAAAATATTATGCAGAAATTAGCGAAAGTATAGCTGATGTAAAAGATCAAGCATTTGCTAATTTAAAAGTAAATGCCGAGAAAATGAATGCTAATGCTGTGGTAGGAATTCAAGTAGATGTAGAACTTAAAAGCGGTGAAGGATTAATTGCGGTTATCATTACTGGGACTGCTGTGAGTATAGTAAAACGGTAAGTAGTATAAAAGATACAGTTTACTGTTTATTTACTAAGTACAAGGAGTTTCTTAACATCAAATGGTATATATAATTAATCGGTTAGTCATAGTTGGCTTTAGTGTATTGCTCAATCACAGAAATAGTTCCATTCAAAATCTCATGAAATCATAAAAAACCCGCCCTGTCACAATAACAGAACGGGTTTTAAATATAAGTTGAACTGGAATTACACCTTCATGATTTCGACACCGCTCACACGAACGTCCCGGTCATGAAAATAATTCATATTCTACCAAAATTCAAAAGAAAGCTAAATACTAGCACAAACCTCAATTACATTTGCCTCCAAGAATTGTTATTGACTGAATGCTTGCCTCAACATGGCTTTTTTTGAATTCGATTAACTAAATTTACTCACTTGTTTTTATTTGTAAGTTGTTAAGTTTTTTGTAAAGTTTAACTACAAAATAAATAATTATTAGGAGCAATATCACTAAAAATATTTGCCAAATAATTAATTCAATACTATAATCATTTACTATTTTTTCCATTATAACTTTTTAATTGAGATTATTGTTCCGTTAGAATTATTATCTCATATGAAAGCTCCACTTCCCTAGCTCACGCGAGCGTCTCGCTCGTGAACACAATTTATATCGCAACATACTTCAAAAGAAAGCTAAATACACTAGAACAAACCTCAATAATATTATCCATTAAGAATTATCACGAGCGGGACGCTCACGCCAGCAGGGTAATTCAGTTTAAAATCAAAAAATTACCATCTTTCTAATTCTATTTTTTTCTCCAATTTCCAATGACCTTCTTCTTTTTTAAACAAGCAGGCATTAACAACCCCGTCTTTTTGAGATGATTGTTTTGAATAAATCAGAATTGCATACTTTTCATTAATAAAAGGTTTATAAAATCGTATTATACCTATATATTTACTTTCAAAATCTTTGTTTATTTTAGGGTTTGATAAAGCAATTAGCTTAAATTTCCCAATTGATTTTAATTTTTTTAAATCAATTAATTTTAATTTTGAATAGGGATGTTTTTCTAATAATTTTAAGTATTTAGTATAAGTAGTTCCTTCTAATTCCTTGAGAATACCGGGAACATATTCCCTTGAATCTATGATTTTTTTTTCTATACAAATTTTATAATCTTTTGATCTAGTGCTATTTGTTTTTATAGAATCATTTGGAGTTATAAAAAAAGAATTATGGTCATAAGCAATAGTATCCGACAACACTAAAAAGTTATCATCTAAAATATCGTAAAAAACATCATTATGCTTTTTTTGGCAGCTTGCATAAATAATAACTAACAAACATAATAAAATGGACTTTTTCATTTTTATGGAATTAAAAATAATTACTAAATTTAATCACAACATTACCTGCGTTGTCATATTCTATTAGCACGTTGAATGCATCTCTCTCAAAGCCTTTACCAAAATCATAAGCACCTTCACTTATATTATTCTTATTTGTACTGTAATGAACAAATTCATGTAATATTGTAACAGCAAGTAAAAACGCAGTTGCTTCTCTTGTACTTTCATAATATGCACTTTCTAAACCTCGAACATAGCTAGCATTGATGTGTAAAGTATTGATTCCTTTATTTTTATTGAAAAAACCATATCTCCCATACATTTCCTCAACTTTTATAACTGGTCCTTGGCCAAACGTTAAATCGTCTAAAATTTTCTGTTTGCTAAAACCTGAGTAAGTTTTTAATGCTTCTAATACCTTGGGGTTGTTTTTTACAAATGTTTTTAAATTTTTTGCTAAATACGTAAATTTGGGATATGTTTTTTCATAATTATCTGTTGGGTCGAATTTGAAAAAAGGTTCTTTTGAGGGGTTTAAATCATTGAAAGTGTTTCCGTCATCTCCAATATATTTCCATATAAATGGTGGTTTTATATAGTCAAAATATGTTACTTCCGGATTTTCAATCATAAAATTTATTGTTCCATTAACAAATTCAATTTGTTCAAAACTAGTAATGGTTTCTAAAATGCTTATTTGAATTTGGAGGTCTAGATTTGACAACCATTCACCATGATAGAGTAAAAATTGAAATACACTAAACTTAAAATTTGCAACTTGACTAGGTGTATAGTCATTGTTGTAATATTGATTAAATATTGTTGGGATATTATTAAAAGCATATGTTAGCGCAATTTGATTCGATGAGGTTAAGCCTCCATTTGTGCCAATCCAATAATTGGTGTAAGCCATTAGCCACTCTGTATTGTCAATAACTCCCTTGATTTCATTACTCGAATTGTATAAAGTAGTAATGAATTGATTAATTTGTAACATGTTTTGTACAGCGGGATCACTCAAATCGCTACCTTCAAAATAATTTGGTAAAAAAATATTTAAATCAGTAGTTCCTCCACCTGCAGTGCTTCCGCCAGTAGTAGTACCTGTATATTCAGAATAAGGATTACTACTAGAGGTATTAGAGAAATCCCATTGTGAGGCTAGTGGAATAAAATCTGTAGGGCCACCACCTGTAGAACAAGCACTATCTATTACTTTGAAAACATTAATTGTAGCTCTTGTCCCATCACTGTTATAACAACGCGGACTGGTATCAAGGTTACCTTCGCAGGCATCAACCTCTTCATAATATCCTACCTGTAAACAACCACCACTAGTTGTTCTGTGGGTTTTTAACTGATTTTCTATTTTTACAGTTAATGTACTTTTTATGGCACGAATAAAATCATTACTATTGTTAATTTGGTTTACCTGTTTATTTAAATAGTAGGTCACTAAATAACTTTGAGGTTCTTCATTTTTTTTAAATTCAACAATAATATTTTGTTGAAAAGTAGCTGTTGGAACTTGAAATATACGAAAAGAGAATGTTTCGTCATCATTTGCTCTTTTTACATATTGAATATTTTGTAGATCTATATCGTAATTAAATGTTGAGTTTGATGTTTTATTTTTATCACTCGCTACAACATTTTTGAGTTTTGCTGATTCAATAAATGCTTGATTGTTTATTTTTTTTAATTCTAAAAAATTTATTTTTTTGAAACTATAATCTCTCGATTTGGTTAGAGATTCATTTTGTAGCACCACCTCTTCGGGACTACACGATTGAAAAAGTGACAAGACAAATACCATAATTACAGCAAATAATGTCTGCCTTTTGTATCGTGTTTGTTTGTTTGTTTTCATTTTTTTTGGTTAATTAATATTTTATAAAAATAGGATTTATTTTATAAGTTACAATACCCACTTTTAGTGATATTTACAAAAAAACAAAAAACCCGCCCTGTTACAATAACGGGACGGGTTTCAAATATAAGTTAAGATGATTTTACACCTTCATAATTTCAGCTTCTTTCACCACTAAAAGTTCATCTATTTTACGGATAAATGTATTGGTTAGATTTTGCACTTCATCTTCGGCAGATTTGCAAATGTCCTCTGAAGTCCCGTCTTTTTCCAGCTTTTTGATTTCGGTATTGGCATCTTTACGAGCATTTCGAATACCTACTTTAGCGTCTTCAGCTTCAACTTTGGCTTGTTTTGCTAGATCGCGTCTTCTTTCCTCTGTCAATGCGGGAACGCTAATGATAATTACATCACCATTGTTCATTGGATTAAAACCAATGTTTGCAATCATAATTGCTTTTTCAATGACTTGCAGCATGTTTTTTTCAAAAGGCTGTAAAGTAATGGTTCTAGCATCTGGAACACTAATTTTTGAAACTTGAGATAGCGGTGTTGCAGATCCATAATAATCTACAAAAACACTTCCAAGCATGGCTGGAGATGCTTTTCCGGCACGAATATTCAAAAATTCTTTTTCTAAATGCGCAATAGAACCCGTCATAGATTCTTTAGTACTGTCTAATATAAATTCAATTTCTTCGGTCATAATTTCTTAATATTCAGTGTTCGGTATTCAGTGTTCAATTTTACTGTATTGTGAACACTGAAAAGTTTATTTATACGTTTACTACAGTTCCTATGTTTTCTCCAGCACAAATTTTCAATAGATTTCCTACTTTGTTCATGTCGAAAACTACGATTGGCAATTTGTTTTCCTGGCTCAAGGTAAATGCAGTGGTGTCCATTACATTCAATCCTTTTTTAAGCACATCATCAAAGGTGATCGTATCAAATTTAATTGCAGCGGCATTTTTCTCTGGATCACAATCATACACTCCATCCACACGAGTTCCTTTTAGGATTACATTAGCATTGATTTCTATGCCTCGTAAAACAGCAGCGGTATCCGTTGTAAAATAGGGATTTCCTGTACCTGCGCCAAAAATCACAATTCTTCTTTTTTCAAGATGACGATCTGCTCTTCTTTTGATATAAGGCTCTGCAATGGACTCCATTTTTAATGCGGTTTGCAAACGGGTTTTCATCCCTTTTTCTTCCAGTGCTCCTTGTAATGCCATTCCATTGATAACAGTGGCCAGCATTCCCATGTAATCGCCTTGCACACGATCCATTCCTGCACTAGCTCCGGCAACTCCTCTAAAAATATTTCCACCACCTATAACAATGGCAATTTCTACTCCTTTGTCATGAATTTGCTTGATTTCGTCAGCATATTCAGCCAATCTTTTTGGGTCAATTCCGTATTGCAAGTCGCCCATTAAAGCTTCGCCACTTAGTTTCAGAAGAATTCTTTTGTATTTCATGTGTGTGTTGAGTTGATTGGTGCAAATATAGAATATTCTTCTTTTCTAATATAATGTTGCTTAAATTTTATAAAGTAAGTTTTTCGTGTGATTTTTTTGCGGCTTCATAGCCAATGTTGAAAACGGCATTCATTTTTACTTTGCTAGTTTCAAAGGTGCTGTATAAACACAAATCTTTGGGCTCTATAACCCAATCACAAATATTAAATTTATGCCTATTTGAATTTGCCGAAAGAATATCAAAAGCTCGAGTAGTAACTGCCTTGATAGAATTGAGATCTTTGGCTTCAATTTTTTGAATTGGACTCACATAAACCCCTATTACCGTTTCACATTGTCCTTGTAAAATATCAGTAGGAAAATGATTTAGGATGCCACCATCACTGTAAATATTGCCCTCTATTTCATATGGGGATAAAATTCCAGGAAAGGCTGATGAGGCTAAAATTGCATCAACAATTTTTGTGCTTGGACTAAATATTTTTAGTTTCCCCCGAATCATATCCGTAGCCGTTATTTGAATAGGGATTTTTAAATCGCCTAAAACGGCATCCTTGAAAATACTGTGAAAATAACTTCGAAAGGATTCAGAATCAATTAATCCTGCTTTTTTGAACGTTAAATGCTTCCAATGAAAAAGATAAATGGATTTGAAAAATTCTAAAATTTCTTCCGGACTTTGTCCCCAAGCATATAATGCACCAACAATGGATCCCGCACTCGTGCCTGCTATTTGCGAAGGCTTAATATTTTGTTCTTCTAAAAATTTTATAACTCCAGCGTGTGCTAAGCCTTTAGAGCCTCCACCGGAAAGTACCAATCCTATCGATTTTGTTTTTAAATCCATTGTAACTATTTGTTATAAAATTACTCTTTTTGACCAATTGAATGTGATATATGTCATGATTAAAATTCAAATTTATGGTAACTTTGTTAAAAACAAAATATTCATTATGAAAATTCCAATAGCTAAAGCATTGTTTAATAGTCATTCCTATTTAGAATATAGAAAATTAATTGCCGATTTATTGCTTGAAAAAAAATCAACCGGAAACGAACAATCAGAGGATTTAACCCATTATAGTGAGTTGAATGAAACCCGAATGAACCGTTTAGACAAAACGATTAAAATAACAGACGAAACTACCTCTAAACTAAAGGCGCTAAACGGAGAATACATTTGGTTGATAATTTCTGAAGGTTGGTGCGGTGATGCTGCACAATTGCTTCCTATCATGAATAAGATGGCAGTGGAATCTGGTAAAATAGAATTGAGAATTGTGCTGCGAGATGAAAACGAAGAGTTAATGAATTTGTTTTTAACTAATAATAAAAAAGCAATTCCCATAGTAATATTTTTAGATAAAGAAACAGGAAGTGCTTTAGGGAAGTGGGGTCCAAGACCGCAAGCTGCAGTAGAATTGGTAGCGGATTATAAAAAAGAATTTGGAGTTATTGATGAAACATTAAAAACCAATTTGCAACTTTGGTACTTGCATGATAAAGGCATTACTACTCAAAAAGAGTTGGTGGGCGCAATGCTAGAATTAGATGCATATAAGGAACGCTAAATTTATTTCCGAAGCTTACAACTAACACTATTTTATTTGAAGGAAGAATTAATACGATCCTTCAAACTCAAATCCATTAGACATTTTCTCGAATTTAAATTTTTATACAGCGAAAAATTTCGTAAATTGCTCTTTGCCAACCAAGTCTATTATTTGATTTACTTTTTTATGGATGTTTAACTATTGTATAACAATTAAAAAAACATCATTATGAAAAATTTATTGGAAAGAGTTTATGATTATTTATCGTACTTGCTATTTGGAGGTAAAGACGTAGCTAATTATTAACAAAAGACAGTAGCCGGTTAAACGAAAAAAGTATGGTTTAAAACTACTGTAATTTTTTAGAAAAAGCACATCGCAAGTTCAATTACAGGATTTGTCATGTGTTTTTGCTTTTTGATAAGGATTTTACTTTAAAAAGTGATTAGAGAAAGACCTAAACTAATGCTTCCATTCTCTTTTAGATTGCCAAAAGGAATCTTAAATTGATTTAGTTCAATAAATATAAGGAGGTCATCTGCAGTTTGTACACCCAAGTTTATTTTTTTATAACCTCCTGTTAAAGCGCCGCGACCCAGAGCAATTGCTTTTCCTGAACCCAATTGTAGCGCAAGTCTGGTATTGTCCCCTATTTTTGGACTTAATTTCACATTAATAAAAACAGGAACTATAACTAGTTTGTCGTACCATTTCCAATCTATTCCGGAGTGAATGCCTAAAGCAATCCACTGATTGTAATGCAATCCAAACCCTATTTTACTGCTCAGACCATCAGGAAGGAACCACGACTTATTTGTATTGCCATTGGGGTTTATTTCTTCGCGATCTGGGTTTCCTTTTAGAGGTACGGCTACGTCAAATTGTAGGTAAGTGCGATTATCATTTTGCGAATAAGCAAAACAGGTGATCAGGAAAACGTAAAGAATAGAAATTCTCAAATTATTAGGTGCTTTCCGTTAGACTAGCTTCAAATTGAACAACATCTACACCGTTGTTTACATCGTAGTCACCAATTTTAGTTCGGCGTAAAGCAGTTAAGTGAGAGCCGGAATGCATTGCTTTACCAAAATCATAAGCCAAAGAACGAATATAGGTTCCCTTGCTGCACACCACTCTAAAATCAATTATTGGAAGTGCTATCTTGGTAATTTCAAATTCGTGAATGGTTGTTTTTCTACTGGCAATTTCAATGATTTCTCCTGCCCGAGCATGCTCATACAAGCGAACTCCATCTTTTTTTATAGCAGAATAAATCGGCGGTTTTTGGTCTATTTCGCCTAAAAATTGTTTGACAGTTTCATGAATTAAAGCTTCATCAATATGTACTGTTGGGAAAGTTTGGTCGATTTCCGTTTCTAAATCATAGGAAGGCGTAGTTGCGCCAATATAAAATGTTCCGGTGTATTCTTTGGCTTGACCCTGAAGTTCAGTAATTCTTTTGGTAAATTTTCCGGTGCAAACTAATAATAATCCAGTAGCCAAAGGATCTAAAGTTCCGGCATGGCCAATCTTAAATTTCTTTGGAAGTCCCAGTTTATTAATTAGGGCATATTTCAATTTATTTACCGCCTGAAAGGAACTCCAATGTAATGGTTTATCAATGAGTAAAATTTGTCCGTTTTGGTAGTCTTCGGCTGTTTTCAAAGGGGATTATTTAAAATATGAAAAGTAAATCAACAAAAATATTCCTACTATTATGCGGTACCAACCCCAAGGTTTAAAACCGTATTTTTTGATGATTTCAATAAAGAATTTAATCGCTATAATGGCAACTATAAAAGCAACAACATTTCCTAATAAGAACAATTGTATGTTTTCATTTGATTTTAAAATCAATTCGTACCCTTTCATCTGTGAGGTTTCGTACGTTTTCAAGAATACGGAATAACAGGTCACGGCCATCATGGTAGGGACCGCTAAAAAGAAAGAGAATTCTGCGGCTACATGACGCGTTAATCCTTGTTGCATTCCTCCAATAATGGAAGCAGCAGAACGACTTGTTCCTGGCATCATTGCCAAGCATTGCCAAAAACCAATAATTACTGCTTTCTTTACAGTAATGTCTTCTTCTTTGACAACTGTTGGGTTTTGAAACCGACTGTCGATAAAAAGTAAAATAATCCCACCCAGTATCAATACAATCGCAATAGGAATTGGATCACCAAGGATGGCTTCAATTTTATCATCAAATAACTTTCCTAAAACCAACGCTGGAATTACAGCAAATACAAGTTTAATATAAAAGTTGAATTTGGAGAAATCGAAAAATTTTTTCCAATACAAAGCCACAACAGCCAATATGGCTCCAAACTGAATAGAAACTTGAAATAGTTTTACAAAATCATCCTCTTGAATTCCAAAATAAGAACTCATAAAAACCATGTGAGCAGTTGAAGAAACAGGAAGATATTCCGTTAATCCTTCGATAATGGCAATTAAAAAAGCCTGTATTATATTCATTTATGCTTTTTTTGGATTTTTAAGAATCGCATAAATGGTAATTCCAAAACCAATTAAAACGGTAGTTGGCGCCAATCGAATTCTTCGGAAGTTAAAGATTTCCTCACTAAATGCATTAGGATCGTCACTTCCGCCTCCCGACATTAGAATAAATCCTAAGGCAATTACTCCAATTCCAATCAGTAGAATTTTGTAATTTATTTTATCAAAAAGAAATTCGGGTTGCTGTTCGTTATTTTTCATTTATGCTGAATTTTAATACTTTTTTTTAAATCTGTAGTCTAAAATAGTTTGTCTACACTCTAAAATTAATAAAGGTCATCTGTTCTTAAATTCAAGAAACGTTGCGTTGCAAAGTAAGTACTTAACCACGTGATTAGTATCCCAATACCTAAAACCGTTAATAATACTAGTCCAATCATTGCTTTGTCTTCCAGTATACCAAGATTTGGAAAACTAGTTTCCACGTAAATTAAAACTCCTACAAGTGCTACAACAGCTAGCGCGGCTCCAATCATTCCTAATTTGATGCTGCGCATCACAAAAGGTTTTCTAATAAATGATTTTGTAGCTCCCACCATTTGCATGGTTTTAATAATAAATCGGTTAGAATGGATGGACAGGCGTAAGGAACTATTGATTAGTAAGACTGCTATAACAGCAAGAAATCCGCTGATGATTAGAATCCACATACTCACTTTTTTGATGTTGTCGTTCACTAAATTGACCAATTGTTTATCATAAACAATATCTGAAATCATCGTGTTTTGGCGCAGGCCAGCTTCTATTTTTGTAATGCTATCTTTAATAACATAATCTCCTTTTAAATGGATATCATAAGAATTCTGCAATGGGTTTTCACCTAGAAAGGTCATGAAATCTTCACCAATAATATCAGTATGTTCTTTAGCAGCAGCTTCTTTAGCGACGTATTTATATGATTTAACAAAAGGACTTGCTTTTAATTGACTACCAAAAGCTGTCACAATACTATCCTTGGCTTCATTTTTAAAAAAAACCGTCATGGCAATATTTTCTTTGAAATCGTTGGCTAATTTTTTAGAATTTATAATGAAAAGGCCTAATATTCCCAGTAAAAATAAAACTAAGAATACACTTAGTACTACTGAAAAATAAGAGGAAATTAAACGGCGTTTTTGAAAATTATCAAAGGAAGAACTCATAGTTTACTAAAATTATTGGGTAAAAATAATAAAGAATTTCTTTATTTAAAGTTAATAACGCTCAAAGTTTCAACTTTCGTACAATAAACGTAAATTTGGCACCTGAAAATAATCATTGCCAGAAAAAATGAAAGGAACTGACCTAGCCAGTTTCTCTGAAGCTTATACTATGAAATACAATCCAAACGAAATTGAAGCCAAGTGGCAAAAATATTGGTTAGAAAACCAAACATTTAAAGCCGAAAACAACTCAGAAAAACCTAAGTATTATGTGCTTGATATGTTTCCTTATCCATCTGGAGCGGGATTGCACGTTGGTCATCCGCTTGGATATATTGCTTCTGACGTGTATTCCCGTTATAAAAGACACCAAGGGTTCAATGTATTGCATCCTATGGGCTATGATAGTTTTGGATTGCCGGCAGAACAATACGCCATACAAACGGGTCAACGTCCCGAAGATACTACTTCAGTAAACATTGATGGTGGAGTTGATAAAGAAGGAAATATAATTGCTGGTTACAGAAAACAATTAGATAAAATAGGTTTCTCATTTGATTGGAGTAGAGAAGTACGAACTTCAAATCCAGATTATTACAAACATACACAATGGATTTTTATCCAATTATTTAATTCTTGGTACAATAAGAACAGTGATAAAGCGGAAGATATTGCTACTTTGATTGCCATTTTCGAAACAGAAGGAAATGCAAATGTCAACGCCGTTTGTGATGACAACATTCAACAATTTTCGTCAAATGAATGGAGCGCTTTCGCAAAAGAGACGCAGGAGAAAATTTTGTTGCAATACAGATTGACTTATTTAGCAGAGACTGAAGTAAACTGGTGCCCTGGTTTAGGAACGGTTTTAGCGAATGACGAAATCGTAAATGGCGTGTCAGAACGAGGCGGTTTTACAGTGGTACGTAAAAAAATGACCCAATGGAGCATGCGAATTTCTGCTTATGCAGAACGTTTGTTGCAAGGGTTGAATGACATAGACTGGAGCGAAAGTATTAAGGAAAGTCAGCGGAATTGGATTGGGAAGAGCGTTGGAGCGACTGTAGAATTCAACGTTCAGAATTCGGAAGCTAAAATTGCAGTTTTCACAACACGTCCCGATACCATTTTTGGAGTTACGTTCATGACGTTGGCTCCGGAACACGAATTAGTTTCACAAATTACGACTGCGGAACAAAAAGCGGAAGTGAATGCCTATATAGAAAAAACGTCAAAACGTTCCGAAAGAGAACGTATGGCCGATGTAAAAACCATTTCAGGTGCATTTACAGGAGCGTACGCTGAACATCCGTTTACGAAAGAACCAATTCCGGTTTGGATTGGCGATTATGTTCTAGCAGGTTACGGAACAGGCGCAGTTATGGCAGTACCTTGTGGTGACGAAAGAGATTATGCTTTTGCAAATTTCTTTGAAGGGCAACAAGGCATGCCTGAAATCAAAAACATTTTTGACCAAGACATTTCTGAAGTTGCTTATGGAGCTAAAGAAGGGTTTCAATTAGTGAATTCTGATTTTTTAAATGGATTAGATTACAAAAAAGGAACTCAAAAAGTAATTACAGCATTGGAAGAAATCAATCAAGGAAAGGGAAAAATCAATTACCGTTTGCGTGATGCCGTTTTCTCTCGCCAACGATATTGGGGAGAACCGTTTCCAGTGTATTACGTGAAAGGGATGCCTCAAATGATAGCAGCGCAACATTTGCCAATCATTTTGCCTGAAGTAGAAAAGTATTTACCTACTGAAGATGGTTTGCCACCTTTAGGAAATGCCGCAGTTTGGGCTTGGAATACTAAAACGAATACCGTTGTTGGTACTGATTTGGTTGACCATGAAACGATTTTTCCTTTAGAACTCAACACGATGCCAGGATGGGCGGGAAGTTCATTTTATTGGATGCGTTATATGGATGCACACAATGAAACCGAATTTGCCAGTCAAGAGGCACTGAAATATTGGGAAAGTGTCGATTTATATATTGGAGGAAACGAACATGCAACGGGTCACTTGTTGTATTCTCGTTTTTGGAATAAATTCCTTAAAGATAAAGGCTATGCACCAACCGAAGAACCCTTCAAAAAACTGATTAATCAGGGAATGATTTTGGGGACGAGTGCGTTTGTTTATAGATTAAGTTCTTTTGGTGCGTCTGGAGGTCGGGATGACTACGGGAACGATACGGTTGGAGAAGTTTCTAAGCCAATTTTCGCTTCATTCAAATGTGTGAAAGAAATAATTAAAATTATTGATAGTTTAGGGATTGATAGCTCTCAAAGTATTGATTTGACTAGAAACGGAAGCTTTTTTAATTATAATAAAATTGAAGATAGTACATTAGACTTTTTAGGCTGCGAAATAATGAAAAATTTCACTGGTAGTACAGAGTCTATCTCTGTTAGAGTCGGTTCTTTTAATCCAATTCACGTTCATTTAAAGTTAATTAACGAATCTTCAAATGAATTGGACATTGAGAAATTCAAAGCGTGGAGAGAAGATTATAAAGACGCGGAATTCATTTGCGAAGAAAACGGAAAATACATCGTTGGTCGCGAAGTCGAAAAAATGTCGAAATCGAAATACAATGTAGTTACTCCAGATGCTATTTGTGACGAATATGGAGCAGATACGTTGCGTTTGTACGAAATGTTCTTAGGGCCATTGGAGCAAGCAAAGCCATGGAATACGGCAGGGATTTCGGGAGTTTTTGGTTTCTTGAAAAAATTGTGTCGTTTGTATTTTGATGAACATACAATGATTGTTACTAATGAAGCACCAACTAAAGAAAATTTAAAATCATTACACAAAACCATCAAAAAAGTAGCCGAAGATATTGAGGGATTCTCTTTCAATACATCAGTGTCGCAGTTTATGATTTGTGTAAATGAATTGTCTGCGCAAAACTGTCATTCTTGCGCGATTTTAGAACCTTTGGCGATTGTGATTTCACCTTATGCACCGCATATTGCTGAAGAATTATGGTCGTTGTTAGGATATGAAGGTTCAATTGCGACGGTTCCTTTTCCAGTTTTTGAAGCTAAGTATTTAGTTGAGAGCGAAAAGGAATATCCCGTTTCTTTCAATGGAAAAATGCGTTTTACAATGGTTTTACCTTTGGATTTAACCAAGGAGCAAATCGAGGAAATCGTTATGAAAGACGAAAGAACCATCAAACAATTAGAAGGAAGAATACCTAATAAGGTGATTATCGTTCCGGGAAAAATTATCAATTTAGTGGGGTAAATATCCAATATTGCAATAATCATATTAATCCAAATTCTATTTTTAGAATTTGGATTTTTTGATTCTAATAAATAAAAATCTGCGTAAATCAGTTTCATCTGCGTTATCCGTGTTCCATTTCACCAATGCCAAATTGACACAATAAAAAATTGGTTCAGATTTTGCTATTTCTTTCATAACTTTAAACATTACAATTAAAAAATAAAAATATGGGAATGGGTTATTTGATTCTTGCCGGAGCCATTATGCTTTTCAGCTGGTTAGTTAGTTCAAGACTAAAAAGTAAATTTGAACATTATTCTAAGTTACAATTACAAAACGGAATGTCAGGCGCTGAAATCGCTGAAAAAATGCTTGCTGATAACGGAATTCGGGACGTAAGAGTAATCTCTACTCCGGGACGTTTGACGGATCATTACAATCCGGCAGATAAAACGGTGAACTTGAGCGAAGCGGTTTATAACCAACGCAACGCTGCTGCTGCTGCTGTTGCAGCACACGAATGTGGTCATGCCGTACAACATGCGGTAGGCTACCAATGGCTTACAATGCGTTCTAAATTGGTGCCAGTAGTCAATGTGGCGTCAACGTACATGCAGTGGATTTTGCTTGGAGGAATCTTGATGATGAAAACGTTTCCACAATTATTATTGGTAGGAATTATCATTTTTGCGGCAACCACGCTGTTTTCTATTGTTACTTTACCAGTTGAATATGATGCGAGTAATCGCGCATTAGCTTGGTTAGAGAACAAAAGAATGCTGACGCAACAAGAACAAGCAGGAGCTAAAGATTCCCTAAAATGGGCTGCCAGAACCTATGTAGTGGCTGCTTTAGGTTCTATTGCCACGCTATTGTATTACGTTTCCATTTATATGGGCGGAAGTAGAAGAGATTAATACTTTTTGAAGGAAATATATAATCCGTCTTGTGAAAACAAGGCGGATTTTTTCTGTCAAAAAACCAAAAAAACTATAATTGAATCTGTCGGTCGATTTGTTGGTCTAAGGAAATGAAAGTTTCGGTCCGGGAAACGCCTTCTATCGCTTGGATTTTCGTATTAAGCAATTGCATTAAGTGTTCGTTATCTCTACAGATAATTTTTATTAGAATCGACCAGTTTCCAGTGGTATAATGGCATTCCAATACTTCAGGGATTTTCTTTAAATCTCTTACGGCCTCCGGATTTCGTGCGGCTTTGTCTAAATAAATCCCAACAAAAGCCATTGTATTGTATCCTAAAATTTTATTGTTTACCGTAAACTTAGAGCCCGAAATCACACCAGATTGTTCCAGTTTTCTCAAACGCTGATGAATTGCGGCTCCTGAAATGCCTATTTTATTGGCAATTTGAAGAATTGGTTTTCTGGCATCTTCCATCAAATCTCTCAAAATTTCTTTATCGATGCCGTCAATTTCTACGATTAGGGAATTGATTTTCATGTGTTGTTATTTTAAACTAAAATATGAAATTTAGTTTGAATTGAAAATCAAATTTAAGTAAAAAACGATTAATGTAAAGAATAAGTTGTCTGATTTATAATTTACTCTAAAAAAAAGCCATTCGGATTGCGAATGACTTTTGTATGGTAGTAACAAGTAGTTTTTTTATTTTCCTTTATTAACTTCGACAATGTACTTTTCTAAAGCCATAGTCATCGAAGGTGTTGCTGGAGTTGGGGCAAGAATGTCTACTCTTAAACCGTGATCCAACGCTTCTTTTTGTGTCGTACTTCCAAAAACGGCAATTCGAGTATTGTTTTGTTCGAAATCTGGAAAGTTCATAAACAATGATTTTATTCCGGTTGGGCTAAAGAAAGCCAAAACGTCATAATATACATCAGCTAAATCAGATAAATCACTCATTACGGTTCTGTAAAATACAGCTGGCGTCCAGTCTACTTTTAAAGCATTTAAGGTCATAGGCGCATCAGCATTTAATTGGTCTGAAGCAGGTAATAAGAATTTTTCGTCTTTGTATTTTTTTATTAGTGGAGATAAATCGGCAAAATCTTTTGGTCCAACATAGATTTTACGTTTTCGATACACTACGTATTTTTGAAGATAAAAAGCGATAGCTTCTGATTGACAGAAATATTTTAATCCTTCAGGAACTTTAAAGCGCATTTCATCCGCTACTCTAAAAAAGTGATCAACAGCATTTTTACTAGTTAAAATAATCGCTGTGTAATGGTTAAGATCAATTTTTTGAAGTCTAATCTCCTTGGCATTAACTCCTTCTACATGAATAAAAGGTCTGAAATCAATTTTTACTTTATGCTTTTGTTGAAGTTCAAAGTAAGGTGAATTTTCCACCTTAGGCTCAGGTTGTGACACCAAAATTGTTTTCACTTTCATATATGACGTTTTCTAAGCACTCCCTTTTGTAAACCAATAATACATAAAATAATAGGGAGCTATTTCGAGAGCGCAAAGATATAAAATAAAATAAAACAACTTACCGAATATTAAATTTTGATAATTTTTTATTGAAATCAAATAAGTCAAAACATTGATTACTAGTATTATGGCAATAATAACCAGAGGAATATTTCTTGAAAAGGAGTCGTAATAAAACAAAATAATATTAAAAGGCAGTATGAATAATCCAATATAGGTTCTGTAAGTCACCTTTTGTAGGTTAAACTGCTCCATAAATTCCTCAATATTAAAGGATGTAGCTATTATTTTTTCAATCAAATATTTAGATAAGATAAAGAAAACTAAGAACGTGAATATCTGAATGTAAAGCAGCCAATCTGTTTTTGAGGCGTAACCAAAATAACTCAACAATATTTGAATAAAAAACGCAAGGGAAATGACCTGAACGAAAAACAAACCAAGGGTAAAGCCACTTTTTAAATGGGCGCTGTCTCTATATACTTTGGTATATTTATTAGAAAAAAGCAGGTTGGCAAAATCACCAAATCGATTTTCGAAAACAGATTTAGTAATGGCAACAATAGCAAATGACAGAACAAATAGAACTGTTGCCCAGTCTTTGCTGTCCGTTATTCTGGGATGAAGTATAGTTTCGATCATAACACTGCAAAATTACTAATTTTTCTATCATTCTTTTTATTATAATTTTATTAAGGTTCAAATGGCATAAAAAGTTTACTTTTGCCGTGAAATTAGTCGAAATATGAATGATTGTATTGTTATAATTCCAACCTATAACGAAATTGAAAATATTGAAAGCATTATTCGATCGGTGCTTTCGCAAAAAAAATCTTTTCATGTTCTAATAATTGATGATAATTCGCCGGATCACACTGCTGATAAGGTTGTTTTACTTCAATCAGAATTTGAGGGTAGATTGTTTTTGGAAAAAAGAAACAAAAAATCAGGTTTAGGAACCGCTTATGTTCACGGATTCAGATGGGCCTTGAATCATAAGTATGAATATGTTTTTGAAATGGATGCTGATTTTTCCCATAATCCCAATGATTTAGAAAAATTGTACAGTGCATGTCATTTTGGAGATGCCGACTTAGCCATTGGTTCTCGTTATGTGACCGGTGTAAATGTCGTAAACTGGCCATTGAGTAGGGTCTTAATGTCCTATTTTGCCTCTGTTTATGTGCGAATGATTACGGGTATGAAAATTCATGATGCTACTGCTGGGTTTGTTTGTTACAAAAGAAAAGTTCTAGAAGATATAAATTTAGATAAAATTAAATTTGTGGGGTACGCTTTTCAAATAGAAATGAAATACAGAACGTACTGTAAAAAGTTTCAGATTGTTGAGGTTCCCATAATTTTTACCGACCGGACGAAAGGACAATCCAAAATGAGTAATTCAATAATAGTTGAAGCCGTTTTTGGAGTTATTGCACTTAGATTAAAAAGATTAGTCAACTCATTATAAGAAAAAGATACGATGAACAGGGTTTTAATTAAGAATGCCAAAATAGTAAATGAAGGAGTGATTTTTGAGGGCGACGTGTTAATTGAAAATGACTTAATTGTTGAAATTTCAGAAAGTATTAGTGCCAAGTCATCCGAATGTAAAATTATTGACGCCGAAGGGAATTATTTAATTCCAGGTGCGATTGATGACCAAGTGCATTTTAGAGAGCCAGGACTAACGCATAAAGGCGATATTGAATCTGAATCTAAGGCCGCAGTAGCAGGTGGAATTACCTCTTATATCGAACAGCCTAATACGGTTCCGAATGCGGTGACCCAAGAAATATTAGAACAAAAATACGAGTTGGCTGCTCAAAAATCGTATGCGAATTATTCGTTTATGATGGGTGCAACCAATGATAATTTAGAGGAAGTTTTAAAGACAAATCCAAAGAATGTTGCCGGAATCAAAATATTCTTAGGGTCTTCAACCGGAAATATGTTGGTGGATAATGAAGCTACTTTAGAGAAAATATTTTCCAGTACACCCATGCTAATTGCGGTACACTGTGAAGATGAAACTACAATAAAAAATAATTTAGAGAAATACAAAGCAGAGTTTGGAGAGGATGTTCCCGTTACGGTGCATCATCTCATTCGAAGTGAAGAAGCGTGTTATATTTCATCATCTAAAGCCGTTGCACTTGCCAAGAAAACAGGTGCTCGTTTGCATGTATTTCATCTTTCGACGGCCAAAGAAATGGATTTGTTCTCGAACAAAATTCCATTGGAAGACAAAAAAATTACAGCTGAAGTTTGCATTCATCATTTGTGGTTTACCAATGATGATTATGCCACTAAAGGCAATTTGATTAAATGGAATCCGGCTGTAAAAACGGCCAATGATAGAAAAGTACTTTGGGAAGCCTTGTTGGATGATCGAATCGATGTGGTAGCTACAGATCATGCTCCACACACTTTAGAAGAAAAAAAACAATCTTATTTGAATGCGCCTTCTGGTGGGCCGCTAGTTCAACACGCTGTTGTAGCCATGTTTGAAGCGCATCATCAAGGAAAAATAAGTATTGAGAAAATTGTGGAAAAAATGTGCCATAATCCAGCTAAAATTTTCAAAATAGAAAAACGTGGCTTTATCAAAGAAGGCTACTATGCGGATTTGGTTATCGTTAATTCAGGTTTGCCTTGGAGTGTAAAAAAAGAAAATATTTTGGCTAAATGTGGTTGGTCTCCCTTTGAAGGATTCACGTTTAAATCCAGAATTACCCATACTTTTGTAAACGGACAATTGGTTTACAATGCTTTTAAAGTAAAAGATGTTCGCGCAGGGAAACGATTATTATTCGAGAGATAAATTTTATTAGATGAGAAAAATAACAACAGTGATAGTAATGCTGATTCTTCTGGTAAGTTGCAAGGAGGAAGTGATTCAAAAGCCGGATCAGCTTGTGGAGAAGGATGTTATGGTCAATGTTATGGTTGATTTATCTATTTTAGAAGCCATAAAATATCAAAATCCAGCTTCCTTAGATACCTTTAAAATAAATCCAAGAGACTTTATTTATAAAAAATATAAAATTGATAGTCTTCAGTTTGCAAAAAGTAATGTGTATTACGCATCGGATTATGAGGATTATAAGTTGATGTTTGAACAAATTGTACAACGGTTGGATGCCAAGAAAAAAAGCGCTGATTCGTTAGTAAATTTGGAAAAAAAGAAAAAGAATCCGATACTTTCAAAGAAGAAAAATCCAGCCTTACTTGCTAAAGATACTACGAAAGTAGACTAAGGAATTGTGTTGTTACAGCGTTGAAATCTCTTTTATATACTGATGAATGTCTATAAATTCCGTTTTCAAATGATCTTTTATCTTGTGGTTAGAATAGGTATTTTTCGAATAGGATGCTGTTGCAGTAGCTCGAGATAATTTTCTTTTTTGTTGCAAAATATTCGCAAAAAACCAATCCAATCTCCACAGCACTTGCATTAAGAAAGGAGTTGCGTGAAGTGAAGGTCTTTTGACTCTAAAAGAATCAGCAATGCTATTGAATAAGTCCTGAAAGACCATGTTCTCCGAGATAAGGGTAAAGCGTTCGTTTTTAGTTTCGCTTTGCATCAATTGATGCGCCATGCGTACCACGTCAAAAACAGCAACAAAACCAGTTGAACCCCTTGTGTAAAATTTCAATCCTTTTTTTACCTTCGTAAAAAGTTGTCCACTACCTTGCTCTCTGAAGCCAGGGCCAAGAATTACTCCAGGATTTACTATGATCACCTCTAAACCTTCTTGTTGTCCACGCCATATTTCCATTTCGGCACCATATTTAGAAATGGCATAATCACTGTGGTATTTCTCCGGATTCCATTCGGTTTCCTCAGTGATGAGTTTTTCATGGGGTAATAAATCGCCTAATGTGGCAATAGAACTCACAAAACAAAGTTTTTGGATTTGATAGTCGATACAAAAATTTACAATATTTGCCGTGCCCTCAATGTTTGTTTTTCGCAATACATCTTCGTCTTTTGGATCAAAAGAAATTAAAGCGGCGCAATGGTACACGATATCAATATCTTGAAAGGCGATTTCTAAGGAAGGAACAGCTGTAATGTCTGCTTGAATCCATTCGATTTGGTCGAATAGAAATTCCTTTTTATAAATAGAGAATAGTGATTTGGTTTTCTCTATAGAAGCATTGCTTCGATAAATAGCGCGTACTTTTTCGCCATGATCAATTAAATGAAGCAATAAATGTGCGCCTACTAAACCAGTTCCTCCTGTGACTAAAATCATGCTACGAAAATACGAATAATTTTTTTCGAATAACCTATTAAACAAATAACCGAATCCACAATAAATTTTATCTTTGTGCAAATTGATTAAAAAGATGAAGAATTTTATTGAAGAAGTAACTTGGAGAGGAATGCTCCACGATGTTATGCCCGGCACAGAAGAACATTTGATGGAACAAATGCGTGTGGCGTATGTGGGAATTGACCCAACTGCCGATTCATTGCATATAGGACATTTAGTGGGTGTGATGCTGTTGAAACATTTTCAGCTATCGGGTCATAAACCACTAGCGTTAGTGGGTGGTGCAACAGGAATGATTGGTGATCCATCCGGAAAGTCGAATGAAAGAAATTTATTGGACGAAGCGACTTTACGTCACAATCAAGAAGCAATAAAAGGACAATTGGCTCGTTTCTTGGATTTTACCTCTAATTCGACTAATGCAGCAGAATTAGTGAATAATTACGACTGGATGCAGCACTTTTCTTTTCTGGATTTCATTCGTGATGTAGGTAAACACATTACGGTAAATTATATGATGGCAAAAGATTCTGTGAAGAAACGTTTGTCTTCCGAAGCTGCCGAAGGAATGTCATTTACAGAGTTCACATATCAATTGGTTCAAGGATATGACTTTTTGCATTTGTACAGAGAAAAAAATTGTACGTTGCAAATGGGAGGAAGCGACCAATGGGGAAATATTACTACAGGAACTGAATTAGTACGTAGAATCGCCAGTGGAAAAGCATATGCATTGACTTGTCCGTTGATTACAAAAGCGGATGGAACTAAATTTGGAAAATCTGAAGGTGGAAATATCTGGTTGGATTCTGCTAGAACTTCTCCGTATAAATTTTACCAATATTGGTTGAATACTTCAGATGTTGATGCCGAGAAATACATTAAAATTTTTACTTTTTTATCGAAAGAGGAAATCGAAGTATTAACTGAAAAGCATAGAGAAGCACCTCATTTACGTTTGTTACAAAAACGTTTAGCCGAAGAAACTACGGTGATGGTACATTCAGCAGAAGATTTAGAAAATGCTATAAAGGCATCGAATATTTTGTTCGGGAATTCTACTTCGGATGATTTGAAACAATTGAACGAAGCTACTTTTTTAGATGTGTTTGATGGTGTTCCTCAAGCGGAAATCTCAAGAAATGAAATCGAATCGGGAATCAATATCGTTGATGTTCTAAATGAAAAAACGGGTTTCTTAAAATCGAATGGTGAAGCAAGACGCGCTTTGGCAGCGAATTCTATTTCAGTAAATAAAGAAAAAGTTACTGAGGAATTTGTACTTTCTACCAAAGATTTAATCAACAATCAGTTTGTACTGTTGCAAAGCGGTAAGAAAAATTATTTTGTGATTCGGGTTAAATAATTTATAACTTTACTTGAAATAACAAAAGCTATGGAAACTCAATTTTTGACCGACGAAAACGGAAATAGAACGGCTGTTGTGTTGCCAATAAAAAAATACAATAAATTGATTGAAAAATTGGAAGATTTAGAAGATGTGCGTCTTTATGATGAAGCCAAAAGAGAGGATGACGGTTATCGTATTTCTATAGACGAAGCTTTTAAAATCATTGAAGAAAAGCGGAAATTAGCGAAGTAATGGCTTATACTATTGAATTTAGAAAAAAAGTTTTGAAAGCTTTAATAAAAATTAATGAGCCTCATTATTCTGCGATTAAAAAGCAAATCTATGATTTAGCAGAAAATCCACGACCACAGGGTTATAGAAAATTGAAAGGAAGAAAAGGATGTAGAATTCGTGTTGGAGATTACAGAATTATATATGAAATTTTTGATGAAATTTTACTAATTGATGTAATCGACTTAGGTCACAGAAAGGATATTTATGAATAAGTTTGCTCGTTGATTTAGTTAACCAAAAATAATCAGAAATTGGGTTTACATTACCATCAAGTTACACCCACGAATATCCGAATTATCAAAACGTCCCAATACCTCAAAAGAGTTGTTGGGATTTTTTTTGCCTAAGTCTTGCGTGGCAATAAAGGAGCAAGAATTAATGTTGGCCAAATCAATCACGTTGATTCCTCCTGTTTTTTCATCAGGAATGTAGGTTAAAGCATCTTCGGTGTCACGAATAAGGATTTGTATCCAAGAAGGGCATTCAAATACGCCATTTCCCAAGGAATACGCTTGCGAAAGCAGCTCAGTCATTCCATACTCAGAATGTATGGCTGAAACGCCAAATCCTTTACACAACTGCTCATGCAATTCTTCGCGAATCATTTCTTTGCGTCTGCCTTTCATGCCGCCCGTTTCCATAATAATAGTATGCTGTAATTGAAATTGGTGTTTTTCAATCAGATCTAATAGCGCAAAAGTAACACCAATCAGAATGACATTTTGACCAGCTTGATCTAAAGCGATAAGCTTGGAAATTAGGTCGTCATGATTGTGCAAGTAAAAACCACTTTCGGGATGATTGGAGAGTTCAATTAAATCCTTGACCATATAAATTAATGAGGAACCTTCTCGTTCTAGATAGGATGGAAGCAAGGCCAGAATGGCATAGTCTTCAATATTTCCATAAAATTCAGAAAATCCTTTGCGGTAGCTTTCTTCATATAAAGTAACATCAGTAACCAAATGTTTGCTGGTAATCATTCCGGTTGTTCCGCTACTGGTAAAAGTTTCTTGTATAGGATTAGAATTTGACACCACTTCATGACTCTTAAAAAACTGAATTGGTAAAAAGGGTATTTGTTGTAGCGACTTCACTTTATGAGGATCTGTCTTTAAAAAATCACAAAATTCCTGATATACCTTATTGTTTTCGTATTGGTAGCGAAATACTTTTAAGGCAATTTTTTCAAACTGTTTTTGACTGGAGGTGGTAAATATATCGGAGGATGTAATCAACTATTTTTTTTTGTAAAAGTAATCAAAAAAAATCAGGGAAAACAAAAACAGAATTGCATAAACTTGAATCACGAGATTGATTCTGTAAGAGTAAAAATGCAAAAAGCCCCAATGGGAATGGAGCTTTTTGCATTTATTTTTTAAATTACCGTATAATTAATTTCCTAGTTGCTGAGGCTTCTCTTTCATTGATCTTGATGATGTAAACACCAGAAGAGAGATTAGAAACGTTTAATTCTCTTGAGCTTAGCGTGGTTTGAAGTACTTTTTTGCCTAAAACGTCAAAGATAATTATTTCTTTATCGAGATCGTTTTTTGTGGTAATGTAGACTTTACCATTACTCACGGGGTTCGGGTACAAGCTTAAACCTTCAATAGAAGCGGTTTCTTGCGTTCTTGGTTGTTGCTTATTTTCCTGAGCACTAACGCTAAGGGAAAATAAAAAAACCAATAAAGTAATTGTATAAAAGTAGTTTTTTGCCATCAGATTAGTTTGAATAGTAAATATACAAAATATATTTCAAAAAGCATACCAAAAAAAAACATCCTGATTTCTCAGGATGTTTAGTATCACATATTGTTCAAATTATAGTCCAACAGACCATCCTGCCGACCAAGAAGGAGCATTTACTCCATTTCCTGCTCCAGTTGCCGTACTTATTTCAGAGGCAATAACTAAGGAAGCATCTGCGCTAACTCCACTTGTAGCAGGAGCTACAGCTGTCTTTTTACCTTTAGTTTTAGTAGTTACATCTATAAAATTTATTCCAGTAATTTTAAGACCAGTACCTATTGCATTTAAACTTTCATCATTTTCTACATCAACACCTGTAGCCCAAGAGCTTAATACTACATTAGAAAAAATTCCTTTTGTTCCTCTTCTTAATTTTAAACCTTGATTTTCTGTGTAAATCAGTGATGAAGCTCCACTTCCAGGACCAACTAATGTAAGATTTGTAATTGTTGGGTTAGCAATGGGAGTATTAGCAAAACCTAATTCAAAATTATCTGCTTCAATTCCTCTATTTCCTTTTCCAAATGATATTTTTCCGTACCAGTTTGTGTTGGTACCAGACCAACCTTCAGTCCAGTCATACTGATCGTCTTCATTGCCAAAAGAAATTAAATTAGAAGTGTTAACTGTTCCTCCAAAAAATTCGAAACCATCATCTGCACCTTGGTATGTCTCAACATATTCGAAAGTTGTTCCAGAACCAACTCCAAATAATGAAGCTCCGTTAAATTCTTTTTCACTGTTAAAAGCTGCACCAGCATATTCAATTCTTAAATATCTGATAGATCCAGAATTGTCATTGGCTACTGTACCACCATAAGCTAAATCTGCAACTTCAGATTGTGCAGTACTAGCTCCTCCACTTACGCGGTTGATAGGTGCTTTACCACATATTACTAAACCACCCCAGTCTCCTGCTTTTTTAGTAGTTAAACCACTTGTCATTACCACTGGTTTGCTGGCTGTTCCATTTACATTTAGTTTTCCTCCTTGAGCTACTGCAATATAAGATGCTGTTCCGCCTGTACCTTCTATAATTGTTCCTGCAGGAATAGTTAATGTAGCACCGCTATTCACTTGAATTTTTCCAGACAATTTATAGGTTGTTCCAGCGACTAATACAACTTCTCCCTCAGTAATTGTCCCTTGAAAATTAAGAGGATTAACTACAAACGTTGATGAAGAACTATCAGTACCGCTAGTGTCAGTTGTACAACTTGTTACTAGTGTTGCTGAAAGTGTTAAAATTCCTAAAACTTGTAAAATTGATTTTTTCATGATTGTAATATAATTTGTGTTTGTTTAGATTTGTCAAAGGTCAGTTAAGTTTGCTTTGCGGAAGTTAAGGAACTGTGACTGTTTGTTTAAATTAACTCGAGGTTATTGTTAACTTAACGTTTCCATTGTTAAGAGCTTTTTTAATAAAAAAAAAGAGCAGTTGTAGCTGCTCTTTTATATTAGAATTGATAGTTTAAGTTGATGCTAAATAATAGCCCCTTTTTATAGGATAAAACATTTACATCTCCTGTTCTGTTCTCTTGTACTCGATCTATGGTAGGGTCTAAAAGATTTTTTACTACAAAGTCAATTCCTAAATTTTTATTCAATTTAGATTTGGCGATAAAATCTAGTGAACCAAATGATTTATCAACTAGATTTCCCTTGTCATTTGTACCAATAGCATAAACTCTGTCTGAAAAGTAGGTGTAAGCCAAAGTGGTGTTTAGACTTCCTTCTTTATTGTTCCATTCGTTTAATAACGAGATATCTGCGTTCAATAATAAATCAGATGCACCTGTAAATTTACTTTGAGTATCAGTAAAAACCACATTATAATCCGTTTCTTTTATCACTTTTTCAGTACTTAAATCTTGATTGCTGTATAAATAAGAAGCGTTGATACCTGCGGACAATTTTTTAGCGTTATTTTGATCAAAATCAAAAAGTAATTTTCTGTATTCAATCTCTCCACCGGCAACATAACCAAAATCTCCAGTGTTAATAAATGAGATATCATTTGTGGACGAAGCAATAGTTACTTCATTCATAGGGTTAAGTATGTATTTACCAAAAGCAGTTACTGAAATTAATTCTTCGCTTTTTGGAAACATCTCCCATTTTAAGTCAAAATTATAATCATCAGATGCATATAAATTTGGATTTCCTACTTTAACCTCTGTAACATCCTCGTAAACAAATAATGCTCTTTCTTTAAATTGTGGCAACGTATAAGTTTTACTAAATCCAAAACGTAAATTTTGTTTTTCGTTTAGTTCATATTTCATTGTTACACTTGGTAAAAAAGCAATTTTTTCTAATTCATTAAAGCCACCATTTGGATCTAACTGAGTGTTCCAGTCTACTTTTTGAAAAATGTATTCCCCTCTTAATCCTAGAACGGTAGTTAACTTTTTAAATTTATATTCTGTATTCAAAAAACCACCATTTATAAATTGATCCCCATTATAGGTTTGTGGATCTAATGCATTTGGAACTTGAGGTCCACCGCGGAAGGTTGCGATTTCAAAATTACCATTGCTGAAATTTTGTTGGTTGTAAAATAAATCTAAATTATTTGGATCTACAAGTGTTCCACGGAATTCATTGGTTGCTCTAAAATTAAATTGCGACGCTTCAAAATTCCTCGTTTTAAATCTACCATTGTAGCCAAAAGTTAATTTACCATTGTAGGTGTCGTCGTCTGACTTGTTGAATTTATAATCAAAAGAAATATTTGCAGCAGTTTCATTTTCTGTTAATTTTTGAAAATATCTGTGATTATCAGGAAAAGAAATACTAGATAAAACATAACCACTAGGTTCTTTTCTAAAAATGTTTTGAGTTCGGTCTGGCATATCGCCTTTGATCATGTTGTAAGATGCTCCCCAGTTTAATTTAGAACGTTCCCCCAATTTATGTTCTCCTAACAATTGATTAATGAACAAACTATTTTTTTCATACTTGTTACGACGAATTAAACCATTACCATCGTTTGCAATATCTATGATAAATCCGGTGTATTCTTCCTTACTCTGAGAAGAATTGTTTATGAAGACCGTATTGAAGTTAATTTTATTATTGCTATTCATTTTATAACCAATATTAGCCATACTAGTAAAATTAGTATTGTAGCTAATTAGAGAATAAGTATCAAAATTCTTGTTTACTATACCATCACCAGTTACATTTCCTTTTGCTGAACCATCAGATCTAGACGTAAAGTCGCTTCCAAAAGATACAGTAGCAAAAACATTAAGTTTACTTTCTGCTCCTAGGTCGTATGATTTTCCTCCAGAAATTCCAATAGAGCTTCCTAGTGGAGTTTTACTATCTAGTTGCAAAGACCCAAAATTATATTGCGTCAAAGGATTTGCTGGTATTGCAATTGCACTAAAACCAAAACTGCCAGGTCCTTTTTGTAATGAAAAGTTATCTTCACTGATTGCATTCGTATTTACTTTTGAACCAATGTCAACCTTAAGAAAGCCTTTTCCTTTGTAATCTTTAGATACAATGTCTACATTTCCTCCAGCAAAATCACCGTATAATTTACTATTATACACTTTGTCAATAGAAACATATTCCAAGATGTCTGTAGAGAAAATTTCTAAATTGATATTCTTCTTTTCTGGATCATTAGATGGAATTGGTAAACCATTCATGGTGGTAGAGTTGTAGCGATCTCCTAGACCTCTAACAAATATATTTCCAGAACCCTCCTGTTTAGTTATTCCAGTTGTTTTAGTTACTGCTGTTGCTACATCGCTTACTCCTTTACGGGAAAGCTCTTGGGCTCCAATAGTTTGTTTTATTTCGACCGCATTTTTTTGGTCTAATAATAATGCAGTTTCTTTTTGCCTGTTAACGGTAGATCGAACTACCACGTCTTCTAATTTATATCCAGCAGAACCCAGCGCTTTGCTTACCGTTATAGTTTCATTGGCAATCACTGTCACAGGAATCTCTACTGATTCATAACCTACAAAGCTAAGTTGTAATGTATAGCTTCCTGGTAACACTGTTAAAGTGTATTTACCATCAATATCAGTATTAGTTCCTATGCTAGTTCCTTTAAGGAGAACGTTAGCAAAAGGTAAGGACTGATTATTAGCATCTTTGTCTGTTAACGTTCCAGTAATCGTTCCTTTATTTTGTGAAAAAGAAACAGCTGTTAGTAATAACGTGAAAAATAGTAACTTGAATTTCATTTGGTTTTAATTTTTTTGCAAAGTAACGCCTGAAATGCGAAACGGAAGTTATTGATTTGTTATGGTTATGTTTTGTTATGGGTCTTCAAATCACTCCAATATTAAATTACGGTTAACAGCTTTTCAATACCTCATTTATGTTTACATTTACATTGCAAAATAAATTTTTGACGCTTTATGAAGAAAAAAAACACCAAGATTCTATTAGTTGACGATGAGCCGGATATTTTAGAAATTGTAGGGTACAACCTTTCTCAGGAAGGATATCAGATCATTACAGCGGCAAATGGTAAAGAAGCTATAGCCAAAGCCAAAAAGGAAATTCCAGACCTTATTATAATGGATGTCATGATGCCAGAAATGGATGGCATGGAGGCTTGTGAGAACATTCGTAAAATTCCAGAGCTCAGTAATGTACTTATCACTTTCTTGACGGCTAGAAGTGAAGATTATTCTCAAGTAGCTGGTTTTGATGCCGGTGCAGATGATTATATTACAAAACCAATCAAACCTAAATTATTAGTCAGCAAAGTAAAAGCTTTGTTGCGTCGTCTGAAAGAGAAAGAACAAAATAGCGAAACACTGAATGTAGGCGGTATCGAAATTAATCGCGAAGAATACAAAATTGTTAAGGACAATATCGAAATTGCATTGCCTAGAAAAGAATTTGAACTGTTCTATCTATTGGCTTCAAAACCAGGAAAAGTATTCAAACGAGATGAAATTTTAGATAAAGTTTGGGGTAACGAAGTCGTTGTTGGTGGAAGAACGATTGATGTACATATCAGAAAATTGAGAGAAAAAATTGGTGAAGAATTATTCAAGACAATAAAAGGAGTTGGATACAAGTTTGAAGTATAAATGACAATAAATTTTAAAAAAACATACCGTTTTGCCGTGAAGTCGGCACTATACATTACTCTTTTTTCTACAGGATTAGTTAGTTTTCTGACCTATTTGTTTTTCACCTTTTCGTATCGCTTTAGCTTGATTTTTGCATTCGCTATAGCAACATTCTCTTTTATCGTTATTCAATATCGGGTGGAACGGTTCATTTATAAAAAGGTAAAAAAAATATACGATGATGTTTCTTTACTAGAGTCTAGTACTTTTAGAAATCAACCGATAACAACCGACATGGCGACACTTACGCGTGAAGTCAAAAAATTTGCCACCGATAAAAAACTGGAAATAGAAACCTTAAAAGTTAGGGAAGAATATAGACGAGAGTTTCTTGGGAACGTTTCTCACGAACTCAAAACACCTCTTTTTATGGTTCAAGGTTATTTGTCAACCTTACTAGATGGGGCGATGAACGATAAAACAATTCGTAAAAAATACTTAGAACGCGCTGAAAAAGGGGTGGAAAGACTCATCTACATTGTACAGGATTTAGATATGATTTCTAAACTTGAAATTGGAGAACTGAATTTAGAAATCGCCGAGTTTGATATTGTTAAACTAATTCAAAATGTTTTTGATTTGTTGGAAATGAAAGCTTCCAAAAAAGATATCCTATTGATGTTTGATATGAAATACAATAAGCCAGTGATCGTGGTCGGCGATCAAGAAAAAATCCAGCAAGCAGTCATGAATCTGATTGTAAATTCGATTAAATACGGAAAAGAAAAAGGATCAACTGAGGTAAGTATCGAAGATTTAACGGATCAAAAAGTGATCATTAGAGTAACCGATAACGGTGAAGGAATAGAGAAAAAAAATATTCCAAGACTTTTTGAACGTTTTTACCGCGTTGATAAAAGCGGCGCAAGAACAGAAGGTGGCTCTGGATTGGGGCTGTCCATCGTAAAGCACATTATTGAGGCGCACGATGAAAAAATTTATATTGACAGCACCTTTGGCGTTGGATCTGAATTTTCTTTTACGCTTGAAAAAGCAAAAGCCATCAAAAAAATAAACTAGCGTGACCCGTTTTATATTTTGGAAAACCGTTTCAGACGAATCGGTTTTTTTGTTTTAAAACAGTTAGTTATTTTTCAAAAACTTGAAATAAAACAGGCCATTCAATAGTTGTATGCAATCGAGGCAATCCTTTATATTCTTGGATTTCTTGAATATCCTCCATTTTAAAATCATCTTGATTAGCATAAGGAACCAAGCCTTCTTTCTTTAATTTTTTGGCTAGATACTCTTGTTCGTATTGTCCAGGAGTGGGGATGAAAAAAGCTTTTTTTCTCAGCTGTACAAGATCCATTATAGTAGTGTAACCAGAGCGGCATAAAACCATTTCACTTTCGTTAAAAGCTTGTTCCAGTTCTGTTGAATTCATGAAGTTGTAATAAGCTACATTTTCTTTTACAACAATTTTCTGCTCCGATTCTATATTTCCTTCAATGAAAATTACTGTTCCTTTGAATTGGAGGATTTCTTTTTTTAGATATTTTTCCAATATACCCCGTTGTGGTTCCGGTCCTGAAAGAATAATCAATAAGTCGTATTTTTTTGCGATGAGTTTCTTTTGCAATCGGCTTAATGGACCTATGTATCTTATAGGGAGGTTTAAATGGTCAACATGACCTAATTCTCCACTTAAATTTTGCGAACCTGCAAGGTCTGGAACCCAGCATTCCGTGTATTTTTTTATAACATATTGATGTATTTTACTCGTTAACCACGTAGTATTTCCTGTCATTACATTCAATTGGTGCGTTATGTAAACGGATGGCACTTTCTTGCTGAAAACGCCTAATCTATTGTCTGAAATAATGCCGTTAATGCCATATTTACTAATCCAATTTTCAACTATTATTTTTTCTTTTCGAATGGCTTTAATGGTTTTCGAACCGTTTATAAATAACTTCCATTTAAAATTTTTGCCATTTTTAGCATATTCTATCTGGTAGGAGGGAAGTTCTAAGGCTATTACGTTAGGAAATTCTTTTTTTAGTAATGCTAGTGCAATTCCGTCGGATGCAATTATGGGCGTATAATTATTTTCTAACAACGCCTTAATGATAGGAATACATCGGGTAGCGTGACCTAATCCCCAATTTAATGGTGCAATTAGTATGGTTTTTTGGTTTGTTCTTAAATCCATTTGCGATTGATAGGGTTGCTGTTTTTTATTTTAAAGTTAGACAATGAACCCGTTTTATATATTGCTAAGGTATTATCAAACCATTAAGTTACGCTACTAAAAGTAAGCTCTAAGTTGAACGTTTCCGGTGTGAATGGCTTGGCTTGTTTCACTTTTTCGACCTTGGTAATTAAAATTGATATCTAAAAATTGTGTAATGTTTTTTTGTAAAAGCAATCTCCATGTCAAGTTTTGTCCCGTTTGTAATCCCTCTAGCATTTGAAATCCAACAGCAGAGAATTCATTTCCTTCAAATTTATTTTGGTAAAAAGAAACCTCCCCGTTCATTGTGAATTTTTTAGTTCCTGCATACGAAAAAGCAGTTCCAAAACGGTTTTGCAACAGTGTTTCTGACACGCCAATCTGATTTTCTTTTCTTTGCAGTTCATAAAAAAGATCCCAACTGGTACTTTTGGAAAACAAATAACTGATTTTTGGAGCCACTTGATAGCCGTTGATATCAAAGTTTTTCTCCGGGAAATTCTCCGATTGAATGGTGGTGTGAATGGTTTTAGCAAAAAAACCAAAAAGCCAGCTTTTTTGATACAAATGATTGTACTGCAATTGATGCGAATTGTTTGCGGCTTCTTGCGAACCGATGGATAATAAGTTTTTAGTTTTGTTTGCGAAGTAGGAATAAGTTGTCGAGTGTTTTTGCTTCCCTCGGTTGTAAAACAAACTGTTTCGTAAACTCGAGTTTAATCCCAACACGTTCTCCTCAGATCCACTAAAGGGATTTAATTCAAAATTAGCACCTTCATTTCTATTTTTTCTGTCGATTATAAAGGCTGTCTGATTATAAAGATAGGAGAGTAACTTTTTCAATCCTTTTTCGTTTTGCCATTGATTTGGATTTAAGGTTAGGGATTGTGAGAACTTATTTTGATGTGTTTTTATATAAATCCTATTGGGTAAAAATACGCGAATGAATTTTGCCTGATCGATAAACGGCGCAATTTCAAACTCCTGTAACTCCTGAATCCTATTGCCGTTATAATCATTCCAAGTATAAACGCCTTGTCCCGCGGAAACTTCCAGATACGTAAATTCTTGTTGCGGAATGCTTCCTGAATTCGTTTCATAAACCGTTGTGCTTTGTATTAATTGATTGAAAAAACGATCCGTGTACACTATTCTGGAGTTTAGTGTAGGTTCTTTTTTTCGTGTTGCATCTACAAAAGCCAAAACTCTATAATTGGCATAAATGGATAAATCACTTTTATTAGTTTGAATCAATTTGGATTTTAGCAATAGCGTATGTGAGGAATTTACACGCTGAATTAAGCCATTCTGTAAGCTGTCATTGGTCCTTCTAAGATAGCCCAATTCCAAAAAAACCTTGGTACTATCGCCACGTCCAGCGTACAGACCATACTCTGTGAATTTTTGGCTCAAGGCCGAAAATTGATTTGTTGTTTTATCTTTTTCTTGATTATTCTCTAATCGCAAAGTGGATCCAACCCAGTTTTTATCAAAATGAAATCGCAGTTGAGACTGGTTTCTTAAAAATTGGGATGCTAAAAGGCTAGCGTCACTTTTAAGATAGCTTCCTTGATTTTGAAAGGTCCAATTTTTCACTTGAAATAATCCATTTAAAACGTGCCTACTACTCGAAAAATTTTCAGAAAAATCTAGTTTTTCAAACTGATAGACAAGCAGTCCTTTGTCCGTAGATTTTGGTTTTGGATTTAAATCCAATTGCAATCCGGTAACGAGTAAACTTTGATTTCCAATGGCAGTTGTTCCTAAGTTCCAATCCCGATCAAATTCTATGTTGTAAATTCGTTCCACGGACCTAAATTCGCTCTGGATAAATTGATAATTAGCGAAAGCATCCATTTGCCATCTCTTAGAAAAAATGCGTTGCTTGGCATTTATTTTTCCGGCTAAGCCTTTATTATTTGCATCGTCAATACCCGAAAATAAATTTTTATCATTGTTGCTAATCCCAATTTCAAAGTCAACAGCTGTTTTTTCAGTAGGTTTATATTTTCCTAAAAACGTTGCTACTTGTACTTTCGTGGGTGCAATCAGTTGGATTATTGGTTCGTAATTTCCTTGAGGAATCCCGTTTATAGGAGCAATGAATTCATAAACTCGGGTTATTGTAGCTGCATTAGACAGGACGTAATTTCCATTATTTGAGCCTACAAGAGTAAAACGCACATTAAATAATTCCTGTTGTGGGTCATTTGAATATTCGAAAATTTCAGTAGCATTGCTTATTGTTTTTTGATAGAGCACTTTATTTTCAGAGTACGTGTCGGAATACGCAGAAGGCGCAGTCATTAAAGTAGAATTATCTCCGGCATTGACTAATATTTGGGCTTGTTCAGGAGAAAGGTTTTGTTGTAATGGTTGGTTTTTTAAATCGTTTTCTGAATACAAATAGCCACCAAAACTCCATTTTTTGTTTTCATGGGTAGCACCGGCATAGGTTACAAAACGCGTGTAATTCCTGTCGGAATATTGGTATTCGATAGCAATTCGCATTTCTGACGTGATCGTAAAAAGCGGTGTAAATACTATTTCGCCGGCATTGTAATCTATGGTGTAGTCATTGTTTTCACCTCTTTTTAATAAAATTCCGTTGACAAAAACCCGCTCTGAACCGGAAACGACTAAAACGTACAATTCGCCATTTTGTCCTTTTAATTTGTACGGACCTTGATTGCCTTCCTGTCCTACAATATTACTTTTGGCATATTGTCCGCGTACTAATGCTGCTGATGCAAACACATTCGTTTTATTTGCTGCGGTTCCAAAGTTGAAGTTTGTGGCTAAGCCTTGGACTTTTTTATTGAAATTTAGGAATTGCGTTTTATTATTTTCTAGAAAAATATCACCAGCACGTATGTTCCATTCGTCGCTGAATAATTCCATAAAAATATTGTCAAACTGATCTAATTTTTGAGAGTAGCCTCCGTCTTGCAGCGGAATATTGCTGTCTTGGATTGAGGCTCTCAAACTCACTTTTTCTGAAATTTTTCCTGTGATTTGCAAATCCAGATTAGAGTTCAAAACAGCATTTTGATTGTTTCCTACAGTCACACCTCGTGTAATACTCCCCGAAGTATTCAATCCGTCAAAAGGAATATTCTTTTTCGTGTTTTTGTTGTCTATAACATATAAATCGCCTAATCCAGCTTCATTACTCACCACTTTGCTGGGTTCGTATATTCGGTATTCTTTAGTCAATAACTCCGGAAATTTTAAATACTGTAAGGTGAGGGAATCCGAGTTGAAAATGCTGTTTTCTTTTAAAAGTAAAGTTCCTTTAGCAAAATTTACTATAAATAAAGTACTGTCAATGCGTTTGCCATTGGCGTCAAGCAATTTGAAAAAACTAGAATTAATACTTTCATTTTCAATGTGAATGGTGTCGCGTTTAGGAAAGATTTTTTTGGTTTTGTACAACGAATTGGTTTGCTGTGCGTGAAGCCCAGAAAAACAACTGATTAGAATCCAAAAAAGTAATTTTTTCAACATAAATACTATAACTCGAAAGTATCAAAAGTAGTATTTATAATTTGATAATCAGAATATGTATTTCTCTGAAAATTTGGATTTTAATGAAGTCATAAAATCCCTTTTTCGGGTCTTTTTTTGGACTTAAAAAAATAACGGACATCAAAATTTTATTTTGATGCCCGTTATTAAAAGTGGTACCGCGTGTTTAAACCTCTTTGGTCACGACTTGCATGGTTTCCCGACTGACTTGCTTCAGCAAAACCACTTTGTCTTTTTCTACTGTTTGTGCTGCTGAATCATTGAAATGCCTAATCGTGTATAACGTCACATTTTCATTGTATTCTACTTTGAATTTTTTAGATAAAATGGCATTTAGTGTTTTGAAATTGTCGAATTTATCCTCAACACAGACAGAGAAACTAATAGCTGAATTCTGGATTAAGTTTACCTTTAGTTTAAATTGGTGAAACAAAGCAAAAATTTCGCTGATGTTTTCTTCCATGATAAAAGAGAAATCTATAGAAGATAGCGAAATCAAAAGTTGGTTCCTTTTGACAATAAAACAAGGCAAATAAGGTTCTAAATCAACGCCTTTAGATACACTAGTTCCTTTTAATAAAGGATTTATAAAGGACTTTACAAACAAAGGAATTTCTTTTTTTTGTAACGGCTGTAACGTTTTTGGGTGAATAACAGTTGCGCCATAAAACGCTAATTCAATGGCTTCGCGATACGAAATTTGATTTAATAGGCTTGTATTTTCAAAATATCTTGGATCGGCATTCATTACTCCAGGAACATCTTTCCAGATGGTTACGCTTTCCGCATTCAAGCAATAGGCAAAAATTGCCGCAGTATAATCAGATCCTTCCCGACCTAAAGTAGTTGTAAAATTATTCTCGTCTGAACCCAAGAAACCTTGTGTAATATTCAGTATTTTACGTTTTACGTTTTTGGCAATATTCTTTTGTGTTAATTCCCAATCTACTTCGGCATCTCTGTAATTGGCATCCGTTTTTATAAAATTACGAACATCCAGCCATTGCGTTTTAATGCCCATGAAATTCATAAAGTGGCTTAGGATAGTCGTCGAAATTAACTCGCCATAACTAACAATTTGGTCGTAAACAAAATTATAATTTGGAGATTTATTATGGGCCAAGAAATATTCCAAATCAGCAAATTGGGTGTTTACTGCTGTAAAAACTTGATTTTTATCGTCTTCAAATAAATCCAACAAAATTTGATTGTGGTATTTTTTTACTTCCTGAACCGATGAATTTAACTCAGCCGATTTATCGAAATAATTTTTAATTACCAGTTCCAATGCATTCGTCGTTTTTCCCATAGCAGAAACCACGAGCAGGACATCTTCATAACCTACTTTTTGAAGAACGCCATATACGTTTTTAATTCCTTCGGCATCTTTTACGGAAGCGCCACCAAATTTGAATACTCTCATACTAATAAAAATTCCATTATTTTGAACTCTAAAACCTAACTTTCAAGTAGGCTTAGAAATTTATTTTCTTATTTTATTTTCAACAAAATTGTTGATTCCTGCTTCATCCATTTGTACCACGTACCAATCCCGAAGAACCTTAGCTCCAGATTTCTCATAAAATTCAATTGCAGGAGTATTCCAGTCTAACACGTTCCATTCTACTCGCCGCACCTGATCCTTCTTGCCTTGTTTTATGATTTCAGAATATAGAGCATAGCCTAATCCGGTGCCGCGCATTGTCTCTTTAACTACTAAATCTTCTAAGTGTATTGTTTTTCCTTTCCAAGTTGAAAAGCGGTAGTAATACAATGCAATACCTACTATTTGCTTTGCTTCTGGATTAGCGCTCGAGTCATTTTCGATTTCTGCTACAAAAACATGAAAGAGTGGAACTGGGCCAAAACCATCGCGAATTAAATCGTCCACAGTTACAAGAACGGCATCTGGTTCTTTTTCAAATACAGCTAATTCTTGGATCAGACCCAAAACCGCCGCCATATCATTGGGAGTACCTTTTCTAATATTCATGTGTGGTATGTATTTGTAATGTTAAGAAATTCACAGTTTTCAGCATGGTTCGTGGTCAACTTTATAAAGGTTGATTTCATAATATTTTATTTTATTGATTCGAAAATGCAATAAAACTACACTGATACATATTAAATTTATGTTTTATTCAGCAAATATACAATAGTGATAAACTAAGTTCATATTATTCAAATCATTTTCACAAAAAAAACGATATTTGTGACTTCAAATTAACTACATCGATTTCGTAATGGAAGAACGCAACAAAACACTAGGAGAATTTATAATTGAAAATCAAAATGCTTTTCAGTATTCGTCAGGCGAATTATCCCGAATCATTAACTCCATCCGTTTGGCTGCCAAAGTGGTCAACTACAAAGTAAATAAAGCGGGTCTGGTAGATATTGTTGGAGCGGCTGGAGAACAAAATATTCAAGGCGAAGATCAGCAAAAACTCGATGTTTACGCTAACGAAGTTTTTATCCAAACGTTAATCAACCGGGAAATAGTATGTGGCATTGCTTCTGAAGAAAATGATGATTTTATCACTGTAGAAGGAAGTGATAACAGTCATAATAACAAATACGTCGTGTTAATGGATCCACTTGATGGGTCATCTAACATTGATGTAAATGTTTCTGTCGGAACAATATTTTCAGTGTATAGGAGAATCACTCCAATAGGTACTCCGGTGACAATGGAAGATTTTTTACAACCGGGAATCAATCAAGTAGCTGCAGGATATGTGATTTACGGGACTTCAACGATGTTAGTTTACACCACAGGACATGGAGTCAATGGATTTACGCTGAATCCAGCTATTGGAACCTTTTATTTGTCGCATCCAAAAATGCATTTCCCAACAGACGGACATATTTATTCAATCAACGAGGGGAATTATGTTCATTTTCCACAAGGAGTTAAAGATTATATCAAATATTGTCAACTTGAAGAAGGGGACAGACCTTATACTTCTCGATACATTGGTAGTTTAGTTTCTGATTTTCATCGAAATATGATCAAAGGAGGGATTTATTTATATCCAACAAGTTCTAAAGCACCAAAGGGGAAATTAAGACTTTTGTATGAATGTAATCCGTTAGCCTTTATCGTGGAGCAAGCAGGTGGGAAAGCATCAGATGGATTTGATAGAATAATGGAAATTGAACCAACAGAACTGCATCAACGGGTACCTTTTTTCTGTGGAAGCTATAATATGGTAGAAAAAGCGGAAGAATTTATGCATAAAGCAAAACTAAGCAAATACTAAAAAGCAAAAAGCTTCCGCCATGGCGGAAGCTTTTTTTTATCACTTTTACTATTTATTCATGCTTTGCATTTCAAAAATAAAAGTATCTAAATCTACTTCTTTATCTACTAATTTAAGAGCTTTATCTACAATGTACTGTATGTTGTCAGCATTAAATCCTATACCTACACCAATTTTTCTAAGGAGTAACTCCTGTTTGTCACCTAAATGATGATCAACATGAACAATTCGTGCTAAATCATACAAACGCTCTATTCTTTGCTCGTACAAATAGGGAGGGTTGATTGGATATTTTAAAGGATTTTCAAGGATTTCCTCATATTCTGCTGGAGAAATTTCTAATCGAACTGCCAGTTTGTCTAAAAATGCTTTTTCCTCTGGAGAAAACTTCTCGTCAGTAAGTGCTACACGGACAATTGATGAAAAATGGCCTCTATTTCTTTGCTTAAATTCGCTATCAAATAAATCTGAAAATGACATAATTATTGGTTTTATATCCTACAAAGATAAATCTATTTTTAAATTATTGATTTTAATTTTTTTAATTTTTTTCTTTTGCTAAGTTCTCTTCAGAATTCTATTTATTTAAATATTCAAAGGATACATTTTCAAAATTAATCGTAAGTTTACAACCCCTTTATCAACCTAATATTTTACTGATGTCAGAATTTTGGATTTACTTTCAAATAGGATTAAAACACGTTTTAGATATTCATGCTTATGATCATGTTTTATTTTTAATAGCGCTTGCAGTTCCATTCTCTTTCAAGGATTGGAAACGCGTGGTTCTTTTGGTAACCCTTTTTACTGTTGGTCATACAATGGCGTTGCTGCTCTCCGTTTTTGGCATAATTGCTATAAAAGTAAACGTTGTCGAGTTGTTAATTCCAATAACAATTTTAATAACAGCGCTATTTAATCTTTTTACGGCAGGAAAAACCAATAAAAAAGAAAGTATCAATCTAGTGTTTTTTATCACGCTTTTCTTTGGGATAATTCATGGTTTGGGGTTTTCAAATTACTTCAAATCAATTCTAGGAGGGAGCGCGACCTCTAAAGTGTTGCCTTTAGGCGAATTTGCTTTAGGGATTGAGGCGGCTCAGATTGTAGTCGTTTTTGTCGTTTTAATACTGTCGTATATCGTTCAAACCGTTTTTCGATTCTCGAAACGCGATTGGACTCTTGTCATGTCAGCATTTATAATAGGAATAGTGATACCAATGATTGTGGAAAGTGAAATCTGGAAGAGATAGAAATGAACGAAAAAAAATTAAATAAATACGATAAAGCCTACCTTAGAATAGCTAAGGAATGGAGTCTTCTTTCTTATTGTAAACGCAAACAAGTTGGCGCAATTATTGTGCGTGATCGTATGATTATTTCTGATGGTTATAACGGAACGCCCACAGGTTTTGAAAATTGTTGTGAGGATCACGAAGGATTAACGCGCTGGGATGTTTTACATGCCGAGGCAAATGCAATTTTAAAAGTAGCCCGCTCTACACAATCCTGTGAAGGAGCTACCTTATATATTACACTTTCACCTTGCAAGGAATGTAGTAAATTGATTCACCAGTCCGGAATTAAAAGAGTAGTCTATCATAACGGATATCGGGATGATTCTGGAATTCAGTTCTTGATAAAAGCGGGAGTTGAGGTAGAGCACATTCCAGTATTAGAAGAATAAGTAGCAAGTAAGTTCTAGAAGAAAGACCTCGCTGTCTTTCATTACAAATTAATTGGATCTTCAAATGAAATTTAGCGCTAAATATTTACCCATTCTTATTTTCTCCACATTTGCCTTGGGCATTGTATTGGGTGGATTATTGAATTTTCCTAATACAGCGGATTACCTAGTCAAAAACAATTCAAAAAGTAAGCTCAATAAACTCATTGATTTCATTGATAACGAATATGTTGATGATGTCAATACAGATTCTATTGTAAATCTAACGGTCGATAATATTCTGGCAAAACTTGATCCGCATTCCGTTTACATACCACCTAGTGAACAGCTGGAAGTGGCAGAGAGTATGAAAGGTAATTTTGTGGGTATTGGCGTGAATTTTTACATGTATAAAGATTCTGTTGCAGTAATAAAACCAGTAGCTGACGGACCTTCGGCAAAAGCAGGAATACAATCTGGAGATCGAATTTTGTATGCGGATAAAACTAAATTATTTGGTCGAAAATTGCCTACAGACAGCTTGTATGCTAAATTGAAAGGATCAGTAGGTTCTGATATTGAGCTTACTATTTACAGAAAATCAGAGCGTAAAAAATTGAAAGTAAGAATTAAAAGAGATGTTATTCCTATAAAGAGTGTCGATGTTGCTTTACTTTTAAATAAAACTACAGGATATATAAAGATCAATAGATTTGCCGAAACCACCTACAGCGAGTTTATGATAGGTTTAGGAAAACTCAAAGCACAGGGGGCGAAAACATTAGTTATTGATGTTAGGGATAATGGTGGAGGCTATATGGAAGAAGCTATAGCAATCGCTGATGAACTATTACTAAACCAACAACTCATTGTTTTTACCAAAAGCAAAAATGGGACTATTGACAAAACATTCGCAACTGCGAAAGGGAATTTTGAGAAAGGGAATGTCTTTATTTTAATCAACGAAAATAGTGCATCAGCTAGTGAAATTCTAGCGGGTGCGATTCAGGATAATGACAGGGGAACTATTGTAGGACGCCGTTCATTTGGAAAAGGATTGGTGCAGCGAGAAATGAATTTTGCGGATGGTTCCGCAGTCCGCTTGACCATTGCAAGATATTACACACCCACAGGTCGCTCGATTCAAAAACCATATTCTAAGGGAAATGAAGCTTATTTTAAAGAATCAGAAGCGCGTTTTGAAAATGGAGAATTATTTGAAAAAGACAGTATAAAAGTCTCAGATACAATAAAATTTAGGACAAAAAAAGGTAAATTAGTATATGGCGGAGGCGGTATTGTACCCGATGTTTTTGTTCCTCTTGAAGTAGAACATGGAAATGAAAGTACGGCCTATTTACTGCAATCTGGAATCGTGGGTAATTTTGTATTCGAGCAATTGGATAAAAATAGAGGTGCTTTTAAAGGCTTATCTTTTGATCAGTTTCAAACTCAAATGAAGGGTACTAATGTATATTTCAACGCGTTTCAGAAGTTTATTTTTGGCAATGGATTAGATTTGAATTTTGGAAAAAGCAAATCGTTGGTTAAACGCTATTTAACGGCTGAGTTTGCCCGACAATTATATGGTGAAAGCTATTATTATGAAATTGTTTTGACAGAAGACGCCATGGTAAAAAGAATTTTAAAGCAGAAATAAAATAGAATAGTTCTACTGATGAAAAGGATCTATTTTGGAATGACTGTAAATGAACGCTTGTACGTCGGAGGACTTTCTAATGATTTTGACACTTGTGTAAAAAAGAAAGATGTTGAAGGAATTAAAGCTATTTTAAAGAAAGTTGAACTGGATCAAGATACTATTGTTGAGATAATAAATAGTTTAGAACTGAACGATTAATTTTTCTATCGAATACTATCGTGAACATGCGTTTGCACACCGTTGTTCCACAACGTAAGAATGTCTGTTGCAACCGCTGCTCCACTGCCTGCTGCGATAGACAATTGGCTTCTCCAGCCTGCTAAAGTTCCAGTTACATAAATCCCTTCAGCGACTTTGTGATCTTTATTTTTCAACTGTATTCTTTGTTTTTCTGGAAGAGATTTTTGGTGCGGTTCAACATACTGCAACAAACCTTGTATGGAAAAAGTATTTGCGGCACCAACTCCAATTACGATGATTCTAGTTTTATAACTAGTTTTATTTGTGGTAATGGTAAATTCCGGGAATTCGCCATCAATTGCAAGGACTTTTTCATTAGGAATTTGTATCACGTGTGGATAGGATTCAGACAGCTGTTTAGTGCTTGTTTTCAGCAAATCAGATCCTAGTGTTCCAGCAGGAATTCCGTATGCGTTATTGAATAAAGCTTCTTGAAGAGAAGCTGTTTTTTGATGGGTAAAAACACCAATTTTTTTAGTAGCTACAAAAGGTTTGTTTTTTGCGGAACCCAAAACCAGAGCGCATGACATGCCTGAAACCCCGCCTCCAATAATTAAAACATCAAACACAATGATTACTTTTCATTGGTTTTTTCTTCGATTCTTTTGGATATTCTAAAGATTAACAAAATCATTACAGCGCAAAAAGAAGCTGCGATTCCAATAAAAGCAACTGCACTCTCTCCTTGGAATGGATTTCTAAAATCCAGCAAAGTAACATTAAATAGGATTAGAGCAACTGCTAAAAACACCAAGATGTTAGTGAAAATTTTCATAATACGGTATCGTTTTTGTTTTTAAAGAAACAGATTGTTGGGTTTTTATACTGAAATAAAACTCCCTAAAATCTAATTGTTTTTAAAGTGTAACATTATGGGGTAAATTTAGGAAAATATATTTTAGACAAACAAACCTTTAACATTCGCAGCGAATAATTTAACAGCAATAGCCAGAAGTACTACACCAAAAGTCTTTCTTATGACTCCAAGTCCATTCTCTCCTAGCATTTTTTCGATTTTTGAGGATGATTTTAAAACAATGTAAACCAAAATAATATTCAAGATTATGGCTATCACAATATTAATTGTGTAAAATTGAGAACGCAAGGAAAGTAAAGTAGTCATGGTTCCAGCTCCTGCAATCAGTGGAAATGCCAAAGGCACAATGGAGGCTGAGCTTGCTTCTTCATCACGATAAATCCGTATTCCTAAAATCATTTCTAACGCCAGAAAAAACAACACAAAAGAACCTGCCACTGCAAAAGAGTTCACATCAATTCCAATTAATTTTAAAAGCTCCTCTCCGGCAAAAAGAAAAACAATCATGATGACCGCAGCAACAATAGCGGCTTTTTCAGATTCAATATGGCCGTGTTTTGCCCTTAAATCAACAATAATTGGGATCGATCCCACGATGTCAATTACTGCAAAAAGCACCATTCCTACTGTGATTATTTCTCTAATATCTAATTCCATAATTTCTATTTCTCTTAAATGCAAAAGTATTGAATTTTGTTTGGTTAGAGGCTAGGTAAAATTTTAATTTATGGAAGGGGTATTTTTGCTGTAAAAAAAGCCTGCTTTTTCATGTCCTATTTTTTAATAAAAAACGTAACTATCTTAAAATCAATTTGTAAATTTGTGTTTATTTTAAAAAGGAGTATTATGAAAAAGATAGTTGGGGTTTGTAGTATCGTATTTTTAGTGCTTTTTTGCGATGGAGTAGAAGCCCAAATTTTAAAAAAATTGCAAAGAAAAGTAGAAGACAAACTTGCACAGAAAGCAGCGGATAAAGTACAAGAAGAAGCTGAAAAATCCTTAGACACCATTTTGAATGCTGACGCCATGGTGATGGCTTATGGTAAAAATAAAGTGGATGCCGCATTAGTTCCAAATTCCTATGCGTTCAGTTGGCAGTATTCCTTAGAAATTCAAAGTGGAAGTGAAAAAGCGATGATTGTAGATTATTTTTTGGAACCTAATGCGGAATATTTTGGTTTTAAAATGAGAGATTCTCAAGAAATGTTTATGCTTATTGATAATAAAAACAAGTTGATCATTACCACTTTTAAGCAAGAAAGTAAAAAGGTTGCTATCGCAAGAAAAATACCTGATTATTCTGGCAAGATAGAGAAAGAGAATGAAAAGGAAAACGAAGCATTTTCATATAAAACACTTTCCAATAAAATAATTAGGGGTTATAATTGTAAGGGAATTCAAGCTACGAGTAAAGATTTCACCATGGTTTTTTACTATACCAATGAAGCCGAAGTGAGTTTTTCGGATTTGTTTAGCGCCCAGCAAAAGCAAAAAAATCCAGCTGTTTTGAAAGGTTATTTTAAACCAGGAGATAAACCTTTAATGATGACTACGAGCATGAAAGATTTAAAAAATCAAGGTCAAATTACCACGATGACCTGCATTAGTTTAGATAAAAAAGCCAGTTCATTTGTTAAATCGGATTATACATTCCTGTAATTTGGTTTGTAATTTGTCTGGTTTTGTTTGCGAATTTATGATTTGCTGAAGTGCTTGTTTGGATTTCTTTGAATACCTTTGTCAAATGTTTCAACTAGGAAAAACCATCGTCTCAGAAGACTTACTCGAAAAAGATTTTGTTTGCAATTTAACCGCTTGTAAAGGTGCTTGCTGTGTAGACGGCGACGCCGGAGCGCCTTTAAGTCTGGAGGAAACTCAAATCCTCGAATCTATATATCCAAAGATTAAACCGTTTCTACGCAAACAAGGAATTGCTGCTATTGAAGCGCAGGGCACTTGGGTAAAAGGCACCGACGGAGAGCTTGAGACGCCTTTAATTGATAACAAAGATTGCGCCTATGTGATTTTTGATGGTAAAACCGCATTGTGTGGTATTGAGCAAGCGTACAATCAAGGTATTATTGATTGGAAAAAACCAGTTTCTTGTCATTTGTATCCCATTCGTGTAAAAGATTTTACCGAGTTTGCTGCCGTTAACTATGACAAATGGGATATTTGTGATCCAGCGTGTTCTTTAGGTCAAGAACTCGAAGTACCAGTATATAAATTTGTCAAAGAAGCCTTAGTTAGAAGGTTTGGTGAAGACTGGTATGCTGAGCTTGAAAAGGTAGCTGCAGACATGAAAAAATAATTTTCAAAAAAACTCTTTTTCTTTAGTATTGCATTTTAAAAATCCTATATTTTACGGTACTTCCTAGGTGTTTTAATTTTTTAAATCGCTCATTTTGAGTGTTTTAAAATTTGTATGAAAACTATCCTGCTTTTTCTATTTGTTAAAAACTAAACAGGATTGTGAATAAGTTTGGCTTTTAATTTTGGCAATATTTCACAATCTTTGTAACTCACGAAATGATTAAAATTTCGTTAAAATTTCAAAAAATAAACTATCATATTATGACGCAAGTTGAACCAATTTTACAAGAAAATAAAAACCGTTTCGTAATTTTTCCAATTAAACATCATGATATATGGGAATGGTATAAGAAGATGGAAGCCAGTTTTTGGACTGCTGAAGAAATAGATTTGTCTCAGGATTTAAATGATTGGAATAACAAGCTTTCTGATGAAGAGCGTTATTTTGTGAAGCACATTCTTGCGTTTTTTGCTGCATCTGATGGAATCGTAAATGAAAATTTAGCGGAGAATTTCGTAAACGAAGTACAGTATGCCGAAGCAAAATTCTTTTATGGTTTTCAAATCATGATGGAAAACATTCATAGCGAAACGTATTCTCTATTAATTGACACTTATGTAAAAGATGAAGCAGAGAAAGATGAATTGTTCAATGCCTTAGAAGTTTTTCCGGCGATTAAGAAAAAAGCGGATTGGGCTTTGAAATGGATTGAATCGGATTCGTTTGCCGAAAGATTGATTGCATTTGCTGCGGTAGAAGGAATTTTCTTTTCAGGGGCATTTTGTTCTATTTATTGGTTGAAAAAACGGGGATTAATGCCAGGATTGACATTTTCGAACGAATTGATTTCGCGTGATGAAGGCGTTCACTGTGATTTTGCCGTGCATTTACACAACCATCACTTGGTGAATAAAGTACCGAAAGAAAGGATTAGAAGTATTATTGTAGATGCTTTGAATATCGAAAGAGAATTTATTACAGAATCACTTCCAGTGAGTTTGATTGGGATGAACGCGGTATTAATGACACAGTATTTAGAGTTTGTAGCGGATAGATTATTAGTGGAATTGGGTTGCGACAGAGAATACAATACTACAAACCCTTTTGATTTTATGGATATGATTTCGCTTCAAGGGAAAACAAACTTCTTTGAAAAGAAAGTAGCTGAATATCAAAAAGCGGGGGTGATGAATACAGATATCGAGGCTCAAAAAATAACTTTTGACGCTGATTTTTAATTAGTTTATCTGTAGTAAATTTTTTTTAGCCCCGATGGAAGGGAAAATCCTTTTTATTTTTTAGTCCCAGCGTAGCAGGACTATAAAATAAAAAGATTGGAATGACAGCGGGACTAGCTCCTAAAAAAGAAATTGAACTTTTTCCTCAAATCAACACTAAAAAATGAGTAAACAATGCAATAAATGAGATTGCTTTGTTCCTCGTAATGAATAACAAATAACAAATAACGAAGAACAGCGAAGGGATTTTCTGTTTTTAAAAACAAATAAAAGTATGTACGTAATAAAAAGAGACGGTCACAAAGAGCCTGTAATGTTTGACAAAATCACGGATAGAATTAAAAAGCTATGCTATGGTTTGAATGATTTAGTAGATGCTGTGAAAGTAGCAATGCGCGTAATTGAAGGGCTTTATGATGGAGTTTCTACGTCAGAATTAGATAATTTAGCAGCCGAAACCGCGGCATCCATGACGATTGCGCATCCGGATTATGCACAATTGGCAGCGAGAATTGCGATTTCGAATTTGCATTCCAATACTAAAAAATCATTCTCGGAAACGATGACTGATATGTTCAACTATGTAAATCCAAGAAACGGACAATATGCTCCGTTGCTTTCTGATGAAGTGCATAAAGTGATTATGGAAAATGCGGAGTTTTTAGATTCCCATGTAATATACAATAGAGATTTCAACTACGATTATTTTGGTTTTAAAACACTAGAGCGTTCGTATTTGCTAAAAATAAACGGTAAAATTGTGGAGCGTCCACAACACATGTTGATGCGTGTTTCAGTTGGAATTCACTTAGACGATCTGAAGTCAGTGATTGAAACGTACGACTTGATGTCGAAAAAATTCTTTACACACGCTACTCCAACATTGTTTAACGCAGGTACGCCAAAACCGCAAATGTCTTCTTGTTTCCTCTTGGCGATGCAGGACGATAGTATTGATGGGATTTACGATACGTTGAAACAAACCGCAAAAATTTCGCAATCTGCAGGTGGAATTGGGCTTTCTATTCACAATGTTCGTGCAACAGGAAGTTACATTCGTGGTACCAACGGAACTTCAAACGGAATTGTTCCTATGTTGAGAGTGTTCAACGATACAGCACGATATGTGGATCAAGGTGGTGGAAAACGCAAAGGAAGTTTTGCGATTTACATCGAAACGTGGCATGCTGATATTTTTGAATTCCTAGACTTAAAAAAGAATACAGGAAAAGAAGAGATGCGCGCCAGAGATTTATTCTTTGCGATGTGGACTTCGGATTTATTCATGAAAAGAGTACAGGAAGACAGTTATTGGACCTTAATGTGTCCTAATGAATGTCCTGGATTGTATGATGTTTATGGTGAAGAATTTGAAGCAATGTATGTTGATTACGAGAAACGCGGTAAAGGTAGAAAAACCATTAAAGCGCATGAATTGTGGGAAAAAATTCTAGAATCGCAAATTGAAACTGGAACACCTTACATGTTGTACAAAGATGCAGCAAACAGAAAATCAAATCAGAAAAATCTGGGAACCATTCGTTCATCGAATTTGTGTACGGAGATTATGGAATTTACATCGAAGGATGAAATTGCGGTTTGTAACCTGGCTTCACTATCCTTGCCGATGTTTGTGGAAGATAAAAAATTCAATCACGATTTGTTTTATACCGTTACCAAACGCGTAACGAGAAATTTGAATAAGGTAATTGACAGGAATTATTATCCGGTAATTGAAGGAGAAAATTCTAATAAGCGCCACCGACCAATTGGGCTAGGAGTACAAGGATTAGCCGATGCTTTTATTATGTTGCGTTTGCCATTTACCAGTGATGAAGCGAAGAAACTGAACCAAGAAATTTTTGAAACGATGTACTTTGCAGCTGTAACGGCATCGATGGAAATGGCCAAAGAAGAAGGTCCTTATTCCTCTTTTAAAGGTTCGCCTATATCACAAGGAGAATTTCAATACAATTTATGGGGATTGAAAGATGAGGAATTATCAGGTCGTTGGGATTGGGCTTCTTTGCGAAAAGAAGTAATGGAACATGGCGTGAGAAACTCATTATTAGTAGCGCCAATGCCAACCGCTTCAACATCTCAAATTTTGGGTAACAATGAAGCATTTGAACCGTATACTTCTAATATCTATACGAGAAGAGTACTTTCGGGCGAATTCATTGTAGTAAACAAACACTTGTTACACGATTTAGTAGAACGTGGTTTGTGGAACGAAACCTTAAAACAAGAATTAATGCGAAACAACGGTTCGGTTCAGGACTTAAATATTCCGCAAGACTTGAAAGAATTGTACAAAACCGTTTGGGAAATGTCTATGAAAGACATTATCGATATGTCACGTCAAAGGGGATATTTTGTTGATCAATCACAATCACTGAACTTATTTATGCAGAACGCCAATTATTCTAAATTGACCTCCATGCATTTTTACGCTTGGCAATCCGGATTGAAAACAGGAATGTATTATTTGAGAACAAAAGCTGCGGTAGATGCAATTAAATTTACATTGAATAACGATAAAAAAGCAGAACCAATTGAAATTAAAGAGCAATCAATCGCTGTTCCTGCAGTAGCAGAAGCAGTAGAAATGACTTCTGATGAATACAAGGCCATGATTGAATTGTCTAAAAATGCCGATCCAGACGAATGCGAAATGTGTGGGTCTTAAATTGATACCAATCCAGAACGAAGCGATTTTATACTATTAAAAAACAGCCGTTTTCCTTTTTTATGAGGAGAATGGCTTTTTTTTAAGGAGCTGTTTCCTGCTATCCGTTGCAATCTTTTAATTTTTTAAGAAAAAAAGTAAAAGGATTTCCACTGCTATCAGGGCTAGGGAATTACGTTTATAAGTAGTATTATTATCTATTGAAATATTAATTCTCCGCTCGCGCAAGTGTCCCGCTTGTGCCCACAAATAAGCATAACCCGCAGGTCAATACAAAACTCAAAATAACTTTTTTATCTAAAAAAGTACTTTAAAACTACTACCCGTGTGAGAATTTCATAAATCAATCTTAAAATAGTGTAAATATAAAAGGCTCCGTAAAGGATATATTTGTAGTAGCAAAGGACATGATTATGAGAGTAATTGATTATACAAATAAATGGAGTGCGAATATCTTTCGATTATTTTATGCTACTTGTACCAATGATTTAGTGGTGAATTCTAAACAAGCAAGTGTTGTTAAGGATTTTTAATTTGCATTTTGCATCGAATTCAACCTAGTTTTTATGGCTGATAGTCATTGGATGAATGCAGCAGAAAAACATTGATCGTGATGTAAAAGCAAGCGGGACTACTATGAAGGCTCTTTTTAAAATTAATTGGTTGAAAATAGCATAGCTAGTATGGATTTTGGGAAAACTCAGATTAATTTCGATATGTTACATAAAACGAGACTATCGGAAAAGTAATCATTCGAGAAGTGACTCCAAAGTGCATTAGTGCTACTATTATTTTTAAAAGCAATCAAATTTTCACTTTTGGCTCTTTACAAATAGCAGCTATTCACCACGGTAAAGCATTAAAAATTCACTATATTTGAGTAAGCAGTACAATTAAAACTGATATTTTCTAAACTAAAAATACTAAAAATGGAAACTAAAGAATTTACTATTACAGATGATTTATTAGCTTCTAAAGGACAAAGATTCCTTAACCTTATAATTGACTTATTTATTGTTTATATGTTCACAGTTGGTATTGGAGCAGCCATAAATATTATCGGTGAACTAACAGGCAATTTTAAATTATCAGAATGGATCACCTCATTAACTATTGTTGAAAATGTAATTTTTGGACTAGTGGTGCTATTTTTTTATTACACGATTATGGAGCTCTATTTTTCAAGAACTTTTGGTAAATATTTTACTAAAACAGTAGTGATAAAGCACAATGGCAGCAAGCCAAAAGTAAAAAGTATTGTTATACGAACATTAGTTCGCATGATTCCTATTGAAGCTTTTTCATTTTTGTCTGGGAATTCAAGAGGATGGCATGATACCTTATCAGTTACTTATGTTGTAAATAAGCATGAATTTATATCAAAAATGAAATTGTAATCCTTTTCATTTCAATATTTCGATTTAGAAAGCGGTCATTTTTGGCTGCTTTTTTTATTTCAACTCGTTACTTTTTCTTTATATTCGCTCATTAAAAATTCAGAAATTACAACTATCAAAGATGAACTGGGAACAACTTTTATCATTAAGACGACAAGGAGACAAAGGAAAGAGATTGCGTATCGAACAAGACGACACCCGTTTGGGCTTTGAAGTCGATTATGATCGTATCATATTCTCGGCGGCTTTTAGGAGTTTACAAGATAAAACGCAGGTTATTCCTTTATCGAAAACAGATTTTGTGCATACTAGATTGACACACAGTTTAGAAGTTTCGGTTGTCGGTCGTTCTTTGGGACGATTAGTAGGCAAGAAAATCATCGAAAAATATCCCCATCTGAAAGAAGTTCACGGTTTTCACATGAATGATTTTGGGGCTATCGTAGCAGCAGCCTCACTGGCGCACGATATCGGGAATCCGCCTTTTGGTCATTCGGGTGAAAAAGCGATTGGTGAATACTTCTCCATAGGGAAAGGACAACAATACAAAGACCAGCTTTCCAATAAGGAATGTCAGGATTTAATAGATTTTGAAGGAAATGCCAATGGTTTTTCAGTGCTTACGGCCAGTCGTCCAGGAATAGAAGGGGGACTTCGAATCTCCTACGCGACCTTAGGTGCTTTTATGAAATATCCGAAAGAAAGTTTACCCAAGAAACCAACTAAAAATATTGCTGATAAAAAATATGGGTTCTTTCAAACCGACAAATCTTTTTTTCAAGAAGTAGCTGCTGATATGGGTTTGATTCCAAATAAATCAGGAAACGATATTGGTTTTGAAAGGCATCCTTTGGCTTATTTAGTTGAAGCGGCAGATGATATTTGCTATACCATTATTGATTTTGAAGATGGTATAAATCTTGGATTAGTTTCCGAAGATTTTGCACTGGAATATTTAATAAAATTGGTAAAGGATAGTATCGATACCTCTAAATATAAAACATTAGAAACCAAAGAGGATAGAATTAGTTATCTGCGCGCTTTAGCAATAGGAAGTTTAATAAATGACGCTGTCAAAGTATTTGTTGAAAATGAAACGCTGATTTTAGATGGAAAATTCCCTTTTGCAGTAATGGATAAAAGTAAGTACAAGGCGCAGATGGACGATATAATCAAGATTAGTGTCGATAATATCTATCAAAGCCGCGAAGTAATCGAAAAAGAAATTGTGGGATATCAGATTATTCAAACCTTATTGGATAAATTTATTACCGCTTACAACAATAAATTTAATGGAAATGCGTCTAATTATGATGCATTAATTTTAAAATTATTACCAGAGAAACATCACCTTGAGAAAGAAAATTTATATGGTCGATTACTTCATATCTGCCACTTTATTTCCTTGCTTACGGATGGTAATGCGTTGTTGTTTTATAAAACTATAACGGCTGTAAAAAATTAACAATTGTGTGCTCATTATTAATTTGTTAATGTAGATATAAAAAATTAGATTTGTTTTTTAGATTTATTTATTGACTAATTAATAATTTTTTATGAAAAAAAATATACTTTTTTTACTTTTTTTAATACCATTTTTTGCTTTATCGCAATCGAATAGAGAAATTATTCAGCAATATCTAACTACTCCGAGTGCGAAAAGCATTATTTCAAATCGTGATTTTAACGACTGGGTAATTCAGAGTGAAGGTGGAACTACGACTTCTGGAATCCAAAACTGTTATGTTATTCAGCGTTACCAAGGAATTGAAATTTTTAGGGCAGTTTCTAACTTTTCTTTAAAAAATACAAAAGTAATTGATGTTCAAAAAAGAATAGTTGATAATGTCTCCCAGAAAGTAAACGCAACAAATCCAACTTTACTTGCAACGGATGCTCTAGTGAAAGCCTATTTTCATTTAGGCATAACAACCAATACTACTTTTTCCGTTTTAGATAAAGTAGGGTCACATAAGTTTAGGATAAGTAATGGTACTGGGACTGAGGAACCGGTAATTGGTACTTTAGTGTATCACCAAGCAAAAGACAATAAATTGGTCTTGGCATGGGATTTTACCATTCACACTCCAATTCATGATCATTTGTGGAGTGTTAGAATCGATGCGTTAAATGGTAAAATGATAGAAAAAAACGATTTAGTTGTTTCGTGCAGTTTCCATCAAGAGCAAGCCTTTTCGGTGACAAAAAAATCGCAAATTGAAAATTTAGGGGCAACTCCTAAACAAATTTATACTGGGCCATCTTCTTTTGTGCCGGGAGGTGCTTATCGTGTTATTCCATTTAATTTCGAAAGTCCAAACCATGGTCCTTTCCAATTAATTTCGAATCCTTCAGATGCTAAGGCATCTCCTTATGGCTGGCATGACATTAACGGTCAAGTTGGTCCGGATTATACGATAACCCGAGGTAATAATGTGTGGGCTAAAGATGATTTTAAAGCAGCTAATATTGATGATGGAGCGAGCCCAGATGGAGGTGTAGACTTAATGTTTGATTTTCCTTATGGAGGAACAAATATAGCCGCATCCACATATATTAATGCAGCTAATACCAATCTTTTTTACATGAATAATGTAATGCATGATGTCTGGTATCAGTATGGTTTTGATGAAGCTAGTGGTAATTTTCAAGAAAACAATTATGATCGTGGTGGAAAGGCGGGAGATTATGTAAATGCCGAAGCTCAAGATGGTTCGGCAGCGGCACCTCCTAGTTTGAACAATGCAAATTTTTCTTCTCCTGTAGATGGTAATAGAGGTAGAATGCAAATGTTTTTATGGAATAGAGGTCCTGAAATTAGGCCTTTAATTATTAATTCACCATCAAGTTTGGCAGGAAATTATGTGGCAACTCAAAACTCTTTCAGTCCAGGACGTATTGATTTGCCTATCGCACCTCAATTTTTACAATCTGATTTGGTTTTATATTTAGACAGTTCTGGTGGCACCTCACAAGCATGCGTAACGCCTTCCAATAGAGCGGCTTTAAATGGTAAAATTGTTATACTTAGAAGAGGAAGCTGCAATTTTGTGGTCAAAGTAAAATCAGCGCAAAATGCTGGAGCGATTGCTGTTATTGTAGTGAATAATGAGGAGGGAAATATATCGATGTCAGGTGCCGATGCAGGAATTACGATACCCGCAATTAGCGTTAATAACACTATTGGGGAAGATATAATTAACCAAATGACGACAGCCCCTGTAAATGTAAAAATACAAACACAATCTACACCATTTGTTAATGCAGATGGAGATTTTGATAATGGTATAATTGCGCATGAGTACGGACATGGAATCTCGATTCGTTTGGCTGGTGGAAGTAATAATTCTAGTTGTTTGAATAATAAGGACCAAATGGGCGAAGGTTGGTCTGATTGGTTTGCATTAATGATGCAGTTGAAACCGGGAGATTTTGGTGGTGCAAAAAGAGGAATCGGTACGTTTGTTTCTTCTCAATCTCCGGATGGATTGGGAATTAGAAATTATGTGTACTCAACAGATAGAGCTAATAATCCGATGACTTACGCCTTTACTAATAATTTTCAATCATTCGACGCTAATGGTGTTGAGGAAACTTCTGTTCACGGAGTAGGATCTGTTTGGGCCACTATGCTATGGGATTTAACATGGGCTTACATCAATAAATATGGGTATGACAATAATAAATATAGTGGTACAGGAGGAAATAACAAACTGATGCGAATTGTTTTAGATGGTATTAAATTACAGCCTTGTAGTCCAACCTTTGTAGATGCCAGAAATGCAATTTTAGCAGCTGATCAAGCCATAACAGGAGGAAAAGATTATTGTATGATTTGGGAAGTTTTTGCAGCTAGAGGTTTAGGTGCAAATGCAGCAGCGGGTAGTACGGATGTGGGTAATGATCAAATTGAAGATTTTACGAGACCATCTGCTGGACCAAACTGTTCGTTAGCTGTTGTTGATGTTGATAATCCTAATGTCATGAGTGTTTTTCCAAATCCATCTAACGGAAATATTACAGTGCGAATTAACAACTATAGTGGTACGGTCGATATGAAAGTAGTTGACATTTTAGGAAGAGAAGTTTATTCTATCACTAAAGAAGATTTTAACAACGAAAAAATGTTTAATTTAAACCAACTCACTCCAGGTATTTATATAATGGACATTAAAGGAGAAGGATTGAGCTACACAGAGAAAATCATCATAAAGTAATTTTATTTTAAAGAGTCCCGAAAGTTTTTTCAGGACTTTTTTATTTAAAATATATATTCTATTCCAACCCCAATAGCTTGTCTTATTTGTGTTTTTGGTCCCTCAGTTACTTGTATTCCTGCGATTTCTCTTTTTGATTTGATGTCGTCGTCGTAAATTACATGTGCTCCAATATTAGCTTTCACATATTGATTTACCACGAGCTCTACTTGCAAATCACAATCAATATCAATGTTTCCAAAACGATTTACATAATCAGAATATAAACTCAACCGATTTTCTAAAATGATATTTTTGAAAATCTCTTTTTTGTATTTATTAGTAATTAAAAAACCAAGTTCAATTTTTGATTTTTCCCCTTCTGTAAGTAGATTTCCATCTAAATCATAAGTGGCTTTAGGAACGCCAAAGGCTCCTTGATCAGCAAGTCTTTGATCTAAAACTAGGGTGGTTTTAAAGGTAAATGGCGAGATATAAAATGTTCTTCTCTTTTCCTTATCTATGTTTTCAGCACCTATTCCCATAAAAATGTATGCCGGAGCAAAAGGTTTTGAGATGGCTTTTTCCGTATTTGGATAGGCATAACCATTAGTGAATTGCGTATTGAAATTAAATTTAGCCGAATGGAACCAATTAGATAGCGTGTCTTTTCGATAGCCAAAAGTAGAGTTAAACTGAATCGCATCTTCTGTTTTTCGTAAGTCTATTCCGTCTTGTTTATTCAACCCATATTTAAAAATTAGTTCGTTTGACCAATTGTAATTACTTCGGTTATAAACTCTGTGGAATTTACCTTTAAATAATCCTGAAATCGAACTAGTTCCTCCTGCACTCCAATTGATAAAGGCGACTTCAGAAATATCAAACCCTAAACTGTTTTTTTTACTCCAATAGGTTAAGGGAAGGTAATGCGTTTTAGTTTGTATTTTGAGTGGTACAGTTAGCGATTTTTTTGCGCCCAATACTGTAATGGCAGGTCTAATCGTATCGTATAAAAATGTTTTTGTTACTTCTTGAGATAAACAATTAAAAGAGATGGAGCAGGTAAGGAATAGTAGCGTGTAGGTTAACAATTTCATTTCGGGGGCGTTATACGGATTATAGGTGTTTTTTAGTCAATAATTTTCTTCTACAATACCGATATGCAATGAAAACAGGCTCACTATATACTGGCTATTTTGAATTCATCACCGATTTTGTTTAAGAGGGCAAAATAATTATTTTAATAGTTTGAAAAAAGGATTTCAAGACTTTTAACGTCAATTTTGCAGTATTGTTGTAATTCGGCTACAGTTCCCTGTTCTATAAACTCATCTGGAATACCAAGAACGGTTATTTTTGAGGTATAACTATTTTCAGAGGCAAATTCAAGAATCGCACTTCCAAAACCCCCTTTTACAGTTCCGTCTTCAATAGTTACTATTGTTTTGAAGTTGTTGAATAGGGTATGTAATTCCTTTTCATCTAGTGGCTTTACAAAGGAAAAATCATAATGCGCAATAGTTTCTGGATGTTGCATTTTGGCTATAGCCAAAGTAACATTGTTACCGATGCTCCCATTTGATAAGACAGCAATTCTTGAGCCTTTCTTATTGCAAATGCTTCTACCGATTTCTATTTCTTGATACTTTCCTAAATTTTTAGCTTGCCAATTAGTAATTACTCCACGTCCTCGTGGATACCGAATCGCGATTGGATTATTTAATCCTAATTGGGCGGTATATAAAATATTTTGTAACGCAATTTCGTTGCTAGGGGCATACACAATTATATTGGGAATACAACGCAAGTAGGCTATATCAAAAACACCGTGATGTGTTGCTCCGTCTTCTCCCACTAAACCCGCTCTATCCAAACAAAAAATTACTGGAAGATTTTGTAAAGCCACATCATGAATCACTTGGTCGTATGCTCTTTGCAAAAATGTAGAATAAATATTGCAATAAACGATCATTCCTTGGGTTGCCATTCCTGCGGCTAAAGTTACCGCATGTTGTTCTGCAATTCCAACATCAAAGGCCCGTTTTGGGAATTCATCCATCATGAATTTTAAGGAAGAGCCTGAAGGCATCGCAGGTGTAATCCCTATAATTTTTTCGTTTTTTCTAGCTAAGTCTAAAATGGTCAAGCCAAAAACATCCTGATATTTAGGAGGTAAATTTTCTTCGGATTTGGGCTGAAGTACTCCAGTTGAAGCATCAAATTTGCCAGGAGCATGGTAAATTACCTGATTTTCTTCGGCTTGCTGTAATCCTTTACCCTTCGTTGTAATGATGTGAAGGAACTTGGGTCCTTTTATTTTTTGTAAACGTTTCAATTCTTTAATTACGGCAAAAATATCATGACCGTCAATAGGTCCCGAATAATCAAAATTCAATGATTTAATCATGTTGTTCTGTCTCGGATTTTTCCCTGCTTTTACTGCAGTTAAATATTGTTTCAAAGCGCCTACGCTGGGATCAATACCAATAGCATTATCATTTAGAATGACTAATAAATTAGCATCAGTAACTCCGGCGTGATTTAAGCCTTCAAAAGCCATTCCTGAGGCTATCGAGGCATCGCCAATGACTGCAATATGTTGTTTGTTGTAATCTCCTTTTAAATTAGAAGCTATTGCCATTCCCAAGGCTGCCGAAATAGAAGTAGAGGAGTGGCCTACGCCAAAGGTATCATAGACACTTTCACTTCTTTTTGGGAAACCGGAAATGCCGCCCAACTGCCTGTTGGTATGAAAAACATCTCTTCTTCCCGTTATTATTTTGTGTCCGTAAGCCTGATGACCAACATCCCAAACCAATAAATCATTTGGGGTATCAAAAACATAATGCAAGGCGATCGTAAGTTCGACAACACCTAAACTAGCTCCTAAATGCCCCTCTTTAACGGCGACAATATCGATAATGAAGTTGCGCAACTCTTGAGCTACTTGAGGTAGTTGCGTTTCCTCTAGCTGGCGTAAATCGGCGGGGCTGTTTAGGTTTAAAAGTAAATTAGCTGACATAAAGCAAATATACGATTTGGAATTGTATTTTTACATTCGATAAAAAAACTTGTTCCACAAAGAATTTAAATTTGCAAAATTTGCCGTTGATACCATGATAAATCCTTTCACTGACGAATATTTTATGAAAAAAGCGTTGCAGGAAGCTGTCATGGCTTTTGATAAAGAGGAAATTCCTGTAGGCGCCGTTATTGTTATTGATAATAAAGTGATTGCCAGCAGTCATAATTTAACCGAATTACTCCATGACGTTACGGCTCATGCGGAGATGCAATCTATTACTGCTGCTGCGAATTATCTTGGTGGGAAATATTTGATTGGTTGCACGCTTTATGTCACACTGGAACCTTGTCAGATGTGTGCAGGCGCTTTGTATTGGAGTCAGATTTCGAGAATCGTATATGGAGCCACAGATGAAAACCGTGGTTTTGTCAAAATGGGAACACAATTGCATCCTAAAACCAAAGTGGTTAGCGGTGTGTTAGCCGCAGAAGCGGCTGATGTAATGAAGCGTTTTTTTAAAGAAAAGAGGAAATGAACAAGACGCTCCTCTCTTTATTTCAATTGAGAATTGAATATGCGTTCTCGTTTTATTGCCGCGAATTATAAAATTAGTGTCAATTTTTAAATTACGAAACTTTCTATTTTTAAAATATTAAAAATCTCTAAAACAGGGAAGTACACGATCCTTAGTCCCAAATTCAAATATATTTTGTATAAGATATAACTTATTTTTTGATACTTTCATTTAGAGAATAACTATGTTTGTAATTTATTAAAAAAACCCGTCTCGCTTAAAGCTGACGGGTTTAGTACATTATATTAAAATCGAAATTGTTTACTTTATTATAACGCTAATTTACTGATCAACTACGCAAGCATAGCTTTACATGCCGATGCACACTTGCGACAAGCGTCAGCACATTTCATACACTGTTCCATATCTGTATGTTTTTCACATTCCGTTGCACATGCAGTACACGCTTCTTCACATTTTTTGCAAAGTTCATCTAAATTGTCTGCATTATTTTTACTTGCAGTAATTAACTCATTGCAGGCGTCCTTACAGGTATTGCAAAGTTCTGTGCAATTTTCCATTCCTGCCATTCCCTTGTTTTCAGTAGCGCAGGTTTCGCATGCTTCAACACATGTTTCACAAGCTGCAACGCAACTTTCCATTTTTGTATTTTCCATTTTGGTAGTGTTTATAATAGTTCTTCAGAAACCCTGTTGCCTGTTCTTCAGTTTCGCTGTTGCTCGATTTTAAACAATAATTTTTTAAAGCAAAGCGGTTAATTTTTTCTAGTTTTTTATGTCCAAATAGCAACTCTTTATTAAAGAGTTAGAAAAGATTGCTTAAACTTGCTCTAAATTTATTTGCTGTTACGGTTTCTTTTTAAAACAATAATAACAATAATTATAATTACAACAGGCGGAATTACCCACATTCCCCAACCCATTCCTGAACTCCAGTTACTATCATTCATCATAATTAAATCAATAAATATAAAATTAAGTATTATAATGGGATATACTATTGTATAATTTTAGGAATAAGTTTCATAATTGCCACATGGTTTTGCGTGGAATGATTAGTATAGGTTATCATATAAATCATCCATTATCTCCATTTGTAGAAAAACCCGTCTCCATCTTAACAAAATGTCTTTTAAATTTTTAGGTACCGTTGTGAAATAATTTAGGAATTTTTTTTGGGTGTAGAGCGCAACTATTTTTCTATCGATTAAAGAATATAAATGGAGGGGCAGGTTAAACGTACTATAAAATGCTAATTAAAGGGTTTTATTAGAGGTGTTGAGATTATATTTAGTTTTAACAGATAATTTTTTTAAAAAAAACCTAGCTAATACGTTTAGTTAGTAATACTGCTACTATTTTTCTGGGCTATCTTATTTAGACTCTTGCATTGCTTTTAAAGGACCTTATTTTCCCATTTTTCTTGCAATTATTTTTATTAGTTTCTATACTTCGGTTGCCAGCTTTGCTCTTACAACCTTTTTGTTGCTTTGAGAAAGAGGTTCGATTGTTGTTAAATTTGAGGCTTTTCTACGTTGATTTATGGCGCTAAATGGATTTTCTATTTGTGGTTTTGATGGAGCAAATTTTTATTTATTTGTAGGAAGAGGGCATAGTATGATAAATAGGAGCGTTTTTTTAAGTTGGTTTTTTAATATTAAAAATAGCTGTTTAGTGTTCCAATGTCGAAACACGTCCAGGAGCGTGAGGGATTGCAATGGAAATCCTTTATGGAACGCAGTGGAGTAAAGATTGAAGTGAAAAGCCCGACCCGCAGTTTTTACGCAGGGTCACGCCCAAAACAAAAAACCCTTACATCGCTGCAAGGGTTTTAAATATGAAATCATAAATCAGATTGCTCCTTTGTCGGAATGTCAAATAGGACTAGTATCTGTAATATTCTGGTTTGAATGGGCCTTCAACAGGAACACCAATATAATCCGCTTGATCACTACGTAAAGTCTCTAATTCAACACCTAATTTAGCTAAGTGTAACATGGCTACTTTCTCATCTAAATGTTTTGGCAACATGTATACGTCATTGTTGTATGCCGCACTGTTTTTCCACAATTCGATTTGAGCTAGCGTTTGGTTGGTGAAGGAGTTACTCATTACAAAACTTGGGTGACCTGTAGCACAACCAAGGTTTACTAAACGACCTTCAGCCAAAAGGATGATGTCATTTCCAGCAATGGTGTATTTATCTACTTGTGGTTTGATTTCAACTTTTGATGCACCGTGGTTGGTGTTCAACCAAGCCATATCAATTTCGTTATCAAAATGTCCAATGTTACAAACGATAGTTTTGTCTTTCATTTTTTCGAAATGAGATCCTAAAACGATATCTTTATTTCCAGTAGTTGTGATGATAATATCAGCAGTTGCAATAACAGTATCTAATTTTTTTACTTCAAAACCGTCCATTGCCGCTTGAAGCGCGCAAATTGGGTCAATTTCAGTAACGGTAACAATAGAACCAGCACCTCTAAACGAAGCTGCAGTTCCTTTTCCTACATCACCGTAACCACAAACAATTACTCTTTTGGCAGCAAGCATAATATCAGTTGCACGACGAACCGCATCAACTGCAGATTCTTTACAACCGTATTTGTTATCAAATTTCGATTTAGTAACCGAGTCATTCACGTTGATTGCTGGCATTGGCAATGTTCCCGCTTTTACTCTTTCGTACAATCTGTGAACTCCTGTTGTAGTTTCTTCAGACAATCCTTTAATTCCAGCAACTAATTCTGGGTAACGGTCAATAACCATATTCGTTAAATCTCCACCATCGTCAAGAATCATATTCAATGGTTTTCTGTCTTCACCAAAGAATAAGGTTTGCTCAATACACCAGTCAAAATCTTCCTCGTTCAATCCTTTCCACGCATACACTTGAATACCAGCAGCAGCAATTGCAGCAGCAGCTTGATCTTGAGTAGAGAAAATGTTGCATGAAGACCAAGTCACCTCAGCTCCAAGCGCGATTAAAGTTTCAATCAAAACCGCAGTCTGGATTGTCATGTGCAAACATCCTGCAATACGAGAACCAGCAAGTGGTTGTTCGTTTTTATATTCAGCACGAAGCGCCATTAAACCTGGCATTTCAGCTTCTGCTAGTTCAATTTCTTTTCTTCCCCAAGCCGCTAGAGAAATGTCTTTTACTTTGAAAGCCACAAAAGGCATAGTTGTAGTACTCATTTATAGTATATTTGTAAGTGTAAATTTTTTGCAAAATTACATAATAAGTTGTGATTTTAAAAGGAATCACAAATATTTATGAATTGTTTAATTTTGTAATGTTTTAAAAATCAGTAAAATAATTTTTTTAAGCCCAATATTTTTTAATTTTTGGAGCTATTTCCCGCTTTTTGTTGCAATCTTTTTATTTTTAAAGGAAAAATAAAAAGGATTTCCACTTCAATCGGGGCTAAAAATCAGAATACTACCATGCCATTATTCAAAACCATCCACTTTAGTACAGACACCCAAATTCTAGTTTGGAAAATAACCGAATCCTTTGAAGAGCTCCACAATCAAGTTCAGTTAAACGATAAAAATGCTATACGTCTCCAGGGAATGAAATCGCAATTGCACCAGCGTGCTTTTCTCAGCGTTCGGAAGTTGTTTCAAGAACTAGGCTACAGCGATTTTGATCTGTATTATGACGAATTAGGAAAACCGCATTTACAGGACGGCAAACACATTTCGATTACCCATTCCCATGAGTTTTCGGCGATTATCGTCAGCAGTAAAACCGTAGGAATCGACATCGAATTGCAGAGAGACAAGATTATCCGAATTGCGGATAAATTCTGCGACTCGGAATTTCAGTTCTTGGATCCGCAAAGTGATGAATATATTCGAAAAGTTACCGTAATTTGGGGTGCGAAAGAAGCTATTTTTAAAATTAGAAACGAAAAAGGAATTAGTTTCAAAGAGCATATCAAAGTTCAGTCTTTTGATTTAGAAAATAAGAAAGTTAACACCGAACTCCACTTTAATAGTTATGTGAAGGATTTTGACATCTATTTTGAGGAAATCGAAGATTTTACGCTAGTTTACGCTTTTGAAAAATAATGCTCAGTGTTCCATCGCGTAGTTTGTCATTCCGACGAAGGAGGAATCACATAATCAGATTCCTCCTTCGTCGGAATGACAAAACGAGTAGTAAATTATAATAATCAGTTAAATAATCCGTATAAATCTGTAAAATCCGCGTCATCTGCGTGCCAAAAAATGACAAATATTTATAACGAAATCACCCAATCAAAAGTTGAAAATCAAAAACTGCTGGCCATTCTTCTTGATCCTGACAAAATAGTTTTGGAGAATTTATCCATTTTAATTTCAAAAATAAATCAATCGCCGGCAACTCATATTTTCATCGGCGGAAGTCAGGTTACAACAAATATTTTAGACGAACTGATTGTGCAAATCAAACAAAACTGTAAATTACCAATAATTTTATTTCCCGGAAATCCTTCACAGATATCAGATAAAGCCGATGCGATTTTGTTTTTGTCTCTTATCTCTGGTCGCAATCCGGATTTTCTAATCGAACACCAAGTAAAAGCAGCGCCAATTTTAAAGAAAACGCAACTCGAAATCATTTCTACCGGTTATATTTTAATTGAAAGTGGCAATGAAACTGCAGTGGAACGCGTTAGTAAAACCAAACCTTTAGATAGAAATAATCTTGATTTAGCATTAGCAACGGCACAAGCTGGCGAAATGTTAGGTAATAAGTTGATTTATTTGGAAGCGGGAAGTGGTGCAAAACAAGCAGTTCCTTTAGAAATGATTAGAAAAATTTCTCATAATATTGAGATTCCAATATTGGTTGGAGGCGGAATTGTAGATTTGCAGGGAATTGAAAACGCTTATAATGCAGGAGCCGATTTAGTGGTTGTAGGAACCGCTTTTGAAAACAATAATAACTTTTTTAAAGTATAGTGAATGATTGATTATTTTTTTTCGCAGTACAGCGAATACCCAACATTAGATATTATTTTGGAAATTGTTGCGGTCATTTTCGGATTATTGAGCGTTTGGTATGCTAAAAAAGATAATATTTTAGTTTTTCCAACCGGATTAGTAAGCACCTCCATATTTGTGTATTTGCTTTGGAAATGGACTTTATGGGGCGATATGATGATTAATGGGTATTATTTTGTGATGAGTATTTACGGTTGGTATCATTGGACTCGTAAAAAAGGAGATACGGTTGAATTCCCAATTTCAAAAATATCGAGTTCTGAAAAACGAATTGCGATAATTCTTTTTATATTTACCGTCGCCTTTGTGGTTTCGGTATATCATTATTTTGATAAATTCACCACTTGGTACGCGTATGTAGATACATTTATTACAGGAATTTTCTTTGTAGGAATGTGGCTCATGGCCAAAAGAAAAGTAGAGAATTGGATATTTTGGATTATTGGAGATGTAATTTCCATTCCGTTGTATTTTGCAAAAGGCTATACTTTTACCAGTTTTCAATATATAGTATTTACCGTAGTCGCCATTTTTGGCTATTTAGAATGGAAGAAAATCTCAGACAGCTCAGTAATGGAGCTACAAAAATAATTAAAATAGCTTTATTTGGTCCCGAAAGCACGGGCAAGACTACATTGGCCAGACAGCTTGCGGACTATTATAAAACCGAATGGGTTCCTGAGTTTGCACGCGATTATCTGCAGGAAAAGTGGGATTCAAGTCAGCAAATATGCACAGTTGACGACATGCTTCCCATTGCTTACGGTCAAACTAAATTAGAAAACGAGCGAACGCTAATTGCCAATAAATATCTTTTTTGCGATACCAATTTAATGGTGACCAAGGTTTTTTCGGAAGTGTATTATGACTATTGTGACCCTTTGTTGCATGAAGCGGCCTGCGAACATGAATACGATTTATTTTTTCTTACTGATATTGATGTGCCTTGGGAAAGAGATGACCTAAGAGACAAAGCTGAGGGAAGAGAATCTGTGTTTGCCGTTTTTAAACAATCTTTAATCGATAATAATAAGCCATTTATTACCCTTTCCGGAGACAAGGATTTGCGACTAAAAAAAGCAATATCGATTATAGACGATTTGACTTTAGCAAGAGAATTAGGGTTTTCATCAGTTGATTTCCTTCAAATTTATGAGCATAGAATTCCAATAAAAAACATTCAAAAGCAATTAAATTTTTTTAAAAATGGCATTTTCAAAGTAAATTTGGTTCGTCCCGCAACTTTGTCAAATGGAGTTTTGAAATTGTCAGAAAAAGGTTTTAAAGAATATGCCAGTTTCTTTGATGCACACAAATCCAACTTGAAATTAAATAAATTTGTTCCTGCTTCCGGCGCTGCAAGCAGAATGTTTAAGTTTTTGACTGAATTTATCAATGATTTTGATTTTGAAAACGAATCGATAAATGCCTATATTAATCGTAAAAAAGCTAATAAACTTTCTATTTTTATAGTAGGAATGGAGAAGTTTCCTTTCTTTGAAACAATTGACAAGCAGTTGAAAGCTGAATTTACTGATTTTGATACTTTGGATCGTAGTTTTAAAAATTACTATTTCATAAAATTATTGCTGTCAGCGGACTATTTTAATTTTGCCAATAAACCAAAAGGGATTCTTCCTTTTCACAAATATAAAACCCATATTGCAACTCCGGTAGAAGAACATTTGCAGGAATGTGCGCAATATTCGAGTGCTAATAATGGATCGCATTTGCATTTTACGATTTCAGAATCGCATCAAAAACATTTTGAAGAAATTGTTGATTCTGTCAAATCTGAAATTGAAAAGAAATCAGCTGTCGCAATACACGTTAGTTATTCGTATCAAAACAAAGGAACGGACACGCTTGCGGTTAGTATGAAAAATAAGCCGTTCCGGGATGAAAATGGACAATTGGTTTTCAGACCAGGAGGACATGGTGCTTTGATTGAAAATTTGAATAATTTGGATGCTGATATTGTTTTTATTAAAAATATTGATAACGTCATTCAAAACAATGTTGAGAAAATTTCTTTATACAAAAAAGGATTGGCTGGAATTTTGTTGACAATACAACAACAGGTTTTTAGGTATTTAAATGTATTGGATGCTGCATCAATTGAACCCGAGTTGATAGATGAAATTGTTCTTTTCTTGAAGGAAAAATTAAATATTACAATGAAAGATGGTTTTCATGCTGAAAATTTGGAAAGTAAAATCAGTGAACTGCAAACTATTTTGAACAAACCGATTCGCGTATGCGGAATGGTGAAAAATGAAGGAGAACCAGGCGGAGGACCATTTTGGGTGCGCAATGACCAAGGATCAGTTTCATTGCAAATTGTTGAAAGTTCCCAAGTCGATTTGTCAAATGAAGATCAAAAGATAATTCTGAATGCTGCTACACATTTCAATCCGGTTGATTTAGTTTGTGGCATTAAAAATTACAAAAAAGAGAAATTTGATTTGAGAGAGTTTGTGGATCACAACAGCGGTTTTATTGTGGAGAAAAATGTATCAGGTAAAAGTATCAAAGGATATGAGTTGCCGGGTTTATGGAATGGCACAATGGCAAACTGGTTGACTGTGTTTGTTCAAGTGCCGTTGCTTACTTTTAATCCAGTAAAAACAGTGAATGATTTGTTGAAACCAGCACATCAATCCTAAAAAAAAAGGCATTCATGGAAATTGATAAAATCATATCTGAGTTAAGTTTTAAAGCCGTCCGCAGCAGTGGAGCGGGCGGTCAGAATGTGAATAAAGTTTCCTCGAAGGTGGTGTTAAGTTTTGATTTAAAAAATTCTCAGGCTTTAACGGATGAAGAGAAACTGTTGGTTGAAACCCAATTATCCTCTAGATTGACTACTGATGCCGTTCTAATTTTGAATTGTGATGAAGACCGAAGTCAATTTAGAAACAAAGAAATTGTAATTAAACGATTTTTGGCACTGATAAAAAATTCTTTGTTTGTACCAAAAGAACGAAAGCCCACCAGAATTCCTAAATCGGTCATTAGAAAGCGAATCAAGGATAAAAAAAACATTTCGGAAGTCAAGAAAAATCGTAGAAAACCAGATTTTTAAAATTTATTGCAATTCATAATTTATAATTCATAATTTATAATTAGTTTTGCGCTGTCTCAAAGGGGTGCTCTAAATAACGAGCTGAGATTATACCCAACGAACCTGAACAGGTAATGCTGTTAAGGGAAAAAATGACAAATAAATAGTGTGCACGCTACTTTCATTTGTTATAGGAAACAATCATTTTTTAATTTAACAAAAAGAATAATTCCCCCTTTTATTCGTAATTTTTTTACGGATGAATACTTTATTTTACAAAAAGGGCCAAGAGCCAAAGGCCCAGAGCCAAACTAGATTAATTCGAGTATTTTTCATACTCCTCACTTTTCTCTTTTCACTTTTCACTTTTTCGCAAGTCAAAGACACTACACAAGTCAATCCACTAGATGAAGTATTGGTTTCAGCGGTTCGTGTAACCACAAAAACGCCGGTTAGTTTTAGCAATTTGAGCAAAAAAGACATCAAATTCCGAAATTTAGGACAAGACATCCCTATTTTGATGAATTATTTACCTTCGGTTGTAACGACATCGGATGCGGGAAATGGCGTGGGGTATACCGGTATTCGGGTTCGTGGTAGCGATGCAACGCGAGTAAATGTTACCATCAACGGAATTCCGTACAACGATTCCGAAAGTCATGGAACATTCTGGGTGAATATGCCAGATTTTGCGTCTTCAGTGGAGAGTTTGCAATTACAACGCGGTGTAGGAACTTCTACTAATGGAGCAGGGGCTTTTGGCGCCAGTTTAAATATGTTGACGGATAATTTTGCCAACGAAAGTACGGGAGAAATTTCCAACTCTCTTGGAAGTTTTAACACCAGAAAACACACTGTAAAGTTTAGTACGGGGTTAATGAACGATCATTTCGAAATTGCGGGACGTTTATCAGCGATCAAGTCGGATGGATTTGTGGATCGTGGAGCCTCAGATTTGAAATCGTATTTTCTTCAGGGAACGTATGTAGGCAAAACTACATTGATCAAAGCATTGGTTTTTGGTGGGACCGAAAAAACGTACCAGTCTTGGAACGGAATTGACGTTGAAACGCTAAAAAATGACCGAACGTTTAATTCAGCAGGTGCTTTCACGGACGAACAAGGAAATGCTCGTTTCTATGACAATGAAACTGATAATTACCAGCAAGATCACTCGCAATTGCTTTGGAACGAAAAAATATCTGAAAACTGGAGTACTAATTTTGCTTTGCATTACACTAAAGGGAAAGGTTTTTTTGAAAACTATAAGGAAGATGCTGATTTTGTCGATTACGGATTACAGCCTGTTGGTGCTATTTCAACAACGGATTTAGTGCGTCAAAAATGGTTAGAAAACGATTTCTATGGAACTACATTTTCTGCTAATTACAAAGATGAAAAACTAGATGTTATCTTTGGTGGAGGTTGGAATAAGTATGAAGGCGACCATTTTGGAAAAGTAATTTGGGCACGAAATGCTTCTCAGAGTGAGTTGGGAGATCGCTACTATGATGATTATGCCAATAAAACGGATGGAAATATTTTTGCGAAAGCCAATTTCCAAATCACGGAGCAATTAAGTTTATTTGGAGATTTGCAATATAGATCAGTGAATTACAAGGCGAATGGTGTTCAGCCAACAGTTGTAGATGATACTTTTAATTTCTTTAACCCTAAAACAGGATTAACCTATACGATCAATGCTGGAAATTCCCTGTATTTATCTTATGCCAGAGCCAATCGCGAACCGAATAGAAGTGATTATGAAGGCGGAAATGTAAAACCAGAAAAGCTAAATGACTTTGAATTAGGTTGGAGATACGTTGCAGAGAAAGTACAATTCAATACAAACGTATATTATATGGCGTACAAAGATCAGTTGATTTTAACCGGGAATCTAGATGATGTGGGCGCGCCAATACGTTCCAACAGTGAAAAAAGTTACCGACTAGGACTGGAAGTTGATGCTACAATTGCCTTATCCGATCAGTTAATTATCCGTCCAAATTTTACCTTGAGTGCCAATAAAAATATTGATTTAGCCGTTGAAGGGCAAAATTATGGAACTACTGATATTGCGTATTCACCATCAATCATTGCGGGAAATATATTGGTTTACACACCTATTGAAAATCTTCATATTTCATGGTTGCAAAAATTCGTTGGGGAACAATACATGAATAACATTGAATTGCCAGCAGCAAAGTTGGCAGATTATTTTGTGAATGACTTGAACATTGCTTACACTTTTAAACCCAAAACAGTCTTTAAAGAAATTGTTTTGACGGGTTTAGTGAATAACTTCTTAGACAAAAAATACGTTTCTAACGGATACATGTATGATGTTTATCCGTATTATTATCCGCAAGCAGGAATTAATTTTTTATTGGGGATGACATTGAATTTCTAGAAAAGTATTTGTTGATAATTGGAATCCAGTGTTGCAAAGCACTGGATTTTTTTGTTTTTCTGTTTTTGTCGTATGTATTGTTTAGACGATAAAATTTACCTAATCTTGTAATGTTAAGGAATGACTTATTTTTTTAAATAGAGATGAAGGAGGATGTTTAAGTTTTATAGGCACCCAAAGAAATACTTTTATAAATGAAAAAATTAGTATTTACCGCTCTAGTAGTGGTTGCATTTAGTAGAGTTGCAATGGCAAAAACTGGCAAAGTAAAAGAAAGTAGAAAGATTAAAACTAAAAAAGAAGTTGTGGTCGAGACAGATTGTAATTTAGCGCGATATGTATCATATGTGGATGCTAGAAGTGTTGGTTTTACTCATGATCAGGCAACAAGTGCTTCTTATTCTGTTTATTTTATGTGTCTGGGATTACAGGAAGCTCCAATATCACAATAAAGATAAAGCTTCGATTAGAATTAGAAAAACTCAAGCACACCATTTTCAATGAATTTGGTGTGTTTTTAATATAACCACAAAATGAAAATATTTCTTATTATCCTAATCTTGTCAACGACGCTTGGATATGGACAAGGTCAAAATGTTGTGATAACCTATGGATTACAAATAGAAAAAGAACAAGGATTATTTGACAATAATGCTACGTTAAAAAGTTTTCTTGAAAAGTCAATTGTAGATGCAAAAAAACTAACGTTCCAATTAATCATAACTGAAAATGGATCTAAATTTTACAATGAAGAAATACTAGACAGTGATATTGCCATTAATTCACAAAGATTTACACTTGCTATGGCAAATTATGTTGGAATTGTATTTAGTTTGAAAGAAAAGTTATTATTTCAAAAGGAAATGTTAGGAGAAAACATTTACGGAGAAGAAGCTTTGAAAAGTAATTGGATTTTAACAAATGAGACCAAATTAATAGATAATTATTTATGCTATAAAGCGACCAATGTCTTTACCGTTATCAATGGAACTAAGGTTTTCAACCATCCTGTCATTGCGTGGTATTGCCCCCAATTACCATATCCCTACGGACCCGCAGGTTATGGAAATCTGCCAGGATTAATTTTAGAACTTCAGGTAAGAAATGCGGTCTATGGAGCTAAAAGTATTCATCTAAATAGTAATCTTAATTTTGATATTAAATCGTTAGAGAAATTGAAAATTTTAAATGAGAAGCAGTTAGAAGAAGCCTATCATAATGTAAATGGATTTTGAAAATCTTTTTTTGAATTGTATTAGTCTGAAATCAAAACAAACTATTTTTTAGTAAAGTCTCTAATGGGTAATTAAAACAGTTATAATCTTTTCTCAAAATTATTGAATGAATACCTTTAAATATCTATGATTACTTTTTTCTTTTTTTTCGTTCTCTCAAACAAAAAGTCTTGTGGGAGTAGTTTCTGACGACACTAATAAACTATTAGAATCTGTAAATGTCATTCCTAAACACAATCATCAAGTTACGAGTAATAAGCAATTCTTGTAAAAAATAATTTGTTAATTTTTTGTTAAAAATCGAAGTAAATTCTGTATATTCATTTTTTTTATTTTTTTATATTTGCCTTGGTTAACCAGAAAAAAAGTATAAATTTAAACCAATTTAAAAATGAAAAAATTAGTATTTACCGGTCTAGCAGTGGTAGCGTTTAGCGGAGTTGCAATGGCATGGACAAGAGAAGTAAAAGGAGAAATGATCGACAAAAAGGCTGAAGAGGTTGTTTCGCCAACTTGCGATCAAGAACAAAAGGAAGCTGAGCAAGATGCTTTAGCAAACGGAGCTAGTAAATTTGAAGCTTATTTTGCTGGAGCTGCAGCTTGGGGAGATTGCATGAAAACGCTTAGTTTTAATTAAGATTATGGGCTATCATGCAAATGATAGTCCATCTTTTTATACATACACTTAATAATTTAAATTATGAATGTTTTAAAAATTGTTATTTATCTTTTCTTTGCGAGTGGATTTTCTCAAATTAAAAATGGTAGAATTGAATATAGTTTAGTCATAGATTCATTCGAAGGGCTCAAAAACTCCAAAAGCACTTATTATAAAAGCAACTATAATAAAGCAATTGAAAACGCTAAATATTTAAATTTTATATTAGAATTTAATAATGAATCATCTGCTTTTTATTTAGAGCAAGGCTTGGGTTTAGATGATGGAGGTTATTTTTATGCAAAAATTCATTCGGGATATATGGGGAAAGTTTTTCAAAATTTAGATTTCACATATGCTCTAGTAAATAATGAAATAGGTAAATTTTTATTAAAAAGGGAGACAACTAAGGATTGGGAATTAATAAATGAAACCAAAAATATAAATGGTTTTCTTTGTTATAAGGCAGTAGGTGAGTTTGTTATAAATAATGGGGTAGGTGTTTTTCATCATCCTGTAATTGCTTGGTATTGCCCTAAAATCCCAAATTCTTTTGGTCCAAATGGATTTGGTAAGTTACCTGGTTTAATTTTAGAATTACAAGTAAAAAATATTCTTTTTGGCGTAAGAAAAGTAGAATTAAATTTAGATAAGCCTTATTTATCTGAAAAAAATGAAAATGTCAAGACTATTGATGAAAGTGAAATTAATAAATTAATAGACAAAATAGATAGAACAAGCAAAAACTAAAAAAATTTAAATAAACATCGTAAAGTTAGTTTTTTAGATTTATGCAGTCAAATTAAACATCAATGTACAAGTGTCTTTTCTGTTTCCTTTTTTTCACAACCCTCTCCTTCTCTCAATCCCGCACTATTATCGGCGTTGTTGCAGACGATACCAATAAACCACTAGAATCTGCCAATGTTATTGCAAGACACAATTATAATGAGGTTAAGAGTAAATTTGAACGAGTAAATCAGCAATTCTTGTAAAAAATAATTTGTTAATTTTTTGTTAAAAACTGAAGCAAATTCTGTATATTCATTTTTTTTTTTTTTTCATATTTGCCTTGGTTAACCAGAAAAAAAGTATAAATTTAAACCAATTTAAAAAATGAAGAAATTAGTATTTACCGCTCTAGCAGTGGTTGCGTTTAGTGCAGTAGCAATGGCAAAGACAGGGGAAGTTAAAGGAAGTGATTTATTATCGTATGAAGATACGGATTGTGTTTCGGAAACTGCTGATAAAATGGACTGTTTAGATCCTGAAAACAAACTTTCTGCAGAAGAAGCAAATAAAATTTATCAAATTCTTTATAACAACTGCATAGGAGCAGGTCCCGTGAATAGGTTAACTCAAGGGTAAATTACTCATATTGCATTTTAAATTTTTAATCTACACGAGAAATTGTTTTTTGTTAAATTTTTAGGTAAAAACTCTACTAATTTTTCCAAAAGCAATTTCTTGATTATATTTTGTTATGAAAAAAATATTTTTAATTCTCGTTACTTTCGTGTGTTTAACTTCTTTTAGTCAAGTAAGTAAAGGTAAAATTATATACACTATTAATATTAATGCTGATGAAAATGTTTTAAAAAGTGATAACATGGGGAGTACTTATTCAGAAATGAGTAAAAAAGCAGGAACTTTTTCTTATGTTTTGTATTTTAGTGGTTCTAAAACTTCTTTTCAAAAAGAAAATAAGTTAAATTCGAGAGAAAGTGAGCAAGATCGTATGATCAGTGATCTAGCTTCAGTTATGTTCACAACGCAATATAATTACTACTTTGATTTTAAAAATAAATATATGTTGTCTGAAATTGAAGGTACGATAATAAAAGATACTGTAAAGCCAATTAACTGGTTAATAAATTCAGAGAGTAAATTGATCGATGGCATTATGTGTTTTCAAGCTTTGTCTCAAGTCGAATATCTAGGTAGAGATAATAAAACAAAATTTAAAAAAATTGTTGCTTGGTTTGCCCCAAGTTTACCCTATTCGTATGGACCTAAAAATTTCTATGGACTACCTGGGCTAATATTAGAATTAACAGAAAATAGAACAACTTATTTGGCAACTGTTATAGATTTCAAAGATGATATAATCGATATCGATTTTCCTAAATCTAAAACTGTTAGCCAAGAAGACTACACAAAAAAAGTAAGGTCAAATTAGCATAAATGCAAAGAATTTATCTCTTCCTTCTTTTTTTTACAATAGTATTTTTTTTCTCAATCCCGCACTATTACTGGTGTGGTTGCTGACGGTATTAATAAACCACTAGAATCGGATAATGTTATTGCAAGACACAATTATAAGGAGGTAAACAGTAAATTTTAACGAGTAAATCAACAATTCTTGTAAAAAATAATTTGTTAATTTTTAGTTAAAAATTGAAGTAAATTCTGTATATTCATTTTTTTTTTTTTTTCATATTTGCCTTGGTTAACCAGAAAAAAAGTATAAATTTAAACCAATTTAAAAAATGAAAAAATTAGTATTTACCGCTCTGGCAGTGGTAGCGTTTAGTGGAGTTGCAATGGCAGGAACTCAAGAAGTAAAAGTATTAACTGAAGATTGCCAAACAAAGGCGATGAATTATATTGATAACGTATATGATCCTAATGGAACTAAAAGTCCTGAGCAAAATTATGCTGCCTATCAAGGTTATTTGCAAGCTTGTGATGATGCGAAAACTGCTAAAATTACTGCGAATTAATTAATTTAACAAAAGCAAACAAAACTATGTACAGTTTTGTTTGCTTTCTATAATTATAACGATGAAAAAATTAAAAATTATACTGATTTTCTTGACATTCTCCTGTGTATCCATTGGTTTTGGACAAACGGCTTCTGGGACTATTATTTATAAAATTCAATTGATAGGTTATGGTGTGGATAATAAAGATCCAGAATTTAAAGAATTAAATGAGGCAACAGTTAAAATTGCAAACCAACAAACATGTACTTTAAATTTTAATAGTACGCAATCGAGTTCTGTTTTGGATAAATATTTATGTTCCGATGCTGAAAATAATAGATTAGTACGAATGGCTACATCAATGGCCTTCATTGTAACCAATGAGAGCGATTATTTTTTTGACAAACTCAGTAATACGGCAGTAAAAAGAGATGATAACGGGAATTTAATCAAGAAAATTCACAATAAATTAGACTGGGAAATAACAACGGAAAGTAAAGTAATTGATGGCTATTTATGTTATAAAGCAATATACTATGATAAATTCATTAACAGGAAAGGAGTAAATAGAAGTATTCCTATTGTGGCATGGTTTGCGCCAAGTTTGCCTTACGGATATGGTCCAAAGTATTTTAACGGCTTGCCAGGCCTTATCTTAGAATTAAATGATCGTGAAACAACTTTTTATGCTACATCGATAAAAATTCTGCGAGGAACCGAAATAAAAATAGATTTCCCGAAAGGAAAGACGGTATCGCAAGAACAACACTCTAAAAAAGTAATGTCAAATTAGCGTATATGCATAGAATCCTCCTTTGTTTCCTTTTTTTTACAACCCTCACCTTCTCTCAATCCCGCACTATTATCGGCGTTGTTTCTGAGGATACTAATAAACCACTAGAATCTGCAAATGTTATTGCAATACACAATTATAATGAGGTAACGAGTAAATTTGAACGAGTAAATCAGCAATTCTTGTAAAAAATATTTTGTTAATTGTTAGTTAAAAAATGAAGTAAATTCTGTATATTCATTTTTTTTTATTTTTATATTTGCCTTGGTTAACCAGAAAAAAAGTATAAATTTAAACCAATTTAAAAATGAAGAAATTAGTATTTACCGCTCTAGCAGTGGTTGCGTTTAGTGCAACAAGTTTTGCAGAAACTCGAGAAGTTAAAGTAGATAAAATTTTGTTTACTGATTGTGAAAATTGGGCAATGGACCAAATGGCACTTTATGATCCAGGGGACCAATTGCCACCTGAAGAGGCTCACGATAATTACAGATCATTGGTAGAGGAATGTGATAGAAACACATAGTAATAAAAATTTAAAATAGCAGCTGTGGATTTAAACAAAATCATTTAACAGCTGCTGTTTTTTTTAATATAAGTTTAATTATGATAAGTAAAATTGCGTTTTTTTGTTTATATATATTCTCGTTTTATAGTGGATATTCGCAAAAATTATCAGGAACAGTTGTTTACAAAGTCGTTTCTGCTAGTGTTTACGATGACCGTGAAAACGATGAAAGAGGAAAAAAAATGGTGGAAGGAAGACTGGCTAGTCTTGCTAAGCAAACATTTTTATTAGAATTTACTGCTTCAAAATCGAAATTCGTTCGTAATAACAGCTTGTCTATTAATGACGATAAAGGAGAACAACTTTATGATAAAATGGCTACGAGTTACTATTCAAGTTCTTATGATTATTATTTGGATAGTAGTGCAGGCATAGGGATGTTTAAATATAGTAGAGACGGTACACTTGTTACACAACAGGTAAAAGAAAAAGAATGGGATATATCTACTGAAAGTAAAAAAATAGGGGACTACTTATGTTATAAAGCGGTATATATTAAAAAATATATGGGAAGAGATGGTAATATGAAAACATTGCCCATTACGGCGTGGTTTGTTCCTAGTTTACCTTACAGGTATGGTCCCAAACAGTATTATGGTTTACCTGGATTGATTTTGGAATTACATGAATTATTTGGTGTATTCTTGGCGACTGACATAAAAATTGGTGACGATAAAAATATCACGATAGAGTTCCCTAAAGGTAAAACGATAAGTGAGGAGGAGTACAATGCGAGACAAGCAGCATTTGTAATTAAAAGTAAATAAATGCGCAGAATCCTATTTTTTTTATTTTTCACGACGCTCTCTTTCTCTCAAACTCGCACCATAATAGGAGTAGTTTCTGACGATAGCAATATTCCACTTGAATCTGCAAATGTAATCGCTAAACCTTTACAAGATAAAGCGAGCCTTAAGTTTGCTATTGCTGATAACAAAGGGCGCTACCGCTTAGAACTCGAAAAGGAAGTCAAATATGAAATCACTGTTTCGTACATTGGTTTTGTAGAGGAAGTATTTATCCTTGAGGCTGATGCCACTATTGCCACGCATGATTTTAAACTGAAACCTACCGGAGAACAACTCAAGGAAATTGTAATTAAGCACGAGTTCAAACCTATTGTGATCAAAAAAGACACCATGACATTTGACGTGAAAAGTTTTGCTAATGGCAACGAACGCAAAATGAAAGAAATCCTCGAAAAACTCCCTGGTGTTGAGGTCGATAAAAACGGAGGTGTAACCGTGCAAGGCAAAAAAGTGACCAAAATGCTCGTAGAAGGCAAATCCTTTTTTGGTGGTGGCTCTAAATTGGCTGTAGAAAATATTCCTGCGGATGCATTAGATAAAATTGAAGTCATTGACCACTTCAACGAAGTAGGATTTATGAAACAGGTTTCGGATAGCGATGAACTGGCAATAAACGTAAAACTAAAAGCCGATAAAAAGAAATTTGTTTTTGGTGATGTCGAAGCCGGTGCCGAAGTCGGGAATGCGGACAATGGTTTTTATCTAGGACATGCCGCTTTGTTTTATTACAGTCCAAAATCGAATGTGAGTTTCATAGGCGACTTGAATAATATTGGTAAAAGAACCTTTACTTTTGATGATTTAATGCGTTTTGGTGGCGGCATGAGTACGTTTCTTTCTGGTCGAAAATCATTGACGAATTTGTATTCTTTTGCTAATGACAATCAAGATGTGGTTCAGAATACCTCACAATTTGGCGCGGTCAATTTTAGTCACGATACTTCTTCTAAGCTTTCTATATCTGGTTTTTCTATTTTTTCAAAGGTATTGACGGCTTCTCAAACCGAAAGTAGGAATGAATACTTGCAAAATACCGCTTTTGCTTTTGAGAATAAATTACAAAATGGCGATAACCGCTCCGTGCTTGGAATTGGTAATATAAAACTAGATTATTCGCCAAACGCGAAAGAGAAATGGTATTACAACGGACAATACCAGTCGAGCACGAATGCGATGTCGAACACTATCAACTCAATTACCAATCTAAATTCCAGTGTTTTTGAAACCATCAACAAAGCTGATAATACTGCTGTAAAACAGTACGTTGAATGGCACAAAAGCTACAGTTTAGCACATACCACCACATTAGTAGTCAACCAAGCGTATGATTACAACACCCCACAAACCAATTGGTTTACGGATCAGCCGTTTTTAGATGGCTTAATTCCGTTGCAAGATGATACCTCCTACCGTATAGAGCAAATTAAAAAGGTAAAAACCAATAGTGTAGACGCGTTGTTCAAGCATTATTGGATTATCGATAATTTCAATCATTTGTATACCAATGTGGGAAACAATTACGGGGCTTCTCGTTTTGAAACTTCGGAGAAACAGCTACTGACAAATGGAACAATCAATGATTTTGCTTTGAACGGTTTTGGAAATGCTGTAAAATACCAGTTGAACGATGCCTACGTTGGACTCGAATACAAATTTAGAATAGGAAAATGGACCAATAAACCGGGATTGTATTTGCATTGGTATCATTTAATTACACAACAAAATTCAGGAAATCAGTCGCTTGCTAAAACGCTTTTTCAACCGCAATGGAACAGTGAGTATGAGTTTAACAAATCAGAAACCTTAAATTTTACTTACAAATTAGAAAATGGTTTTCCGCAAGTATCGCAATTGGCGGATCAATTTACGCTGCAAAATTACAATTTAGTGTACAAAGGAAATGCGTTGTTACAAAACGAGCGCTACCATTCCGCAAACCTGCGCTATTCAAAAATGAATTTATACCGTGGCGTTACTTGGAACGCAATGGCTAGTGTAAACAAAAAAGTACAAACAATTCGGGACGAAATTCTGCTGGATGGCATTAACCAGTTCAACACGCCTATTTTGAGCGACAATCCAGAAACGAATTACAATGTAAATGGCGCGTTTACAAAAAAAATATACCGTTTTAGTTTGCGATTCAATACTAGTTTAAGTTGGTTTAATTATTTTCAAACTTTAAACAACACGGAAACTTTGAACAATAGGAAGAATCAAAGAGTGGGAGTTGTATTAAAAACAGCCCATAAAAAATGGCCGGGTTTTAGTGTTGGATATACGAAAGGTTTCAGTCAGTTTTCAGGATTAACAAAATCTAATTTTCAAACAGATGCCGTTACGTCCGACTTTGATATCAATTTCTCCAAATTTTGGACCTATAAATTGAGTTACGAAAATCTAAAAAATACCAATAACAACAATCAAAGTAATTTTTATGATATAGCAAATACTTCCTTGCGCTATCAAAAGAAAAACAGCCCTTTTGGTTTTGAAGTTTTAGTGAATAATCTTTTCGACAACAAAGTCAAAAATGATTACTCCTTCTCGGATTATTTAATTAGTGAGCGAACCACTTTTGTATTGCCACGGGTATTCTTGTTTTCGGTAAGTTATAAGTTGTAATAAATTTAAACACAATAAAAAAAGATAGTTATGAAGCTAAATATAAAATTAAACCTGTTAATTTTTTGTTAATTAAGTAAGTAAATTTTTAATCAGTATTTTCTTTTTTTGATATTTACGGAGGCTAACCATAGCACTATTTAAAAATTTTAAACCAACAGTAAGAATGAAAAATTTCAAGCAGACCTTCATCATCATTTTGTTTTTTATTGGCCTTACTGGTCATAGCCAAATAGCCATAACCGGTTTTTCAAACTATGCTATGGGAATTAACACCAATAAAAATAAGGATATAAGCGTGGAACTGAAAGTATTTACTAATTATTATTTTGTGGAAATGCCTATTGAAGCTAATGTATTTTATAATTTTGAAACCAAAGAGTACCACCGTTTTTCGGTTGGATTGGGAGTTAATTTAAGTCCATTTAGAGGTTTTGATGAAATAAATAGTTTTGTGCTTCCTGCGACTCTGGAGATTTTTCCAATTAAAAATTTAAAAAAAATAGCACTACTTTTAGAACTAACACCGGTATTTAGAATTGAGGATAATGCAGTCCTCAGAGGTCTTATTGGGATTCGGTATACTTTTGACAAAAAATAATGTTATTAACAGTAAAAATAAGTTTGATTTAAAAATAGTGAAACAAAAAGCCACGGCGGAGGAAGTAGCCTGACAAAAAAAGTAAATACGGCCATTGCTGTTGTAAGGCGTATCCCTTTTTTTGCTGTCACGCCCATAAAATCAATTATAAACGCGCAACACATCTCCATTTACTTGAACCCGGTATTGCTTTAAAGGATATTGTAATGGTCCCTGGCCAGAAAATAAACTGTATTCTCTGTTGTCACAGCCACAAATAGCATTGATGCCTTTGATAGTCATAGTGGAGCAAGAACTTAAAGCTTGATTGGGACATGCAGCGTCAAATGCATTATAGCCGCTTCCTGTATTAAAAATAATAACGCCTCGTACTCCAAGCGCAGGAATAACAACGGAGTTACTTACAAACTTTAAATTGGAATAAGAAGGCAACTTCATATTGATATCCATAGTAAAACTATAATTAGGCAGATATGGATTGGTATTGTTAAAACCAGAATCACTACACGAAAAAAGTAAAGGAAGAATTAATAAAAAGAAGGAATATTTTTTCATTTTAAAATAGTGTCAAAGTATTAGTGAAACAAATTTAATTTATTTAACTTTGAATTATATATGATTAACATATATTTAAAGACGAAAAAAAAATAATAGTATCTTTGTGGAAAGAAATCCCGTCCTGATGGGATTTTTTCTATTTATATAAATGAGGAAGTTATGAGTACAGTATCGTATTACACCGCAGAAGGATTGAAGAAGTTAAGAGAAGAATTGGATTATTTAAAAAGCGTAATGCGTCCAAAAGCATCTGCAGATATAGCCGAAGCAAGAGACAAAGGCGATCTTTCTGAGAACGCCGAGTACGATGCTGCCAAGGAAGCACAAGGAATGCTAGAGATGCGTATCGCTAAACTAGAAGAAGTACATTCTAACGCTCGATTAATTGATGAAACACATCTGGATGTTTCTAAAGTGTTGGTTTTGTCCAATGTCAAAATCAAAAACCAGACCAATGGAATGGAAATGAAATACACGTTGGTAGCTGAAAGTGAAGCCGATTTAAAAACTGGAAAAATATCTGTTACTTCGCCAATTGGTAAAGGATTATTAGGAAAATCAGTAGGTGAATTTGCAGAGATAACAGTCCCAAATGGGGTTTTAAAATTCGAAATTTTAGAAATCACAAGAGATTAATTTTTTTAAGTCTATCTGGTTACTTCTTTAATATTTTAAACAATAAACCACAGTAACAAAGCAGCTATGTCAATATTTACTAAAATAGTTAACGGAGAAATCCCGTGTTATAAAATTGCAGAGGACGAAAACTTCTTAGCCTTTTTGGATGTAAATCCAAATGCAAAAGGACACACACTTTGTATTCCCAAACAAGAAATCAATAAGATTTTTGAGATGGAAGAGGACTTGTATATCGGTCTAATGCAGTTTTCTAAAAAAATTGCGGTAGCACTGGAGAAAACAGTTCCATGCAAACGAATTGGTATGGCAGTTGTTGGCCTTGAAGTGCCACATGCACACGTTCACTTGATTCCGCTGAATGAAATGGATGAAATGCGTTTTCAAAATAAAGTGTCCATGTCAAAAGATGAATTTGAAGCATTAGCAATAAATATCCAATCGAATTTATAAAAGTTGGACAAATAAAATAAATTGGTATGGTTTTCGTTTAAAAGGGAATAGGTGAAAACCTATTCCCTTTTACTTTGAGTCCCTGCTACAATATGAAAAATAATTTTATACTTTTTGCGCTTTTTATTACACTTTTAAGTTTTGGTCAAGGCAGTACAGGAAATAGTCTAGTCGACGCTAAAATGAACTCTATTCCTTCAAACCAGACTACTTCTACAACAGCAATTGCCGCATATATCAATGCTAATTTTAAAACAGAGGCTGATAAAATGCGAGCTGCTTTTTTCTGGACTGCATCAAATATTAGATATGATGTAGCTAATAGATATGCCGTTAATTTTAGTGAAACAGCGCAAGATAAAATTACTAGAACTTTAAAAACAAGAAAAGGAGTTTGCAGTCATTATGCTGCCGTTTTAAAGGAACTGTCTGATAAAATTGGAATTGAGTCCTATATTATTCAAGGTTATAATAAGCAAAATGGTACAATAGGAAAATTAGCGCACGCTTGGACTGCTGCAAAAGTAGACAATAAATGGTATTTGTTTGATCCAACTTGGGGATCCGGATACGTTCATAATGGGCAATTTATTAAAAAACTAAATAATGTTTATTTTAAGGCGGACCCAGCTAAAATAATTGCCTCGCATATTCCATTTGATTATTTGTGGCAATTCCTGCACTATCCCATAACTAATAGTGAATTTTACGAAGGAAAAGTCCAAATGAATACATCCAAAAAATACTTTAATTTTGAACGAGAAATCAGCAAATACAATGCACTGTCTGAAGCAGATCAGTTGTATGCCTCAGCAGAAAGAATAGAAAAAAACGGATTAAAAAACGCTTTGGTGCTAGAACGTTTTGAGTTCAAAAAGAAAAAATTAGAGTATTTGCGAAGAAATACCAACATCGAGAAATTAAACGTTATTGTAAACGAAATGAACCTTGCAGTTGTCATGCTGAATGATTTTGTTCATTACCGAAACAATCAGTTCAAGCCCACTTTTTCAGACGATGAAATTAGCAATATGATCCAGACTCCACAGGAAAAACTAGCTAAATGCCAAGACGCAATTTATGCAGTGGGTGCTGTGGGAAGTGAGAATTCAGCTAATGTGGCTTCAATCAAAAAATCCCTGAGTAAAGCTTTGGCGCAAGCCAATGAACATGCTTCATTTGTGCAAAACTATTTGAGCAAGTCTAAAATCAGTAGAAAAACAATGTTTTTTAGAATCACTCAGAGTAGAGTTTCCTCAAATTAGACGGCTTTTTTTAAACTCACTTGCATCGTTGTTCCTTTTCCTATTTCGGAATTTAAGACTTTAATGGTTCCTTTGTGGTATTCTTCTACGATTCTTTTGGTCAATGAAAGGCCTAATCCCCAACCTCTTTTTTTGGTTGTAAAACCAGGTTCGAAAATACTTTTGAATTGATTTTTCTGGATTCCACCGCCAGTATCTGATACATTTATTTTTACATAATCTCCTTCTTGTTCAATTTCTAAGGCTAGTTTTCCTTTGCCTTTCATCGCATCTATGGCGTTTTTTACTAAGTTTTCGATGGTCCAACTGTGTAGAGTGGGGTTCAAGGAAACCATAATAGGCGATTGTGGCGCTTTAAATGAAAACTCAATTTGCTTGGAAAATCGGGATTGCAAATAGTCGTACGATTGTTGTGTTTCGGCTACGATATCTTTGTTTTCTAATTTGGGTTCCGATCCTATTTTCGAGAAACGATCCGTGATGGTTTGCAAACGCTCAATGTCTTTTTCAATTTCGAATGTGGTACTTTCGTCTACATTTTCAGATTTTAAGAGTTCGACCCAGCCAATCAAGGAAGAGAGCGGCGTTCCTATCTGGTGTGCGGTTTCTTTGGCCATTCCGGCCCAAAGTTTATTTTGCGTTGCCATTTTGGTACTCCTATAAAAGTTATAAACCAAACTTCCAAATAAAACAATAATAAGTACTAAGGCAACAGGATAATACTTTAATTTATTCAGTAAAGCAGAATTACCATAATATAAATTTTGAAATTTTCCAGGGACATATTCAATTACAATGGGCTCATTTTCATTTTTTAAGTCTCGTAAAAAAGCGATTGCTTTTTGCTTGTTTTCTACAACGGACTCATCAATATTAACGGTATTTATGATGCTGTCATTTTCAGTAAGTATAATGGGAATCGAAGTGTTGTTGCTGAAAATCTGAAGTGGAAGTTCGACTTCTGTATTTTCGCCCGCGTTAATCAGTGTTTTTTGGGCTTGTGCCCAAAGGTTCATTTTTAAGCGTTCTTCATTTTTAAAAATTTGAAAAAAAGTGTAAGTGTTCCAAAGTATTAAGGAAATTATAAAAAAAGAGGCAAAAATGATAATCCAACGGGTTGTATTTCTTCTTTCAGAAAACTGCATAAATGAAAATTTGAATGATAAATATAACGAAATAAAAGCTTTTGTATTTTAGTTTCAATCAAAGAATTTATTTTTGAAATATCTAAAACCTAATTTCATTCTATTTCTACACAACTGCTTCTTAAACTTAATTCAATTGTCTACTTTTGTATCTTTAAGAAATAAATAAAAATTATGATTACTATTGATCCTAAAAGTATTGAAACGGCAAAGTTACAGGGGTATCTGCAAAGTTCTGTAGGGCCTAGGCCTATCGCTTTTGCTAGTACAATGGACGCTAATGGGAATCCTAATGTATCGCCTTTTAGTTTCTTCAATGTGTTCAGTGCTAATCCGCCTATTGTTATATTTTCGCCAGCAAGACGGGTGCGTGATAATTCGATAAAACATACCTTAATGAACGTTGAAGCTACCCGTGAAGTAGTGATTAATGTGGTCAATTATGATATGGTACAGCAAATTTCTCTGGCCAGTACAGAATATGCTGATGGCGTAGATGAGTTTATAAAATCTGGCTTGACGCCAATTGCTTCAGAGGTTGTAAAACCGTTTAGAGTAAAAGAGTCTCCTGTTCAATTTGAATGCAAAGTTACTCAGATTATTCCTTTGGGAACCGAAGGTGGAGCTGGGAATTTAGTACTTTGTGAAGTAGTACGTATTCATATTAACGAATCGGTTTTAGACGAAAATGGAGCTATAGATCAACATAAAATCGACTTGGTTTCTAGGTTGGGAGGCAACTGGTATTCCAGATCCAACCAAGGTCTTTTTGAAGTACCAAAACCATTGTCAACTTTAGGAATTGGGGTGGATGCAATTCCAAATTTTATAAAAGAAAGCCCAGTTTTTAACGGAAATGATTTAGGCATGTTGGGGAATATAGAAGCCTTGCCTACAATGGAAGAAGTTAGTATATTTGTAAAACAGAATTTTGCTGTGAAAGGCGTTTTGAGTGCTGATGATCAGCATAAAGTACACTTAGAGGCTAAAAAATATTTGGACGAAGAGGATGTTCTGTCTGCTTGGAAAGTGCTTTTGGCAAAAAAATAAAAAAATAAATAACATTAAAAATAACGAAGATGGAAGTTACAGGAAAAATTAAAATGCTTGGGGATGCAAAAAATGTGGGAAGCGGAAGTTTCTTGAAAAGAGAATTAGTTGTAACCACGGAAGAACAATATCCACAACATATTTTAGTGGAATTTGTACAAGATAAATGTGATTTATTGAATAGTTTTAAAGTTGGTGAAGCGGTAAAAGTTTCTATCAATTTAAGAGGACGCGAATGGGTTGATCCACAAGGAGTAACTAAATATTTTAATGCAATTCAAGGATGGAGAGTAGAAAGAGTAGCTACTGAAGCGACTTCTGCGCAAATGCCTCCAATGCCGGCTGCTGAAGCTTTTGCACCAGCAACCAACCTAAACGAAGAAGAAGCTGACGATTTGCCATTCTAAGAGATAAAAAAGTTAGAACTTATAAGTCAGAAGTTTGAGTTTTTACTTGAATTTCTGACTTTTTTTATTTTTTTTGAAATTGCCATTTATTTTTGAAATGTAAAAATGTATTATTTATCTCCAGATTTATTTTTCCCTCCTGTTTCCCAAGCCAATCGCGATGGAATCTTGGCCATTGGTGGGGATTTATCATCAGATCGCTTGCTACTAGCTTATAACAGTGGAATCTTTCCTTGGTTTGAAAATGGGGAGCCCATTATGTGGTGGTCACCAAATCCCAGAATGGTTTTATTTCTAGATGAATTGATTGTTTCAAAAAGTATGCGAAACATTCTGAATAGAGATAGTTTCAAAGTTACTTTCAATCGGAATTTTAGAGACGTAATTTCAAACTGCCAAAACATCAAGCGCGACGGGCAAAATGGGACTTGGATTACCAATGATATGATTGAGGCTTATTGTAAACTGAACGAACTAGGAATTGCAAAGTCAATCGAAGTTTGGCAAAATGAGCAACTCGTAGGCGGATTATACGGGATTGATTTGGGTCGTGTTTTCTGTGGTGAAAGTATGTTTTCTAAAGTTTCTAATGCTTCCAAAGTAGCCTTTATTGCTTTGGTGAACCAATTAATAAAAGAAAATTACAAACTATTGGATTGCCAAGTTTATAATCCACATCTTGAAAGTTTGGGTTGCAGAGAAATAGAACGCGATGAATTTATGGAACTATTGAAGAGCGAATAATATTTAGAATTTCAACTTCTTAAAACTCCAATCCAAGCTATTGAATACTACCAATTCATTTTTTAAAGTTGGTAAATCCATAATTAATTTCAGCGTTTCATGCGCCATCATGGTTCCAATTATCCCAGGAAGTGTGCCTAATACGCCATTAAAGCTGCAGTTGGGCACGTCTTTTGGATTTGGTGGTTCTGGAAATAAGTCGCGAAGATTTTTATTTTCATTGTGAATGAAAACGGCCATCTGTCCTTCAAATTTTAAGATACTGCCATAGATTAATGATTTGCCTGATGCTACACAGGTATCATTTACTAGATAACGGGTTTCAAAGTTATCGCTCCCATCCACAATCACTTCAAAATCCATGATGATTCGACCGGCATTTTCGATTGTTAATTTTTCGTCAAAAGCGATGATCTCAATTAATGGATTTAAAGTTTTTAAAACTGATCTTGCCGTAATCGCTTTGGATTGCCCAACTTGTTGCTCTGTAAATAAAATTTGGCGGTGTAAATTGTGTAGTTCGATTTTGTCAAAATCAACGATTCCGATAGTTCCGACTCCAGCCGTTGCAATATATTGCAAAATAGGGCATCCTAATCCGCCAGCGCCAATCACTAAAACTTTCGCTTTTTTGAGTTTTTCTTGCCCGGAATCTCCTATTTCCGGCAACATCATCTGTCTGTTGTACCGTAAAAAATCTTGTATAACACTCATTCTTTCTACTATCAAAAAATCTATTTATATCTAATTTCTTCTTTAAAAATCAAAAATTAGCAATCTTTAATATCGTTAATTAACAATCTAAAATTATTTAAAGCTTCTATCCCAATCTTTCCAAACAGGTTCGTATCCGCTGCTGGAAATGACTTTTGCAATCTCGGCAGCGGACCGTTCGTCGCTAATTTCAAATTGCTCTAATGATTGCGGATCAACGACATAACCACCAGGATTAGTTTTTGAACCAGCACTCATACTTGTAATCCCAATTGGGATAATATTATCACGAAATTTTTCATTCTCCCTAGTTGATATGGAGATTTCTAAATCTTCATTCCATAAACGGTAGGCACAAATCAATTGTGTTAAATCTTTATCATCCATGATAAAGTTGGGTTCAATAACCCCTTCGGCTGGTCGTAATCTAGGAAAAGAAACAGCATATTTAGTTTGCCAGTATTTTTTTTGTAGATAATCTAGGTGTAGCGCATTAAAAAAACTATCGGTACGCCAATCCTCCAATCCCAATAAAACGCCCAAACCTATTTTATGAATGCCCGCAGTGCCTATTCGATCTGGCGTTTCCAGACGAAAATCAAAATTGGATTTCTTTCCTTTAGTATGGTACTTTTTATAGACTTCCTGATGATAGGTTTCTTGATATACTAAAACAGAATAAACACCAGCTTTATGCAATTGCTCATATTCAGCGGTCGAAAGCGGTTGCACTTCTATTGAAATGATAGAAAAATCATTTTTTATTTGTTCAATGGCTTTTAAAAAATAATGAATATTTACTGTGTAATTCGCTTCTCCCGTTACCAGTAAAACATGATCAAAACCAGCGCTTTTTAAAGCTTCGACTTCCAATGTTATTTCGGCCTCAGTGAGGGTTTTTCGCTTGATTTTGTTATCTAAACTAAAGCCGCAATAGGTGCAAATGTTCTGGCATTCGTTACTCAAATATAAAGGCGCATACATTTGAATCGTTTTGCCAAACCGTTTTTTTGTTAATTCGTGGCACTCTTGAGCCATTGGTTCTAAATAATTTTGCGCAGCAGGTGAGATTAAAGCTAAAAAATCATCGAGATTTCGGGTTCTCTTTGCTAGTGCCCGTTCCACATCTTGCGCTGTGGTTTGGTATATTTTGGTTTTGATCGCATCCCAATCGTAATTTTCAAAAACCGTTTTAAAAGTGTTCATGTTTTTAATTATTTAAAATTATTTAGGCGTGACAGCTGTTTTGAAAATCCTGTTCGTTCCTCTCCGTATTTTCAAAACAGCCGTCGGGCTATTCGTTTCAATCTTTTTTTGTACCGTTTGAAAAAACCGGTACAAAAAAAGGATTTTCACTGCTATCCCTCACGCAAAACGTGGGAAAAACGCATTCTCTAACCATTCATCTTTTTAATTTACTGTTAAAAAGAATTGAAATTTGTCAGGGTGAGCACGTCATCATGATTATAATGAAGCACGAAAGGTTGTTTATTAGCCGTTTGTAATCTCGACTGCGCTCGATTTGACAAAAACACAACAGTAATTTCAAAGACTATTTTGTATTGTTAAGTTTGAATCATTACAACAGCCTATGTCAAAGTTTTAAACTTTGACATAGGCTGTTGTAAAACAACCTTTTATTGTAATCCTATTTATTCGTTTAATATAATTTCAATTCATTTTTTTATCCGTTTTCATCTCCATCTCCTTTGGAGAGGGCTAGAGAGGATCAATCATATAAAAATGCTGTCAACGGACTCGAAGCCACCGCGCGATTATACTGTTGTCCAAGTTTGGCTTCGAAGGCTTTGCGTCCTGCAATAACCGCTGCCCTAAAAGCTTCTGCCATCAGTTTTGGATTTCCCGCAATAGCTATAGCGGTATTTACTAAAACAGCATCGGCACCCAGTTCCATGGCTTTTGCCGCATCAGAAGGCGCCCCAATTCCGGCGTCGATAATCACAGGAACATTACTTTGTTCGATTATGATTTCTAAAAAATCGATTGTTTTCAAACCTTTGTTGCTGCCAATGGGGGAGCCCAAAGGCATTACTGCCGATGTACCAGCATCTTCCAATCGCTTGCACAAAACAGGATCAGCATGAATATAGGGTAAGATGATAAATCCTAATTTGGCCAATGCTTCTGTTGCTTTTAAGGTTTCAATAGCATCAGGCATTAAATATTTTGGGTCAGGATGAATTTCGAGTTTGAGCCAGTTGGTTTCTAATGCCTCTCGCGCTAATTGTGCTGCAAAAATGGCTTCTTTGGCATTTCGAGCACCCGAGGTATTGGGCAATAAATTAATGTGTGGATGTTTAAGATGTGATAAAATGGCATCCGTTTCGGTTTCTAAATCGATACGTTTTAGCGCAACAGTTACTAATTCGCTTCCTGATGCTAGAATGGCTTCTTCCATCTGTAGATTCGAACCAAATTTCCCTGTGCCTAAAAACAATCGTGACTCAAAGATTTTATCTCCTATTTTAAATGGTAACATATAATTGTCTGTTAAGTTGGGTGATCAATTGCGATAGATTTTCATTTTGGGTAATCAAACCAGAAACGGCTATGCCATGAATTCCGGTTTGCATCAGACCTTGAACATTTTTCATTGTGATGCCGCCAATGGCATAAATGGGAATTTGGATGTTTTTTATCTTCATTTGTTTGATAATTGAGTCATAGCCTTCCAATCCTAAAATTGGACTTAAATTTTGTTTGGTTGTCGTAAATTGAAACGGACCCAAACCAATATAATCGCAGTTTTCAGCAGTTCTTTGCAGTACATCTTCCCATGTATTTGCAGTGCCGCCTATGATTTTTGTGCTTCCTAAAATGAGTCTTGCTTCATGGATGCTCCTATCACTCAAACCTAAATGGACTCCGTCAGCATCCAATAGCTTTGCAAAATGCACATTGTCATTGATGATAAAAGTGGCTAAATATTCTTTGCACAATTTTTTTACGGCTTCTGCCAAAGTGAAAGCTTCAAATTTATTTTGATTTTTGAATCGCAATTGAATCCAATCGCAACCATTGTCCAGCGCTTTGTGGATGTTATACAATTGTTCTTCGATTGTATTTCCCTGTGAAATATATTGTAACTTATTATACATGATGGTATCCTAATTTAGTTTTGTTGGATTGCAAGAAGGTTTCTATATATATTTTAGCAGTACTGCAAGCTGTTTGCAGGTCTTGTTCTAAAGCTAAATTGGCAGTTATAGCTGCTGATAATACGCAGCCTGAGCCATGCTTTTCGGAAACCAAAGTCTCTTTTGGCAACAGCCGGAAAACGTCATTTTCCCTGTATAAATAATCAATACCTATTTCGTCTGGATTATGACCGCCTTTTAGTAAAACAGCACAATATTTCGAAAGGATTACTGCAATTTTTCGGGCATTAATTTCTTCCGAGGACAGCTGTAAAATCTCATTGTAATTGGGTGTTATCAAATCAATTTTTTCTAATATTTCAATCAAAACAGTTTGGTTTTCGATGGTTGTAAAACTGAATTCTGTGGTAGATTTCAAAACCGTATCCCAAACTATTTTTGTTTTTGGCGAAAGCCTTTTTATAGCAAAAACAATTTCTTTTAAATAATCCAATGAAGGAACAATGCCAATTTTTACTGCCTGAACAGTGTAACTTTTGAATAGCACTTTTATGGAACGCAAAACAAATGTTAGGTCAGTCCATTCTATTTCGAAGAATTCATTTTCGGTTTGAATCGTATTGCCTGTATTGATGGCAAAACCAGTCACGCTATGCTGCTCGAATGTTTTTACATCCGCTAAAACGCCTGCGCCCCCTGAAGGATCAAAGCCAGCGATGGTTAATACGAATGGACGATTTGTTGACATATTTTAAAATTTTCTATTGGGTTGTTTTGATTCCAAATTGTTCCTAAAAGCGCTGCATCATCAAAGCCAGCTTGTATTGTTTTTTGGATATTGCTAGCTTCCATTCCACCTAGTCCAATTATTTTAGTCTTGAAGTTGGTTCTCTTTTTTATTTTCTCGAATAAATCGCGTTTTGGAGCATAATCGACTTTTGAAATTGAGGAATACACGGGACTTAAAAAAGCATAATCAAAATTGGAATCTAAATCATTGAAATCCTCGATACAATGTGTCGAAGTCGATAAAATAAAATCCAATTCTTTATAACTTTTTAATTTAGACTCATTTATGGAGGTGCGATTACTTTCTGTAAAATGAATGCGATGAATTCCAAGGGATTTCGCCAAATGATGGTGGCTGTGTAAAACCAGATGTTCTCTATATTCCAGTCCAATTGCCAGTACAACAGCATTCAATTCTTCTATTGAAAAGTCAGGTTTTCGGACATGAAATACTTGCATTCCTTCCTGAAAAAGAGAATGGATTATTGCTATTTCATTTTGAATTGCTATTGGACTGGATATAATTATCATGTTTTTGAATTTCTTGCAAGATCTATTTGGACCTTGTACCTATTGAGCTAATTGATTTAAGAAACCTAAAAGGTTTTGAAAGCCTTGCAGGAGTATTAACTATAAATCTCTTTTCCTTGTTCGATAAACTCTTCTGATTTTTCTTTCATGCCTTTTTCGGCTTCAGCAACATCACGAATTTCATGTGAGATTTTCATAGAACAAAATTTAGGACCACACATCGAGCAAAAATGAGCCACTTTGGCACCGGCTGCAGGTAATGTTTCATCATGGAATTCACGTGCTGTATCCGGATCTAAAGACAAGTTGAATTGATCTTCCCAGCGGAATTCAAATCGTGCTTTGCTCAATGCGTTGTCACGGTATTGTGATCCGGGATGACCTTTGGCTAAATCAGCGGCATGAGCCGAAATCTTATAGGTAATCACACCGTCTTTAACGTCTTTTTTATTGGGTAAACCAAGGTGCTCTTTTGGCGTAACATAACATAGCATAGCACAGCCGTACCATCCAATCATTGCCGCTCCAATGGCAGAAGTAATGTGGTCGTAACCTGGTGCAATATCAGTGGTTAACGGACCTAAAGTATAAAATGGCGCTTCGTCACAATGTTCTAATTGTTTTTCCATATTCTCTTTAATCATGTGCATGGGCACATGACCTGGGCCTTCAATAAACACCTGAACATCATGTTTCCAAGCCACTTTAGTGAGTTCGCCAAGTGTTTCCAATTCGGCAAATTGGGCCGCATCATTTGCATCTGCGATAGAGCCGGGACGCAAACCGTCTCCTAATGAAAAGGCTACATCGTATTGTTTCATGATTTCGCAAATATCTTCGAAATGCGTGTAAAGAAAGTTTTCTTTGTGGTGAAACAAACACCATTTTGCCATGATAGAACCACCACGGGAAACAATTCCAGTAACGCGGTCGGCTGTTAAATGGATGTAACGCAATAAAACGCCGGCATGAATGGTGAAATATGAAATTCCTTGTTCTGCTTGTTCAATTAAGGTATCGCGGTATACTTCCCAAGTTAAATCTTCGGCAATACCATTTACTTTCTCTAAAGCTTGGTAAAGAGGTACAGTTCCGATGGGCACGGGAGAATTTCGGATAATCCACTCTCTGGTTTCGTGAATGTTTTTTCCTGTAGATAAATCCATAATCGTATCTGCTCCCCAACGACAAGCCCAAACTGCTTTTTCTACCTCTTCTTCTATAGTCGAAGTCACGGCGCTGTTGCCGATATTTGCATTAATTTTCACTAAGAAATTACGTCCCACAATCATCGGTTCGCTTTCTGGATGGTTAATGTTGTTTGGAATAATGGCGCGGCCTCTGGCTACTTCGCTACGAACAAATTCAGGTGTAATTTTAGATTTTGGAGTATTAGCTCCAAAACTGTTTCCGCCGTGTTGGCACTGCATCGCTTTGGTTTGATTTTCCAATAATTCTAAGCGTTGGTTTTCACGAATAGCAATGTATTCCATTTCGGGAGTTATGATTCCCTGTTTTGCGTAATATAATTGAGACACATTAGCTCCTTTTTTGGCGCGCATGGGTTTGTGTAAATATTCAAAACGCAAGTCGTTTAGTTTTTCGTCATGGAGGCGTTGTTTCCCATATTCAGAAGAGATTTCAGATAATTCTTCCACATCATTGCGATCTAGAATCCATTGTTCCCGAATGCGAGGCAATCCTTTTCGAATGTCAATTTCGATATTTGGATCTGTGAATGCCCCTGAAGTGTCGTAAACGGTTATTGGAGGATTTTTTTCTATTCGCCCGTTTGATAATTGTGTATCAGCCAATGTAATTTCTCGCATTGCCACTTTTATGGGATGAATAGTACCATCTACGTAGATTTTTGTAGAGTTAGGGAAAGGAGTGCTGGATATTTTATCTTCGTTGTTCATTTATGGATGTCTTAAAGGTGTAAAGTCAAAAGTTTTTATGTGTGTTGTTCAGCGGTTTTTAGCTCAGGCAGATTTTGGAGATTGAGCATATTTTTTTTCTTATTTTTTAAATCGTATTTAGTCTTTTTTATAAAATAATTTGATCGTATTCCGAGTTCTGCTAGGGATAGTAATGGAAAGCCCGTAAAGTTGAAAGCCAAATAAAACAAGGATTAGTGAAGCGACCGAAAGGAAGCTTAGACTAAGACTATGTTTTATGGGATTGCCACTGCGGACTTGAAATGGATAGCCCGCTCGAGCAGCCAAACTAGCCTCCTTGAGTGGCAGAGATGATGAGAATATCGTCTGTTTCTTGAATGTAATGGACATTCCAATCCGATTTTGGAATAACGAAGTTGTTTATGGCTATGGCGATTCCGTTTTGTTTGATGGGAATTTCCAAGTCAAGGAGTGCCTGAACAGTAAGACTGTCGGTTGTAAATTGTTTCGTTTGATTGTTGATTTTGAGTTCCATTCCTTTTGGTTTTAGTATATAGTTATACTTTAGGAATGGCTACAATGACGCATAAAAATGCGTGCAGAAGTCATCTTACTTTTCCCTACGCTAGTATGAACTAGATCAGGTTCAGAGGGTAATTCTCAGCCTACAATGTTGTAGACACCCCTAAAGTGTGGGGCAAATGTAGGGAAGTTTTATATATAAGTTTACTATTTAACGTTTTAAATTCATAACTCCTACTTCGGGGGTTGGGGGGCTTTCCAGCAATTTTCCAAATGATCATTAACGATTCCGGTGGCTTGTAGGTAGGCGTAAACTACGGTTGATCCTACGAATTTGAATCCTCGTTTTTTTAAATCTTTGCTGATCATGTTAGAAAATGGAGTAGTAGCAGGAACATCTTTCAGAGAATTTCGGTTGTTGATAACGGGTTTTCCATCAACAAAATTCCAAATATAATTCGAAAAACTCCCAAATTCCTCTTGGATTTTTATAAAAGCTTGCGCATTGGTTACAGCGGAATAGACTTTGAGTTTGTTCCGAATAATACCAGCATCTTGCAATAAATCGAGGATTTTATCATCGTTGTACTGAGCAATTTTTTGATAATCAAAGTGGTCAAACGCTTTTCTAAAATTTTCTCTTTTGTTCAAAATGGTAATCCAACTTAGTCCTGCCTGAAACGTTTCTAAAATTAAAAACTCGAATAAAGTAGCGTCATCATACGCGGGAACGCCCCACTCTTCGTCATGGTATTTTTTGTATAAATCACTCGAAGTGCACCAACCACATCGTATTTTCTCGTCCATAGTTATTCTTTTTCTGAGGCCAAATAGTTTTTTATAATGTAGTGACCTAAATAAATTAAAGGAGTTAAGAGAATTGCAATACCGAGTTTAAAGGTATAACCCGTCAATGCGGAAGTGAGGAACGTATCAAAATTTATTTTTCCTGGTAAATAAAAGGCAATTCCTAAAACTATAAAAGAATCAAATAGTTGAGAAATAACGGTAGAACCCGTTGCTCTGAGCCAAATTTTCTTATTTCCTGTTCTGTTTTTGAAAAACCAAAAAACAGTTACATCAATCAATTGAGAAACCAAGAAGGCAATGATGCTACCTACGATGATCCACATACTTTGTCCCAAAACAGCAAAGAATTGCGCATCATTTACAGGGCTGATTCCTTTGGCTGCGGGAATACTTATAGCCAAAAGTAGAATTAGGAAGGAATAGGCAATCAATCCAGCTGTAATTAAGGATAGTTTTTTAACACCCTTTTCGCCAAAATACTCATTGATTAAATCAGTGGTTAAGAAAACGATAGGCCAAGGCAAAATCCCAATACTCATCACAAACGGACCAATTTGAATTAATTTTCCGCCAATCAGTTCGGCTGTTACTGCATTGGTAATAAAGATTCCGGCTAAAATTACAAATACTACTTCTTTTTTGGTTTTGAACATAAATAAAAATTAGTAGTCAAATTTAGTGTTTTAATCTTTTTTAGGATTATCCAAGTTTTAAATTTTTTCAGCAGTGGTAGGTTGTAATTGTTAACCCTATATAAGAACGGTTTACTACAAAAGTAACTTATGCTTATGAAAGTTTGGGAAGCCCATTATTTACAGTGTTATAAGAATAATTTTATAATTTTTTGAAAAATTGTAGTAAAATAATTAGGTTAAATTGTTTTTTTTTTTTGATTTGCACTCGGACGTCCAAAAACACTTACTAAAAAGTTTAGTAAGACAAAAATCAAATTATTTTAAAACTATAAAAAAATTCTTATAAAGTGCAACTTTATTAGTTGCCTTTTCGTTAACTTCGTTTGCAGGAGAGAAGGGAGCAAATAAAGCAGAAGTTGAAAATTACCCTTTTTTGAAATCACAAGCTAATCAAGACTTAGTTGGAACTTGTTATGTAACTATTAGTGCGTACGATGAAGAAGGCAATAAAGTTAAAACTTGGGTTTTACAATTTAATAATGTAGAATCCGCAGAAGACTGTAATCAAATTGGTGGTATGGTTGAAAAAGCCTTGACTAGTTTATAATTTTTAAGAGTTCAGGTTATTAACTTGAACTCTTTTTAATTGCCATTAAAATAATTAAAAAGATGAAAAGAATAATTATAATACTTGTAATGGCTATCCAATCAGTTAATAGCTTTGGTCAAAATAAAATGTTGAATGTTGAATATGAGATATTTTATAATACTGATATACCTAATACACAATATGCTAATTTATTTGTTAATGGATCTAAAGAAGAATCAATTTACATAAAAAAAAGTGATTCTAAAGTAAATAAACAAGTAAAGAGAGAAGAGGACAACTCAATATCGATTACCTACAAGTCAAAAAGAAGTAGTGCTACTTATTTTAACTTTAAAAAAGATACTCTAATTAGTTCTGAAAGTGTTTTTGGTGAAGAGTATCTAATTACAGAAAAAACACCTAAAATGCATTGGGAATTAATTGATGAAACCAAAGTTAAAGACGCTATTACTTTATCAAAAGCGATATGCGAATTTAGAGGAAGAAAATACATAGCTTGGTATGCATTAGAATTTCCACTGAAATATGGGCCATGGAAATTACATGGTTTGCCAGGTCTTATTTTTGAAGTATATGATGAAACTAAAAGATACAATTGGTATTTAAAAAAATTAAATTATGAAACACTAGATGAATCCGTTTTTGTCATGGACACTCAAAAAGCTAAAATAATTGACATTAAGGAATACGCTAAAATAAAATACAATACTGAATCAACAGATGAAAAGCTATTAACGAAAATGCCACGGGGTACTACAATAGTTAGTTCACAAGTATTTAGAAATGGTTTAGAAATTAAATTTGAATGGGAAAAATAAAATTGATAGTCTTCTTTGCATTTTTTTCTTTAAACGCAATTGCTCAAATTAAAATAGCAGGTAGTGTTATCGATATTCAAAACAAACCAATTCTGTCGGCTAGTATTATTCTAAAAGATAACAATGGCAAGATTATTTCATATACGTACTCAAATGAATTGGGTAAATATAATATAAGTACAAACAACAAAGGAAAGCTTATTTTAGCTGCAAATGCTATGGGATTTGAGCAAAAAAGTATTGATATTGAAATAGAAGGTAACGACATCAAGGATATAGTTTTTGATTTAACACCTAAAAGTAATGAATTACAAGAAGTAACAGTTACAGCTTTTCGTCCAATAACAGTTGATGGTGATAAGGTCATTTTTGATGTCAAATCTTTTGCGCAAGGGAACGAGCAAGTTGTAGAAGATTTATTAAAAAAAATACCGGGACTGAATATTGATGCCAATGGAACCATAAAAGTAGGTAATCAAGAAATTGAAAAGGTGATGATTGATGGAGATGATCTATTTGAGCGAGGCTATAAAATTTTAACTAAAAACATGCCTGTAAGTCCAATTGAAAAAGTGGAACTTTTACAACGATATTCTAATAATAAGCATTTAAAAGGCATTGAGAGCACCAATAAGGTGGCATTGAATCTCACCTTAAAAGAAGATGCCAAACGCATTTGGTTTGGCAATATGCAAATAGGCTATGGATTGGTAACGGCGAACCGATATGAAGTCAAAAGTAATTTAATGAATTTTGGTAAGAAAAATAAACATTATTTTTTAACTAATTTTAACAATATAGGATTTGATGCCATTGGAGATATTGATAATTTGATAAGGCCGCAAAGTGTAAGTGAACCTGGTAGGATTGGCGATGACCAATCCGTAAAAAGTTTAATAGTTTTGGGATTTGAGATGCCAAACTTAAAAAAACGCAGAGTCAATCTCAACAATGCCGAAATGCTATCGCTTAACAGTATTTTTACACTTTCAAAAAAAATCAAGTTGAAGACTTTAGGTTTCTTAAATACCGATGAAAATAATTTTTTTAGAAACGGTTTCCAGCAATTCTCCGTTGGGAATACTACTTTTACTAATACCGAGGATTTTTTAGGGAGAAAAATACAACTCACAGGTTTTGGAAAAGTAGATGTAACGTATGATATTACAAAAACTAAAACTCTTGAATACACAGGGAAATTCAATAAAACCAATGAAAAAAACCGAAGTGATTTACTCTTCAACAACGATTTATTAAACGAACAATTAAATGCGAACAATCAACTTTTTGACCAAAAAGTAGTTTTTACAAATAAGTTCAAAGAGAAAAAAGTATTCTTACTCTCAGGCAGATACATCAACGAAAAAACGCCACAAAATTATGCTGTTAATCAGTTTATTTTTCAAGATTTATTTAGCGAAAATGCCAATAGTATTAAACAATTCAGCGAAAACAGAATGCAATTTGCAGGTATTGAGGGGCATATATTAGACAAAAAAGAAAGTGGTGATTTGCTTGAAGTAAAGTTTGGCAATCAATTACGAATAGATCAGCTAAACACGAGATTTGAATTGTTAGAAAATGGTAACAATCTTTCGCTCCCAACTGGCTATCAAAACAAGTTAAGATATGCTACAAACGACTTGTATTTATCTGCAAAATATCGCTTCAAAATAAAAAGCTTTACCTTATTGACTCAATCAGATTTTCATCAATTATTCAATGAACTGCAAAACTTTAATGTTAAAACCAATCAAAATCCATTTTTCATTATTCCAAAAATAGGCTTAGATTGGAAAATAAACGACAAAAATAAAATAGTAACTTCCTACTCTTACAACACAACAAACGCTGGAGTTTTAGACGTTTATTCTGGTTTTGTACAAACGGGTTTTCGTTCCTTTTCGAAAGGGTTAGAAGACTTTAATCAATTGAACTCTTCAAGCGCTATTTTCAATTACACTTATGGCAATTGGGGCGACAAGTTTTTTGCCAATACCTTTATTTTATATTCCAAAAGCAATGATTTTTTTAGCACCAATTCCATCATTGCTCAAAACTTTTCACAATCTGAAAAAATAATCATCAAGGATAGAGAATTTGTATCATTTTCTACTAGCATCGATCGTTATTTTAAATCCATCAAATCCAACTTAAAAATCAATATAGGAGCAACCAAAACTAATTTTAAAAACATCGTCAACAATTCCAATCTTCGCGAAGTAAAAAACTTCAATGCGGATTATGGTTTGGAATTGCGTTCTGGTTTCAAGGGCTTTTTCAATTATCACTTAGGGTCAAAATGGAATTACAATCAAGTGAAAACCACTGTTACGAATGGTGGATTCAATTAATTAATGCGAATTCCTGATTATTGTTTAATAATTGTAAATATACTTCATTTGGAGAATCAAATTGATGCCTTTTCCGAGGTCTATTATTTAACTTTTCTACTACTATTTGTACCTGTACATCTGTTATCATTTCGAAGTTTGAACCCTTTGGGAAATACTGCCGGACTAAACCATTTAAATTTTCATTTGCACCTCTTTCCCAACTGCAATAAGGGTTTGCAAAGTAATAATCTATTTCTAAAGCTTGTGCTATTAATTCATGTTTTGCAAATTCCTTACCATTATCCGATGTATATGCTGCGACCTATTCGCGATGCAACTTTTTTAGAAACTTAAGATAGTTTTTTAAGTTTTCATTTCTATTTTCTAGGCTAAAATCGGAAATAAC
>NZ_FRBU01000007.1 GCF_900142695.1 Flavobacterium xanthum | reverse complement strand
GGAAAAGAATTAATTTTCTTTTCTTTGTTCTGAAAAAATATTTCATCTTTCTTTGAGATTCCTAACTTTCGCATTTATTAATTGAATTCAAGCTATTTAATTTTCAAACACGTTACTGTTGGTAGTTCACTTTTAGTCTTATAATTTTGCTCCAATAGAGATAAAGAATGTTCGCCCTTCACCAGGTAAAATACCAGGTCCAGGATACCCTCCAGCTCTTCTGGTGGTATATGTTTCATTTGTTAAATTATTAATTCCAGATCTAATATTGTAATTTTTAAGGAACTTATATTCAGCAGATAAGTCAAGCACTCGATAACCGTCTAGTAAACCAGTTACTCCATTTGCTGAAGGTGCTGTAGTATTATTAGCATCAGTATAAATCTTACCAGATGTTTTGTATTGAAGAGTGGATGAAAAATTATTTTTGCTCCAACTTATTCCAAAATTGTGTATGTATCGTGGCGCATTTTCTACTCTATTTCCAGAGAGATTTCTTTCCGAAATGACAACATTTGGTGCAGTTCCAGTGGCGGAATTAATTTTGAAATCGGTATAACGAGAGTCAATAAAACTAACGGTAGAGAAAATATCGATATTCCCAATAGTGTTTTCAATCTCTAAAAACCGTGTAACATTTAGGTTTACAAAACCTTCAATCCCTTTATTTACAGTTTCGCCCAAATTAGTTCTGTATAGGAAAGTGCCTTGGTTGGGGTCGTTGTTAACAAATTGTCTGACGCCACCAATTCTATTATTATAGCTCAGATAAAACAAACTAAAATCAAAATTCAGGTAATTTTTAATCGTACCTCTATAACCAAGATCTGCGTTGTAACCGCTAGCATCTTTTAGATTAGGATCGATTACATCCGTAACGGCAGGAGGGGTAATATCTGAGAATAATACGGGTCTGAAAGCTTGTGTAATATTCCCATATATATTCGTTTTACCTATTTTGTATTCCATTCCAAGCCCAAATAATGGTTGGTTGCGGGTAATTTTGTTATTTTGAAATGGAATATCATTTCCAGAGCTGATCCCAAATCTTCCATTTCCAGTCGAGCTTATATACTCATAACGAACACCAGGTATGACACTAAAATTATCGGTCAATTTGAACTGATTTTCGGCAAATAAGGCAATGTTTTCCGTGTTAAAGTTTAAATCCCGTGGATATTTACTTAAAGTCTCTAAATTAAAATCAGAACGTGTTGTTCCTGTACCTTCTTGCTGTCTTCGAGTATTAGCTTTGTAATAGCGTACTCCAAAAGCTAAGTTGTTTATGTTTTTACCAATGGTATAGCTGAAGATATTTCTGTTTTCGATACCAAAATTTTTGTAAAAATCGCGATCTACTCTTCTATTAGCGTAATCGTTAGTAGACGGTTTAATGGCGTCAGCAAGATTAGGTGTGGCAGTGAAACCGACACTATTTCTTTCTCCAATTAATCCAAATAGCTTAGTATTAGAGGTGAGCTTATTAGATATTTTGGTGTCAAAGTTTAGAGAAAATAAGTTCCATGGCGTACCAAGCCAGTTTCTTTCTCGTAATGATTGTCTTGGATTGTCTTTGAATTGTTGATCAGTTAAGCCACCAGCTTGCTGCATTTTGTAATCCATACTAGTATATTCTGCGGACAGTTTAGTATCTTTCGTAAAAGCATATTCCATAAAAAGATGCGAATTTCTTACCTTATATTTGCTATTTTCTCTCCAGCCGTCAGCACTTCTAGAATGATTGTAAGCATAGTAAGAAAATTTATTTATTTTTCCGCCAATAGCATTATAGCTACTCATCAAGTTATAACTGCCTAACGTGTTTTGAGTCTCAAAAGTGAAGGCCTTTTTTTGTTCGCGCTTTAGTACATAGTTTATCATTCCACCAAATTGTGGTCCAAATTGTAAAGAAGCACCACCACGAACCAATTCAATAGTTTCAACTGCTTCCAATGGCGGATTGTAATAAGCTTCAGGATATCCAAAAACGTCAGATGAAATATCATAACCATTCTGTCTGGTGTTTAATTCCCAACTTCTATTTGGACTTAACCCACGAACACCAATGTTGATTTGAATTCCGGAACCATCATTTTCCCATACAGTGACGCCGGGAACTCTAGAGAAAACTTCGCGTGCATTATTAGTGGTTAAATTAGCAGTGAAACTAGATAGTTTTAAGACTTCATTTTTTTTGCCAGAAAAAAGTACGGTACCCTTTATTTCAGGTTGTCTTTCAGGGCTTTGTTGTAGTGGCGTTATAGCGACATTTTGTAAATTTATGACAGCTGCATTCAAATTTTTAATACTGTCTTTTTGGGTTTGTGAAAGCTCTTTTTCTTGTGCAAACACAACGGTTGTAACTAATAAAAAAGCTACGATTAAATTATTCCTCATTTTTATTTAGATTGATTCTACGGTGCAAAAGTAAAACACAAATCTTATTTAGACAAATTAAAAATAGTGAAATTATTAAATTTAACGTTTGTGGACCGGTTAGCCGTCCGGCTAGGGATCAATTATTTCAAAATCTGATAGGCGATGAGAGCGACTACATAAGCAAAACCCGACATGAAAATTAATTGTCCTACAGGCCATTTCCAAGAATTGGTTTCTTTTTTAGTGATGGCAAGTGTACTGGCACATTGCAGGGCAAAGGCATAAAACAACAACAAGGATATTCCTGATGCGAAATTGAAAATTTTCTCTCCAGTAACTGGATTGACCTCGGCAGCCATTTTATTTTTTATTGTTACCTCATTATCACTTCCTCCCACGCTGTAGATTGTAGCTAATGTGCCTACAAAAACCTCTCTGGCGGCAAAGGAGCTTATGATTGCAATTCCTATTTTCCAATCGTATCCAAGCGGCGAAATAGCAGGTTCGATTGCTTTTCCCATGATACCAATGTATGAGTTTTCTAACTTTTGCGAAGCGACAGCATTTTCAAAATCAGCTGGTGGCAGTGGCTTGTTTTGGTTGTTTTCAATAACAATTTTTTCTGCATTGTTAAATTTCGCACCAGGGCCATAAGAAGCTAGAAACCATAATACGATAGAGATGGCAAGTATAATTTTTCCTGCACCATAAATGAACGCTTTGGTTTTTTCTATCACATTGATTCCCACATTCTTGAAAAGCGGTAATTTATAATTTGGCATTTCAACTACAAAGTAGGTTTTTCCTTTGATTTTCAGAATTTTATTTAAAATATAAGCGGAAAAAATAGCCATTCCAAAACCCAGTAAATACAACAACATCAAAGTCATTCCTTGCATGTTCAAAAATCCAAAAACACGAGTATCAGGAATTACTAATGCAATAATAATGGCGTAAACGGGTAATCTAGCAGAACAGGTAGTAAAAGGAGTTACTAAAATAGTAATTAAACGTTCTTTCCAGTTTTCAATATTTCGGGTCGCCATTATCGCTGGAATAGCGCAGGCTGTGCCAGAAATAAGCGGGACAACACTTTTACCAGATAAACCAAATTTCCGCATGATTTTATCCATTAGGAAAACCACTCGACTCATATAGCCGCTTTCTTCTAGTATCGAAATAAACATAAACAAGAAGGCAATTTGCGGAATGAATATCAAAATACCTCCAATTCCAGGGATGATTCCCTGCGAAATTAAGTTGGTTAAAACACCGGCTGGCAATTCTTCGGCAGCAAGCGTGCTCAAAGAAGCAAAAGATGCATCGATGAAGTCCATCGGAATTTTAGACCATTCAAAAATAGATTGGAAAATAACAAATAAGATTAGAAAAAAGATCACGTATCCCCAAACTTTGTGTGTAAGTACACGATCTAATCTGCTGCGGTAATCTCTAGCAACGGAAGCATCAATTTTCAATCCTTCTTTTAGAACATCATTGATAAATTGATAGCGTTTTATAGTTTCTTTTTGCTGGAGTCGCTTTAAATCGGAATGCGATTTAGTAAAAGAACTTCTAATTTCATTTCGTTCTAAATTCAGGAAGTTGACGTCCTGTGTAATAACCAACCACAACTTGTAAAGCAGTTGATTAGGAAATGCTTTGCGCAAGCTATTGAAGTAATCTGGGTCGATTACGGAGGCATTCAAGCAAGGTTCAGTTGAAATGGTGCGGTAACTGATAATCAATTTTTTCAATTCGTCAATTCCGTATCCTTTTCTGGAACTAATTAGCGCAATCTTGGTTTTTAGATGATCTTCCAGATACGGAATATCCAGTGTAATCCCTTTGAACTTCATTCTATCTGCCATATTGATGACTAGGATAGTTGGAATTTCGAGGTCTTTTATTTGGGTAAAAAGTAATAAATTCCGTTTTAAATTTTCCACATCGGTAACAACAAGTGCTACATCTGGATACAATTTGTCATTTTTGTTGAGCAATAATTCAATGACTACATTTTCATCAATCGAACTGGCGTTTAAGCTGTATGTTCCAGGTAAATCTAGAATATTCGCCTTAATATTAGTAGGTAATTTGCAAAAACCAATCTTTTTTTCAACCGTAATTCCCGGATAATTCCCCACTTGTTGATTCAGCCCAGTCAGCTGATTAAAAACAGAAGTTTTACCCACATTAGGATTTCCAATTAAAGCGACGTTGATGTTTTGTTTGCTTACCATAAGTTGGTTTTTATAATGTCAACTTCAATTTCTTTTGCAGTTTCTACCCGAATGGCCACATGTGATCCATTAATGTTCAAGTACAAAGGATCTCCAAAAGGAGCAATTTGAAGTAATTCTACTAGATTGCCAGGCAAGCATCCCATTTCCAATAATTTTAAAGGAACGGCATCGATGTCAAAGTCTTTTATAATGGCTTTTTCACCTTTTTTGAGAGAATGGATCGTTGTTTGCAAAACTTATTTAGATTGAATTAAGATTGCAAAAATACACATTTTAAAACAAACACAAATGATATATGTCACATTTATATGGTAATTAAAGCAATTGAATCCAGCTTAAAATAAAGGGGTTGTCTTCGCGAAACCCGAGTTTAAGGATAGGTATTGTAGCAATAGGCTATTCGTTACTCAAAAAAGTAATGTCCTCAATTAAACGTTTCATATCCTCTTTGTTTGTTCCGTCATAAAAACCACGAACTCTCCTTTTGGTATCTACTAAAACAAAGTTTTCGGTGTGAACCATATCGTACAGTTCGCTCGGTTTTCCCAGTTTTACAGCTAAATAAGATTTCCTAGCCATAGTGTAAATTTCTTTTTTATCGCCAGTTACTAAGTTCCATTGGGATGCATCAACCTTATACTTTTTGGCGTAAGCCTGCAAAACTGGAACGCTATCCGTTTCCGGAAAAACAGTATGTGAAAGTAATTTTACTTTTGGATTATGGGCAAAAGCGGTTTGAATTTCAGACAAATTAGTCGTCATTTTGGGACAAATCGATCCGCAAGTGGTAAAGAAAAAATCAGCTACATATATTTTTCCTTCATAATCTTTTTGGGTAATGGTTTTTCCATTTTGATTGATAAAGGAAAAATCAGCAATAGTGTGGTACTTGCTTTTGTACTGAACCGTACTATCTACTAATTCCGGATTTACATCTGCGGGATTATAAATGGGAAGTGTTTTTTTTGGCTTTAAAGCCGAATAAAATAAGGTCAAAACAATGATTGAAAAAACAATAAAAACGCCTAAAAAAAGACGGTATTTTTTTAAAAACTCGGACATGGTACTATTTTGATGCAAAAATACGAAAACGGGATATATTTTTAATTCAAATTAACACAATCTTATTCTGTATAAAGTACATAACTAATCGCTTTTTTATTAATAGCTTTGTGAGGATAACTAAATAACTTAAAATAATGAAGAAAATAAGTAATAAACAGTTACTTTTTGTGATTCCCGCAATCATGGGTTTTGCAGTAAGTGAAGCTCAGACCACGCCAGCTACTAAAGAACCGGGAATTAATGTAATGAACATTGATAAAAAGGTGAAGCCAAGCGATGACTTTTTTAGATATGTAAACGGGACGTGGTTGGACAAAACTGAAATCCCAAGTGATCGAACTTCATGGGGAAGTTTCAACGAATTATTGAAAAAAACGGATAAAGATGCAATGGATATCTTGAAAGAAGCATCTAGAAACCCAATCTATAAGTCCACTACAGATCAAGGAAAAGCAATCAATCTTTTCAAATCAATTTTAGATACGGTTGCCAGAGACAAGCAGGGAATTAATCCTTTGAAACCGTATTTGGCTAAAATTGACGCCATCAAAAATACCAAAGATTTGCAAAAAGTCTTAAGCGAAATGGAACCAGTCGGCGGTATTGGTTTTTTTGGAATTTATGTTGGAGCAGATGATAAGAACAGCAGTAAAAATTCGCTTTATGTAGGTACAGGATCATTAGGATTACCGGATAAGGATTACTATTCAGCGGATGATAAAGATTCGAAAGAGAAACGCGAAAAATACGAATTGCATGTGGCCAAAATGCTGCAATTCATTGGTGAAAACCCAACAAAAACGAAGGAAAGTGCTCGTAAAATTGTAGCGTTGGAAACGGCAATGTCACAACCAAGATTGGATCGTGTGGAACAAAGGGACGGCAGATTACAATACAATCCAATGACCATTGCAGATTTGCAAAAAATAACACCAGCGCTGGATTGGAAGCAATATTTTACAAGTATTGGTTTCACGAAGCTAGATACGGTGATTGTAAGTGAGCCGCGATATATGAAAGCTTTGCAGACTATTTTGGCACAAAATAAAGTAGAGGATTGGAAAGCATACATGAAGTGGACGTTGCTGCGGGGAGCATCTAGTCAGTTGTCATCTAACATAGAAGTGGCTAATTTTGATTTTTATGGAAAAACATTAACCGGAGCCATCAAGCAAAGACCGCGTGAGGACCGTGCTTTACAAACCGTAAATGGTACTATTGGAGAAGCTTTAGGAAAATTATATGTAGAGAAAATGTTTCCGGCTGAAGCCAAAGTAAAAGCGGAAAAAATGATCAAAAATGTAGTTTTGGCTTACCAAAATAGGATAAATGATTTGTCTTGGATGTCAGCGGAAACGAAAGTGAAAGCCGTGGAGAAGCTAAATAAAATTGCCATTAAAATTGGATATCCGGATAAGTGGAAAGACTATTCTGCTCTGAAAATTGCTAGTACAGATGAGGGTGGAAGCTATTTTGAAAATGTAAAAAATCTTTCTCGTTGGTCCTTCAAAGAAGACTTGGACAAACTGTACAAACCAGTAGATAAAACAGAATGGGGAATGTCACCACAAACGGTAAATGCATATTACAATCCCTCGTACAACGAAATTGTTTTCCCAGCCGCTATTTTACAACCACCATTTTACAATTATCAGGCGGATGAAGCGGTAAATTACGGGGGAATTGGTGCTGTCATTGGACATGAGATTTCTCATGGATTTGACGATTCTGGTGCGCGCTACAATGCAGATGGAAATCTTGTTGACTGGTGGACTGCCGAGGATTTAAAACAATTTACAACTTTAGGAACCGCTTTGGCAGACCAGTACAGTGCCCTAGAACCACTACCTGGAATTCACGTTGATGGGAAATTTACATTGGGAGAAAATATAGGGGATTTAGGTGGTGTTAATGCCGCTTATGATGGTTTGCAAATGTATTTAAAGGCTAACGGAACGCCAGAATTAATTGATGGTTACACTCCAGAACAACGGTTCTTTATTTCTTGGGCAACGGTTTGGCGTACTAAAATGCGTGATGAAGCGATAAAAAACCAAGTAAAGACGGATCCACACTCTCCTGGAATGTACAGGGCGTATGTACCTGTGCAAAACGTAGATGCCTTTTATGATGCTTTTGACGTAAAATCAGGTGATGGAATGTACATTCAACCAGACAAACGAGTGAAAATTTGGTAGTATTGTCAATTAGATTAAAAAAAATCCCATTTGCTCTAAATGTTCGAGCAAATGGGATTTTTTATGTCCATTAATCAATAGTTGAACAACAAAATTTAACAAAAACTTTAATAATTTATTGATAGCTTTGTGAGGTTAACTAAAAAACTAAAAAAAATGAAGAAAAACAGCAATAAGCGACTGCTTTTTGTGATTCCCGCAATCATGGGTTTTGCGGTGAGTCAAGCGCAAACTACTCCTGCAGCTAAGGAACCAGGTATCAATGTAAATTACATGGATAAAAAGGTAAAACCAAGTAATGATTTCTTCCGTTATGTAAATGGAACTTGGTTGGATAATACAGCAATTCCAGCAGACAGAACCCGTTGGGGTAGCTTTGATGAATTACGTCAAAGAACTGATGCGGATGCATTGGCAATTTTAAAAGAAGCCACAACAAATCCAAGCTACAAATCGAATACCGATCAAGGTAAAGCAATTAACTTGTACAAATCGATATTAGATACTGTAGGAAGAAATAAGATGGGTATTGCTCCCTTGAAACCCTATCTTAAGAAAATTGACGCGGTTAAAAACGCTAAAGATTTAGAAGCCTTATTAATTGAAATGGAACCTATTGGTGGCATCGGATTTATGGGTGCTGGCGTAGGAACAGATGCGAAGAACAGCAGTAGAAACGTGATTAATTTAGGCCCTGGCGGCGTAGGTTTACCAGACAGAGATTATTATGTTTCTGATGATGCCGATTCCAAAGAGAAACGGGCAAAGTATGTTTTGCACGTGGCCAAAATGTTGCAATATTTAGGGGATAAACCTGCCGTTGCAAAAACGAATGCAGAGAAAATTCTAGCTCTTGAAACTGCAATGTCGAAACCAAGGTTAGACAGAGTTGAGCGCAGAGACCGTCGTAAGTCATACAATCCTATGACATTGAGTGAGTTGAGTAAATTAACTCCGTCAATCAATTGGGATGCTTATTTTACCAAAATTGGTTTAGCTAAAGTAGATACCGTAATTGTATCGCAACCCAAATATATGACGGCGCTAGAAACTATTTTCAAAGAAAATAAAGTAGAAGACTGGAAAGCCTACATGCGTTGGAGTTTATTAAATAGAGCTTCTAGTCAACTGTCTACTGAGATTGAAAATGCCAACTGGGAGTTTTACGGAAGAACATTAACCGGTGCAGTAAGTCAAAGACCACGTGACGAAAGAGCCTTGCAAACGATCAACGGAACGGTTGGAGAAGCGTTAGGTAAATTATATGTGGAGAAAAAATTTCCGGCTGAAGCCAAAGCCAAAGCGGAGAAAATGATCAAGAACATCTTCTTAGCTTTCGAAAACAGAATCAATAATTTGTCTTGGATGTCTGCAGAAACAAAAGTAAGCGCGCTTGCTAAACTGCACAAATCAAGAATTAAAATTGGATATCCTGACAAATGGAAAGATTATTCAGCCTTGACAATAAAAAGTCCAGAAGAAGGTGGAACCTATTTTGAGAACTCAAAAAGTATGGCTCAATGGCGTTTTGACGAAAACATAGCCGAATTAAACAAGCCAGTTGATAAAGAAAAATGGGGAATGTCACCACAAACGGTGAACGCGTATTACAATCCATCCAACAATGAAATTGTATTTCCAGCGGCTATTTTGCAACCGCCTTTTTACAATTACCAAGCAGATGAAGCCGTAAATTATGGTGGAATCGGTGGGGTTATTGGTCATGAAATATCTCATGGTTTTGATGATTCAGGATCACGATACAATGCAGAAGGCAATTTAGTAGACTGGTGGACGGCTGATGATTTGAAACAATTCTCCGCTTTGACTGGAGCATTGGCTGCTCAATACAGCGCTTTGGAACCAATACCTGGAACTTTCGTAGATGGTAAATTTACGTTAGGTGAAAATATTGGTGATTTAGGTGGAGTAAACGCGGCTTACGATGGTTTACAATTGTACTTGAAAGAAAATGGTAATCCCGGATTAATTGATGGCTATACTCCAGAACAACGTTTCTTTATTTCTTGGTCGACTATCTGGCGTTCGAAAATGCGTGATGAAGCGTTGAAAAACCAAGTAAAAACGGATCCGCACTCTCCTGGAATGTATCGTGCTTATGTTCCTTTGCAAAATATAGATACGTTCTATAAAGCATTCGATATCAAAGCAAATGATGGCATGTATATCGCACCAGAAAAAAGAGTTAGAATCTGGTAATACAATTTAATACTTTTGAAGAATCCCATTTGTTGCGACAAATGGGATTTTTTTTTAGAGCTTTTCAGTACTTGTTTTTCGTTGTTTTCTCAACGAAACATTAACCATATACAATCCAAACAAAGTAACGCTTCCTCCTATTGCAATAGCCACATTTAGGGTTTCTCCAAAAATTAAAGCGCCTAACAAAACGGCAACAATTGGATTAATATAAGAATAAACAGTGCTGACGGCTGCAGGAAGATTTTGAAGAACATAAATAAAAGCGATGAAGGTAAGAATAGAACCAAAGAGTACTAAGTACGCAATCGACCACCACGAAATCGCTGGAATTTCGCTTAAAGGTACAGATATTCCAGTGGCGCCAGTATACGCAAAAATCAAAATACTAGACAAGAACATTTGTAAACCCAAACTAAAATAGGGATTAAAAGTGGCTGCTTTTTTCTTGGTGTATAAAGTTCCAAATGCCCAAGTTAAAGTAGAGATTAACGAAATTATAATTCCAAATCTGAAACTTGGAATTAAAAAGTCACTTAAATGGTCGTAAAAAATGACACAAACACCGCCAAAGCTGATAATCAAACCTACAACGGATAATTTGGACAAACGCTCTCCTCTAAAGAACGTTATAATAACAATCCACAAAGGAACAATCGCTGCTATGATGGCGCCAAGACCGCTGCTTATGTATTTAACTCCCCAAGTACTTAATCCGTTACTTAATACAAAATTAAGGATGCTTAAAATGATGATCGTTTTCCACTGCTTTCCTTTTGGCCAAGGCGCTTTTTTAAATAGAAAATAGGAAATGTAAAGGAAACCGCCTAGAAACTGTCTAATGGCTACAAGTTGCAAGGCAGGCATGTGTTTTACTCCTTCTTTGGAAGCAATCCAGGTGGTGCCCCAAAAAAAACTAACCCAGCACAAAGCCAATACAGGCAGTCCAATAGCGCTAACTTTCGACGAAACAACATTCTTAATTTTAGTTCTCACGTTACAAATTTGGTTTCGCAAAAGTATACTTTAAAACCGTTTCTACGCGATCACCCAAAATTATTTTTCCAACTGAATTAGTTGAAGAAATAAACTTTGGCAGGGCCAAATTCAAATCAACAGCCTTTTGTGTATAATACTGCTCACGTGAGGGATGAAAGGGCGCCACCGCATTAAAAGTTACATTCCAAGCATGCGTACTTATAATTTTTTGAATGATACCAATGCAATCTTCTTGATGGATTAAATTTATAGGCGCATCAGGCTGGTCTAAATTTTCGCGCCCAGCCAGAAATTTTATGGGATGACGGTCATCGCCAATCAAGCCACCAAAACGCAATACTGTAGTTTTAAAATGGCTGTTGTTTTGTAAAAGTTGTTCTGTTTGCAGTAATTGCTTGCCGCTTTCCGTATCTGGTTGAGGTACTGTTTCTTCTGAAACAAGAGCAGCAGCATCATTATAAACAGAAGTAGAACTTATAAAAAGTACTTTTGTAACAACTGATTTTTCTATAAACGGAATTATATTCCTAATCTTGGAAACAAAATTCTCGTTCTCTGAACCACGAAGTTTTGGGGGAATATCTATAATCAGAATTTTAGAATTTTCTAGAAAAGCAGTCACGTTTCCAGTAGTTTCTTTTTCTGAAAGCGCAATCAAGAAAGGCATGATTCCTTGCTGTTCCAAAACTTTTAATTTATCCTCAGAGGTCGTTGATCCGCTTACTAAAAAGTTGTTTTGCAGTAAGGCTTTCGCCAAAGGCATTCCCAACCAACCGCAACCCAGAATACTAATTTTTGTCATTATTACCTTTAATTATTGGATTGTTGAGCTGTCTTTTACAACTTTTAAAATAGGATTTACCGGCGTAGGATTTAAACGATTGTCCACAATTACCGTACTTGGCTTTATTTTTTGTCTAATAACCACGGCATCGTTTAAAACAAAAGGAGTAGGCATCATCCAGTTTTCTCTTTTAGTTATTTCAAATAATGGGTTTGACATTAAATCAAAAGAACTTTCTAGTAGCTCCATATCTACAATCGTTGAAGCATTACAACTAAATTGCATTTCCAAAGGGGCGTTTCCAACCACATAATAACTCAATAATTTTTTTCCTTTACGTTCATACAATGAATTTTTCTGTCCTAAGGTACTTACGCCATTTGCTTTGAAATTATGAATGGTCATTTTTTCATTGGCAAAAAAATCATACCGATTGACATTTCGATTTGGAGAAATTCGTATTTTCAAAAACCTTTGATTGCCTACCAATCGGTCCTCTAGGAATTCGATAGTCGGTTTTTGAAGCTCTTTTTTAGGGGCATTTGCAGCGTATGTAAACCCAGAATTGTATTTGCTGAATAACGGAATTTCATTTAAAGAGGATGCTTCTTTAGGATTTTTGCCTAAGTAGCTTTTGGTCCAGGAATCCAGATTAGTGTCATAAGTAGCCCAACTGGCCTTGTCCGTGTCCGCATTATAGACGTATAATAAACTATTCGATTTCGCTTTACCAAATTCATAGCTGGATTCAGAATGTGCTTTCACAAAAAAGCCAATGGAAAGCACTAAAAATGCCAAAGCCCAGATTCCCTTTTTGGCGAAAGCCCCAAAAACGGGAAGCAATAATCCAAAGGTCAAAACGGTAAGAATAGCACTTCCAAACAATACTTTAAGGCCTAAACCAATTGGGAACATTTGGATAAAAGGCGCTATGATTAGTAACGCAGGAATACTTAAAAACAGATTTACTAGTTTATTCGATTTTTGAGTCACAATAAAAATACCAAAAACAGAGAGGCCAAAGAAAATGGGAATAATCAAAAATCCTGCACCTGGTAAAATAAAGGCGACAATTCCGTTGATGATTATCCAAAGGAACAATGGGGCTACAAAGTGATTGATGGTTACCCTTCGTTGTGAAAAAAAATGATAAAAAGCCATACTTATCGCTAAAGCAAGCAACACAAAAGCAGCAATATAAGCGTGCCCGTTATAGGTAAATCCGTTGAGTAAATCGTTGTACTGCGGATAGGCAAACCGTAATCCTTTCCATCCAAAAAAAGTGATAAGTCCGCTTAAAAGCAGGGAGCCAAAGAGAGGAATAAATCCTTTCCCAATTTCCCGTAAGGACAATATGCGTTTGGCTCTTCCTAAAAACAGTAGAAAAATAAATAAGACTAAGGCGAGCAGAACCATTGGCAAAACCCAGCTGAAGGGATAACTTATAAACGTGAAGGGAAGGGTAAAATAAACATAATCTTCGCTGGCTTGTGTGGCGTTTAAATTGGCATTCGAAAAATAATTTAACAGTGGCATCAAGTAAGAACCTTGATGTGCTAAGGTGTTTTTGTTTAAATGATTGATGTCGTCTTGTGCCGTATGATAATTAAAATGGTCATCTATAAAAGCGAAATTATAGCCTTGGATATTACCTTGTTCTCTAAACACGGTCAAGTCAGTATCGTTGGGTAGCATCTTGTAAATGCTGTACATCAGCGAGTTTGAGACTGGAAAAGTAGCCTTTGCCGCAGCGAACTCTTTGACTAATCCTGCATTTCCTTTGTTGGTTTCCATCAGCATGTAACTTGGTCCAGAAGAACCACGTGCTTCAAAATTCAGAACTAAACCTATTTCCTTTGCCCATTGATGTTGCGTCACAAAGAGAGCAGCGCCATTTAACCCTAATTCTTCAGCATCCGAAAATAGAATAATGATGTCGTTTTTATGTGGAGTTTTATTGTACAAAAAGGCGCGAACACTTTCTAAAATGGTTGCAACGCCTGAGCCAGCATCACTCGCGCCTGGTGAGTAGGAATGAGGAGCGCTATCATAATGGGAAAGCAATAACAAGGCTTTGGAATTATTGGAGCCTTTTATGCGAGCCAAAATATTTTTTGACTTTACCAGGTTTCCCCAATCACTTAACGTATATCCTTCCTGTATGGAAGTTTGTAATCCCAACTTCTTGAGCTCTCTAACGAGATAGTTGGCGACGACTTCGTGATTTTGTGAACCTACATAATGTGGTTTATTTGAAATGGCTGCTACTAGGTTCGTGGCTCTTTTAGTCGAAAAATCAGTAAGAGAACCTTCGGTATCAGATGTCCATTGTGGCAGCATCGTGAAGAAAAGCAGCCCCAGAATTAGGGAAATGAACAGAACGACGAAAATGGAGGAAAAATCTTTTTTCATTTTTGGTGGGGTAGATTTTGGAATTATAACATTAAATATCTTTTTTGACTAGCATATAGAAATCATTATCCAAAACCATGTACCCTTGATCGTAGAGAAAATAATATGTGTTCCCTGTTTTGGTTTGTAGGATATTTGTAAAAAACTGAAAATCAAATCCTTTACTAAAAAGTTTTGCTTTAGTAGTTTTTGATTTTCCATCAGTGTTAAGTTCAGATAGAATGCGGTAATTTTTGCGCAACTTATTGTTGATGTTGCGCATAAAATTAGTGCTGTCTTTATTTATTTTATTATTGTAGGCATTGCGGCAACCGTCGGTGCAAAACTTTTTGTCTTCGCGGCCTATAATTTTCTCTCCGCATTCTAAGCAGGTTTTCATGGATTTATTTTTTTGATGTCGTACAAATCAGTTCTGCGGTCTTTTAGAATTCGAACGCTTCCATGCTCATGAAGTTCTTTTAGTAAATCTAAATCTACATCTACGATCAGTGTCATCTCTGTATTTGGAGTAGCTTCGGCTTTGATTCCGTTGCTTGGAAAAGCAAAATCTGAAGGGGTAAACACAGCGGATTGTGCATATTGAATGTCCATATTGTTCACCTTTGGTAGATTCCCCACACAACCAGCTATGGCTACGTAACACTCATTTTCTATAGCTCTGGCTTGCGCGCAGTGTTTGACTCTGGTATAGGCATTTTGGGTGTCTGTCAAGAAGGGAACAAATAAAATATTCATACCCTCATCAGCCATTAATCTGGATAGTTCAGGAAATTCCACATCATAGCAAATCATAATACCTATTTTTCCGCAATCGGTGTCAAAAGTCTTGATTTGTGATCCACCCGTCATTCCCCAATGTTGTACTTCATTTGGAGTTACGTGAATTTTGGCATACATCTCTGATGTTCCATCTCTTTTGCATAGAAAACCTACATTGTATAACGTACCGTTTTCTAAATACGGCATGCTTCCTGTGATGATGTTGATATTATACGAAATGGCTAATTCTTGAAAGCGTTTGCGGATTGGTTCTGAATGTTTGGCTAGTTCTCGTATTGCTTCTGCCTCAGACAAATGGTTGTAATCGGCCATTAAAGGTGCGGCAAAAAGTTCTGGAAATAATGCAAAATCACTTCCGTAACCAGAAACGACATCAACAAAAAATTCACATTGTTCGAATAAAGCTTCCAGATTGTTCAATTGGCGCATTTGCCATTGAACCAACCCCAAGCGGATAACACTTTTTTCGAGGTTGATCAATTTGGGACTTTCATCATAATAAATGTTATTCCATTCTAGTAAAACCGCAAATTCCTTAGAGTCGGTATCGCCTTCTAGATAATTTTTCATTACCCTGATTACGTGGAAATCGTTACTCAACTGGAACGAAAGAACGGGATCATGTAATTCTTTTCTTTTTACTTTTTCAATATAATTTTTAGGAGTGAGTGTATCCGAATGTTGACCGTAATTAGGAATCCTTCCAGCAAAGACAATGGCTTTCAGATTCAGTTGTTCACATAATTCTTTTCGGGCGTCATACAATCGTCTTCCCAGACGCAGTCCTCTGTAATTAGGGTGAATAAAAACGTCTATACCATATAACACATCTGCTTTTGAATTGTGTGTCGAAAAAGTATATTTTCCAGTTATATCTGAATAATTATGATTTTTGTCGACTAAACTTTCATCAACAATTAGGGATAATGCAGAACCTACTACTTTTCCATCTACTAAAATTACTAACTGCCCTTCAGGGAAAATGCTTAATAATTTTTCTATATGGTGTTCTCTCCAGTAGGAACCAATCATTTCTGGATATGATTCTACCATAGATTTTTTTAGCTCTTTGTAGTCATCAATTTTCAGATTTCGTAATTCTACCTTGTTTATTTTGGCTTGCATAATAATGTGATTTTTAACAAATATAACTAAATTAATCCATTTACAAACGGTTACAAATAGTTACAACCGAAAGTAAATAGTTAGCAACCGAATAAAGATTTGAACCTGTTGCATCTTTGCCCTGTTGAATCGAAAGAACGTTTTAACAAAAAACTATAAACACTAATATATAAATTTACACGCCATGAAAAACAAAGTACAATTAATCGGAAGAGTAGGTCAAGATCCTGAAGTAAAAACATTAGAAGGAGGAAAAAAATTAGCAACCGTTAGCATAGCCACAAATGATGTATACTATAAAGAGAACGGTGATAAAGTAGAACAAACCGAATGGCATCGGGTTACTGCTTGGGGGAAAACAGCTGATATCATTGAAAAATATGTGACTAAGGGAAAGGAAATTGGTATCGAAGGAAAACTAACCCACAGAAGTTATGATGATAAAAACGGCGAAAAACGCTATGTAACTGAAATCGTTGCCAATGAGGTGTTGCTTTTAGGAAAATAGATTATATTTGGAAGGCACGAATTTCTGTATTAGAAGTTCGTGCTTTTTTTTTGATCCATTAGCGGTATGAAATGTTTTTTAAAAAATATCTTTTGCCACTCTATAGGTATTGGCGTGCGCTTCAATAATCGTTTTTATATCAGGAGAGTAGCCACCACCCATAGAAACCTGTACAGGAATTTGATGTTTTGAGCAAAGTTCAAAAACCAGTTCATCTCTTTTTTTACAGCCTTCCACGGAGCAGCCTAGCTTTCCTAATTTATCCGTAGCTAGAATATCAACTCCTGCTAAATAAAAAATAAAATCGGGCTTTTGAGTCGCTATTAATTTCGGAATTACACTTGCAATGGTATGGAGGAATTCCTCATCCGTTGTCCCATCGTTGAAAGCAATATCTAAATCAGAGGTTTCTTTTTTGAAAGGATAATTGGTTTTACCATGCGTAGAAAAAGTAAATACATGCGGATTGTTCTGAAAAATGGTAGCCGTTCCATTGCCTTGATGCACGTCTAGGTCGATAATTAAAATTTTCTTAGCCAAGTTGTGGTCTAGTAAAAACTGAGCAGCAATGGCTTGATCATTGAGCAAACAAAAAGCTTCTCCATGAGTAGCATACGCATGATGTGTTCCACCTGCTATATTAAAAGACACTTTTGTATCAAATGATTTTTGAGCACCAGTGATAGTTCCTTGGGCGATTATTAGTTCGCGTTGCACTAGTTCTTTAGAAAGTGGAAATCCAATTTTTCTTGCTGCCTTTGCATTTAGGGTCATATGCAGCAAATCATTTACATAGTCTGGTTTGTGAATGGCTAAAACAGAATCTAAATCACATAGTTCAGGTTCAAAAAAATCAGATGGTGAAGCGGTTCCTTCGTACACTAATTGTTGTGGTAGCAATTCATATTTCAACATGGGAAAGCGATGCCCTTCTGGCAACGGATGCTGGTATATGGGATGAAAAGCTATTGGAAACATAAAAAAGATTATTTTATTAAAGTTCAATCTTCAACGCTGGTGTCAAAAAAACGGGGCGTATAGGCACTTTTAAAAGTTAGTTTGGTAGTGTTTTCAATCCTATTTTTTACTGATTCATCAACTCCTGGAAACAATCCACAAACTGACCTACATGGAAACCATCCATCAAAGCATGATGCACATGAACAGACATGGCCATGGTTCTTTTTCCATTATCAGCAATTTTCATTTTTCCAAAAGAGATTTTAGGACAGCTATCTGGAAATGTATAACTACGGGCATGTGATAACGAGCTAAAATCCAGCCAAGGAATCGCCGAAAAGTGAATGACATTATCATCGTCAAAGTTTCGGGTAAAAAGTCCTGTCGTGGTCTGTATTCGTTCTATTTCTTTGGTGCTACTTGCTGCGAAAACTGAAAAATCAGAATTGTATTCCATTAAAGAAAATCCAAAACTGCCATCTTCACGGCCAATGGTGGCCGAAGCATTAATTTGATCACAAACGTATATTTGATCATCAGCAATTCGATACCGAAATGATTCAATTGTGTTTACTGCTCTTAAAGTGTGGTATAAATAATAACTGAAAAAGGAGGTCTTTAAGATTTTTGCTGAAGCATAAGCTTTGGTACAATCAATTTCGACGGTAGCACCAAAAAAAGGTTCTTCAAATTGTTTAAAGAATTGAAAATGTTCTTTTCTGTTCCAATTTTCTAGGTCTAAAAGTGTTCTCAAAAGGATAGGATTTTAATTTTTTCAAAAGTACTTCTAATCTTCTTAAACCCGAAATTCATTTCAAGAACTTTTTATGTCTAAAAATATAAAATAGCATTTTACTAAAATATAAATTTAGTACAAAAAAAGCCCTAAAAGAAAATTCCTTTAGGGCTTTTTGTTGTACTAAAAAGTAAATTATTTCACTGTAAAAGTAACTCTTCTAACCAGTTTTCTAGCGCTTTCAGAATCTTTGTTTACTGAAGTATCTTCTCCAGCAGCAATTAGATTTAATCTTGATGCATCAATATTAGCTTTTACTAACGTGTTTTTAACATTTTTAGCTCTTGCATTAGATAATTTGTCATTGTAAGCTGATCTTCCTAATTCGTCAGCATGACCAATAATGTCCACTGAAGCGGAAGGATTGTTTCTCAAGTAGGTTAAGATAAAATCAGTTCCTTCTGTAGAAACATTAGTTGGAGTACTTTTGTTAAAGTCAAAATAAACAGCAACATAACCTCCATTGATTAAACTTTTAATTAGTTCGTTATCATAAACTACGGTACTGTCACCAGTTTTGCTAGCATAATTCTTTAAGATGTAAGCTTCAGTCTCGTCTGGAACATTATTATTGTTTTTATCAATTGATCTTCCTTTGGTATCAACCAGTGCTCCTTCGGGTGTATTTGCTTCTTGATCTAAATAATCAGCTACTCCATCTTTATCAGTGTCTAACATTGAAGTTTCAATGGCAGTAATTTTTTGTCTTAACTCTTCGATTTCATTCTCATTGTCAATCACCCAGTCCGCATGTTTTTCGTTTTTACCTAAATAAACCGTTAAACCTACGGTACCGTTAAAAAGGATTCCTTGAAAACCACGTGCTTCAGGAGTAAGGCTGGCTCCATCAAAAGCAGTTCCTTGGCTGAAATTAACAATCGTAGTAAAATCTCCGGTTAATGCCAGTCTGTTGCTTAGTTTAATTTGTCCAGTTACACCAGTAATAAAGTTACCCATCTTGTCTTGGATGTCATTGTCTTTATTTCTTAACTGTGCATAACCAAAACCAGTATGTGATAACAAACCAATTGATTTAGTCCAAGTCTCAAAGTTCAAAATTCTTCCTAAATTGGTAACGGCTTGTAAATTTGCTCTGTAATAATTCGTTTCGAAATCAATAGATTCTTTTTTTGCTTGGAAGCTATTGTATCCTACATCCGCTTTCAAACCAAATTTGTTGTTGAACATGTATCTAACGCCAAGATCTGCTACAAAAGCACTTGGTGTAGAAGTAAAATATCCGGGAGTCATTGGTTGCTGTGGTTTGTTGACACCGCCCGCAAATTCAATAGACCATTTGTTATAATCCATTTCACTACTTTTTACAGGTTCAGTTTGTGCACTCATTGTACTAATAGTTGCACCAAAAACTAGGCTAAGTATGATTCTTTTCATGTGGTAATTTTTTAATTTTTTGCAAAACTACAGCACAAAGTTGGATGATAAATTTTAAAGCGTAAATTATATAACGATTCGTTTTAATTCTATAAAAACAGACTGTTTAGTACGTTTTTATAGAAGTTTTTGTCAGATTTTTGATGATTTCAGTAGTTTTTTCACTTTCAGATCAATCGTATTTTTCTATTCAAAAACTAGTTGAACGAAAGATTTTATTCCAAAATGGGAATAATGAACAAGCGTATAAAATTTTTATCTCCTTCAGTTTTGCTATTGAAAATACTCATTCCAATCGTTTTAAAACGTCTGTGATTTTTTCTAAAGCACTAAAATTGGCATGAACGACCTTATGATCTATTTTTTCATGTGCCCAAGTGGTGTGAAACGGAATATGTACGGCGTGTCCGCCAATGGCTAAAACCGGTAAAACATCCGATTTTAAAGAATTTCCAATCATAAAAAATTCCGACGGTTCTATCTCTAGACGTTTAATCAAATCGGTGTAATCTACTTCTTGCTTGTCTGACATTACCTCAATGTGATGAAAGTAATGCCCCAAACCAGAATTGTGTAATTTTCTTCGTTGGTCTAATAAATCACCTTTGGTGGCCACCACTAATTTATATTTTCCGTGTAAAGCATCTAAAGTTTCTTCAACACCATCTAATAATACAATTGGCTTCTCTAATAATTCTTTTCCGTATTGGATGATTTTTGCGATCATTTCAATTGGCAACGTATGATTAGAAATGGACATTGCTGCTTCAATCATGGAAAGAATATACCCTTTGATTCCGTAACCGTATAATCGCAAATTATCAATTTCGACCTTAAAAAGTTCTTTAGAGATCCCTTGATTGGATAGGTAATCGCTCATTAAACTGCAGAATTTTTCTTCGGTTTCAGCAAAGTACGTTTCATTTATAAATAGAGTGTCGTCCGCATCAAAAGCGATTACTTTTATATTTTTCATATTATTTTTTTTGAATCAAAGAGGAATGTTCTTTGTGTTTTTTACTATTTTTTTTATCAAAAGGGTTTTTAGTGTAAAAGGTAATTCGGATACCCAATAGCAAAATAAGACCACCAATAATCATATTTAAGCTGATTTTTTCATCCAGAAATACCCATGCCAATAGCGAGGTGATAACTGCTTGTCCTAACAAACTTAGCGAAACTCTTGTAGGTCGCATGTGCTGTGTCGCAAAACTAATAGAGAGCCATGCCATTAATTGACAAACCACTGCTTGAATGAGTAAAACGAACCATCCCAGATCTGAAAAACCAGAAAAAGGTTCGTTCATGAATACACAAACGATCGCTAAATATACGGTGGATGCCAATAAACTAACGGTCATAAAGGAAAGTACATCTATTTGGGAAAGGGCTTTTTTACTCACTAATAAATAGATTGAATATAATACTCCTGACAATACCGCCAAAAGGAAAGCAGTGTCAAAATCCAATTCCAGAAAAAACTGAAAACCTACTAACATTGCCATTCCAAACAAAGCCACTATCGTTCCAATCCAAAAATTAGTAGCCGGTTTAGTTTTTAAAAACACATATGAAATAATCCCCACCCAAAGCGGAGACAAATTGGTCAATAAAGAAGCTTGAGTAGCACTTGAATGTTGAATAGCAATATTCCACACCGCCACATCGGAGGCAAATAATATGCCGCAAATCACAGCCAAAATCAAGTATTTTTTTTGAGGAAGTTTAAATTTTTTTATAATAAGTACATAAGGTAAAAGCAACATTAGTGCGATGGCCATTCTGTAAAATGCAGAAATTAATCCAGGAGTAAGTTTGAGTTTTACCAATATTGGAAAAATAGAAATACAAAGTATTCCAAAGGCTAAAGCCAATCTTGGTTTTGTTGGTTTCATGTTTTTTATCTCATAAAACACAAAATGCCAAGCAATAGTTTGGCAATGTGTATGTTGTCTGTTTTGTTTTATTAATCAGTAAATTTTCTAATGGTATATTCGTTAGTTTTATTATCGTAATACCCTAAATAGTATGTACTGTTCATTTTGAATAAAGTTTGTGATGAAACATCATTGTTTTTGTCAAAAAATGTTCGGATTTTATCAAATGCCAAAGGTGGTAAGTCACCTTCTAAATGATTTCCATCTTTATCAAATAGTCCTTCCACTTTCACTACTTTTCGGTTAGAATAGGAATTAAAACTTTCCATTGTAGGATTAAATGCTATTGCAGAAACTAAAGCACCAATGAAGCCAAATTGACCTAAAGCAGCTTGCCCAGCGGATTGTTGAACTGCCGAAATTCCTCCAAAAACAATTAAAGTATTTTTACCAATGTGATAACAAGTTAAACCCGAATTTAAATTATTTACTTTTCGAATAAATTGAGAAGTGTTTTCCAAAACTCGTTTTCCACCTCCAAAATCTCCTCCTTCTTGGTAAATATCTGAGTTCTTAAAATCTAATGGTTTAGTGTCATTGGCAAAGTATTCCTTGATAATGTTGTCATCTAAGTCCTTAATCGTAAAATAAATTAAATCTGACGTGCTTTTCATTTGATATAACTTATTTTCAAAATAAAATGAATTTGAATTCAATCTATCAAATTCAGCTTTGGCTATTGCAGGTTTATTTACAATTTTTTCTTCAGCAGTGAAGTTCACTAAATCAACAATGACAACTTGAGTGAAATCGACATTAGTATCAAATGTTATTATAAGTTGTTTGTCATTAAAATAACATTTCCTTTTTTTAGCAGCGTCTGTCAATGATGTCGGATTTTCAACATTGATATTTTGTAAAGTAAAAGGAGCTTCAAAAGGAAGTAAATTGACACCAAACATACCGTAAAGCGTTGTTTTAGTATATTGTGAAGTGTAAAAATGAAAATTGCTTAAATCAATATTTTTTTCTTCATATTTTCCATCTTTATCAAAAATGTGAAATTTGAGCGTATTTGTTTTTTTTACAACAGTTAAAATATAAAATTTCTCATTTTTGCTGAATTTCTGTAAAACTTTTTCGTCCTTAAAAACCAAAGTGTGCTGTTGTGTTTCAACTTTACGATTAGTAAAATCATACAATTGAGTGAACATTTCGTCGAAATCATTAGACGACCAAAATAATCTGGTATTTCCATTACTAAAATTATACCCAATCATATTGGTATAAGTTTTAGGATTAGGTCTTTCTGTAGAGATGCTATCAACAATATTCATTTTTTCATTAAGCTGAATAGCTGTTACTTTTATTTTGTCACTAACAAATAAAGTGACCTGTTTATTGCCATCGTTAACGGTCTGAAAAACATCACGATTTTTTTTTAGTGCAAGTGGAGTAGCAATTACTAACTCTTGTGAAAATGATGCAAAGCCATGTAGCACCAAGAAAGTAAGAAGTAAATTTTTAAGCATAATAAATATTTGTTATGGTTCTTTTTTTAGCTAATATCTTATTTTTTTGTTCAAAAAGTATAAATCTTAATAAAAAATATTTCGAAGAGTTATTTAAGAAAAATTGCCACTAATTTAGTGGCAATTTGTTTACTGTACTCTTTCTTAATTTATTGTCTCCCCATTCGCTGCTTCAGCATCTGGATTTACAAAAACTAATTTTCCTTCTGCATTTGTAGTCATCAAAATCATTCCTTGACTTTCTACGCCGCGTAGGTTTCTTGGTGCCAAGTTCACTAAAACAGTTACTTTTTTTCCAATGATATCTTCTGGTTTAAAGCTCTCTGCAATTCCCGAAACAATCGTGCGAACATCAATTCCAGTATCTACTTTCAAAATCAAAAGCTTGTTGGCTTTTGGCATTTTTTCTGCTTCTAGAATGGTTCCAACGCGCAAATCCATTTTGGCAAAATCATCAAATTGAATCGCTTCTTTTTGTGGTTCGGACACCTTGTTTTCGGCTTTATTCGCTGTTTTTGTAGCTTCCAATTTATCTATTTGTTTTTGGATTTCCTCATCTTCAATTTTGGCAAAAAGTAGTTCTGCTTCTCCAATTTGGTGACCAGCTGGGATCAAATCTGAAGTTTCTGAAACAGTAGCCCATGACAATGGAGATTCTATTTTTAATATTCGGGATAATTTTTTAGCGGTAAAAGGCAAGAATGGTTCACAAAGAGAACTCAAGGCAGCAGCAATTTGTAACGCTACATACATTTGTGTTTGCACGCGCTCTGGATTATCTTTAATGACTTTCCAAGGCTCTTCATCGGCTAAATATTTATTTCCTAAACGCGCCACATTCATCAATTCACTCAACGCTTCACGGAATCTGTATCGTTCAAGCGAACTCGAAATCACCGCTGGATAAGCCTTCAATTCGGTTAAAGTCGCTTCATCCACTTCTGAAAGTTCGTTTGGTTGAGGTACAACGCCATTGTAATATTTATTGGTCAAGACCACCACACGATTAATGAAATTTCCGTAAATAGCTACCAATTCATTGTTGTTTCTCGCTTGAAAATCTTTCCAAGTAAAGTCATTATCTTTTGTTTCCGGTGCATTCGATGTCAGTGCATAACGCAAAACATCTTGCTGGTTTGGGAAATCTTCTAAATATTCGTGCAACCAAACCGCCCAGTTTTTAGACGTAGAAAGTTTGTTTCCTTCCAAATTCAAGAACTCATTTGCAGGAACATTATCCGGTAAAATATAGCTTCCTTCGGCTTTTAGCATCGCAGGGAAAATGATGCAGTGAAAAACAATATTGTCTTTTCCTATAAAGTGAACCAGCTTGGTATCTTGATCTTTCCAATACGGTTCCCAATCTTTTCCTTCGCGCAAAGCCCATTCTTTCGTAGATGAAATGTAGCCAATTGGCGCATCAAACCACACGTATAATTTTTTTCCTTCGGCACCTTCAACGGGAACATCAATTCCCCAATCGAGGTCACGAGTTACCGCACGAGGTTCTAGTCCGCCATCAATCCATGATTTTACTTGTCCGTAAACATTGGGTTTCCAGTCATTTTTATGTCCAACAAGAATCCATTCTTTCAAGAAATCTTCATAACGATCCAAAGGTAAAAACCAGTGTTTTGTTGATTTCATGATAGGTGTTTCTCCGGTAATTGTCGATTTTGGATTAATCAAATCAGTAGCATTCAACGTCGATCCACATTTTTCGCATTGATCTCCGTAGGCTTCTTCATTACCACACTTTGGGCAAGTTCCTACCACAAAACGATCTGCCAAAAACTGATCTGCTTTCGCATCATACAACTGCTCGGTTATTTGTTCTATAAAATCGCCTTTCTCATATAAAGTTTTAAAAAACTCAGAAGCCGTATCGTGGTGAATTTTAGCCGAAGTTCTAGAATAATTATCGAATGAAATACCAAAGTCAATAAACGATTTGCGAATGATTCCATCGTATTTATCGATAACTTCTTGAGGTGAAATGCCTTCTTTTTTGGCTTTCATTGATATGGCAACACCATGTTCATCGCTTCCGCAAACAAACAAAACGTCTCTACCTTGCAATCTTAGGTAACGGGAATAAATATCCGAAGGTACGTAAACCCCCGCCAAATGGCCAATGTGAATGGGTCCGTTCGTGTAAGGCAATGCCGCTGTAATGGTATATCTTTTTGGATTCTGTGTCATAAAATTATTTTTAGATTCTGAAATTAATTCAGAACGAGGTGCAAAAATAAGGAATTATTTATTGTCATTTTTATTGAGGCCGAAGGATTAGTAGCTATTTCCCGCTCTCCGCTGTATCTATTGTGCCGAACCCCGGCACAATAGGATGTCGCTTTGATCCGGGCTAGGGCATTTCGAATTTACATTGTACTTTTTAATTAATTCCTTCTTTCGCTTTTAGGAGGAATCTCAACACTATTGAGTTAGTAGCAAACAAGGAGGCGCTCTCTGCATGACAAATTAGATTGGAAAAGTTAGATGGAAACTTCAATATGTAAATTGTAACAAAACAAACCAATTTTAAGTTAACCTTTATACTCTACGATAGCAGTTTTAAAAATGTTCAGCCCCAATTATTAGACTCTCGAAACAGATAATTTCCTTAACTTTGAATCAAAGTATGAAATGAATTATACTGCCTCATGGTCCATCTATAGGATCTATGTAAAATTTCTGTTCTAAATAATTTGGCTATCAGATAAACTGGGTTAAAAGGTAACTAAGAGTAAAACTTCAATGAATAAATCATATATAAAGTGTTCAGAATGTGGCACAGTAAATTACAATAACGAGTATTGTAGCAATTGTAAGGCTCTACTTGATGTCGTTTTAAAACGTAAACTTGAAAGTGAAAGTAAACTTCAAAAAAAAATTGAGCAACAAAAAAATATAAAACCAAATAAAGTGGAGGCATTTTTAAAAAATGGTTTAGAACATTCGAACCTTGTAATTCGATTTTTTTTTAAAACAGGTTATGCCATTTGGCTTTTCTTTGCAGTTCTAGTGGGAGGTATTATTGCCTTGGTCACAGCCGCAGCCGCTGGTTAAAATATAAATCGAAATGAAAGTATCCAAACAAAATCAGCATTGCTCTTTCTCAGAAAGAGCTACAAAAAATAAAAAAGTTATAATTAAAAAAATAGCTCAAGCGTTTAGTTCTTCTTGGACTATTGGTGCGATTTTAGCAGTAATCTCCGCTTGGACAGCTGGCATTTTGTATGTTTAGAGTAGTGATTTACATAGGTATGTTTGTAACCGCTTTGGCAATCTATGTCTTGCAGCGGTTCAGCTTGCCATTGCCATCAGTAATCAATAATTATGCGAATGATTTGTTTTGTCTTCCACTGTTGTTAGGTGCGATGGAATTTACAATTCGCCATTTAAAAAAAGATAAAGATTTTAAATTTCCATTAGGCTTTGTTATTCTTTTAGCGAGTTATTACTCTTTTTATTTCGAATATTATCTTCCAAGTTTTAATCAGAGATATACAGCAGATTGGGCAGACGTAATTTTATATTTTATAGGAGGATTACTATTCTATTTCAGTGAAAATAAGAAAGGCGTAAGGCTTTTAGGAAAAGGTTTACAGGATATTTAAAATAAAATCTTCGGTTATGCATTTTAAAAGAAAATAAATCAAATCAAAAACCATGGCAAAAGGACCCGAAAAAAATACTAAAAATAAAGCTTTGCATACTAAATTGCTAAATCGAAAAAAGGCTAAACTTCAAGAAGAAAAAAAAGAAAAAGCCTTGCGCTTGAAAACTTTGATTACTAAAATGAATCAGCAAAAAAATAGTGACGAATCTGATGCCGGATAAATTTGAAAAGAATCTGTGCTAATTTGTGAAATTTGCTATTAAAAAATAATCTCTTAAAACACGACTCCAAAAAAAATCCGTTTTAATCCGTGTAATCTGTGGCAAAAAAAACGAAATTTGCCGCCAAACTCCTTAAACACAAATCCATGGAATTCGGTAGAATCATAATTTCAGAAACCGCAGCAAATAGCGAAAACCCACAAGACATAATCAACTCTAATATTTCGGTAATCAACCTGATGCGTGAGGAAAAAATAGATGATGATTTGATTCACGAAGATGCCTTAATGAGTTATTATCTGGATTATTACACCTCGCAATGTACCGAAGGGAATTTTGCTCAATTTGTCCATAATTCAGGTTGGGACAAGGAGCTCAACGAACTTATTGAAGAAGGTTTACAAATATTGGGCGCCGAAAAACATTTAGAATTGTTTCAACAACAGTCCAAAAAAGTAAAACTAATGAGTAGCGTAAAATTGAGTAAGTTCTTGAAAGGAAAGCTCGAGGGCGTAAACCCAATTCGTGATTTGCTCAATACCGATACTTTTTTCGAACTAGAAGAAAATCTAGTAAATTTGAATGCTGATTTCTTAAAATCCCATCCCGATCTCGAAGTGCTTTCGGTGGATGATATGTTTGCTGTTTTGGAAGAATTTGTGGGACACGAAATAAAAAGAGAGTAAGTTGCTTGGGTAGAGCTATTTCGCAGAGGCACACAAAGAAAAAAACACAGAGACTCGCAAAGATTATAAAGGCAAACTATCTTGTTCTTTTGTTAAACTTCGTGAATCTCTGCGTCTTTTTTGTGGCTCTTTAAGAATAGATTTTTCACAAGTTGCTTAAAGAATTTTAAAGTTAAACTTTGTGAATCTCTGTGTCTGCTTTATCCATCTTTGTGAAATGGTTTTTTACAGATTGAGTAAATCGTTTTTCCTCATAACTTTCCCACGTAAGTCCCAAACATTTCCTTAAATTTGCTTCCATTATTATACAAGTTAGCCCAAAAAAAATCAAGCTATGTTACAAATCGCATTTATTAGAGAGAATCAAGAAAAAGTAATCAATGCTTTGGCAAAAAGAAATATGGATGCCAAAAGTATTGTTGAAGAAGTGGTACAACTGGATGAAAAACGCCGCGCAACACAAGTGGAGCTAGACGGAATTCTATCCGAATCTAATAAATTATCCAAAGATATTGGCGAATTGATGAAAAGCGGAGAGAAATCAAAAGCAGCTATTCTAAAAGAAAAAACCGTTTTATTAAAAGAGAAAAGTAAAAAATTAGCTGAAAATGCAGATGTACTTGCAACATCACTTTTAGAAAAATTATATACGTTACCCAATCTTCCTGCGGATATCGTTCCTGTTGGAAAAACTCCCGAGGAAAACTTAAACGTTTTTGAAGAAGGTGAAATCCCGGTTTTGCACGAAGGAGCGCAACCACATTGGGAATTGGTAAAAAAATACGACATCATCGATTTTGAGCTTGGAGTAAAAATCACGGGTGCAGGATTTCCGGTGTATAAAGGAAAAGGAGCCAAATTACAACGGGCTTTAATCAATTATTTCTTGGATAAAAATACCGCTGCAGGTTACAATGAAGTTCAGGTGCCACACATGGTAAACGAAGCATCTGCTTATGGAACGGGACAATTGCCCGACAAAGAAGGGCAAATGTACCATGACAAAACAGATGATTTATATTTAATTCCAACGGCTGAGGTTCCCGTAACCAATTTATTTCGTGATGTAATTTTGAACGAAAATGAATTACCGGTTTTAACCACGGCTTACACGCCATGTTTCCGTCGTGAAGCAGGTTCTTATGGAGCGCATGTCCGCGGATTAAACCGTTTGCATCAATTTGACAAAGTGGAAATCGTTCGAGTGGAACATCCTGATAAATCATACGAAGCGCTTGACGGAATGGTAGAACATGTGAAAAGCATTTTGCAAGAGCTAAAATTACCTTACCGAATATTGCGTCTTTGTGGTGGCGATATGGGATTCACATCGGCTTTGACGTATGATTTCGAAGTGTTTTCAACGGCGCAAGACCGTTGGTTAGAGATTAGTTCGGTTTCTAATTTTGAAACTTTTCAAGCGAATCGTTTGAAATTGCGTTTCAAAGACAAGGACGGAAAAAACCAATTGGCACACACTTTAAACGGAAGTGCATTGGCTTTGCCAAGAGTTTTGGCCGGAATTTTAGAAAACTACCAAACTCCAGAAGGAATTGTAATTCCTGAGGTTTTACGTTCGTACTGTGGGTTTGATATTATAAATTAGTGGTCAGTGATCGGTGTTCAGTTAGTTTTTGGACAATGTACCGTTTAGCAAACTGAACACTGAATACTGAACACTTTCAAGATGAAAAATATTTTTCTACATATCGCGCTGTTTTTTTCATTGGTTTGTTTTTCGCAAAACGAGCAATTAGCACAGTATTATTATGACAAAGGCGATTTTGAAAAAGCAAAAATCAGCTACGAAGAACTGCTGAAAGAGATTCCTCAAAACTCTCAGTATTTCCTTAGAACAATTGATTGTGCGCAACAATTACTACAATTTGAAAGTGCCGAAAAAGCCATTCAACAGCGACTGGAGAAATACCAGCAGGGAAATCTTCTGGTGGAATTAGGGTATAATTTCCAGCTGCAAAAAAAGGATGACACAGCTAAAATATACTACGAGCAGGCAGTAGAACGAATTAAAAAAAATCCAAATGACGTGTACGGAATTGCTAACGCTTTTGAGCGAAAAGTGTTACTCGATTATGCGCTGAAATCCTATCAAACCGCTTCAGAATCGGATCAGAATTTTAATTTCAATTATCAAATAGGGTTGCTTTACGGTCAAATGGCTAATATGGAAATGATGATTGCTACCTTTTTGGACGAAGCGTTTACGAATCCTCAAAACTCTATCAGAATCCAAAATCAGCTGGTTCGCTTTATGGTTGACGAAGGAGATGCAAATTTCAATGAACTCTTACGTAAGGCATTAATCCTAAGAACCCAGAAAAATCAAGATATTTTTTGGAACCATTATTTGAGTTGGTTTTATGTACAGCAAAAAGAGTTCGAAAAAGCATTTATTCAAGAGAAAGCCATTTACAAACGCAACTCAGAATCACTTGCTAATATTGTGAATTTAGGGCAACTGGCTATTGAAGAGGAAAATGAGGCAGCGGCTAAGGAAATACTTGGTTTTGTATTGGAAAACACCCAAGATTTAGAATTACTTATCCAAGCCAATTCGTATTTGATTGAAATGAAAATAGAAAAAGCAGCGGATAATGAATTGGTTATCATCGGCAAAGAATTAGAGGATTTGTTGAAACAATTTGAAATAAGTCCTTTTACCTTATCTTTGCAGCTAATTCAGGCTCATTTCACGGCTTTTAAGTTAAAAAAACCAGAGGAAGCAAAAGCAATTGTCAAGAGCGCATTGGAGTTGCAACTGAATGATTACGAAGTGGCTAATGCCAAAATGGAACTCGCAGATATTTTGCTGTACGAAGAGAAATTCAATCAGGCATTGATCTATTATTCACAGATTGAATTGGATTTGAAGAACGATGTCATGGCGCATGAAGCCAGTCTGAAAGCAGCCAAAACGAGTTATTTTAAAACCGATTTCGTTTGGGCATTGAAACAGTTCAAGGAATTAAAATCGGCAAATACGCAATTGATTGCTAATGATGCCTTAGAGTATTTTCTGTTAATCAATGACAATACCGTTGCGGATTCGACACAAACCGCTTTGAAACAGTTTGCTAAAGGAGATTACCTGTTGTTTCAAAAAAGGAATGAGGAGGCTATAACACAATTTCTAGCCATACTTAGAAATCATAAAGGAGAAGAAATCGAGGCAGTCACCTTGTTGCGATTGGGCAAAATATATAAAAAGAAAGGTGATTTTGCTTTGGCTTTAAGCCAATATCAAACGATTATCGACCAACATAGCGACGGAATTTACATAGACGAAGCTTTGTATTTTGCAGCAGAAATTTATAACAAGCAAGTGGTGCCAGAGAAAGCGAAACCACTATACGAAAAGATAATTTTCGGTCATGAGGATAGTATTTATTTTGTGGAAGCTAGGAAGAAATTCAGGCAGTTGCGGGGAGATACGATAGCCCCCTAACCCCCGAAGGGGGAATTAAAGGAACACTATAAACAATGAATTTTTGCTATAATTATAGCGAATGGTATATAAATTAATGACATTTTTAACCCTACTTACCCCTAGTAGGATTCCCCCTTGGGGGGTTAGGGGGCTGATATGATACTATACAACGTTACTACAAACATACACGAAAGTGTTCACGATCAATGGATGATCTGGATGCAACACAAGCACATTCCTGAAATTCTGGCTACAGGAAAATTCTCTGCTGCAAGAATGGTTCGGGTTTTAATTGAAGAAGAAATGGGCGGAGTAACCTATTCTGTTCAGTACACCACGGATAGTAAGGAAACTTTGGAGAAATATTATCAGGAAGATGCGCCAGGTTTTCGTGAAGAAGGATTAAAATTATTTGGAGATAAAATGTTGGCGTTTAGAACAGAATTAGAACTGATTGCAGATTATAAATAGCCATGGAAATCCATTTTCAAACCAAAGAGGAAAGCAACAGAAAACAATTGGAGGATTTTTTGAAATTGTCCAAAGCAGAACGTTTTTATCAATTTTTGCGTTTGATGGAGAAGGTTAATCAATTTCCGGTGAAGCATAAAAACGACACAAATTCGAATTTTATTATTCAAATAAAAGCAAGCTGATATGTTTCAAAAATGGGAAGAAAATATTAGTCAATTCATTGCTATTGCCAATATACATAATGTCAGAATGTTGATGGTTGGCGGAGGAGCAGTAAATTTTCATGGATACCAGCGTCATTCAGCAGCTGTCGATTTTTGGATTGAGACCACGGATGAAAACTTTAAAAAATTAGTGTCCGTTTTTAATGAAATGGGATATGAAATTGATGATTTCCCCGAAAATGTAAAAAAACAAGAACAAAATATATCCGTTAAATTCTCTCCAGTAGACTTAGATTTAGAATTAATCACAAAATTTTCTGTAAATAAAACTTTTGCAGAAGCGTTTGAAAGTAGTGAAGAAGTACAAGTGAAGGACACTCTCTTTTTAAAATGGAATGTACTGTCATTAGAGGATTTAATAACAAGTAAAATTAAAGCAAACAGGCCTAAGGATTTATTGGATATTCAGCAATTGCGAGAAATAAACAAAAATCAATAAATTAGGGTAATAAAAAATACTGGAAAGTATTCAGCATAAAAAATGGAAAAAGTAAAAGCCAAAAAACACCTCGGACAACATTTCTTAAAAGATGAAAGCATTGCAAAAGATATTGCAGACACCTTGAACTTAGAAGGATATGAGGATGTATTAGAAATAGGTCCCGGAATGGGAGTTTTGACTAAATATTTATTGGATAAACCCGTGAATACCTATGTTATTGAAATCGATGCGGAATCAGTGACATATTTAGATGAAAATTATCCAAAATTAAAGGACCGAATCATTTCTAAAGATTTCTTGCGGTACAATATAAATGAGATATTCGAAGGAAAGCAGTTCGCTATCATTGGAAATTTTCCCTATAATATTTCGACTCAAATTGTATTTAGAACTTTGGAATATCGTGATCAGATTCCCGAATTTGCAGGAATGTTCCAGAAAGAAGTAGCGCAACGAATTTGTGAAAAAAAAGGAACAAAAGCCTATGGAATTCTATCGGTTTTGGTTCAAGCCTTTTACGATGCGGAGTATTTATTTACGGTAGATGAACATGTTTTTATTCCACCACCAAAAGTGAAATCGGGAGTTTTACGTTTGCGCAGGAAGAAAGATTACAGTTTGCCATGCGGCGAAAAGTTATTTTTCACTGTAGTAAAAACCGCTTTTCAACAACGACGCAAAACGTTACGAAATAGTTTAAAAACCTTAAATTTGTCCGATAGTTTGCGAGAAGACAAAATCTTTGATCTACGTCCAGAACAATTAAATGTAGAAGAGTTCATTGCACTTACCCAAAAAATAGAAGCCGATGGAGTTTAAAATCAGCAAAGTACTAATTCAAGAATTAGAGCAACTTATTCAAAATAAAAACGACGAGCAACTGGGCGTTTTATTGAATGATATGCATCACGCTGATATTGCTGAAATTCTAGATGAGCTTGATTTTAATGAAGCGACCTATATTTTTAAAGTTTTAGACAGTGAAAAAACCGCTGAAATTCTTCTAGAATTAGAGGATGATTTACGCGAGAATATATTAAGCAGGCTTTCGCCAAAGGAGATTGCGGAAGAGTTAGACGAGTTGGAAACGAATGATGCAGCCGATATTATTGCCGAGCTTTCGCAAGATTTGAAAGCAGAAGTAATATCAGAACTTCAGGATGTAGAGCATGCCAAAGATATTGTGGATTTGTTGCGTTATGACGAAGATACCGCAGGTGGAATCATGCACAAAGAATTGGTTAAAGTCAATGAAAATTGGAATGTACTTACTTGTGTCAAAGAAATGCGCATTCAGGCCGAAAATATTTCCAGAGTTCATTCTATTTATGTGGTGGATGATGAAGACCGGCTAAAAGGACGTTTGTCTCTCAAGGATTTATTGACTACTTCTTCCAGAACGCCAATTAACGATGTTTATATTCGAAAATTGAACTCGGTAAAAGTAGATACTGAAGATGTTGAGGTGGCGCGAATCATGCAAAAATACGATTTAGAAGCCATTCCAGTTGTAGATGAATTAGGAAGACTAGTAGGCCGAATCACCATTGATGACATTGTAGATGTAATCAAGGACGAGGCCGATGAAGATTACCAGTTGGCAGCAGGTATCTCACAGGACGTAGAAGCGGATGACAGTATATTTGAACATACAAAAGCACGCTTGCCTTGGCTAGTTTTGGCTCTTTTAGGTGGTTTTATCTCTGTAAAAGTGCTCGGATTATTTGAAGGAGCGATGCTTGAACATGGGAATTTGTTCTTTTTCACGCCCCTTATTGCAGCTATGGCAGGAAATGTTGGGGTGCAATCTTCGGCAATTATTGTGCAGGGTTTGGCAAACAATACGTTAAGTGGATCATTATTTAGTAGATTGGTCAAAGAAGTGTCACTAAGTTTATTAAACGGACTTATTTTGGCTACGATATTATTTTTAGGAAGTCATTTTCTGTTGAATGTTGAAATTATAATCGGAATTATTGTTACCGTAGCATTGATGTCGGTAATTATTATTGCTTCATTAATAGGAACTTTTGTTCCGTTATTGCTGGATAAATTTGGTATTGACCCCGCTTTAGCAACGGGACCGTTCATCACAACGAGTAATGATATTTGCGGAATTTTGATTTATTTTTCGATAGCAAAAATGATTTTAGGGTTTTAAGAGAGAGAATAGAACAAAGAAGAAAGATAATAGAATTTGATAGGGAATTAAACAACAAACTAATACAACTATAACTACACAACCAACACTTTACCCTAACAGAACGCTATCTTTTGGAGAGGTACCGAAGCTTCGGGAGGGGAGAGGAAAACCACAACCAGCATGAAAGTACACATCATTGGCGGAGGAAACTTAGGTGTTTCTATCGCATTAGGACTATCCAAATTTTCACCAGAAAATCAAGTTACTATAACCCGAAGAAACACGTCTAGTATTCTGTATCTTGAAAAATTAGGTGCAACCGTTTCCACTAGTAATATTCATCAGATTCAGGAAGCTGATGTCATTATTTTAACGATAAAACCGTACCAAGTAGATACCGTTTTAGCCGAAATCCTTCCTGTAATTTCCAATAAAATCATCGCTTCGGCAGTGAGCGGCTTGTCCATAGAAAATTTACAAAACAAGATTGGTACGGCTAATAGTGCGATCCGAATCATGCCTAATATTGCGGCACAATTTGGCGCATCAGCCACTTGTATTGCATTCCACGAAAAAGACAAAGAGAAAGCACAAGGCGTAGTTTCCCTTTTTCAGAGTTTAGGAACCGCTCCTATTATTGACGAAAAATTAATGGATGCCGCGACTGTTTTGGCAGCCAGTGGAACCGCTTTTGCGTTGCGATACATTCGCGCATCGATGCAAGCCGGTATCGAAATAGGTTTTGACTGGCAGACCGCATTAGCCATTTCAGCACAAACCGTAAAAGGCGCTGCCGAAATGCTACTCGAAGAAAAAGTACATCCAGAACAATTAATTGACCGTGTAACTACGCCACAAGGCTGCACCATTGCTGGTTTGAATGAAATGGAAATGCACGGATTTAGTTCGTCTTTGATACGAGGAATCAAAACGTCTTTGAAACAAATCAAGGGATAAACGTCATTTGGGGTGACCTTCTCCTTAAATTAATATTGACATTTTGTATAAGTTTTTGCTGCTATAATGAGGCAATTTATACAATTCCAAAAAAAGGTCCCGTTGTTTTTTTATAGAAATCGCTTAGCCATTATTCAAGATTCTGAAATTAGATATCTACATTAATGGCTAAGCGATTTTTTACTTGAATTAAATATAACCAGCGAGTTAGTAAAATTAATTTTGACTAATACTTGTTGCTGTAAATAAAAATTTAAGCCATTAGATTGCTTAGTTCTTTTACTTCTTGATAGTTTGCTTTTATTGCTGCGTGTTGTTCATTTATCATCATCAATTGTTCAGCAGATAGATTTTCAGCATTGTTTAATGCCTCATCATAGGTTTCAAGTGCAGCTTCTTCTCCATATTCACATGAATTGATTATCGCCTTTCTGTCGCTACCTGTCATTGCAGATTTAATATCCATCCATACTCTAAACAACTTACCTGATGTAGTTGTTCCTTCAATGGGTGTTCCGCCTAATCTTTTTACTTCTGTAGCAAGATCTGCTTTACATTTCAAACTTGTTTCAGTAAAATGAGAAAATAATGTTTTTAAGTCTGTTTCATCAGCCTCTTTTGAAGCAGTTTCGTACCCTTGAATTCTATCGTTGTTGATTTGGACTAACGAATTTAGTATTTCAATTGATTTTTCAGTGTTCATATTTTTTGTATTTAAGGAGTGAATTAATTTTCACTTACACAAATATCAGGATACTTTACAATAAAACTTTTACACAATTTTTCTAAAATATTGTAATATTGACATGTAACTAAATAACTGATAAACAGATATTAAAATCTAAACCAGTGAGATGGTTAGTTACTGATTAGATGTACTAGTTACAAGTACAATGCGTTACATTCGCTAATATTTTATAAAACAACTCTTATATTTGAAAAAAAACTATCATGAAAAAACTACTGCTATTAAGCCTTATTTTAATTTCAAGTTATGCTGTAAGTGCTATAAAAGACAAGCAAAGACAAGTGCTCAGACATGTGGTATTATTTGGTTGGAAACCTGGAACAGATCCTACAGCAATTGACAAAGTGGTAACTGCTTTTGGGGATTTAGAACACAAAATCAAATTGATCAAAGCTTATGAGTGGGGAGTTAACAACAGTCCTGAAAATTTGAATAACGGTTTGACGCATTGTTTTACTTTAACATTTAATAGTGAAGCTGATAGAGATGCGTATTTAATTCATCCCGATCATAAAGCTTTAGTAGCTCTTTTGAATCCGGCTCCAGACAAAGTGACTGTAGTAGATTATTGGACTACAAAGTAGAAATTAAGTCAGTAGAAAATCTAAATATTAAAAAACAAGAGAATTTGACATGAAAAAAGTAGCAGTAATTCTGATCTTAGTATTTAATCTAAATGTAAATGCTCAAGAAGTAAGTGTTGAAAAATCCATTTTTGGAATCCAAGCCGGTTTTGGAACACGTGTGGGGATTTGGTTGAATATTGAAATGAAGTTGACTAATAGCATTGCTTTGCGAAGTGAAATTGGTCTTGAAAATGATTATACAGTAGGAACTCATTATGAAGGTGCAGGTTTTATTTTGCAACCCATAGTATCCTTAGAACCAAGATATTATTAGAATTTGGAAAAAAGGAACTCCAACGGTAAAAAAATTAATAATAACAGCGGTAATTATGTTTCGGTTAGAACCAGTTATCATCCGGATTGGTTTGTGCTTAATTTAGACGATGCTATAACTAAAACAGCTGATTTAGCAATTGTTCCTACTTGGGGATTAAAACGTCAAATAGGTGCTCATTTTACGTATGAAACCGCTGTAGGAGTCGGATATCGTGTAGTATATGTAAAGGAGAATTCTTTTAATGACAATGCGACAAATGTAGATGAGGACTATAATAGAAACCAATATATAATTCATTTACAGCTATCAATTGGATATGCTTTTTAGAAAAAGTATTTTGAAATTGTAAAAAAAATTAATAATGAAATATTTATCATCATACTAATCAGTTAATCCATTTACTTATGAATCAAGGTACAATTATAGTTAGAATGTCTAAAAGTAGTGGAATTTATAATAAGGCAAATATGTATTCAGTTCGCGTGGCTAATGAAACAGCTTGCGAAATGAACTTCAAAAACAACCGCCGAGAATTTCTTGTTGAGAGCGGAAAGCACTTTATTGAAATTGGCAACGAAGTATCCTGTCAAAAAGAAGAAGTGGTCTTGAGAGCTGGTCAAACTAAGATAGTTACCATAAACCCAAGTTGTACATACCATCTTGGAAGAGGAATCATGATAGGATTAGTGTTGGCAAGTATCGTTATTCAGTTTGCTATACTTCAGAAGTTCACTCCTCTAATGGTGATTCCTTGCGTAGGTTTCTTATTTATCAGGAAAAGTAATTTTGAAAATAGTTTTGGAATAACCCAATCAAGCTAAGGTCAATTGTCACTAAAAAAATGCCTCGTTTACAGTTTTGTAAACGAGGCATTTTTATAAATATAACCGAGGTTATTTAGTTACTTTTTTTCTTGCGGGCCTTAGTACAAACTTTAGCCATATAAAACCAATTGTTCCAGCAATAAAAGAGGCAATTAGAATCGCTATCTTGGAGTAGGTAATGACTTCTTGTCCATCATTTTTAAAAGCCAGTAGCGTAATAAAAATAGACATCGTGAAACCGATACCACCCAACATTCCCGCACCTAAGATGTCGCTCCATTTTAAATCTCTTGGAAGTGTACAAATCCCTAAACTCACAGCAATAAATGAAAATAGCCATATCCCTAATGGTTTTCCTACCACGAGACCTAGAATGATTCCAATTGTGTTGGGATGATTCAATCCTTCGTGCCATTCGCTTCCAATAGCGATGCCTGTATTAGCGATGGCAAATAAAGGAAGAATAAAAAAGGCAACGGGATTATGCAAAAAATGCTGTAATTTATAGGAGGAGGTTTTCTTGCCTCCATTACCAAATGGGATCACAAAAGCTAGTAAAACGCCGGTGATCGTGGCATGTACTCCAGAATTTAACATAAAATACCACATTGCGGCACCACCAATCAGATAAGGTATGAGATTGTGAACCTTTCTTCTATTGAGAATAAACAGCCCGCCCATGATGGACAAAGCAATAAACAAATTTATGTAGGCAATGGACTCTGTATAAAATATGGCAATGACCATGATGGCACCTAAATCATCTATTACAGCAAGTGCAGTCAGAAATACTTTGAGTGAGGTAGGAACGCGATTCCCTAATAACGATAAAATACCAATAGCAAATGCGATATCAGTTGCCATTGGGATTCCAGCACCATTTTGTGTGATTGTACCAAAATTCAATAGTAAAAAGATACCTGCCGGAATAATCATTCCCCCAAAGGCTCCAAAAAGAGGTAAAGCTGCATTTTTTATACTAGATAATTCCCCTTGATACATCTCTCGCTCTAATTCCAAACCAATCAAAAGAAAGAAGATTGTCATTAAACCATCATTTATCCATTCCGTTACAGAATGGCTGCCTAGTTTGGCTGCCCAAAATGCAATATATTCAGTTTGAATGGATGAGTTAGCTAATAAAAGAGAGACTATTGTGACAGAGAGTAGCAGAAGACCACCAGATTTTTCGCTTTTGAAAAAAGCTTTAAATGTTTTCGTTAATTTCATTACTGAGTTTTCTTTTTTTACAATGATTCGATTTGTAAAAAAAATTGAAGTTGCAAATTTACAAAATTGCACTCTATTTTCCTTTGTTAAAGCAATAAATCGTATTTTTTTTGTTAATTTGAGGGATCAAAAAAAGAACACTTATGGACATCAAAATCCTTCACATAGACAGCAATCATCCCTTACTTTGGAATCAATTGCAGGATTCTGGATTTATAAATCATAGCGATTTTAACTCTTCAAAAGAAGAAATTGAAACTAAAATTCAGGAGTATCAAGGAATTGTTATTCGGAGCCGTTTCAAAATAGATAAAACCTTTTTAGACAAAGCCATTAATTTACAATTTGTAGCGCGAGTAGGAGCTGGATTAGAAAGTATTGATTGTGACTATGCAGCCTCAAAAAACATTACGCTTATCGCTGCGCCAGAAGGAAATCGAAATGCTGTTGCCGAACATACCTTGGGAATGATTTTATCCCTTTTTAATAAATTGAATGAAGCCGATAGCGAGATACGTTCCGGGCACTGGAATCGAGAAAGCAATCGTGGTCATGAATTGGACGGAAAAACCGTGGGGATTATTGGCTATGGAAATATGGGAAAATCTTTTGCTAAAAAACTTCGTGGGTTTGATGTGGAAGTATTGTGTTATGATATTCAGGATAATGTAGGTGACGTCAATGCAAAACAGGTTTCATTAGCAAAATTTAAGCAAAAAGTAGATGTAGTGAGTTTACACATTCCGTGGACTCCTAAATCCGATAAAATGGTTGACAGCGATTTTATTAATGGATTTTCAAAATCCTTTTGGATTGTCAATACGTCTCGTGGAAAGAATATTGTCACTGCTGATTTAGTTTCGGCTATGAAATCCGATAAAATTCTCGGTGCAGGTTTGGATGTTTTGGAATATGAGAAATTATCTTTCGAAACCCTGTTTACTGATAAAAATACACCGGAAGCTTTTCAATATTTATTGAAAGCCAAGAATGTCATTCTGACACCACATATTGCCGGTTGGACATTCGAGAGCCACGAACGATTAGCGCAAGTCATAGTTGATAAAATAAAAACGAAATATTTTGGTCAAGCCAAAGCTGTTGAACCGGAAAAACGAGTTACAGGAATAGGCGGTTTCTTTTTTAAAGCAGAAGATCCGATGCAGTTGATTGCCTGGTACGCCAAACATTTAGGTTTAAAAACAGATGATTATGGTGCTACTTTTCATTGGAAAGACGCCGTAGGGGAGGATTGTACTACGCAATGGTCGCCTTTTGCCGCAGGTACAAAATATTTTGAACCAAGCGAAAAACAGTTCATGCAAAATTTCAGAGTGGAGAATTTAGAACGCTTGTTGCAAAAATTATCGGATGAAGGTGTAACAATTATAGGTGATGTACAGACTTATGAGTATGGAAAATTTGGCTGGATTTTGGATGTCGAGGGAAATAAAATCGAACTCTGGGAGCCTATTGACGCTACATTTCAATAAATTTCTATTATAACTACCAAAAAATAACCTAAAACCAACTTTTATGGAAAACGCAAAGTTTGAAGCTTGGAATAACCCAACACCAATTCGTAAAGACAATAAAAAACTTCCAGCGGGGATTTTAGCCATACTTTTGGGGCCTTTTGGCATTCATAAATTCCTTTTAGGACACAACAGAAGGAATTATCTGGTTAGTGATTAGTCTTTTTACTTGTGGTACGGTTACTTATATATTAGGTGTTATCGAAGGAATAATTTACTTGACAAAATCAGATGAGGAATTTTATATTACATATCAACTAAATAAAAAAGCGTGGTTTTAAAGGCTGAAATAAGCGATTTTTAATAGCTATACTTTAATAAATAAGAAGGCCACTACTTTCAAAAAAATCCTGCCATTTATAGGGTTTTGATTTTGAAAGTAGTGGCTTTGTGAGCGTTGTAATCGTGTTGATTTTCAAAAAGTTTTGAAGAAAATCAATCTTCTTTATCAGCTAATTTTCGTTCTAATTCCGCTTGAAATTCCTCCATCACAGGTTTCATGGTGCTTTCGGGAATATCAGCAATTCGGATGTACATTAATCCATCAACGGCATTGTTAAACAGTGGATCAACATTAAAAGCAACCACTTTTGCATTTTGTTTGATGTATTTTTTAATCAAAACCGGCAAACGCAAACTTCCTGGTTCGAGTTCATCAATAATTTTATCAAACTTATTTAAATCGGATTCTGCTTCATCAAAAATGAAATCTTTATCGGCATCTTTCAATTTTACTTTATAGGCTTTCTTTGGGTGAATGTATTGTGCAATATAAGGATCGTAATAATTGGACTTCATGAATTCAATCATCAGCGATTTAGAAAAATCTGAAAATTGATTACTGATACTTACGCCTCCCAATAAAAATTTGTGTTCTGGATATCGTAAAGTCGTGTGCATAATTCCTTTCCAAAGCAAGAAAAGCGGCATTGGTTTCTGTTGGTACTCTTTGATGATAAAAGCTCTTCCCATTTCTATGGATTTGTGCATCATATCATGTAATTCGGGTTCAAATCGGAACAAATCGTTGAGGTAGAATCCATTTATTCCATATTTAGGATAAATTTCTGAACCCAATCCCATTCGATATGCACCAGCAATTTTATTGGCTTCATTGTCCCATAAAAAAAGATGATGGTAATATTGATCGTGCTTGTCTAAATCAATGGATTCATTTGTTCCTTCGCCCACTTCGCGAAAAGTAATTTCTCGTAAACGACCTATTTCATGGAGGATATTTGGAATTGCATGTGCTTCAGCAAGAAACACTTCGTAATTTTTACTTTGTAAAAGTCGACAATCGGTACTTCGTAATACATCTACTTCTTTAGTCATTTTATCTTGACTAGCCCCAGTAACAATAGTCTTTGGACTTTTAGGAATTTTTAAGGTAGGTGTAGGCAAAAAAGGGATTTCTTTCTCGAAAGGATTCGCTAACATGTAGGTTTTCTTTCTTAAAAATTCAGAATATTCCTCTATCGTTGTATGCTCATTTTGTTCACTTACGGAAATAGGTTTGCCAATGCGCACTTTGATCACACGGTGTTTTTGACTAAACACTTCCGAAGGCAGTTTTGCCGTTCTAAATGTTCCGCTTATTTTAGAAAGTAAATAAAATAATCGGCTGTTTTTTGCATGAAAATAAATAGGGACAACAGGAACTTGGGCTTTTCTAATGACTTTTATAGCGCCTTCTTCCCAAGGTTTATCTACCATCAGTTTTCCATCTTTATAAGTAGAAACTTCTCCGGCTGGAAACATGCCTAGCGGCTTTCCATCACTCAAATGGCGAAACGTTTCTTTTAATCCTACTACACTTGATTTTGTATCTTTGTGATTTTCAAAAGGATTTACAGGCATGATGTATTTCTTGAGCGGGGCAATGCGATGCAAAAGAAAATTAGCTATAATTTTGAAATTTGGTTCTCTTTCCAACATCAATTTCAGTAACAAAACCCCATCAATTCCTCCCAATGGATGATTTGAAATCGTGATATAAGCACCTTCCTTTGGCAAACGTTTTAAATCTTCTTCTGGAATTTCGAATTTTATTTGTAAATCATCTAGTATACCATTCAGGAAATCAACTTCCGTTAAATGCTTATTTCTGTCGTATACTTTGTTTAAAGTGGAGATTTTTAGCACCTTCATCAAGATCCAGCCGGAAAAAGTCCCCAGAACTCCATACTTGTCTGCATTTATTGCTTTTGCAACTTCCTTCGCGGTTACTAAACCCATGTATTTTATCTTTTTTTAGAGCAAGAAACAAAGATAGCAAAAAACTCCATTTTCTCTATTTTTCTCCATCAAACTTCTACTTTTTTGTTACATTTGAAACCCACATACAAACAATATAATTTTTCCGATAAAATAAAAAAGTGGGTTCCTGACAACGGCAGGTAAAAATAATTTTTTCGGAAGAATTTCAAAAAAGTATTCAATGAAAATTATTTCATACAACGTAAACGGAATCAGAGCCGCTATTTCAAAAGGATTTATAGACTGGTTGCAACAAGCAAATCCAGATATTATTTGTCTTCAGGAAATTAAAGCAACCGAAGACCAAATTCCAGTAGACGATATCACAAAAGCTGGATATCCCTACCAATATTACTATTCAGCAACCAAAAAAGGCTATAGCGGCGTGGCTATTCTTTCCAAAATCAAACCCAATAATGTGGTTCACGGAACCGGAATTCAGCACATGGATTTCGAAGGTAGGAACCTTCGTGCTGATTTTGATGGGTTTTCTGTGATGAGTTTGTACTTGCCATCGGGAACTAACATCGATCGATTGGACCATAAATTCACGTTCATGGATGATTTTCAAAACTACATTGACGAACTCAAAAAAGAAATTCCAAACCTAATTATTTGCGGGGATTACAATATTTGTCATGAGGCAATCGATATTCATGATCCTGTCCGCAACAAAAATGTTTCCGGTTTTTTGCCGCAAGAAAGAAATTGGCTTGACGGCTTTATGAAATCTGGATTTGTAGATAGTTTTCGACATTTTAATAGTGAGCCACACCAATATACATGGTGGAGTTACCGCGCTGGAGCCAGAGGAAACAACAAAGGCTGGCGCATTGATTATAACTTAGTTAGTGATTCTTTAAAACATAAATTAAAAAGAGCCGTTATTTTATCAGATGCAGTGCATTCGGATCATTGCCCAATTTTAGTGGAAATAGAGTAACATTTTTAGGAGCTATTTCCCGCTTTACTCTGCAATCTTGTTGTTTTTGGCAGCAAAAACAACAAGGATTTCCGTTTCAATCGGGGCTAGGGGATCCGGATAAAATTTGAGTTTTTGTTTTCAAAACAACATTAGAAACAACATAAATACAAACAAAATGATTAAAAAAGTTTCCATCGGATTAGTAGTATTGGCACTTTCAACTTCCTGTGTGTCCAAGAAAATATACAATGACTTAGAAAGTAAATACACCGATTCCAAAAAAGAAAACAGAAGTTTAGCAGATGAAAATGCTGATTTGTTAAAAGCTAAAAACCAATTAGAATTAGACCGTGATGGTTTAAAAACGGATTTAAGCAAGTCTAAATCAGAACTAGATAAGTTGAAAGCAGATTACGCTGCGGCTCAAAATAAATTCAAAGTCTTGCAGGATTCGTATGCCGCTTTAGAAAAAAATAGTGGTGATGCTTTGCAAAGCAACATGAAAAAAAATCGTGATTTGCTAGAGCAATTGGACGAAAAAGGAAAAGCATTAGCAATGGAACAAGAGCGATTGAGCAAAAGTGCACAGCGTTTGCAGGAATTAGAAGATTTGATTGCTGCCAAAGAAGCCAGTATGAAAAAATTAAAAGAGACCTTGTCAAATGCCTTGAATAGTTTTGAAGGAAAGGGGTTGACAGTCGAGCAAAAAAATGGGAAAGTATATGTTTCTATGGAGAACAAACTACTTTTCAATTCAGGAAGTTGGGCAGTTGGTTCCGAAGGGAAAAAAGCAGTAATAGAAGTTGGTAAGGTTTTGGGTGATAATCCTGATATATCCGTATTAATTGAAGGTCATACAGATGATGATGCTTTTACGGCATCAGGACCTATTGCTGACAACTGGGATTTATCCACAAAAAGAGCCACAGCAATAGTTGCTATTTTGAGTGAGAACAAGAAAATCAATAAACAGAGTCTAACGGCTGCTGGAAGAGGAGAATTTTCACCATTAGCAAGCAATTCAACAGCGGACGGAAAAGCTAAAAATCGTAGAATCGAAATAATTCTAACACCTAGATTAGACGAAATCGCCGAAATGCTAAAGGAAATCAATTAAAGATCAAAATTGTAAAGAGGGAAAGGTTCAAAGTAGTTGCTTTGGACCTTTCTCTTTTACCGCTAATTCGCTAATTTTATCTTTGGAATGGAGCTTTTTAATTCGCGAATTCGCGGATATATTTTGTAAACGTTTCTCAATTTTCTGTTAACTGTAAATCTAAACAACAAACTAATTTTATCTTTGTTTTCGAAAATAAAATACAATTTCCTTAAAAATGAAATACACAACTTTACCAAATACGGATATAAAAGTCAGCAAAATTTGCCTTGGAACCATGACTTTTGGGCAACAAAACACAGAAGCGGAGGGTCATGCCCAAATGGATTATGCCTTAGAAAATGGAGTCAATTTCTTTGACACTGCTGAGATGTATTCGATTCCAGGGCGCCAAGAAACGTATGGAAGTACGGAGAAAATTCTTGGAACTTGGTTCAAAAAATCAGGTAAAAGAGAGGAAGTGGTTTTGGCATCCAAAATTGCTGGACCCAATCCGAATTTTGGTTACATGAGAGACAAGTTAGATTTTTCACCAGCTAGCATCAAGTTTGCATTAGACCAAAGTTTACAACGCTTACAAACAGATTATCTTGATGTGTACCAATTGCACTGGCCAGAACGCAAAACCAATTATTTTGGGCAACGTGGTTTTAAAGTTCAGGAGGATGCTTGGGAAGATAATATTCACAATGTTCTCGAAACATTAGACGGTTTTGTCAAAGAAGGAAAAATTAAACATATCGGACTTTCAAATGAAAATCCTTGGGGAATTATGCGTTTTCTAGAGGAAAGCAAATACAATGATTTGCCAAGAGTAAAAACGATTCAAAATCCATATTCATTATTGAATAGACTTTTTGAAAATGGTTCTGCTGAAATTTGCTTGAGAGAAAATGTTGGGTTATTAGCTTATTCACCAATGGCTTTTGGCGTTTTATCGGGTAAGTTTTTATCGGGCGAAGTGCATCCAAATGCTAGGCTTAATTTATTTCCACAATATTCGAGATACAACAGTGCGCAATGTACAGAGGCTACCCGATTGTATCAAGAAATCGCTAAAAAAAACGGACTGACTCTGACAGAATTGTCCTTGGCATTTATAGCCCAACAACCTTTTGTAACCAGTACCATCATTGGCGCAACCTCATTGGAACAATTAAAGGAAAACATAGATACGATTCAAGTAACACTTTCCGAGGAAATTCTAAAAGCAATTGATGAAGTTCAGGCTGTTATTCCTGATCCGGCACCGTAAATTAAAAAACTATTTTTTGTCATTCCGACAAAGGAGGAATCTCACATAATGGGATTTCTACTTTGTCGGAATGACAATATAAAAGCAAATTTAAACCTTGTGAACTTGGCGATTTCTTCGTGAACTTTGTGGTTAAAGCTGCAGCATTAAAGATCAAACTCATCATCATTAGCTAAAGAATCTACTTTTATTTGTGTGGAATCCTGTACTTTGAATTTGATAAAAGATTTTGCAGGTCCTGAAATTAGTATGGGTAACGACTTGTAAATAGTGTCATCCGGAGTCAAAAGTCCTCTTCGAAACATAATATTGGTTAAGAACGATTCTTGTTTTACGGCAAAATCTTTCAACATCCCTTGATTGTTAATCTGATACATGAATTTTTTAGGACTCGGGATAATTCTGGCGAGATACAAGCATTCGTTCAGCGATAATTCTGCAGGTGTTTTTTGGAAATAAAACTGACTTGCTTCGCCAATTCCATACACATTTGGTCCCCATTCGATAATATTAAAATACACTTCGAGCATGCGTTCCTTGCTCACAATTCGGTTGTTTTCCAAAATGTAAACCAATAAAATTTCTTCTAGCTTTCGAGAAACCGTTTTCTCCCGACTCAGGAATGCATTTTTTACTAATTGCATGCTGATGGTACTAGCTCCGCGGGAAAACTTTTTGGTTCTTATGTTTTTGACTATGGATTGTTTAAATGCTTCGGTGATAAATCCTCTATGACTAAAGAAAGAAGGATCTTCGGTTGTCAAAACCGATTTTTGTAAATAGGGCGAAATTTGGTCCAAAGGCGTGTAATTTGGATTCGCATTTCCTACCAAAACACCTCGTTGAAACACCTTGTTGATTAAAGCGCGATACATAAATTCGCCATTAAGTTTGTTGAGATTGGCTTCGCCGTATTTTGTAATTCTTAGGTTTTCTTTCTTCAATTTACTATCAAAAACCAGTTGATTGGGTTTGTTTTGGTTGAACGCAAAATCCAATTTATAATCAAAAGTTCCAGTGGCCTCCATTCCCTGAAAATGGGTAAATAAGCCGTCAGGAAGCGAGGTAATAAAATCCTGCGCTTTCATTTTTGGTAGGTTTACCTTGAGTTTGTAAATGGTATCTTTTTCTGTTTCGTAAGCGGCATAAGGATGAAATTTTATCTTATTCAACTGAACCGTTGAGCTGCTATCAATCGAGATAAAATTAGAACCGAGTAAGAATCGGTAATCGAATTTGGCGTTTTTTAATAATACATCTTTGCTCGCAATTTTTGGGTGGTTGAGTTTTAAATTGGCAATAGCCATAAACCCATCAATATGTAGTTGATCACCATCTCTATCTATGTTTTGAATATTCAATCGAATAGAGTCAAAGCTTGATTTTAGGTTGAAACGCTCGTCTAAATACGGCATTTGGATGGCGCCAGTATCGATATTGACGAAACGGATATCGGCTTTTTTATTTCTTGGATCTGCAAATCCCTTGATTTTCCAACGTTGTGATATCGTATTGGTTTGAACTTGTATCGAAGTTTCGAGCTGTTTGTTGACCAAGCGCAGTTTTTGAAAATTGATGGTTGCTTTTTTCCCGTTATCATCGAGTCTAAAAGAAAGATTGTCCAGAATCATATCCGTTGGGACTAAATTCAGTGCTTTTGAGATGATTCTATAGGTAAACTGCGCGTAATCTTTTTTCTCATCGCGTATTTCTGTTTGATTATCTTTTTTTAGAAAAGCATCAAAATTTCTCACTTTTCCTTTTTTTACTAACTGTACAAAACCGTTCTGGACTTCTAAAGTTCCCAGTTGAACATCACCAGTTAGGAGATGCCATAAATTGACACTAGTTTTTAGTTTTTGTATTTTAAACAGCGTGTCTGCATTTTTAGGAACTAATATAATCTCCGAAAGATTCAGTCTTGATAGTCCATCGAAGGAAGCTTTTTTTATAGTAAAAGAGCTATTGTATTCGACTTGCATTTCATGGGAAACTTTGGCTATTGTTTGCTGTAATACGGCATCTCTAAATATATAAAAAGCAATAAGTATAGCGACAAACAATACAAAAAGTACTTTTGCTGCGATAAGTAGTTTTTGTTTTCCAGTTTTCATAAACAGTTGATTTAAGTATAAAATACAGCGACATGCATCTTGGGTATAAAGAAAAGGAATATAATACTAAAGGAAACATTTTTATGGTATTCTTTAGTACTTTGATTTGAAATTGAAAGTGTAAAATAAAAAAACTACAACGGAGAAAGCGTTGTAGTTTCTAAATTATTTTGCGGTAACGATAGTTTCAGTGTGTTAGGGCTTTGGTGTCTTAAATTGGGAAGGATTGTAATAGCGTCTCACTTTTTCTACAATTTGGTTTAACGTCATTTTATCGGCCGTTTCGACTGCTTTTAGTTTTCCGGGTTCTAATAAATGTTCTGTTAATAATTTATGTTCCAGTTTAATTTTGGTTTGTGCTGGACCAAAGACAATAAGCTCATCTGATTTTTTAACATACGAAAGGACTGATTTTATAAAATAGTCCAACTCTTGTTTTTTTCTTTCCTCAAATTTTTTGTCACTATTGCCATGATGAGCTCCAGAGAACGTCCCTTTATCGCCTTCTTTATTATGATAGACGCTATTTTCAACCTCAGAATCTATTTCAGTAATTTTTTCTGTATCACCATCAAGAGCGACAATTATCGCTTTTGAGGAATCAATCCAAATACCAGTTTGTCTTTTCATGGTTTTGATATTTTAAATTAAAATTGCTCGTTTTTGTGTTGTTTTATGCCAGCAAAATCAGATACAGTGATTTGAGCAGAATTGAGTCTACTTTATTTTTATTTTAGCAAGAAGTGGGCCGTGACTCTACTTCTTGCTAGAATTAGCACTTTGCCGAGATGTTTGGAATAAGAATTAATAGCAAGGAGTAAATGCTTCATTTTGTATCTTAATGTGTTGTTAGACATAAAGTTACAAAAAATAATATACCCTTTTCTTAATTTAGAGTATTTATTTTAAATCGTAAAGTAGGGCAATAAAAAACTGGAATGAGGCTCTTTAAATTTATGTGGTTTTAAGAATTATCCAAACAGTTCACTTACTACATCTTCAATTTTGGCAACCAATCGGATTTTGATCCCAGTGTTTTTCAAAGCGATTTTATTGTATTTGGATACAAAAATGGTTGAAAAACCTAGTTTTTCTGCTTCCTGTATGCGCTGGTCTACGCGATTTACGGGACGGATTTCACCTGAAAGTCCTACCTCGCCGGCAAAGCAAAAGTCTTTATTTACGGCAATATCTTCATTAGAGGATAAAATAGCGGCCACAACAGCCAAATCTATGGCAGGATCATCTACTGAAATCCCGCCGGTTATATTCAGGAAAACGTCTTTGGCGCCAAGCCTAAAACCAGCTCTTTTTTCTAAAACGGCCAAAATCATATTGAGCCTTTTGGCATTATAACCTGTGGTGCTGCGTTGCGGTGTTCCATAAACGGCGGTGCTTACCAAGGCTTGTATTTCAATCATCAACGGACGCATGCCTTCTAATGTGGAAGCAATTGCTGTTCCTGATAGTTCCTCATTTTTATGTGAAATCAATATTTCCGATGGATTTGAAACTTCTCTCAAACCATTGCCTAACATTTCATAGATACCAATTTCGGCAGTAGATCCAAAACGATTTTTTAACGAACGTAAAATGCGATACACGTGATTTCTATCGCCTTCAAACTGTAAGACGGTGTCAACCATGTGTTCTAAGATTTTTGGTCCAGCAATGTTTCCGTCTTTGGTGATGTGACCAATCAAAATTACGGGAATATTGGTTTCTTTGGCAAACTTGATCAGTTCAGCTGTGGTTTCCCGGATTTGAGAAATACTACCGGGAGTAGATTCAATATAATCCGTATGTAAGGTTTGAATGGAATCGATAATCACGATTTCCGGTTGTATGGCTTCAATTTGTTTGAAGATGTTTTGTGTTTTGGTTTCCGTCAGAATATAGCAATTATCTCCGCTGGGCGTAATTCTTTCGGCACGCATCTTTATTTGTTTCTGACTTTCTTCACCGGAAACGTATAACGTTTTATAAGGTAGCTTTAAAGAAATTTGGAGCAAAAGGGTACTTTTTCCAATGCCTGGTTCGCCACCCAAAAGGATCAATGAACCGGGAACTATTCCGCCACCTAGCACACGATTCAGTTCAGCGTCAGTAGTATCCATTCGGATTTCCTGAGCGGAATCAATTTCATTTATTCGTAAAGGTTTTGGTGCTTTGCTGCTAGTGGAAGTCTCACTTTTCCACGCTGTTTTTTCTTGTTTTTGGATAATTTCCTCTGCGATGGTATTCCATTCTTTACAAGAATTGCATTGTCCTTGCCATTTGGCGTATTGTGCTCCGCAGTTTTGGCAAAAAAAAGTAGTTTTTACTTTTGTCATTATTTTTTTGGTGTTTGACTGATCATATCATCGTATTTTTCCATCATACTATCTTTGGTAAGGTTACCGATTTCCTCTAATTGAGAAGCACTTTGATAGCGTTTCGCCGCTTTTTTTGGATCGCCCATTTTTTCATACATCAATCCCAATTCATAATCAGCAAGCATTGATTTTGGGTAGTTTTTGTTGGCTATTTCGGCTAATTTTTCTAATTCAGCGTATGCTTTATTTTTTAAAATGGCCGCTTCAATTGCTTTGAAATCATTGACGCGAATGGGTATTCTTAAGCCTAAATTTTTAGATATTACATCATATTTGTTAGTTAAGTAATCTACATAACCAGATTGAAGGACGGCAATTTTCTCCGAATATTCAGTAGAAGAAATGGGTTTGTACGTATCGAAAAATTGGTATAAAGCATTTGGAATCGAATACAAAACCAGTGAATAATGAGATGCACCTTTGAAATTGTCAAACTTGTAATTTAGTAACGGATTGGTAACCAGTTTTATATTTGTGTCTAATTTTTTGATAGAGGTTTGCAGTTTCTTTACATCGCCATCACCATTGGATTGATAATAAAAAATAGGTTGTTTAAGTTTTGAAAGTGACTCTGGAATACGGTTTTCCATATCAGGTGCTAGTTCTGGACTCAATGAAATATAGGCATTAAAAATAGGATTGTCTTTGTACAGAAAAAAATTCAAAAATCCCGCAGTCGTGTCATGGCCAGCAATCATTCGAAAAGGAGCTACAGGGTACTTTTTTTCTATGTATGGCAACAACTCCGCTCGAATGAATTCGAAAAATTTAGCGCCTTTTCTGGAAGGGACACCATCAGCTTCGTCATAATTGCAGTCGTCAAATCGTTCGTTATTTTTGTTTTGGCTGATGCCAACAATGATAATTTCAGGTAAATCATCCCAATAGGCTCCATAATTTAAGGCGCCGTAGAAAGGATCAAACAGATAATCGCCATCCAGTAAAATAAGAATAGGGTATTTTTTAATTGGGTTTTTATCAAAAGAAGGTGGGAGACCGATGGTGATTTCCCTGCTTTCACCAAGCACTTGAGAATCGAAAGCAATCACAGTTTTTTGTGAAAATACAGAAATGGAAAAGAGTAATAAGAGTATTAGTTTTTTCATGATTTGTTTTGTTTTAGAATCTATAGAATGCTCTAAATAAGAGCAAGCAAGATAAACATTATTACTTTTAATTGAAAAAGAGTAACGGTAAATGTTACTATTGCGCTTTGATTATAAGGTAGGAACTAGCGTTTAAAAAATAGCCACTAATTCTCTGATTTTAAAATGCAAAATCAGAGAATCAGTGGCTAAAAGATAGTGTTGATTGAATTCGTATAGCAATTAAGTCAACGAGTTGTCGTTTTCATTTGGAAAAATCACCCATGGTTTAAAGGTTTTAGCTTCTTCAAAATCTAGGGTTGCGTAGGATATGATGATGATGATATCGTCTTTTTGAACTTTTCTTGCTGCAGGACCGTTGAGGGTAATGGTTCCTGAATTTTTTTCGCCTTTAATGGCGTAGGTTTCAAAACGTTCTCCGTTGTTGATGTTTACAATGGAAACTTTTTCGCCTTCAATGATATTTGAGGCCTCTAATAATGATTCGTCAATGGTGATAGACCCGATGTAATTTAGATCGGCACCTGTCACTTTAACTCGGTGAATCTTTGATTTTAAAACTTGAATTTGCATGCTACAAAAGTAAATTAATTTAATGAAATGGTATCAATCAAACGGATATTGTTGACTAATACGGCTATGAAAGCGCGGTATTTTTTATTTTTATTTTTTCGATTACACGATATAAGGGTTGCTTCATCGGCAATGGTGAAGTATTCCAGCGTAAATTGAGGATTTTTTTTAAGGAATTTTTGAACCCATTCTGAGATTTTTGCTGCGCTATTTGTCGGAAATTTAGCTTTGACAGATGTCAATATTTGATATATAACTGCCGCTTCGTCTCTTTCCTGAGCAGATAAGTGTTCGTTTCTAGAACTCATGGCTAGATTGTTACTTTCTCTGTAAATGGGACAACCAACGATAACTACTTTTAAATTATTTTTAGCTACCATTTTTTTTACAATTTGCAATTGTTGGAAGTCTTTTTCTCCAAAGTAAGCATGGGTAGGTTCCACTATTTCAAAAAGGCGTTTGACCACAGTACCTACACCATTAAAATGTCCGGGTCTGAATTTGCCTTCCATTGGATATTCGAGGCCATCAAAATCAAACGATTGAGAAACGGGTTGTCCGTCATAAATATCTTCAACTGTAGGGGCGTATAAAATAATATTCGGATCCAAATTCGTAAGTTTTTTCACATCTTCTTCTAATGTCCTTGGGTATTTTGCCAGGTCTTCAGGATTGTTGAATTGGGTAGGATTCACAAAAATACTCACTACAGTATTTGTGTTTTCCGCCAATGATTTTTGCATTAAAGCCAAATGACCTTGATGTAAAGCGCCCATTGTTGGAACAAATCCAAGGGTAGAATGGATTGTTTTTATTGATTTCAAATAGTCCATTAAAGATGCTTTTCCGTAGAAAATAGGCATGGCAGTTTTATTAAAATTAAATGCAAACTTACTATTTTAGTTAATAACTGCATAAATTTTTGTAATTTTGCATGGTTTTTATTGCCAATAAATAAAGTAAATTACAATATGAAAGATAAGAGGATATTATATGTATCATCTGAAGTGGTGCCCTATCTTGCTGAAAACGAGGTCTCTTTAATGTCTTATGACGTGCCAAAAATGATTAATGATCAAGGTGGACAGATAAGAATTTTTATGCCAAGGTATGGAAATATTAACGAGAGAAGACACCAATTGCACGAAGTAATTAGACTTTCGGGGATGAATTTGGTAGTGAATGACTTGGATATGCCATTGATTATAAAAGTAGCTTCTATTCCAAAAGAAAGAATTCAAGTATACTTTATCGATAACGATGAATATTTTAAAAGAAAAGCGACGTTTACAGATGAAGAAGGAGTGATGTATCCTGACAATGACGAACGTGCTATTTTCTTTGCTAAAGGAGTTGTTGAAACCGTTAAAAAACTCAATTGGGTACCTGATATTATACATGTTCATGGATGGATGGCCGCGATGTTGCCTATTTACATGAAGCATTTTTATAAAAATGAAGCCTTATTTTCTGAAACAAAGATTGTTACTTCTGTTTACAGTCAGTCCTTTGAAGGAACTTTGAATGTGGAAATGATCAATAAAGTGAAGTTTGATGGAGTTCCCGCTGATGCGATTTCGGACTTGGCCATACCAGATTATGAAAATATTATAAAGGCTACTATAAAGCATTCTGATGCCGTGATTATTGCCTCAGAAAACCTCTCTTCAAGTTTAACAAAATTTATAGAATCTTCAGGAAAACCTTTTTTACCTTTCGCTCCGAAAGATGCATTCGCAGAAGCGTATACTAACTTTTACTTAAACGAGGTTCTTTAAATTAAACTTTTTTAATAAATATGTACAATAATTCTTTTTTTAAGAAAATCCTGATAGTGGCAACTGTTGTGTTTTTATATTCATGTGATAAAGATTACAACGAAGTTGGTGGTGATTTGATTGGTGGAAACAATTTTGATCTTAATAAAGCCTCCTACGGTGTTTTAGGTTACAATCAAAAAACAGGACCAATTCAATCTAATAATCTTGAAGTAAATCCATTGGGAATTTATAGTAATTCAAACTTTGGGGAAACCACTGCGAATTTTAATACCCAATTAACTCTTCCAGTTTTTACCACTGTTGTCAGTTCAAATCCTTATGTTGAAAGTGTTGTGTTAACACTTCCTTATTATACGGATCCATCGCAAACGAAAGTAAATGCCGATGGCAGCCGTGCATATGTTCTTGATTCGATTTACGGCGTGGAAAAGGCTAAAATGAAATTGAGTATCTATGAATCAGGTTATTTCATGAGAGATTCAGATCCTGATTCCGGTTTTCAGCAACAGCAAAAATATTTTACAGATCAAAATACTGAGTTTAACAATTTAAAAAAAGCTACACTTTTAAATGACAGTTCAGATAAGTCTCAAAATGAAGAGTTTTTCTTTAATCCTGAGGAACATGTAGTTGTAACGACAGATTCAATTACTAATGTAAAATCTACGGCTTACACGCCACCAGGTATGAAGTTGAATTTGAGCAGAGACTACTTTAAAACCAGAATTATTGATGCAGTTAATAGTGGTAAATTGGCTTCAAATGATGTTTTCAAAAATTATTTTAGAGGACTTTACTTTAAAATGGAAAAATCAGGAAGCAGTGCTGGAAATTTAGCAATGTTAAATTTTAGAGCGGGAAAAATTACGATTAAGTACAATGAAGATTTAGTGTCTACTACTGCTGCCGGTATTACTACAACGACGAGAGTAAAAAAGACTATTGAGCTTAACTTAACTGGAAATACGGTTAGTTTGTTGAACAATGATTTTACCACCTCTGGTGCTGCTTATGCTGCTTTGCCAAGTACAGGAAATAGAACAGACGGTGATGATAAATTGTTTCTAAGAGGGGGCGAAGGTTCCGTAGCGGTGCTGCAGCTTTTTGATCCTAAAGATCTAAAAGGGTACGATGCTAACGGAGTTCTTACAGGCCCTAATGGAGTTTCCGATGAATTAGATGATTTAAGAAATCCAGCCGATGGTAAAAAGCTTTTGGTAAACGAAGCAAATTTAGTTTTCCATATCGATGCCGATGAAATGTCGTCCAGTAATGAGCCGCAAAGAATTTATCTTTACGATTTTAAAAATAGCCGACCATTAGTAGATTACTCCTTAGATCCTACTTCTAATAGTACTAATCCAAAGAAATCCAAAGCTTTTTTTGACGGTATGATTAAAAAGGATGCAACCAGTAAAAGAGGAGTTACGTATAAAATTAGAATTACAAATCAGATACGAAATCTAATAAATAATAAAGATTCAACTAATGTTAGTCTAGGACTTGTTGTTACTGAAGATATTGGTATAATAGCATCTTATAAAGTAAAAACGCCAAATTCTTTTATTTCTCAGGCCCCAAAAGCTTCAGTGATGAATCCTTTAGGGACGATTTTATATAGCGGAAAATCTACCGTTCCTGTGGAGAAAAGATTGAAACTTGAAATTTATTATACAAAACCTAATTAAACCAAGACTATGTGTGGAATCGTTGGATATATTGGATACAGAGAAGCTTATCCTATTGTAATTAAAGGATTAAAAAGGCTGGAATATAGAGGTTATGACAGTGCTGGTGTGATGTTGTACGATGGTGAAAATTTAAAAGTTTGTAAAACCAAAGGAAAGGTGTCAGATCTTGAAGAGCGAGCCTCAAAGGAAATGACAATCAATGGAAGCATTGGAATTGGGCATACACGTTGGGCCACTCATGGTGTTCCAAATGATGTGAATTCACATCCTCATCTTTCGAATTCAGGTGATTTGGCTATTGTTCACAATGGAATTATCGAGAATTATGCTCCTTTGAAAGCAGAATTAATTAAAAGAGGGTATGTTTTTCATTCGGATACAGATACAGAAGTGCTTGTAAACCTTATTGAAGAAGTGCAGAAAAAAGATAACCTAAAATTAGGTAAAGCTGTTCAGGTAGCTTTAAATCAAGTAGTAGGAGCTTATGCGATTGCTGTTTTTGATAAAAAAAATCCAAATGAAATCGTTGCGGCCCGTTTAGGTAGTCCATTAGCAATTGGGGTTGGAGAAGGAGAGTTTTTCATAGCCTCAGATGCTTCACCTTTCATAGAATATACGGCTAATGCTATTTACCTAGAAGATGGTGAAATGGCAAATATCCGATTGCACAAACAAATGAAAGTACGCAAAATTAAAGATGATTCTTTGGTTAATCCTACGATTCAAGAACTTCAAATGAACTTGGAGCAAATTGAAAAAGGAGGGTACGATCATTTTATGTTGAAAGAAATTTATGAGCAACCTAGCGTTATTAAAGATACTTACCGTGGAAGGCTTCATGCAAATGAAGGATTAATCCAAATGGCAGGTGTTGAAGATAATCTAGAAAAATTCTTAAATGCAGAAAGAATTATTATTGTTGCCTGTGGTACTTCTTGGCATGCTGGTTTAGTTGCCGAGTACGTTTTTGAGGAGTTTGCTAGAATTCCAGTTGAGGTAGAATACGCCTCTGAATTTAGATACAGAAATCCAATTATTAATAGTAAAGATATCGTCATTGCTATCTCTCAATCAGGAGAAACGGCGGATACGATGGCAGCAATAAAACTGGCTAAAGAAAATGGTGCATTTGTTTTTGGAGTTTGTAATGTAGTAGGTTCTTCTATTTCAAGAGAAACTCACGCTGGTGCTTACACGCATGCAGGACCTGAAATAGGTGTTGCTTCCACCAAAGCTTTTACCACGCAAATTACTGTTTTGACTATGATTGCTTTGCGTTTGGCTAAAGCCAAAGGAACATTGTCGAATTCTGTTTTTCACAGCTATTTGCAAGAATTAGAAATTATTCCTGACAAAGTAAAAGAGGCTTTAGAAACAAATGACAGAGCAAAAGAAATAGCTGCTGTCTTTAAAGATGCCCCTAATTGTTTGTATTTAGGTAGAGGATATAATTTTCCTGTAGCTCTGGAAGGTGCATTGAAATTAAAAGAGATCTCCTATATTCATGCTGAAGGATATCCTGCAGCAGAAATGAAACACGGACCGATAGCATTAATTGATGAGCACATGCCGGTAGTTGTAATTGCGCCAAAACAAGGACACTACGATAAAATTGTTAGTAATATCCAAGAGATTAAATCCAGAAGTGGAAAAATCATAGCAGTAGTAACTAAGGGTGATACACAAGTGCGTGAATTGGCGGATTATGTGATAGAAATTCCAGAGACATCAGATGCGCTATCGCCATTGATTACCACAATACCTTTACAGCTTTTGTCTTATCATATTGCTGTTATGCGCGGATGTAATGTAGATCAGCCCCGTAATTTAGCAAAGTCAGTTACTGTAGAGTAAATTTATAGTATTCTATTTTTATACTAAAGCCTCGAATATTCTTTTCGGGGCTTTTTTATGCGTTGTTTTTTCGAGGCACGGTAAAGCCCTGATACTTGGCGATAGTGACAAAAAAATGATAAATTTTTAAGGTTTTATCACTTTTATCAAATATCTAAAAATTAATAAAAATTTTGTGATATCTGTATTTTTTATATGCGCGCATAGTGATATTCTGTTTTTTTGATGCAAATTTTAACATTAAATAATTAAATTCAAATATAGAATAAGTGCAAATGAGGCAAATTAACTGATAAATATGAAATTTTTAAGGTGCTTTTTTATTAATATCAAAAATATTTGTACTTTGGCTTCATAAACCAACAAATTATAACCCAATGAGAGTGTATTTACTTTTTTTGTCATTGTTTTTTTGTAGCCTAACCTTTGCTCAAAACTCAATTTCTGGTATTGTTACAGACAGTAGCAACCAACCTATTCCTGGAGCCAACATTAAGATTGTTGGAGATTCTTCGGGTACAACTACCGATTTAGATGGTGCATTTACATTGCAATCTACAGCAAAGCCACCTTTTACAATTGAGGTTACTAGTGTGGGATATCGATCCCAAAAAATTGCAATTTCTTCAAATAATCAAAAAATTGCTGTAACGCTTTTAGATGAGGAGAATAAGCTAGACGAAATTGTGGTTTCAGCTTCAAGAACTCCTGAAAGAGTGATTGAGTCACCAGTTACTATTGAAAGAATGGGTATTCAACAAATTAAAAACACTACTGCACCTACATTTTATGATGGTTTAGAGAATCTTAAAGAGGTGCATTTTAATACAAGTAGTATTTCCTTTAAATCGATTAATACTAGAGGATTTTCTAGTGTGGCAAATACGCGTTTTATGCAATTGGTGGACGGAATGGATAATTCATCACCTGCTTTGAACTTTGTATTAGGGAATTTAATTGGACTATCGGATATCGATGTTGCTAATGTGGAATTACTCCCAGGAGCATCTTCAGCGCTCTACGGTGCAAATGCTTTTAATGGTATTTTGTTTATGAACAGTAAAAATCCTTTCACAAATCAAGGGATTAGTACGTATGTAAAATATGGTCAGACCACGCAACAGGCTGCGGGTACTAATGATTATTTTGATTTTGGATTAAGAGCTGCCAAAGCGTTTAGTAAGCATTTTGCTGCTAAAGGAAATTTTAATTTTTTGAGAGCGACAGAGTGGATTGCTGCTGATCAAAGAAGTATTACTGGCGGTTCCGTAGGGCACGCTAATAATCAAAATTATGATGGTTTGAACTTGTATGGTGATGAGGTGACAACCTTTATAACTAATGTAGGTCAAGTAAGTAGAACGGGATACCGTGAGCAAGATTTGAATGACAACAAAGTAAGAAGTGTAAAGGCTGATTTTTCTTTGCATTTTAAACCTTGGGAAGGGGAAACTGAAATTATTTTACAACATAAAATAGGTTTAGGTAGTACAATATACCAAGGAGCAAATAGATATGCATTAGGCGATTTCTTCATGCAGCAATCTAAATTAGAAATAAAAGGAAAAAATTTCTTTGTTAGAGGATATGTGACTGACGAGGATGCGGGAAATTCTTATGATATGCGTTTTGCTGCTTGGAATGTTAACAGAGCTGCAAAATCAGATACAGAATGGTTTACGAACTATGCTACGGCATACCAACTTTCGGGTGCTGTTTTAGGAACTAACGCACAACAATCAGCTGCAAATGCGAGAAATTATGCTGATTTCAATATTAAACCAACAGGGTTGCCTTTTTTACCAACTCCAGCGGGAAGTGCAAGATTTGAGCCGGGTTCTATCCAGTTTAAGAATGCTTTAGCTGCAGCAATTGCTGAGCCAGATTTAACAAAGGGAGCTAAATTTATTGATCAGTCAAAAATCTATCATTCAGATGTGAATTATAATTTTAAAGATTTAGTGAAATTTGCTGAGATTCAATTAGGTGGTTCTTTTAGACAATATGAAATGAATTCTCAAGGAACAATCTTTACTGATTTTGATGGTCCTTTAAGATATAATGAATATGGTGCTTACGGGCAATTGACTAAAAAATTCATGGACGACCGCTTGAAATTTACAGGATCAGCGCGTTACGATAAAAGTCAAAATTTTAACGGAAACATTTCGCCACGTGTATCCTTGGTGTATTCTGCTGGGGAAGCTAAAAGACACAATTTTAGAGCTTCATATCAAACAGGATTTAGAAATCCTACAACACAAGATCAGTACATTGGTCTTGACTTAGGGCCGTTTGCTTTGATTGGTTCTGCTCCTGAGAATTTAGATCGTTTCACAGAGGTTAGAGGAGTTAGTGCTGCAAGTCAAGCATTGGGAATACCTGCAACTTTGACATTAACAGGTCAAAATGCATACAATAATTCATATACTTTAACTTCGGTACAAGCATTTAGTGCTGCCATTGCCGCCAACCCAACAAATGTTCCTGCAGCAGCAGCTTTATTGAAAACGGCTAATCCTAGATTAGTTAAACCAGAAGAGGTACAAGCAATCGAACTGGGGTATCGTTCTGTTGTAAACAACGATTTATCAATTGATTTGAATGGGTACTATAATATTTACAATGATTTCATGAATACTTCAAGAGTAATCAGCCCGTATTATGGAGATGTCAACACAGTATTTGACTTTGGCAATCCAGCTACATTGGCTACACTATCCGCTTTAGGAAATGGTGACAGAAGAGTTTATCAAGTTTATACTAATACAACTGCAAAAATTACTTCATTAGGTTTTGGTGTAGGTTTATCTAAAAAAGTATATAAAGATTTTGAATTGGGCGTGAATTACAATTATGCTGAATTTAATTTTAACCAAGAAGAAGATCCTAGTTTTGTAGCTGGTTTCAACACTCCAAAACACAGAGTAAAAGCTTCAATTGGAAATTCAAGATTGTTTGAAAACTTTGGTTTCAATATAAACGCAAGATACAACACGGAGTATTTATGGCAGTCTTCTTTTGCTGATGGGATTGTTCCAGAAAACACAGTGTTAGATGCTCAAATTAACTATGGTTTTCCTAAATTAAAATCAGTACTTAAAGTAGGTGCTACTAATATTGGTGGAAAGGATTATATTCAAGTAATTGGAGCGGGTGCTATAGGTCAACAATGGTTTGCTTCATGGACAATCAACCCATAAAACTAAAAAGGGCAATAATTTTAAAAAATATATTATGATAAAAAATTTCAAATGGCTGTTGTTGATTTCGCTAACCTTCGCAGCATGTAATAACGACGATGAAGTAGTTGTCGAAGAGCCGTTAACAGCGGGTACAGCAGATTTTTCGAAATTCGTTGCCTTAGGAGATTCATTTGCAGCTGGATACAGTGATGGAGCGCTTTTTAAAGCGGGTCAAAAAAATTCGTATCCAAACATCATGGCTGAGCAGTTTGCTTTAGTTGGTGGAGGTGCTTTTACAAATCCATTCATGGCAGAGGACAATAGAGGAGGTTTTTCTATTGGTGGGAATCAAATCCCTCAGTTCCCAACGCGTTTGTATTTTAATGGAGCTGGACCTGTAAATGTTTCTGGTGTTTCAGGGACTGTTTTTGGTGCTAGTATCTCTGGATATTACAGTAATATGGGTGTTCCAGGTGCAAAAGCAATTCATTTAGGAGTAGCAGGTTACGGTCAAGCAAATCCATATTTTGGACGATTTGCTAAAACGGCAATGTCAAGTGTGCTTAAAGATGCTACGGATCAAAACCCAACTTTTTTCTCCTTATTTATTGGTGGAAATGATGTTTTGGGATATGCAACTAATGGGGGTGTGCCAACGTCACAAGATCCAGTGTTAGGGAATGACATTACGCCTACAGGTACTTTTAATGCGGCTTATAATGCTTTAGCGACGACTCTTGCTACTGGAGGCAGAAAAGGGGTTGTTGCAAACTTACCGTATATCAATAATCTTCCATTTTTTACAACAGTTCCTTTTAATCCAGTACCGTTAGATGCAGCTACAGCAACACAGTTGAACACGCAGTTGTTGGGACCTGTCAAACAAATTCTTACAGCTTTGGGTGCAGGCACTAGAATTAAAACATTAACTGCTTCGGCTACAAATCCGCTATTGATAAGAGATGAAACCTTAGTGAATTATAGCGCTCAGATTACTGGTGCATTAGTAGCTGCTGGAGTTTCTGCTGGTCAAGCAGGCTTAATGGGTAGTTTATATGGGCAGGCACGTCATGCTAATGGTGGTGCAAATGTGGCAAATAAAGATTTTATATTACTGACTACTAGAACCGTTATTGGAACGCCACAAGCTGGAATTCCAGCTCCTTTTAATACAGTTGGGGTGACTTATCCTTTACAAGATAGTAGAGTTTTAACAGCTTCAGAGGTTTTAGAGATAAAAGTAGCTACAGATGCTTATAATGTAACAATTAAAGCTGTTGCAGAATCTAATGGGTTGGCTTTTGTTGACGCTGCTTCCGTTTTGAATCAGTTGAACAATGGCGGAATTCGCTTTGGTAATTTTCACATGACTGCTGCTTATGTGACTGGAGGTACTTTTTCTCTGGACGGAGTTCATCCAAGTCCTAGAGGTTATGCTCTGATTGCGAATAAATTCATAGAAGCGATTAATGCTAAATACGGTTCTAATCTTAAAGGGGTTGACTTAGGTTTATATGGAATTCAATATCCAGCGACAATTCAATAATTAAAATTCATTTTTTTTACAATAAACAGCCACCCGTCTTTTGACGTGGTGGTTGTTTATTTTAAGGATATTGCTGTCTTTTGTCCGTTTCTTGGTCATTTCTATGCAAACTATTAAAAATATCCTTTTTTTATCGCAAAAGGTGTTGATTTTTTATTTTAAAAAATTATCTTTGCGCTCTGAAAAAGGCATTTAATCGATACGTTTCGATTAGTACTAATTCATAAACCTAAATAGCTATTTAATAAACACATAAGTAATGTCAAAAGTAATAGGAAAAGTTGCCCAGATCATTGGACCAGTAGTTGACGTAGTTTTCAACGGTAAAGATGTTGAACTTCCAAAAATTTATGATTCGTTAGAAATCACAAAAAAAGATGGTACTTTATTGGTACTTGAAGTACAATCTCACATTGGTGAAAATACAGTACGTACCATTTCGATGGACTCAACAGATGGTTTGAGCAGAGGTTATGAAGTAGTTGGAACAGGGAATCCTATCCAAATGCCAATTGGTGCCGATGTTTACGGTCGTTTATTCAACGTAATTGGAGATGCAATCGACGGTTTAGGTAATTTACCAAAAACAGGAGAAAACGGAATGTCTATTCACAGACAAGCACCAAAATTCGAAGATTTATCTACTTCTTCTGAAGTTTTATTCACCGGTATTAAAGTAATCGATTTAATTGAGCCTTATTCAAAAGGAGGAAAAATTGGGTTGTTTGGTGGTGCAGGTGTTGGTAAAACAGTATTGATTCAGGAGTTGATTAACAATATCGCTAAAGGTCACGGTGGACTTTCTGTATTCGCAGGAGTAGGGGAAAGAACACGTGAAGGGAATGATTTGCTTCGTGAGATGTTAGAGTCTGGAATTATAAAATACGGGGATGAATTCATGCACTCTATGGAAAATGGAGGATGGGATTTATCTAAAGTGGATATGCCAGGAATGAGAGAGTCTAAAGCTACTTTCGTTTTCGGTCAAATGAATGAGCCACCAGGAGCTCGTGCTCGTGTAGCACTTTCTGGATTATCTATTGCGGAGTATTTCCGTGATGGAGCAGGAACTGATCAAGGGAAAGATGTATTGTTTTTCGTGGATAATATCTTCCGTTTTACGCAAGCAGGTTCTGAGGTTTCGGCACTTTTAGGTCGTATGCCATCTGCAGTAGGATACCAACCAACATTAGCAACAGAAATGGGTGCTATGCAAGAACGTATTACTTCGACAAACAAAGGGTCTATTACATCTGTACAAGCGGTTTACGTGCCTGCGGATGATTTAACGGATCCAGCTCCGGCTACAACTTTTGCTCACTTAGATGCAACAACAGTATTATCTCGTAAAATTGCGGAATTAGGTATTTATCCTGCGGTAGATCCATTGGATTCTACTTCAAGAATTCTTACTCCTCAAATTTTAGGTGATGAGCATTATGACTGTGCACAAAGAGTAAAAGAAATTTTACAAAAATACAAACAATTACAAGATATTATCGCAATCCTTGGTATGGAAGAATTATCTGAAGAAGATAAATTATCTGTTTCAAGAGCGCGTCGTGTACAACGTTTCTTATCTCAACCATTCCACGTTGCAGAGCAATTTACAGGATTGAAAGGAGTTTTAGTTGATATCAAAGATACCATTAAAGGATTTAACATGATTATTGACGGTGAATTAGATCACTTGCCAGAATCAGCTTTTAACCTTAAAGGGACTATTGAAGAAGCTATCGAAGCTGGAGAAAAAATGTTAGCGGAAGCTTAAAAATTAGTTTTAAAGTTTAAAGTTTAAGATTCTCAAGTAACCTTAAACTTTAAACTTTTAAGCTTTAAACTGAAAAATTATGTTATTAGAAATAGTGTCACCAGAAGCAAAATTATTTTCAGCTGACGTAACTTCGGTTACATTGCCAGGAGTTGATGGAAGCTTTCAGATTTTAAATAACCACGCACCAATCGTTTCTATTTTAGGAAAAGGTGTAGTGAAAATTACAGCTTCTAACTTTGCTTTTGCAAAAGAGGTTGCAGGTAAATTTACTAAACTAGATGCTCAAAATTACACCCTTGCTATCAATTCAGGAACAATTGAAATGAAAGACAATAAAGTGATTGTTTTAGTAGATTAAGACATGTCAAAATAAAAAACAAAAGTCATACAGTAATGTGTGACTTTTTTTTTGGAGCTATTTCCAGCTTTACGTTTCAATCTTTTGCTTTTTAAAGAAAAAAGCAAAAGGATTTCCACTGCTATCTGGGCTAGGGATTTGACTTTTCCAGATTATTCTTCTTTTACAAACTCCATAATGTCCCCGGGTTGGCATTCCAGAATCTCACAAATTGCCTCCAAAGTAGAAAACCGAACCGCCTTTGCTTTTCCGGTTTTCAAAATAGAAAGGTTAGCTGTTGTGATTCCCATTCTTTCAGCTAATTCATTCGAACGCATTTTTCGCTTGGCAAGCATAACATCTAAGTTGATAATGATGGGCATGGCTATATTGTTAGATTGTTTTCTGTCTCGATGGTGTTTCCTTTTTTAATAACATCAGAAAAAGCCAATAAGCCAATCCCTATTGCAAGTAATAGTAGATACATAATTATATCAGATAGTGTTTGTTCTTCTGGGGAATGATACATTACCAACAGACTAATGATGATTCCAAAGAGGCTAATGAATAGCAGCAAGTAACCACTTTTTTTAAATCTATCAGAGCTTTTGACGTTAAAAAAGCCTTCTTTAATAAATGCTTGCAGCCCCTTTTGAATATTAAATAGGGCAAATAGTACTATCGCTATTCGTACTAACATAATATAGGGACTGAAATGCCCAAAAAGGGAATCTTTGTACATTAAAGTTCTTGCTTCATTAGATAGGTTATAGCGCAAGCATTCGTTTATGGGGATAGCCAAGAGTAAAATCCCTATAAATATTTTTAATACCCAATTCAGAATAATTATTTTTTTCATCTTATTTCAATTTTTTAATCTAGTTAATTGCTGATTTTAATCGGAGGCTGTAATTGATTAGTAGTGCTAAATTGTTAATTCGTTTTCTTCCTTTATATTCTTAGCTATTTTGAAAACCTCACTAATCACCATGAAAAACAATCCCAAACTAATTGAAATTAAGAAGGAGTCATAGCTTCCAAATTCTATTGAGAAGCCTACAGTGCCTCGATTGATGTAAGTAAAGATAAATAAGGATAGATGGCTAATAAGCGAAGAGCTGATAACTAATTTACCGATTAAATTAAAATTTTCTATAACCTCAGATTTAAAGATTTCTTTTCTTTGGAAATATCCAACCACTTTTCTCAACACGTAGATGCTGTATAAAAAGAGAAATCCACTGATCACATTTGCTAAAATAATCAGCTTAGAAAGTAGCGTAGTAGGTGTTATTACGTTTCCCTTTATTTTTACAGGGATATCCATATTAGAATCAAATAAATAAAAAGTTAGCAAAATCAAAATTCCAATTCCGCTGATTAAAGAAAAAAACCAGAAAAAGTCCAAAACAGCTCTCAAGATTTGTAATTTTTTCATTTTTATAAAGTTATAAGTTGTGACAAATATATGATAATTATTGATAAACAATAATTAAATATTCTAAAACAATAAAATTTTTTAAAGATTAATTTTAGGAACTTTTATTTTATTCTAATTCTAAGATTGAAACTATGTCAAGAGAAGTCGATTTATAGATTTTCATTAAAAAAGCCTAACAGGTTTCCAACATCTGTTAGGCTTGAGTTGATAAAGAATTTTTAAACAAACCTTTAAACAAATTATCAACCGTGAAAATCAATATGGATTCTTTTTAATTCATTTTTCGCATGTGTGTTTTAATGATGTTTTAGAAACTGTTTGTAGCTAAAATCTAGTTGATATACCAATGTTGATAATATAATCAGCAAATGCCGCGTCACCTTGAACATGAGTTCCTGTTTTGATCGAATTTTCTTTGTCGGTTACACTTTGCGTACGATTGCGAACTACTGCAAATGGTACAGAAGCAAATACTATTACTTTTTTATACTCATAGTTTAAAGAAGGTTCTACGGACCAAATGTATCCAGGACGACGGAAATCTCCGCTTCCACCCACGAGATCATTCACAGGGATTCCTTCTAATCTAACTCCTGCGGCTACAGACAAACCTTTTATTTGATTCACGGAATAAGTAAAACCTGCTCTAAACATATATTGATCTGGAACACTCATAGTCGCTTCGTTGGCTAATCGTGATGCTAACGTTTCTCTGTAAGTTCTTGTACCGTTTTGCTCGCGTGGATTTATTAAATAATAGAAATTTCCGTAAACGCCAAAGTTTTCTATGAAGTTGTAAAATGTATTTACTTCAAAAGTAAATCCGGTTCCGCCGTCTCCCAACTGTATGGATTGATCTACTGGACGCAACTCTTTTGTCCCGTTTGGACCTACATTGTAAAAATAATCTTTATAGTTGTAATCACCGGTTGGTAACTTTATCCCTAATCCTAATTGCAGATTGCCTTTAGCGTATTTTGTCGGATCTAACATCCATCGGTAAGCGGCGAATCGGATGTCGCCTATTCCAAATGAACTAGTAGAGTTGCGTTCTCTTTTTACGTAAGTGCCATTGACTAATCCATGTTCGTATAAGGAGGAACGAACATTGTTCGAAATAGGAAGATCGACCATAACGGACCAGCGGTTGTTTAATATTCTGGTTAACGAAAGATTGAAAACAGAGGTATAATTGATTACTTCTGTTTTTTTGAAGCAACCTATCTTTGTTTTCTTTTCTTCCTGAAAAGTGTCTAAATGATCTAAAATAGCGACCGCTGCTGGCAAATTGCCATCCGGAAACGGCACTGCTGTCAGCGTGAATCGACATGCAACTTGTCGCATTCCCTTTGATAGCCACACATCCTTGCGCAGCTGTTGTTTCCGAATTAAATGCCATTGTTACAAATAGGATAAAACTACAAACGGATTGTAATGGAGATAGATTTTTCAATTTTTGGTTTTTTTTGAATAGTTACTGATATAAAATAAGCCTGTAACAACTTCTTCCAGAAAGGAAGTCATTTTTTAAAATAGTGGTTTGTTGATGAAATGTTTCACTTTAAAACAAGAATTACAGTTGACTTTCTCCAAAAATGTACATGTTTTTAGATGGAAATTCGATGAATTAAAGCATTTCTGTGAAATAGTGACGCTGTTCAAAATCTAAATTTGCTATCAATTTAATTCAGGATACTACAAGCTAGTGCTACAAAACAAACCAGAATTGAAATATAGTATGCCGATGAAATCATCTAAAAAAATGAAATCAGAAAACACAAAAGTTTATTTCGTATTTTTTTGCAGGCTTAATTTCTAATGAAAGGTTTGATAAATGTACAGCTTTAGCCAAAAAGCAATCGTGAAGTATCTTGGCTTTACAAATGCCAGATCAAAGCGAATGATTTCACTAAAATGAAAGAGGATTTAAGCGAAATCGGGTGGTGAATATGACACCGAATAGTACCCGGAAGCAAGTGCTTGAGTTGGAGTAATGATAGATTCAATTGAATGTAGGATTGTTTTTGGAGAAAAATTCAGGCAAACAGTAGTGTTTGGAATATAATCTTGAAGAAAAGACTTCATGAGTTTTTTAACCGGAGACTCTTTTGATGAAGACCCGTTGAATAATTGATTGTCTACAATGTCTTTTAAATCTTGACTGATCGCATCTTGATGTGAATTGCGCAGGTAGTACAAACTAAGTATGTTGTTTTGAATTCTTTTCTTGAAAATATGGTAGCTTTTATTGTTAATGACAACATCTTCATTGACATACTCAAAATCAGTGTCTTCGATAAATGAGTATAAAGTGGCGTTCAACTCGATTACTTGAAACTCTGAATCGTGTCTTTTTTCCATAGCAGCTACCCACGCTTGCTCTTCTTGATAAGCAAACATAAGATAGTAACCCATCGCATTGTAGAATAAAGTTACGAGTAAGAAAAGTGATGCAATTCGTTTCATTGTCGTCGAAAGTAAAAAACTATTCAATACGTTAACAGTTCTATTATTTATTTTAAGTTTTTTTTAACACATTTTCATGAAATTTGAAAATCGAAACCGTTTTCGTAAAAAATTGTATAATATTTATCTATTCTTTTATTGTAATTGTTAAATCATAATTAAATTATTGCTTCATGAAAACCGAAATAATTTTTATTCATCAATAAAAACAGATTTTTTTTGAAATTTTACTTAAAAACGAAACAAATAACACACAGAATTCATAAAACAAAAAAGATGCTTATTTTTGCAGACTATGAAACAATTTCCAGAGAATCTAACAGGCAAACTTCAAATTCGAAAACAAGCTAATGCTTTACGAAAGTTACCCATTTCAAGTAATTTAATTGATTTTGCTTCGAATGATTATCTTGGATTGTCGAAGTCGGAATGTATTTTTCATAAAACACATCAGTATTTAATAGATAAAAAGTGTGTTCAAAACGGTGCGACTGGCTCCCGACTGTTGTCAGGGAATCATAGTTTATTTGAGGAAACAGAAGACGTTATTGCTACGTTCCACCAATCAGCCACCGCCTTAATCTTCAATTCCGGTTACGATGCCAATGTTGGTTTTTTTAGTGCCGTTCCACAAAAAGGCGATTTGATTTTATACGATGAATTGTGCCATGCTTCTATTCGGGACGGAATTCAATTATCCAATGCCAAGGCCTATAAATTCAATCATAATGATTTTGAAGATTTAGAAAAGTTAATTTTAAGGAATCCAGACACCACTATTTATATTGTCACCGAATCTGTTTTTTCTATGGATGGCGATTGTCCAAATCTAGAAGAATTGGTTTCGGTTTCAACTAAACACAATTGTTATCTTGTTGTTGATGAAGCACATGCTTTGGGAGTTTTTGGTTCAAAAGGTGAAGGATTTGTTCAAATGCTGGGATTGCAAGAGCATTTTTTTGCTCGCATTATGACTTTCGGGAAAGGATTGGGGTGTCATGGAGCCGCGATTTTAGGTTCGGTTGAATTGAGGGATTATTTAGTGAATTTTGCCCGAAGTTTTATTTATACCACAGGGCTTTCGCCGCATTCGGTAGCCACGATTTTGGTAGCCTATCAATTTTTAGAAAAAGATAAAAAAAATATAGAAGTACTTCGAGAAAACATCATTCAGTTCAATCAAGAAAAGAATATGTTGGGATTAAAACCACTTTTTGTCCGAAGTAAATCCGCGATACAATCGGCTATTGTTCCAGGAAATGAAAAAGTAAAAGCAATAGCCAGCCAGCTTCAAGAAAAAGGATTTGATGTGAAAGCAATTCTTTCGCCAACCGTTCCAGAAGGTCAGGAACGACTTCGTTTTTGTTTGCACAGTTATAATTCGCATGAGGAAATATCCGAAGTGTTGCGATTGTTGAGTACTTTTGTTTTTTAGCCACAGATGCCACGGATTAAAAGGATTTTAACTTTTAAATAGTAAAAAATGACTGAAATTTTGCACAAAGAATTGTCGGAATCTATTTTGAAAGTTTTTTATGAAGTTTACAATGAATTGGGGTATGGTTTTCTTGAAAAGGTGTATCAAAATGCAATGTATTTGGAATTAAAATCGCAAGGTTTTAAAGTGGAACCTCAAAAGCAAATTAAAGTATATTATAAAAACGAACTTGTTGGTGACTTTTTTGCTGATTTATTAATTAATGGTGTTATAATTTTAGAATTAAAGGCTTGTGAGAGTTTGGTAAAGGCGCATTATGTTCAAACTTTAAATTATCTAAAAGCTACAAATATTGAAATAGGGTTGTTATTAAACTTTGGAGAAAAACCAGAAATTAAAAGACTGATTTTCACAAATAATAGAAAAAATTAAAGAATCTATATAAATCCGTTTAATCCGTGTCATCCGTGGCCAAATATCTATGAAACTATTTATAACAGGAATTGGAACCGATGTTGGTAAAACCATTGCATCATCTATCATTACAGAAGCTTTAGAAGCTGATTATTGGAAACCTATTCAAGCGGGAGATTTAGATAATTCCGACAGTCACAAAGTCAAATCGTTTTTATCGAATACAAAGACCGTCATACATCCCAATAGTTATGCGTTGAATACGCCAGCGAGTCCACATTTTGCAGCTGAAATAGACAAAATTACTATTGATTTAAAGAAAATTATCGAACCGGAAACAGCTAATCATTTAGTAATTGAGGGTGCAGGAGGAGTTTTTGTTCCATTAAATTCAAATGATTGTGTCATCGATTTGATTCAGCCGGATTATAAAGTTGTGGTGGTTTCCCGTCATTATTTGGGCAGCATTAACCATACTTTATTGACTATTGAAGCTTTGCAGAACAGAAAAATCGCAGTTGCGGGAATTGTTTTTTCGGGCGATGAAAATAAAGCTACTGAATCTATCATTTTATCTAAAACAGGAGTTAAATGCATTGGTAGAATAGAACGAGAGCCCTATTTTGATCAAAATGTAATCAAAGAATACGCTGATTTGTTTCGGGAACAGCTATTGAGTTTATAAAATCTTTGTGAGACTCTGTACTTTCTCTGTGTATCTTTGTGAAATATATTATTTAAAATGACTTTAACAGAAAGAGACGGCCAATATCTTTGGCATCCGTATACTCAACATAAAACCGCAGCTTTGCCTATTGCCATCAAAAGAGGAAAAGGTGCTTTGCTTTGGGACGAAAATAATAAAGAATATATTGACGCCATCGCTTCGTGGTGGGTCAATCCGTACGGACATTCCAACACATTTATTGCCGATGCCATTTACAAACAACTCACCACATTAGAACATGTGTTATTTGGTGGATTTACACATGAGCCCGCTATTTTGGTAGCCGAGAAGTTGATGGAAATTTTGCCAAAAAACCAACAAAAGATATTCTTTTCGGATAATGGTTCTACGGCTGTTGAAGTCGCAATTAAAGTCGCTTTGCAGTATTTTTTCAATAAAGGAGAAAAGAGAACGACGATAATTGCTTTCGAAAATGCTTTTCATGGCGACACTTTTGGTGCGATGGCAGCAAGTGGAATTTCTTTTTTTGTCGAAGCTTTTGAAGGAATGTTTATTAATGTGGTTCGGATTCCGGTTCCAGTTAAAGGACAAGAGCAAGAGAGTTACGAAGCGTTGCAAGCGGTACTAAAAAACAACAACTGTGCAGGTTTTATTTTTGAACCTCTCGTTCAAGGAGCCGCAGGAATGGTGATGTACGAACCGGAATCGCTAGATCAATTGATGCGAATTTGTCAGAAGCATAATGTGCTGACCATTGCGGATGAAGTAATGACAGGCTTTGGGAAAACTGGTAAAACGTTTGCAACAGATTATTTGGTTGAAAAACCAGACATGATGTGTTTGTCCAAAGCGTTGACTGGAGGAACGATTCCTATGGCAATTACGACTTTCACGCAAGATTTATTCGATGCTTTTTACGATGACGACATTAACAAAGCATTGTTTCATGGCCATACTTTTACAGCAAATCCTACAGGTTGCGCAGCGGCTTTAGCTAGTATGAAATTGTTGCAAACGGATGAAATGCAAGCCAACATAGTTCGTGTCAATCACCAACATTTGGAGTTTCAGGAGCGTGTTAAAAATCATCCGAAAGTAGTCACAACCCGAGTGCTGGGCGTTATTTTTGCATTAGAAATAAAAACTGAAAGTGCTGCTAGTTATTATGGAACATTGCGGAATAAACTCTATGATTTTTTTATCGAAAACGGAGTGATTTTGCGTCCGGTTGGTAATATTGTCTACATTTTGCCACCGTATGTTATTACTGATGAGCAGTTGCAAAAAGTGTATCAAGTGGTCGAAAATGCTCTAGAAATAGTTTAATTTTGCCTCCAAAGTTATTACACAAATATTCACAAAGAAGACGCAGAGATTCACAAAGAAAGAGGATTGAAAATTTTCTTTAATAATAGAAAAACGTAGCGGATCTTAGAGTTTTCTTTTTGAATTTTCGTGAAACAAAATAAAAAATTATCCACTTGCAACAACAAACAATCTCCATAACCGCCATAGCTTCTATTTCTCCATTGGGTACTGACTCAAAAACAATTTGGGAAAACTACCTCCATGAAAACCATTGTTTTACGGAACATGTTTTAGATCATAAAAAGACTTTTGTAGCGACTTTAGACGCTAATTCAGAGCAAGTTGTTGGTGCTTTACGAGAGTCAGATCACAAATACAAGTCGCTAGATAAATCCGTATTGTACGCTATCGCAGCTTCTCGCAAAGCGATTGAAAATGCGGGTTGGACTCAAAATGACGTTTTTGGAATCAATATTGGATCCTCTCGTGGTGCGACGGTTTTATTCGAAAAACACCATCGGGATTATTTACAAACAGGTAAAGCACAAACCCTTGCATCACCAACGACGACTTTGGGAAATATTTCCTCTTGGGTCGCTCATGATTTACAAAGTTCAGGACCCGAAATTTCACATTCTATCACGTGTTCAACGGCCTTGCATGCTTTGTTGAACGGCGTGGCTTGGCTTCGCGCTGGAATGGCAGATAAATTTTTAATAGGCGGTAGTGAAGCTCCATTAACTGATTTTACAATTGCTCAAATGCGAGCGCTGAAAATTTATGCAGAAAGCGACAATCCGCAATCGGGGCATATTGAATGGCCTAACCGAGCACTAGATTTAGAGAAGAAACGAAGCACGATGATTCTAGGGGAAGGAGCTGGCGTTTGTTGTCTCGAAATAGGGGCGACTGACAATGCTTTAGCGTATATCGAAGGAATAGGTTATGCCACAGAAATTTTGGAACATAATATTTCTATTTCGGCAGAGGCAACTTGCTTCCAGAAATCTATGAAAATGGCATTGGAAAACACCGAATTATCCGAAGTAGATGTAATCGTGATGCACGCACCAGGAACCATCAAAGGGGATATAACGGAATATAACGCTATTGAAAAAGTATTTGGAAAAAACCTGCCCTTGTTGACCACTAATAAATGGAAGATAGGCCACACTTTTGGCGCATCAGGAATTTTGAGTCTGGAATTCGCTATATTGATGATGCAACACAATAGGTTTATCGGAGTGCCTTTTGCGAAAGCACAAACCCAAACCAAACCCATCAGAAAAGTCTTGATTAATGCGGTTGGTTTTGGTGGAAATGCGGTGAGTATTCTTTTGAGTTTGTAACGATTTACTTGCACTCATTAAAATACAAAAAAAGTAAGCCCATAAAATTGCTCTAGTTTTTAGTGCTTTTTAAAATAGTGACCTACAAATTCGAGTTGGTTACTATTATTGGTGATTGAGATAACCTATAAATACTAGTTTTAGTTTGCAATTAAATTGTAATAATCGGTACTAATCCGTGTTCAAATCCATCAGCTCCTTTACTTTTTCGTAAACTAAAGTGCTTTCAAAGCCTTTTCGAAGCAGGTAATCACAGCATTTTTTACGTTTTTTTAACAAATTAGTTTCTCGTACAGATTCCCAGTTTCTTTCTGCGACGGTATGGAAAGTAGCTAAATACTCTTCTGCTGAGATTTCTCTGAGTGCCAGATTGATATTGTATTGTGTGATTTTCCGAAATTTTAATTCATTCACAATTCTCATTTTTCCCCAAAACTTGATACGGTGCTTTCCTCTGGCAAAACTGCAGGCAAACCGACTTTCATTCAGGAAATTATCTTTGATCAGATGCACTAGAATAGTATCAATTTCATCTGAATCCATTTTCATGCTGCGTAATTTTTGAACTACTTCTTCATGACAGCGTTCTTGATAGGCGCAATAATGCTCTATTTTGTGGATGGCTTCTTTTATGGAAAAGATTTCTTTCATAAATTCTTTTGTAAGGCAAACGGGTCAACAAGCAAAAGTAGTGTTTATCTTTTATTCTAAAGATAGTTTTGTGATTAAGGAACTGCTTTTGATTGTAAAACGTAACAATAAAGACTATTTTTTTAAGACCAAATCATGAGCAGTTTCGTCTGTACCGATACTGATTATCAGCAGCCTTGCTAGTATAATTTTTGGAGCGCTTTCCTATTAATTTTTTTGGAGCGCATTTCTTAGAAATACCTAATGAAAATGCTGGAAGATTTTCATTTTTCAAAAGTTTTTTTTGTGATCTTAGGTAATAAAAAAGTGTATTTAATCGGTTATTATTGCTTTTTATCGACAATATGCCTTTGTATTTAAAATGGGATAGTACCTTTAATGAATGAATTGATTTTCAGTTCTTAATTTAAAAAATTAAAGGCTTTTTGTACAAAATTAGCTGATAAAATATAAATCTCATTATGAATAAAAAAATACTTTTTCTAATTCTATTTTTTTTGTCTATCGAAGCATCATTTGCGCAAATACAGTTATCGGGGAATATCACAACTAGAAGTGCAGACATAAAAAAAAATGATTTACCAGAGATAACAATTAATAAACCTACTGGTATAAATGTTGGTGATATTATGTTGGTTACTATTGCTCAACAAGAAAATGACAAACAAACAAATACAACAGCTATAGGTTGGAATTCAATTGCTAATGGTGATATCGAAGGTGGAGGCAAGAATGCTTGGGGATCAATTTTGTATAGAATTGTTACCTCCTCAGATTTATCCACAACGAGTTACACCTTTACTTTGGGTGAAGAATCAAAAAAAGTTGTTGGTACAATTGTCGCTTTTTCGGGAGTAGATATAAATAATCCTATAGAAGCAATTAGTAATCTAGCGCGTAACAATAATGATAGAGATACTTCTACGTCTGCAATAACGACGGTTACTCCAAATGCGGCTGTTTTACTATTTGGTATGTCAAAAAAAAATCTCACGTTTGATAATTGGCAAACTACAACTCCAGGGACTTTAACTGAATCTTTTGACAATCAAGGTTCTGGTGATGCCGCAGTCGCTATGGCTTGGGCTTTAAAGCCAACAGTTGGGACTACTGGAGCGGGTTTAGTTCGCCTGTCAGAGGATAATGATAGGACTGGTACGATATTAATTGCTCTAAAACCCGTTTGCCCCCCAATATCAAATAATAATGTCTCATATTCCAATGGTACGTCAGGACAAGTTAATGCCACTGCGAATGAAAATAATAATGCAGGATTAAATGCACCAGTTAATACGTATTTTGCTACAGTGAATTTTGCAAGTTATGGAACGCCTAACGGTTCTGCTCCAAGCTTTATTCTAGGGGCTTGCCATTCTAATACTAGTCAAAGTGTAGCTGAAAGTTATCTGTTAGGCAATACCACAGCTTCGATATCCGCAACAAATAGTGTTTTTGGAGATCCTTGTGAAGGAACTTTAAAAAGATTATATGTTTCAGCAACTTATGCACAACCTATCTGTAATGGTACTGCTGTAACTATTACTGGAACTGCACCTTCAGGAGGCACGGGAACTTTTACATATCAATGGCAAAGTAGCACAACAAGCGCAACGTCCGGTTTTGTAGCTGCGGCTGGAACTAATAATGGTTTAAATTATTCAACAGGAGCACTTACTCAAACTACTTGGTTCCGCAGAGTAGTTACCTCTTGCAGCACGACGAGTACATCTGCCATCGTTTTAGTTAGGGTAAATGCAGTAGTTGGTGCTGGTTCTATAGGAGCCAATCAAGCAATTTGTAGTGGTAGGACACCCGCGCCTATTACTTCTACATTAAATGGAACTGGTTCTGGAACCGTTACTTATGAGTGGCAAACAAATGCAAGCGGAAGTTATGTTACTATTGCTGGAGCTACCGGTGCAACATACAATCCACCTGCACTTACCGCAACAACAAGTTTTCAACGAAGAACAGTTTCAGTAAGCGGTGGTATTACTTGTAATAGTCCATATACTTCTCCGGTAACTATAACTGTTTCTCCTGTATCTGGAGATCAAGTAACTTATGGAGCAAATTCATGGATAGGGTATGTTTATGCGAATACGAATGGTGGCAATCCGCCAAACAATCCATTTACCACCACGTATAGAGGATATGTAACACAGCCGGAAATTTTCAATTTAGATTTGGCAAACGGTGCAATTTCAGGCCCCAATTTATGCGGTACTTATGATACGAATTTTGCTGTACGATATAAAATGACACAAAATTTACCTGCAGGTTGTTACACCTTTACTGTAGGTGGTGACGACGGTTACCGTTTGAGTTTAGATGGAGGAGCTACTTATGTAGTCAATAACTGGGATGATCATGCCTACGAAAGTACAGTTTATACAGCATATCTTAGTGGTTCCACTAATTTTGTGTTAGAGTATTTTGAAACAGGAGGTCAGTCTAGAGTTAGTTTTTCATACGTTTATATTGCACTTGCGGTACCTACTATAGGTATAATAAATCAGCCGAACTGTGTACTGTCTTCAGGCAGCGTACCGTTGAGTGGGTTGCCTACAACTGGCAGTTGGACAATTATTGCAAGTCCAAATACAACTGGTTTAACAGGATTAACAGGAAATGGAGAAACTGCAACAGTGGGAGGCTTAGTAGTTGGAACGACCTATACTTTTTCAGTTTCGAATGGGACTTGTGCTTCTTCTGTTTCCTCTAATGTGGTTATTAATAATGTGGTAACAACTACTTACAATGGTACTAGCTGGACTTCGCCGCCTACACTTTTAAAAATAGGAATTATAGCAGCTCCATCTGCAGTTCCGATTAAAATCTCTAGTAATACAGAATTATGTTCTTGTACAGTGAATTCAGGTACTACAATGCTAGTTGATCCAAATATTTCTTTAAAGTTGCAAGACAGGCTTACAGTAAATGGTAAGTTAACTTTTGAAAACAATGCGAGTTTGATTCAAGTAAATGATAATGCAATTAATTCAGGTAAAATCACCTATCAACGGCAAACTTCACCTTATAAACCATTTGATTATATCTATTGGTCTTCGCCCGTTGAAGGGCAGGTATTACGAGATGTCTCTCCACTTACACCTTCAGATAAATTTTATTCTTTTGATGTTGCTACTTATGACTGGAAGCCGGAAGATTCAAATTCAAAAATGACTAATGGAGTTGGTTATATCATACGAGGGGCTAATTATGTATTGCCTACACCACCAGGACTTCATCAAGCGTCTTTCTTTGGAATTCCAAATAACGGTTTAGTTACTGTAGCAATTCCTTCTACTGCTGCAAATTCAGAGTCGTCAGCGCTCTTGGGGAATCCTTATCCATCGGCATTAGATGCAAACAAGTTTTTAAGGGATAATATTTCGATATTAGAAGGAACTTTATATTTTTGGACGCACAATACGGCAATTCAAGATGTAGGAAACATTACAAATGGTTCCCAAGGATCAGGAGCTTTAGCTTATACCTCTGATGACTATGCTACTTATAATTTGACTGGAGGTGTTACAGTAGTTGCAACAGGAAATATTTTGGGAGGAATTACTCAAATTGTAAATAAACCTTCAGGAAAAATTGCCTCAGGCCAGTCTTTTTTTGCGGGAATTAAAGCAGTTGCTGGTACAGTAAAATTTGAAAATAGTATGCGAGTAGGTGTTGGTGGTATAACAGGAACTAATAGTCAGTTTTTTAGAACAGCAAACAAGAAATTTGATGCGACAACTACTTCCGAAAATCACCGCGTTTGGTTGAACCTTACTAATACGCAAGGTGCATTCAAACAACTTTTAGTGGGTTATATTACAGCAGCTACAAATGCTTATGACCCCTCTTTTGATGGAGTAAGTTTTAATGGAAATGAGTTTATTGATTTTTACAGTATCACTGATGATGAAACGCTGACCATACAAGGAAGAGCCTTGCCTTTTGAAGAAAATGATGTTGTCCCCTTGGGATATAGTTCCGCAATTGAAGGTGGTTTCACCATCAGTATTGATGAGGTAGACGGATTATTTACGTCTCAAAATATATTCTTGGAAGATAAACTAAATGGCTCTGTTCATGATCTTAAGAAATCAGGGTATACTTTTGAAACCAAAATAGGAACCTTTGATGATCGTTTAGTTTTGCGGTACACAGATAAAACATTAGGAATAGCTGATTTGGACCAACTAGAGGATCAAGTGATTATTTCTAAGGACAAGAATGAATTGAAGATAAAATCAGCAAACGAAACGATAAAACGAGTTACTATTTTTGATTTACAAGGAAAAAAAGTGTTTGATAAGGAAGCTTTAGATGAAACTGAATTCCGTTCTTCAAATGTTAGTTTATTTAAGCAAACGGGAATCGTAAAAGTGACTTTGGCTACTGGTCAAGTAATCTCTAAAAAAGTGGCTTTTTAACACTTTATAAAAATTTATGAATCGAGTAAAAATCCCATTTTATTTTTAATATGATGGGATTTTTTTTGCTTTATAATTTTTTTAGTTTGTAAAATTTAAAACAAAACGCATCATTTTTTGTATTTGGTCTATGTTAGTTGCTTTTAATCGGATTAATTTTGAATTGTGGGGAATATGATTTGCTTTTGTAACTATTATGATAAAACAGATTTAGTTGTTTTCTTATAATCGCCCCGCAAATCAATTCTACATCCTTATGATTAAAAAATTACGTTCCCCATTATTTATACTTTTAGCGCAGTTTGCCGCTTCATTACAAACCCAAAAAATAGAAAAAAACAGTAATAGTAGTACTGATTTTCCTTTCGAATTTGGTGATCTATTGGGTGCGTTTCGTTTTGGTTTTACAGTTCGAAAAACACTATTCTTTGTTGTGTTGCTTTTTTCTTTTATAGTGGCTAATTCACAGACGATAACTTCTGCTGGAAGCGGAAATTGGAATACCCCAGCGACATGGGTTGGAGGCGTGGTTCCTAGTGCTGCAAATAATGTTACTATAGTTGCAGGACATGCAGTAACGGTGACAACCGCTGCGAGTATTACTAATCTTAATTTGAGTACCGCAACCAGTAAATTAAACATAAATAGTAGTCAAGTATTAACCGTTGCAGGAACTTTTTTAAATAGCGGAACGACAAGTAATGGAGTAAATGGGCCTGGCACAATACTGTTTACCGGGACGGCTACTTTTGGGAATTTAACACCAACAGGTAATCGGCCTAATATTATAATTGGAAATGGGATAAGCGCAAATACTGTAACCGTTGGAGCAAACACCTTAATTAATGATGTTACCGTTAACACAGGAGCTACTTTGAGTACTGGGGCTAGAGCAATTTCCGTTAACGGGAATTTTAATAATAGTGGTACAATAACAGGGACCTCAAGTGTCGTAACACTTTTGGGGAATTTTACTAATAATGGAAATGTGTCGCTTACTTCAGGACAAGTAAATCTAACATCGGGTGATTTTACCAATGCAAGTACGGGTATCTTTACCTTAACAACAACAGGAAGAATTACCATGACTATCGGTAATTTTAGCAACCTAGGAACAGTAACTTATTCTGCCAATGGAAGATTATATTTAGGAGGTAATTATAGTAATTCAGGAGCATTTACGCTAACTAACGGAGGGTTGGTTTACTTTACGGGAGCAGCCAATCAAACTATTCAAGGATACACAACTACTGGTACAACAAGCATGTTTAAAACTGGCGGTACGGTTACATTTACAGGAAATGTAAATGGTGCTTCTTTAACGCTAAATGGAACTAGTGGGACATTAAATCTTGGGGCCTCAGGGCTTACACATACTTTTACAGGAAATATTACAAGAACGGCTGGCACATTAAACTGTGGCTCAAGTTACCTGAAAGTAGGTGGAAGTTTTTCTGGAACTGTTGCAGTATTTATTGGAGGAACTGGGACAGTAGAATATTATAGGGTTGGTACTCAAACTGCAGCAGTAGGAGAATACAATAACCTCATAATTTCAGGTACTTCGAATAAGACTTTTCCAACAACACCTACGGTTAATGGAACATTAACTTTGGGAGGTACAACAGCAGGTATCGTGGTTACTACTGGAGTGGTTACTTATGGTGTTAATGCGAGTTTAAAATATAGTAAAGGGACTGCTTATGTCGCCACCTTGGAAGAGTGGGTTACGCCTTTTGCAGCTACCGGCGGAGTTGTAATTGACAATATTGGTACAGTATCGATAACTTCAGCTAGATCTTTTAATAATGGTATCCCATTGACTGTAAATAGTAACGGTAATTTAGCGCTAACAACGTCTTTATTGACTTTAAATGGAGACCTAGGCAATAATGGGACCGTAAGCGGAACGACAGGTGGTGTTACTATTGCTGGTACAGTGCCTCAGAATATTGGAGCTTTTTCAACAACGGGAACAATAGCTATGACAAAAACTGCAGGTACAGCAATTTTTACTGGCCCTGTCAGCGGAGGTGCTCTAACCATTAATGGAACTGGAGGAACTTTAAATCTAGGCGCAGGATTCACTCATGTTTTATCAGGTACTGTTACTTTATCAAACGGAATTTTAAACGGTGGTTCAAGCAGGCTTAATGTAAATGCAACTAGTAGTACTGCTTGGAATGGTACCGGTACTAATTTTATGGCTGGAACTGGAACAGTAAATTTTGGTGGAGTAGCTCAAACATTAGCCACTGCGTCTACTTTTTATAATCTTATATTTTCTAATTCTGGACTAAAAACTTTAACAGGGGTTCCTACAATTATCGGCATTCTTTCTATGGAAGATATAGCCACCGTAAATACAATGCCTATTTATGGAACAATAGCTAAACTGCAGTACAATAGAACCTCACCTTTGGCTGCGGGATCGGAATGGGTTTCGCCGTTTGAGGCGACAGGAGGAGTAACTGTCTTGAATACAGGAATAATTACGAGTAATGGCAATAAAATTTTTAGCTCGTCGGTACCACTTACAGTCGATAATAGTGTTGGAGGTGGTTTAAGTACTGGAGGTTTTGCGCTTTCAGGTGCAGGAATATTAACGGTTGATGATGGGGCTACATTGTTTGTAAGTGGGACAGGAGCTTTTCCTTCTGGTTTTGCGACCAATAATTTAACATTAGCAAGTACCGTAGATTATAATGGAGGTGCTCAATCTATTGCGGCACAAAATTATGGAAATTTATCTCTTAGCGGTTCAGGGAATAAAACTTTTACAGGAGCAACAACGGTAGCAGATGAACTAGCAATCGGTATTTCAGCCACTGCATTCCTATTAAACGGTACAACTTCAACTGTACAAACACTTACTTTTGGCGGAGTTACACAAGCTTCAACATCTTGGGGAGGCACAGCCTCTTTCGCGACAAATAGTGATGCTGCAAGGTTTGGTACTTCCACAACAGGAATTATAAATGTTGCTATCGCTTGTACCCCTGGGACTTGGTTAGGTACTATTAGTAATAACTGGAATACGGCGGGAAACTGGTGCGGTGGAACTATTCCAATCGCCAGCACGAATGTAATTATTTCCGCTGCGTCCAATCAACCTAATATTGGCACGACAGGTGGTGTTTGTCGTAATTTAAGTATTGCGAGTGGAGCTACATTGACTATTTTAGGTTCGAGCACTTTGACCATTAGCGGTAATTGGATTAACAATGGCACTTTAACTAGCGGTGGTACTACTACTTTTAATGGCTCTATTGCTCAAAATATAGGTGGTACTGGAATAAATGTATTTAATAATTTAACCAATTCTAAAAGCACCACCCCTTTAAATGCATTGGCTGGGATAACTATAAACGGAATATTGAATAACAGCACTGTTAATTCAGTGCTGGACATGTCAAATTTTGCATTGATTGGAGGCGTTTCTTTTTCTAATGCTGGTTTGGGTCAAATAAGAACAGCAAATGCATCAGCTACTCCAATCCCATCTGGAAAAACATGGGCAAATTCCGTTCTGTATACTTCTTTAACAGGCGGTCAAACTGTCGTTGGAGGAACATACAGTAGTACGTTAGCACTTAATAATACATCTGGAACTCAAACAGCTTCGGGCAATATTGCAGTTGGAAATCAATTTAATATAGTAACGGGTGGCAATTCCAGGTTTAGTATGAATGGATTTAATTTGTCAGTAGGAAGTCTTAATATAGCTACCCAAAATGCGGTTTTGGACATGATTGGAGGCGCTTTAACTCATAGCATTCTGGTGAATATGAATGGAACGATTCGTTTTTCTGGTGCTGCCAATGGAAAGGCTTTTTCATCTGGTACAGTTGAATATTACGGTGCTGGACAGACTGTAGCAGCCGGAAGTTATAACAATCTACTCTTCAGTGGTGTAGCAGGAAGTTATAGTGTCACAAATGATCTAGACATTAACAATACACTTACCGTTAGCAATGGAGCAGTTACAGTACAAGGTGGAGTTTCAGTAAGTGTAGATAATGCGGTTACAGTTACTACGCCAGGCACCTTAACACTAGAGAACAATGCCAGTTTAATTCAGACTACTTATACTGGAGTAAATACAGGAACTATAATGGTAAAAAGAAATACGACACCAATAATAAATGATGATTTTACGTACTGGTCATCACCTACAAGTGGTTCACAAACTTTATATGATTTTTCTCCAAATACTCAAAGTGATAAATTTTTTGATTATAATAATGATTGGGCAAATGTTAACCAGAGTACAACAGTATTTACACCTGGAATAGGGTACGCCATTCGATCCCCAGAAGGTACTAATGCCACAGTTCCAACTGCAACATCCTTTCAGTTTGTAGGTGTGCCTAACAATGGAACAATCACTGTGCCTTTAACGGTTAGAAGTTCAGATAATTTGGGGGAAAGATTAGTTGGTAATCCATACCCATCAGCACTTGATGCTGATGCCTTTATTGCTGCAAATATCTTAGGTACAGCAAATCCAGGGACTATAAATCAAACCATAACAGGAACTTTGTATTTCTGGACTCATAATCACACGTTATCAGGGAATGATTATGTGGCGTCGGATTACGCTACCTATAACTTATCAGGAGGGTCTGGAGTCGATACGGGCACTGGAAATGTAATAGATCCAACGCAATACATAGCATCAGGCCAAGGATTTTTTATAGAAACCGATGCAGCAGGCAATCTTACGTTTAACAATTCTATGCGTGATAATATTGACAATACCAATTTTTATAGAACAAAAGCAAAAAAGGAAGTAGAAGAGCGCCACCGAATTTATTTAAGGATGACGAATAATACGGTTAATTCAAGCCAAACCACAGTTGCGTATGTGACAAATGCAACTAATGAATTTGAAAATGGGTACGACAGTTATGTTTATGATGATGCGCAGCCGTATGCCATGTACAGTTTAATTGGCACAAGCAAAATGGTTATTCAAGGTAGAGCAGTTCCATTTGTAGATACGGATGTTGTTCCATTGGGCTATGCTATAAATCAAGCTGGACCAGCAACCATAGCGGTGTACAATTATGACGGCCTATTTTTAGAAGAACAAGGTATTTTCTTAGAAGATAAAGTATTAAATGTTATTCATAACTTAAAAGAAGATCCTTATAATTTTATCTCTGCAGTCGGAACGTTTGATGATCGCTTTGTATTGCGCTATACGGATAAAACACTAAGCACGGATGATTTTGGTATCCTAGAGCGGCAAATTGTTATTTCTAAAGATAAAAATGAATTAAAGATAAAATCAGAATTGGAAACCATAAAAAAAATTATGGTTTTTGATATTCTGGGTCGAAAAATCATTGATAATCCAGCAGTAAACAGCAATGAATTCCGAACTTCAAATAGTGCTCTGAAGAACCAAATAGGCATAGTAAAAGTGACATTGACCAACGGTCAGGTCCTCTCAAAAAAAGTTGTTTTCTAGACTCAAGGAACTAAATTTTGAATCCGATAAAAACCCCATTCTGTTGTAGACTGAATGGGGTTTTTATTTATGTAAATATCACTAAATGTGGGTATTGTGAATAGGAAAGATTGTCTTTACTTTTATTAAAAATACTTTAGTTCTGATACTATCGCTATTGCTAATAGATTTTTAAAGCCACTCTAGATTTGAAAACAAAACTACTTTACTTCGTGATTGCATTTCTCTATTCGACCTTAAATCCCGCTTATTCTCAACAAGGAAAGGTAGATGTAGCATTCAACACCTATGATGACGGTTTACAGGGCGACGGTTTTGATGGAACAGTCAGAACAACGGCGTTGCAGGCTGATGGAAAACTGATTGTGGGAGGTGATTTTTTGAACTTTAATGGAGGTGCAACTCCCTATTTATGTCGATTGCTGCCGGATGGTTCTAAAGATCCTTCCTTTACATTGGGTACCGGTTTTCAGGCTAATGTGTATTGTACTTTAATACAACCGGATGGAAAAATAATTGTAGGAGGAAACTTTACAGCATTTAATGGATCTAGCGCCGGAAAAATGATTCGATTGAATCCTGATGGCTCTCGGGATCCTACTTTTGATACTTCGAATGCGGCAACTACTGGAATCGTGTATGACTTAGCCTTGCAATCTGATGGTAGCATTATCATAGTTGGTAGCTTTACAAAGTATGGTTCAGCTACTGCAAACCGTGTGGCTAGAATTTTACCCAATGGAAATTTGGATCTAACATTCGCAATGGGAATTGGTGCCAGCTCATTGGTAGAGGAAGTCCATATACAGCAAGACGGAAAAATTCTGTTGGGAGGTTCCTTTATTTCATTCAATGGCGTTGCCTGTGGTAGAATAATGCGATTGAACTCCAATGGTTCTGTTGATGCTACTTTTGTTACAGGAACGGGTTTTGATGCCAACGTATCAGCACTTACAACGCAAACGGATGGCAAGATTTTGATAGGAGGTTCCTTTTTAAATTTTAATGGTGTTACGGCTAATAAAATAATTCGGTTGAACTCCAACGGATCGGTCGACAGCTCTTTTATTTCCGGATCAGGATTTAGTAGCGGTACAGTTGAAATTATTAATGTAAGCGCTGCCGGTGCTATAATAATTGGAGGCTCGTTTAATGACACTTATAATGGAACTGATGTTAATAAGATCATCTTGTTAGAGGCTAATGGAGTGATAAATCCAGCATTCGATATTGGATCTGGACCCTCAACTGGCACAGTGAATGCGATTACAGAGGAAGTAACAAACTCGTGGTATATCGGTGGTTCGTTTTTAGTTTTTGATTCCCAAACTCAAGGTCGTCTAGCTAGAATTGATGTTTTTGGATCTTTAGATATCGGTTACCTTACCGCTGGAGTGGGTTTTAATAATTCGGTTTTAAAAGTAATTGCTTTAGCAGATAATAAAACGATGGTTTTTGGAAGTTTTACCAAATTCAATGGAACCATTTGCAACAGAGTAACGCGCTTGTCCGAAGATGGAATTCTTGATTCTTCTTTTAATACTGCTGCTACCGGAGCCAATAATTCTGTAAAAACCGCTATTGTACAGCCTGATGGCAAAGTTCTTATTGCCGGCGTTTTTACAAATTACAATGGTATCGTAAGAAATAGGATTGCCAGAATCGAAGCGAATGGAGAAATTGATGCGGCTTTTACTATTGGTACGGGTTTCAATACTCAGGTATATGCTTTGGCGTTACAGCCAGATGGCAAAATAATTGTAGCGGGAAATTTCACCAGTTACAATGGTATTAATGTCAATAGAATTGTTCGATTATTACCTGATGGAACTTTGGATTCTGGTTTTGCCATTGGTTCTGGTGCGGATGCTATTGTAGACTGTATTTTGTTGCAACCAGACGGAAAAATTGTTTTGGGTGGCCAGTTTACTCTTTTTAATGGGGTGTCTCACAATAGGATGGTTCGGTTGAATGCAGATGGAAATTTAGATTTGGGATTTTCAACAGGTGTTGGTTTTGATAAAAATGTCTACACAATTGTATTACAATCAGATAACAAGCTAATTGTGGGTGGCGTATTTTTAAATTACAAAGGCGTTTCCGCCAAAAGAATCCTGAGATTGAACAGTGACGGTAGTTTAGATACGTCATTTACAACCGGAACTGGTTTTAGTAGCGGAGAAATTAGGGCAATCCTTGTCCAGCCAGATGACCGATTGTTGATTGGAGGAACGTTTGCTGGAAATTATAATGGAACAGCAGTCAGGCGAATGGTGCGTCTTCTTTCCACTGGAATCTATGATGCGACCTTTAGTGTGAATTTAAACAATACGTTATTTAGTATTTGTTTTACACCAAGTAATAAAGTGATGATTGGAGGTAATTTTAATTCTGTTTCTGGTGTAGCAAAGCATCGTTTGGCTCGGATTAAGCTTTGTACCAATAGCTCTGTTTGGAATGGGTCTTTTTGGAACAATGGAATCCCCTCGGCAGAAAAGACTCTTATTTTTAACAAAAATTATACCGCAGTAAGTAACCTAAATTCCTGTTCTTGTACTATCAGTGCAGGAAATACAGTTACAGTTCTAGATGGAAACACCTTAGGTTTGGCTTTTGACTACGGGGGTTTAGGGACCTTAATTCTAGAAAATAATGCGGCTTTGTATCAATCTGAAGAGCAAGTCAATAATTCAGGCACCATTGAGCAGAAAAGAAAAACAACTCCTATGCTCGTGACTGACTACACGTATTGGTCCTCACCCGTTTCAAGACAAAAATTGATTGACGTTTCTCCCGACACGCCTATAGATAAATTTTATTCGTTTGATGCATTGAGAGATTCCTGGTTTAATGAGAATGCAAGTAATTTAATGTCCGTCGGTAGAGGTTATATTATACGTGGTCCAAAGGCTTTTTCCGAAACTACCGCAGCAAACTACGAAGCTATTTTTAAAGGAGTTCCAAATAATGGTTTGGTTTCAGTTCCAATAGCGGCAACCGATACTTCCAACTTGATTGGTAATCCTTACCCTTCAGCCATAAATGCAGATTCCTTTATAAATGGGAACAAAGGAGTTATAGACGGAACCATTTATTTCTGGACACACAATACTGCTATTAATAAAAACGTATATACTTCAGATGATTATGCAGTATACAATCTTCTAGGAGGTGTAGGTACAAGTGCTGCTTTAAATTCAGGAGTTAATAATGCAAAACCAGATGGAAAAATAGCCTCTGGACAGTCTTTTTTTGTGACGAGTAATAATGGCGGTGGATTTGCTGTTTTTAATAATACAATGCGGCTTGTGGGTCAGAATACTAATTTTTTTAAAGTAAGTTCACCAAAAAAATCCAAATCCAGCACGATGGAAAAACATCGTATTTGGCTCAATTTATCGAATAGCGATGGAGCTTTCAAGCAGATTTTGATAGGATATGCCGAGGGAGCTACAAATGATTTTGATCCTTCTATTGATGGAGAGAGTTTTGATGGGAATCAGTATTTAGACTTTTACAGCATTAATCAAGAGAAGAATTTAGTGATACAAGGGAGAGCTTTACCCTTTGATCCAACAGATGAAATTAAATTGGGATTCACTAGTACAGTAGCGGGGAACTTTACAATTGAAATCGATGAAACAGATGGGCTTTTAGCAAATCAAAGCATTTTTATCGAGGATAAATGGAGTAATACCGTAGTGGATGTAACCCAGGAAGATTATGCTTTTACTACTGCAATTGGGACTTTTAATGACCGTTTTGTTATTCATTTTATAAGTAGAATCTTGAGTGTGAAGGATACGGAAAAGGATACAGAATCCCTTTTTGTTTCATGTAAAAATAAAGAATTGCGCATAAATTCAACCAAGGAATTCATCGAGGAAATTATAATCTACAGTCTAGAAGGGAAAAAAATATACCACAAAAACGGTATAAATAAGACCGATTTTTCCATAACAAATTGGTTTTTAGCTCCTCAAATAGTGCTGGTAAAAATAGGTATGCAAAACGGGCTTTCTGTTACTAAGAAAGTGCGCTACTAATTTTCATAAAAAAACCATCTTGCTTAAACAAGATGGTTTTTAGTATTGATTTTAAAAAACTATTATTTTTCTTTAGCAGAAGCCTCAATATTTTTTTCGATAGTATGTCCAGGTCTGGACCATTTTGGTTTTTCACCAAGTGGAGCAAATTGAGAATTTTCAGCCTCAACGGTTTGTGGTTGAGAAACTTTTGTAAATGGTTTTTGAGGGTTTAAACCTAACATTTCAAACATTTTCATGTCTTCGTTTACGTCAGGATTTGGAGTTGTAAGTAACTTATCACCAGCAAAAATAGAATTGGCACCAGCAAAGAAACACATGGCCTGACCTTCACGGCTCATGTTCATTCTGCCAGCAGATAAACGAACTTGGGTTTCCGGCATGATGATTCTGGTAGTGGCTACCATTCGGATCATTTCCCATATTTCTACTGGTTTTTCTTCTTCCATTGGAGTTCCTTCAACAGCAACCAAAGCATTTATAGGCACTGATTCTGGTTGAGGATTTAATGTAGAAAGCGCCACTAGCATTCCTGCTCTGTCTTCGATGCTTTCTCCCATTCCAATGATACCACCGCTACAAACGGTAACGTTGGTTTTGCGAACATTGACTATGGTTTGCAAGCGGTCTTCAAAGCCGCGTGTCGAAATAACTTCTTTATAATATTCTTCAGAGGTATCTAAATTGTGATTATAGGCATACAAACCTGCTTCCGCCAACCGATGTGCTTGGTTTTCAGTGATCATCCCAAGAGTACAGCACACTTCCATATCTAGTTTGTTGATGGTGCGAACCATTTCTAAAACTTGATCAAATTCAGGACCGTCTTTTACGTTCCTCCATGCTGCTCCCATACAAACACGGGACGAACCACTTGATTTTGCACGTAAAGCTTGTGCTTTTACTTGACTAACAGACATTAAATCATTTCCTTCAATGTCAGTATGGTATCGTGCCGCTTGCGGACAATACCCGCAATCTTCTGGACAGCCACCTGTTTTTATTGACAATAAAGTCGAAACTTGAACCACGTTAGGATCGTGATGCTCTCTATGAATAGAAGCTGCTTCATAAAGCAAGTCCATCATAGGTTTGTTATATAGTGCAATAATTTCTTCTTTGGTCCAATTGTGTTTTGTAATGCTCATTGATACGATTTTATAATGTGTCAAAAGTAGTTAAATTGTTCTAAAGAACCAATGCAATAGTATTGAAAAGCCCAGTATAAAAATTTACTCAACTATAATTATGTAGGGATGTACAAGTGCTTTTGTATTAAAAAAGCTGTTTTTAATTAAATAGGATTAATTCATAATTATAAATAAATAAAAAAACCGCGTAAAAGACTTTGATATTGCTTTTACGAAGTTTTTTTAAAAAATGACTAAGGATAAATTAATTTAAGATTTTGTATTGTGTTTGTCTGTAGTATAACGGGTATCCCAGTATAACATAAGCATAAAGGTAACAATTACCGCGGAAACAATTCCTTCAAATAATAAGGAGATGGAATAACTCATTATAGATGGATCACCTCCAAATAAAAACGTTCTGGACAATGATGCAATGTAGGCATTTCCACCTCTAGAATAGCTGTAAATAATTAGTGCAATAATGCTTAAAAAGACTCCTGTTAATGCTGTGAATAGTGCGGAAACGGAATTAGAAACCAGTATCCTTTTCCCTTGAGCAAAATTTTCCTCAAGTGTTTTATGCGTACCATAAAAAATAAACAGGACGTTGAAAAGGCGTAAAAGATAAATATCTGCTAGACCCAAAAGTTCCATTATTAAGAAATAAATTCCAATGCCTACTACTATAATGAATCCATTTACTAATTCTTTCGGTATTTTCATAAAGCTGGTTTTAAAAGTTGAAAAATCATTTTTTTTAGATAAAAAATGTGTGACACTCAAAATTAAATAAAAAAAGGGAATTTTTTATCAAAAAACGAAAGAATTTATTGAGAAATTACAAAGTGTTTATAAAGGCAAGTGCGTTTTTTTTGTCAATTTGTAGTTGCTCTTTTAAGAGGTCAACCGATTCAAATTTTTGTTCGGAACGAATTCTTTTTAGTATTGAAACACAAATAGATTTGTTGTAAATGTCTTTGTCAAAATCGAAATAATGGATTTCAATAGACTGAACATCTCCATTAACTGTTGGGTTGAATCCAATATTCATCATTCCAAAAACAGTTTTTTGGTCCAATATACTTTTTACAATGTACACTCCGTTTTTGGGAATCAATTTGTAGTTTTCTTCGATTTTTAAGTTGGCTGTTGGAAAATTAATCGTTCTTCCCAGTTGTTTTCCTTGAATAACATTTCCAGTTAGGAAATAATCATAACCTAAATATTCATTGGACAAAGTCATGTCTCCGTGCAATAACGCATTTCTAATTTTGGTTGAACTCACGGAAATGTCATTGATTTCCTGAACCGATATTTGTTCAACTTCAAAATCATATTGTTTTCCAAAAGCAATCAGATCATCAATGTTTGCTGTTCGATTTCTTCCAAATCTATGATCATGACCAATAATTATTTTCTGGATATGAAAGCAATCTACAAGAATCGTCTTTACGAATTCCTCAGCAGTCAATCTTGAAAATGTTTCGTCAAAAGGATGAATTACAAGGTTTTCGATGCCAATTTTCTCCAGTAAATCTATTTTTTCATTGATGGTGTTGAGCAATTGTATGTCCGAATGTTCTTGTAGGACCATTCTAGGATGCGGAAAAAAAGTAAGCACTAAGCTTTCGTATTTTTCATTATCAGTGTTTTGAAGTACTCTTTCCAGAATTTTTTTGTGACCAATGTGAACTCCGTCAAAGGTTCCTAACGTTATAATTGTTTTTTTTGTGGAACTGAAATCGTTTATAGAATGAAAAATATTCAAAGCAAGTGTTTTATAATAGCGCAAATTTAAGGTATCCAATTGATATAACTAAAAAAGGATTGAAAACTTCAATCCTTTTTTAGTTAATTAAGGGTTATTTTATTTCTTAATGAACTTAACGGTGCTTGTTTCGGCTTGATTTTTAGATAATTTTAAAAAATAAATACCTTGAGACAAAGTGGAAACGTTTATGCGTAGATCCTCTTCTGTTTCTATCTTTTTTGTTTTTATGATTTGACCTAAACTATTGATAATGGTGTAGGCTTCCGGAGTTTCTAATTTATTTTGAACAACAAGATTCAATATATTTGATGTAGGATTGGGATACAAGTAGACAGCGTTTGAGTTTGTTATGTCGGCTGTAGCGAGTGATCCAATTATAAAACTTTTAGACTCTACTTCGCCAAACTTTCCACCGGTAGCAATAATCTCATCTGATGGTGTCGATAACGTATAAGAACCAACTCCGTAATCACAACAAATACCATCCAGTTCAGTATCGTAAATAGTAAAGGTATAACAGCCATTAGTTGGTAGGTCAAAACTAGTTTTTATAGGTGCGGGAAGTGGACTGTTTGTAGGCGTGTCAGTATAAGGACCACCTTGATACAGTTTAGTCCCTGTTGCATTAGTAAGTTCCCAGGTAGTTTCTGTTCCAAAACGGTCTAATTGCAATGAAAATGTCACCGTGTTAGTAGCGTAGTTTTTGGTAATGTCAAAATTTACCGTGTTGCTATTGTTATTCGAATTTTGATCCGTGGTTGCGTTTGCGCTAATGATTGTTGCAGTGAAATTATGATTTCCTCCACTTGAAGTCACGTTATTTAAGGTGATGTTTTGGGATTCGTTGTTGGCAAGAGAGCCGGTCCAATTATATGTTTGCAAGTTCGCATTGTCAACTCCGTAAGTAATTGAAGCCGAGGTTAATCTTGCGCTTCCTTTGTTGATTATTTTGATAACTGGAATAAAAGAATTGTTGCAAGGAATAATATTTAAGTTTAGAACAATTGTAGCGGCATCATTGGTAAATACAACGCCTGGGGTAAGCGCATCAGAGGTTTTTAAAGCGGCTCTTCTTATGGAATTATTCATAACGGTGATCATACGCGTTTTTTGATCTGCCGTAAATATGTTCATGCAGGCATCATTGGTATAGTCCATATAGTTTTCAATCATGTCTAAGCCAGGAGAAGTGGGGCAGGAGTCAACACCTGTTGGACAGCCTTCATTTGATTGTCCCGCGATGGGTGTGTCATTGCAAAAATCATCTACACCGCAACCTCCGTCTCCCCAAATATGTCTTAGGCCAAGCCAATGTCCTACTTCATGTGAGGTAGTTCGTCCTTTGTCGTAATTTGTTAAATAGGTCCCACCAGGAAAGTAGCTGGATGATCCAAAAAAAGCATATCCAATGACTACCCCATCGGTAGCAGCTGTTCCAGGATCTGCGCTTATGCCAGAAAGTCCAGATCCACTTGGAAACTGTGCATAGCCTAAAAGTTCTGTACTCGTAAATTTTACTATCCAAATGTTTAAATATTTTTCAGGATCCCACTGTGTTTGTGGTTTTACAATAGTATTAATGTCATCGGTAGACCAGCTTTCTTGCTCTAAATTCACATGGTTTATTCCGTTTGATAATACTCCTGCAGGATCTCGTTTTGCTAGAGCAAATTCAATTTCTACATCGGCTCCTACTGGGTTGGTGTTATAGCCTGGAGTGTTTAGTTTTTTTCTAAAATCTTCATTTAGTACTTGAATTTGAGAAATTACTTGCTCATCAAATATATTTTCATCTGCACCTAATAAGTCTCCGTTGTGAATCACGTGCACAACTACAGGAATGGTTATAACAGCATTTGTTTTAAATTCTTTAGGCGAATTTTCTGGTTTGTTTTTCTCCAAGTTGACTTTGGGAGCAATCCATTGTTCAAATTCAGCTGTAGACAATCGTTTAGGATTTTTGGCTTTCAAATAGTCTTCATATTCCGTGGTGGCACATCGAATTATGGAGCCTGCTTTGATTACTTTCTTTTTGCCAAAAAGCATTACTTCCTTTGTGTTGCTGACCTGAGCGAAAGTAGCGCTGACCGTAAAATGGAGAGTTAATAATAAAAGAAAAGTAATTTTTTTCATGGTGTCAGTATTTTTTGAATTCAAGGAAATCAGCTTAATTATTGGTGAGATTCGAAAATAGGATTAGGGTTATATTTTTCTACGTAAGTAGGTGAACGAGGTCAAGTTAAAGATGCTATTTTGGTATAAAATTAAATAATTTTTCTTTTCGATGGACATTAAGGCTTTTTTATTTCCCATTAAAAGCAGTCATGGTATTTTCTAATCCTGCGGTGCCAAAAGATTTTATTATCTCTGATGCTACTTCTAGTCTTTCTGGCAGTGCTGTTTTTTCTGTATCATCCCAGTCGCCAAGCACATAGTCTACTTGTTTTCCTTTTTTGAATTCATCACTGATGCCAAAGCGGAATCGAGCGTAGTTCTGCGTGTTTAGTACTAAGTTGATGTTCTTTAATCCGTTGTGTCCACCATCGCTTCCTTTTTGTCGGATGCGAATGGTTCCAAAAGAGAGGTTTAAATCATCAGTAATTATCAAAATATTTTCCAAAGGAATTTTCTCTTTGTCCATCCAGTATTGAACGGCTTTACCGCTCAAATTCATATAAGTGTTTGGTTTCAAAAGTAGAAACGTTCTTCCTTTGAATTTGTATTCCGCTAGTGCGCCTAGTTTGACAGTTTCAAAATTGATTCCTTCTTTCTTAGCCAAGAAATCCACTATTTTAAATCCGATGTTGTGTCTTGTATTGACGTATTCAGCGCCTATATTACCAAGTCCAACTATTAAAAATTTATTACTCACGCTTTCTATATTGTTTTTTTTGTGTTCGTGAACCTCCGGTTTCATATTAGCTGTATTGTCTTCTATTTGTGGTGATGAGATTAAATTTGAAATCCATTTTATCATATTGCAAAAGTAAACTTAATTACATGATTTGACTATTACATATTTAGATAATTTCCAGATGTTAGGGAGGAATTACATAAAGAATAATAAAAGTGTAGAGTAGCCCAGATTGTAGTGAAAATCCTTATTGCTCGCTTTTTAGCGTGCAATAAGATTGCAACGAAAAGCGGGACGATTAGGGTGTAATATCGAAGGAGTGTTGCTCCTAAAAATGCGAAATAAGTAGCGATTATAAATCATAAAAAAAGCACCAGTTTTACAACTGATGCTTTTAAATTTGATAGAAAAAAGATTATTTTTTCTTTCCTTTTACTGGAGCTTTCGCTGCTTTTGCTGCTTCTTGAGCTGCTTTCATAGCCGCACGAGAGATTCTTACTTGAGCAACAACCGTGTTTTCAGGGTGAATCAATTTGTAGTTGTCGTTTGCTAATTTAGTAACGTACAATTTGTTCCCCATTTCAAGTGGAGTAATGTCAGCTTCAATAAAATCTGGAAGATTTTTTGGTAAAGCTTTTACTTTAAGTTTACGCGTGTTCAAACGTAAAACACCACCTGCAAGAACACCTTTAGAGGTTCCAACAACTTTTACAGGAACTTCCATAGTGATTTCTTTGTCATCAAATAATTGAAAGAAGTCAATATGTAAAATCTTGTCAGACACTGGGTGAACCTGAATGTCTTGTAAAATTGCGTTAAATGATTTTCCTTTTCCAAGATCGATCTCAACTGTGTGAGCGTTTGGAGTGTAAACCAAGTTTTTGAAAGCCATAACTTCTGCTGAGAAATGAACTGCCTGATTTCCTCCGTATAATACGCAAGGAACCAATCCAGCATTACGTAAGGCTTTAGTCGCAACTTTGCCCACGCTTTCTCTTTCTGATCCTTTAATTGTAATCGATTTCATTGTAAAAAAAATATAGTTAATAATTATTATTCATTTTTTCTCTCCTCTCCTTTTGATTGGCTCGATGGCCATCGCGAGTAGGTAAGGATTTACATGATAAACTTTCCACTGATGGAATTGTTGTGGTGTACCATGTGCATTACTTCAGCAAAAAGAGGTGCACAACTCAACACTCTTATTTTTTTTGATTCTTTCTTCAACGGAATAGAATCGGTCACTATTAATTCTAGTAATTTAGATTTTTCTATTTTTTCGTAGGCGTCTCCTGATAAAATAGCGTGGGTACAGATGGCTCTAACGCTCAATGCTCCCTTTTCGATCATTAAATCAGCGGCTTTCGCCAAAGTGCCTCCGGTATCAATCATGTCATCGACTAAGATTACATTTCTACCTTTTACCTCGCCAATTAATTCCATGGTGTCGATAATGTTGGCTTCTTTTCTTTGTTTGTAACAAATCACCACATCCGACTCTAAAAATTTAGAATAGGCGTAGGCTCTTTTTGAACCACCCATATCTGGCGAAGCGATAGTCAAGTTGTCTAGTCCTAAACTTTTCACATAAGGCAAAAAGATGGTTGATGCAAAAAGATGGTCTACCGGTTTTTCAAAGAATCCTTGAATTTGATCGGCGTGCAAATCCATGGTCATTACTCTTGTTGCGCCTGCTGCATCTAATAAATTAGCTACTAGTTTAGCTCCTATCGGAACTCTCGGCTTGTCTTTTCTATCTTGTCTTGCCCAACCGAAGTATGGGATTACTGCCGTAATGTGTCTTGCCGAAGCACGTTTTGCAGCATCAATCATTAGTAACATTTCCATTAAATTATCTGCTGTTGGAAAAGTAGAGCAAACAATAAATACGCGCAATCCTCTTATAGACTCTTCATACGAAGGTTGAAACTCACCGTCACTGTACTTTGACATGGTAATTTTCCCTAAAGGGATTCCGTATTCCTTTGCTATTTTCTCAGCAAGATAGACACTTTGTGAACAAGCAAAAATTTTAGCTTCTGGTTCTAGGTGTAACATTTAGTTTGTTGTTTTTATTCCGATTTGCTACAAACAGGCTTACTTTGTGATTTTGCATCTGCTCTCTGTTTGTATTTGCCTCGGGTGTAGTTAGTTGTGTGTTGTGTTTTTAACGAGGTGCAAATTTATAAAATTTATTCAACTCTGAAAGGAAAAAATTAAGTATTTTTAGTTGAACATTTAATATTATTTTTTACATTTGCACCGTGTTAAAGGAATTGATGATTGATTTAAACACAATCACCTCTTTTATTGCGTTGAAATAGCTGTCGCTATTTCAGGTCTGCTAAGCCCGGATGGCGGAATTGGTAGACGCGCTGGTCTCAAACACCTGTGGGAAACCGTGCCGGTTCGACTCCGGCTCCGGGTACTTAAAAACCTCTTAATCATATGATTGAGAGGTTTTTTGATTTTAGTGGGGGACGAAAAGGGTGGCCAAATTTTTATAAGTTTTGGTTTTCGTCATTTTCTTTCTGTAAGTCCATAATCTTTTCTAAAATCAAAAGACATCTAGAAATTGTCATCATTATGATTGTAAATCCAAAAATGTTAAAATAAAAAATATTTGGCTTAAAGGTTTCTGGACAAAATATCTTTACAGTAAATCCAATAATAGCCACAATAATTAGAGACTTGATACAGTTTTTTAGATGTCGAACAGTTTCATGATATAAACCAGTTGCAAAGAAGAGGTCAAATAATGTTTCCTTACTATCAATTTCAAGCTTATTAATTTTTGAACCTCCTTTAAAAGTTATTAAAACCGTTAGAAGGGTTAATATGAAACCAGACATCGTTAGGCTAATGTTTATAACATCTGTTGTAATTGAAATGCAGTCGTCAATTTTAGGTATTATAATTATTTGTTTATAAACTAATAAGTAACCTAATATTGTAAAAAGTACTGCAAACGAAGAATCCCATAAAAAAGGTCTCTTGAAATACTTGTCTAAGATCATAATGTATCCATCAAAGTGTTAAAGTCTTCATTAATTAAATTATACCAGTCTTTTGATTTTGTAACAGTCTTCAAATCGACTACGAGTAAAGTTTCCCGTTTACTATTTAATAGATTGAATACTTCCTCTTGTCCTTCTTTGTCTTCATATTTTACGACAAATGAATCGAAAGTGTCCAAATTGAAAGTAGGTCTTTTAAATCTTTGAAGCATTTCAGTAAACATTTTATTTGCCTCCTTGTTCAATTCGCTACTTGTAATACCCTTTCCAGGAGTTTGAAATAAAGTTTCAATTTTAATGAATTTAGGTTTTAAAGTATTTGATATGTTGTTCATTCCACTAAAATATTTTCCCTGTATATCTGCATCGAGTTGAGGGAGATTTTTTGGCTGAACTTTTATTTCCATATTCAAAACATTTTTTAAATTACTTAATGCCTTATCTATAGATACATCCATATAAATACTTACTTCCGTGGCTTTACTCTGCCTTAGAACTTTATGAGCAACATTTCTAAAATAGAACTCAATATCAGACATACGTGGGCCATAATGTTGATATTCATAACATATTACAGGAAATTTTTTGCTATAATCAATAAAAAAATGTGTTTCTTCTGCAATGCTTCCGAGCTCTTTCATAGAAACTAATTTATATTGCTCTTTGGGTTTTAGTAAAGGCAATCGTCCACTTCTTAATAAAGCTATAGAACATCTAATTCTTTTGTCTTTATGAAGAAATACCGCTCGATTCATAAAGAGTTCTCTATTGCTATTTGGTCTTCCTTCATGTCTGTCAATTAAATGCCCTTCCTTATCTTGTATAAGTTTATTTGATATGTAGGTAATAACGTTTCTCATAATGTCGTTACTATCCAGTTTTTCGCTTAAATGATTTAAAGGAGTAAATTTTAAGGAGAAATATTGAAACTTAACTTCTGTAAGGTTTTCTTGAATGATATCCATTTATCTATAATAACTTTGTTGTTAATTATTTATACAAATAAAGTCTTTTTTTGTGAGGTTTTAATTTATCATAGATTTAATTAAATATTTTGACGTAACTATTCGTCTACACAATTTAAATATCTCTGAATCGGATTTATTTTATAAATTTAAAGTTCATCATTCTATTAATAGCCATTGATTTATTTTAAAAATGTTACATCAAAAATTTTATAAAGCCCCAATAATATCTAAAAAATTCTTAGCTGTATAACAACCTTCAACATTTTTATTCTCAAATACCATGAAGTATTTATAGTTTTCGCCTGATTTTTCGGCCCATTTTTTGCCTAAAATGTTTTTGGCTTTACTATCATCGTTATCTAGAAAATCGCCTTTGGTTTCTACTAATATGATGTTCTGTTTTTGAGTGTAAATAATAAAGTCAGGATAATGATTGTTATTAAATCCGTTAAGATAAAAACCTTTGTCCTTGCTCTCTGAGTTTTTATGCCAAAATAAAATATTGTCCAATGAGGCAACATCCATTATTAAACTTTGTTCAAAATTATTCATGTCTCCCTCACGCTCATACAGCGATTTATTAATCATAGCTCCTTCTTTGCTGTGAACTAAAGTACTTTTGAATTTGAAATTTGGCTTTACAATTATTTTATTAGTGTCCAGTAATTTTTTGAATTCTTCTTTAGCGTGTTGGTTTGCTAATTCTATAATTTTAGCTTTTATTTTATAAATGTAATTGTATTCATTATTTACGGCATCAATAATTTCTTCGGTAGAAAATTCGCTAAAAATTCGCTCGATATATTTTTTTATTTCTTGTTCTGCAATGGGTGTCATATTACCAATTTTACCCACCATAATACTCGTTATGTCTTTAACTTGTTTTTCCTTAGGCTTTGCAAGAATGGTATCAGTCAGCATTTTTTTTGCCTGAATACTGAATTTTGAAATTACAGTATCTTTTCGTTTTTCATCATAATCCACTTTTACTACATCAGCAGTAACGCTATTAAAATCTATTTCAATGTTTTTAGAAGACAACTTGAAGGTGCTCAATAATTGGTCTCTGTTTAGGAATACTTCTCCTTGGCTCAATTCTTCAAAAACTAATTCTTGATTTAATACACTTTCCTCTAATTTTTTATAAAATTGAGGTAGTGATATTGTTTCTGCTACTTGATTAAAATGTTCTACTATTTTATATCTTTTTGGTTCTTTTCCCATTTCTCTTAAAAGGTATTCCGTATTGTCTCCATCCTCTGTAGTCAATCTTGTTTCAAACGCTTTGCCTTCCTCAATTGCTTTTTGAGTTATTAGATTTATGGCTGTATTGGTAGTAGATGGTATTATTTTTTCTGTAGGGTCAAAATTAATGGCACCTACATTGATATTTGTAATGTCAGCATCGTCAAAAGAAGGAATAGTACTGTTTTCTGTAGAACCAAACAATTCATTGCTTAGAACCTCTTTATCTGTAAGAACAGTAGTTACCTCTTCGCTTATGATTTCCTCCGCATAGTAGTCTTTGTTGCTAAAACCGGCATCTTGCAAACCTCTAACAATGTTGTCTAAAGTTTCATTGAATTTAGCTGATGCTGTTAAAACGAATGAAAGGTTCAACAATGGTTCTTTATGTTTAATCACATAAGGTTGGCGCAAAACTCGACCTAAAATTTGTTCTACTTCAACTGCCGATGATTTATCTGCCAATGATGCAAGGATGTAAGCAAATGGACAATCCCAACCTTCTTTTAAAGCATTGACGGTTATAATGTAGCGAACTGGACACTTTTCGTCCATTAAATCTATTCCTTTTAATTCGTCTAAACCACTAACTTTGATTTTGATTTGTTCTTCGGGAATTTTTAATTCGATTAGCTTTTCTTTGATCTTAGTATAGGTGGTATTGTCGCTTCCTTTGATATTAGATTGTGCTTGAAATAAAATAATAGGTCTTATCTTTTTACCACCGTCTAAGCTTTCTTGAATCGCCAATTGTTCTAATTGTCTTTGTAAGTGTAAAGCACTGTTGATTACTTCTTCTTTTCGGCTGTGGTTGTATACAATTACTGGTAGTTTTACCATGTGTTCCTTCTTCAACTCGATGGCATTTACATAACTAACAATATTACTGTTTTTCTTTGGTGTCGCCGTTAAATCCAAAATAAAAGAAGGATTAAGGTTTTGAAGCATTTCAATACTTAAATCACTTTCGGCATTATGACTTTCATCAACAATAACTAAAGGGTTCAAGCTTCTGATAATATTGATTAAAGCACTTTCATCTGTGTCTGGTAACACTAAATCTTGCCCGACAACACTATCTCTAAAAGCTTCTAATGCTCCGTTTTGTTGGTAAATTTTACGGTCGTCTTTTTTCTTAGAATTGATGCGTAAACTGCTAAAATTGAAAACGAAAATATTCAATTGTTCCGAAACCGATGTTGGGTTAAAATTAGCTCCTTGCAACAAACTTTCTTTTTCATAGACTTCTACACTATGATTGAATAGTGTATTTAGTTTTTGACGATACGGATGCGATGCATCTGATAAATTTGATGCGGTTTGCTGTAAAAGATTACTCCAGGGCACAAGCCAAACAACTGCTTTAGGACGGCTACTTTCATAACTGCTAAAGATGGAATGAATAGCATTACAAGCAATAAAGGTTTTTCCTCCCGCGGTAGGTACTTTTATGGCAATGTGAGGCGTGTTTTTGATATTGTCTTTATAGGCTGTCATTCCACTATAAGTACCGTCAAGCTTCAATTCATATGCTCCTACTTTGTCTTCCCAATACTGTTTGAAGGCAAGGGAAGGTGTGTCGTATTTTTGGAGATATTCTAAAAAAAAATCTAAATCGGTAATAACTTGTTGTTGGTAGGATTTTAACTCCATATTTTTAAAATTATGAGTTTTAAGTTATGAATTATGAGTTGTTGTTCCTCATTCATAATTATTTTTTATTTTCGTCAAACTGATTAAATACTATTTTCTTTTCTGCTAATCGTAAAACAGCGTGTAATGTCGCTAAGCAACAATAGAAAATCCAACTATACCAAATGGGCTTATCATAATCTGTCTTTTGTTTTTGGTTATGATGTCTGATTCCGAAATTGTTGACAATATTAAAAAGAGCCTTTTCATCATCACTTATCAAATGTTCTTTAATAGATGGTCTTATGAATTCTAAAACATCAATAAGTTCTCTAATGGCAGCAAATCTTTCATCATGTGTAGATTTAGAACGCCTGAATTTTAGAATAGCAGAGTCTATTCTGTTTTTTATATTTTCGGTATCGTCTGTTGGAATAATTGCCTCTAATAAATTAGAAAGTCCATTTTCGGGGAGATTTAAAATATGCCCGCTTCCTGAAATCTCAAACCCATGTTTGTATTCTTGTAAAATTGGGTTTAGTAATTCTATATAATGTTTTTGTCCTTCAATATCATCAAATTCAGTACAGCCATAATAATTCCAACCAGTTTCATTCGTTAAATATCCCGGGTCTAAACCCTTAGAACAATGATCGTGTAGAAATTCTATTATATCAAAAAGATCCTCTTCAGTATAATTAGGTAAGTATTCCTCAATTGGATATAAACTGTCTTTTCTTAATTTAAGAAAAATTTTATTTTCAACGCTAATTGGATGATCTTGATGGGATACGGTTTCTTCTAAATACTTCTGGAAATAAAGACCTACTTTTAGGCTATTATAAGCTATTAAAAATGTTTTTTTTAGATTTTCAAAACTCATCTGCTGTTCGTCTGAAATCATTTCTTTCCTAAGAGAATAATATTTCTTATCTTCCATCTCTTTCTGTTTTTAGTTCTTCTTCAAGTTTTTATCAGCTATAACTCCTAACTATTTTCCTTTCCTCAATCCTTTAACTACCTTGTCAAAGTCAGACACTATTTTTTGGGTTTTATTAAATGTTTCGTATGCTGCAATCGCTTTTTTATCAGCGGTGATTTTTTTCATTTTGCCTTTTCCTTCTAAAACTTTATAGTCGTTAAAAGATAGGAATTTATTAACGCTAGTTGCTAGTCCTTCCATAGTAAAAGTGTTTTCTCGCTCAATCAATCCTTCGATGTAATCAAAATAACCCGTTACGGTTCTTTCTAATTGTTTGATTTCTTTTTCCTGCAAGTAATTCTTAGCAATAATAACATCTGATTTTAGTATTCGTCCAACAGGGGCATTTTTCCATGAAGTTAATCCCATATTCTCTTTTTGACTGTCTGCAGTTTTAGCTATGATCTCAGCTGCAGTATTGCCGGTTATGGCAAAATGGAATTTATTTTGAACCATAGCATAAAAGCCTTTGGTTATATCGGCATTTTTGTCATAATCAATTGAACACTCCGCAAAAATATCAGTTACTTGTTGGTATATCCTTCTTTCGCTGGCGCGGATCGAACGTACTCTTTGTAATAATTCTCTAAAGTAATCTTTGCCAAAAAGTGTTTGTCCTTGTTTTAATCTATCATCATCAAGTACAAATCCTTTTACAATATATTCCTTTAAGGCTTGTGTCGCCCATTTTCTGAACTGAACTGCCTTTATCGAATTTACTCTGTATCCTACTGAAATTATAGCATCGAGGTTGTAATGTTTTGTATTATAATTTTTACCATCGGAAGCAGTTGCCGAGAAAACCTCGGTAACTGAATCTTCTTCTAACTCATTGATTTCGAAAATGTTTTTTAAATGCAATGAAATATTATCAGTAGAACATTCAAATAATGCCGACATTGCTTTTTGTGAAAGCCAAACACTTTCGTCTTTCAACAAAACATCAACTTTTATGGCTCCGCTCGGTGCTGTGTATAATATAAATTTACTTAAACCTTCTTCCATAATCTTGTGCAATTATAAATTTCTTGTTTTATTTTAAAAACGAGTAATATCTCTTGGTATTTTCTTGAAAATAATATGATGTTTCAACATGAAATCTTTCTCTAATAAGCAATTATCAGCATAAATGATATATTGACTGGCTTTGTGTTTTATTCGTGCCATGAAATCGTAATCAACTGTGGTTACGGCTTGTTTTGTATAATAAAAATAATAATCGGTTTGATCTTTTGAACCAATACGATAGTTATCCTGTTCTAAATTTTGAATGTTTGTGAATGCTGTTCTCGTTTCTGAATACCAAATGTATTTTAAGATATTATCAATCCCAACGGCTTCGTTTAGAATGTCTTCTTCAAGAAATAAAGGTTCGCCCAGTTGGTAATAATCAAAACTACCGCCTGTGCCTTCTACGCCTTTTTTGTCTTCACCATAGCCTTTAATAACTCTTTTCACTCGCTCGGCAGTAATTGTATTAGCATACTCTTCCATTTCTATCAAAATGAATTTGCGATTACCACCATCTTGCTTGTTCAGATTCAGAACTGCATGAGCCGTTGTTCCTGAGCCTGCGAAGCTGTCTAGGATTATAGAGTTTTTATCGGTTGATAATTCTAAAACTCGATTAATTAATTGATGTGGTTTTGGACTGTCAAAAACATTACCCTCTATGATAATGTTTAATTCTTTTTTACCTTCTTGATTATGCGATACTTCATCATATTTCCATATTGTTTGTGGAACGACTCCGTCATTTACTTCTGATAAATATCGTTTTAATTGAGGTTTTCCATTTCCATCTTTTCCGAAATAAAATTTATTTTCAGCTAACATTAATTTGGATTTTTCTTCATTGAAACGATAACAATTTCCTTGAGGAGGAAAGTGTATTTTGCCGTTATTTGGATTTTCAATTCCAAAAACTCCTGACTGAGAAAATGACTTAACTAAAACATTATCTGGTCTCCAAACTCCTCGACCATCATCGTCGTTGTATTTGTAGAATTTATTTTGTTTTTCAGTTCTGGGAGCAAGATTTAATTTCCAATTATTTTTAGATTTTGCAAAAACAAGCACAAAATCATGTGATGCAGAAAAATATTTGGCATCATTTCTAGGTGAATAGTTTTTTTCCCAAATAACATTTGTAACAAAATTTCTCACCCCAAAAATTTCATCACATATCAATTTCAAATTTGCCTGTTCATTATCATCGATACTAATGAAAATTGCACCATCATCCGCTAATAATTTATGCAATAATTTCAATCTTGGATACATCATGCACAGCCACTTATCGTGTCGTGTAAGGTCTTCACCATCTTTACCCACGACTTCACCTAGCCATTTTTTTATTTTTGGGTGGTTTACATTGTCGTTATACACCCAACTCTCATTTCCTGTATTGTAAGGTGGGTCAATATAAATACATTTTATTTTGCCTTCGTATTCGGGTAATAAGCTTTTTAGGGCTTCAAGGTTGTCGCCATGTATGATTTTATTACCACTGTTATTGGGTTCAGGTTGTTCTATTCCATCCGTAAAACCATATTGCGGTTCTAGTATTTTATAAGGAACATCTTGATGATGATTGATTACTTTTTCTTTTCCAATCCAGTTTAGTGTAGGCATTGCAATTCTTGTATTTTATTAAGTTGGGTAAAAATAGGACATTATTGTTAAATAGGTACTACACTGACTTGTTCGAATTGATTAAAATTAGTTAAAATAGTATTGGTAGTAATTCTTTTTCGGACTTTTCAATTGGTAAAAGATGCCTATAATAACGAGCGCGGAGGCCTAGAAATTCTCAAGTGTCTCCCACTTGTTTAAGAACCGCTCCATAAAAAAAATTTCGCTTACTTGGGCGTTATCGTCAGTTTAAAACTGAAATTCACATCCTCAAAGTTGGAAACTTTGCGAAGCGTTTATGGATTCTAAGTAAGGCAAATTTGAACATCGAGTTTTAAGTAAAATTCGATCATTAAAATTGCAACATCTTCGTGCCGACTACTTTATTTTTAATTTTAGCAGTAAGCGAAATAACTAATTTTGCATTTTTTTAATATTCGAATAAACAAATGATTCCACAAAAAAAGCCTTCGCATAAACGAAAGCTTTTGTAAATTATAATGAGGTTTTTTTTAATCTCGATTAACCAATGCGTCTTGTTTCCATGTTCTTACGGAAGCGATGCGGCTATTAGAATAATCTACTTCACTTAGGTTATTTCCATTCCAGAAAAACCATTTTCCAGTTTTTTCTCCGTTTTTATAAGTGGCAACAGATTGTTTATTACCATTCGTATCGTATAAAGTCCAAACTCCTTCCAGTTTCCCGTTTTTAAAGAAACCTTCTTGTTGTACTTTTCCGTTTTCAAAGTAGTACGTTGTTTTAACTAATTCACCTACAGCTTCTAGTTTTGGATTGTTTTCTTGAGCGAATGCTATCCCTGAGAAAAGTAATGCGGTTAATATTATATATTTTTTCATGTCGTTTGGATTTTTAAATTCATATTAGCTTAACAAATGTATAAAACATTTTACAATAAAAAAACTTTTACTTAACAATTTAGTAACATTAGAGTAAAATTTAACATTCGAAATAAAATGGGCTTTGAAACCAATCACTAAAATTTGTGAATTCGCAATTCATTATTCATAATTAGTCCTAAATTTGCAGCGGTGTCCAAAGGGCAAAATAATCAAAAATTTAGAACATGTATAGAAGTCATAACTGTGGCGAATTGAATGCCTCACATATTAATACAGAAGTTACACTTGCGGGATGGGTTCAAAAATCCCGAGATAAGGGATTTATGAATTGGGTTGATTTACGCGACCGTTATGGAGTTACGCAGTTAATTTTTGACGAAGGTCGTTCGGAAAAATCTGTTTTTGAGTTGGCTAAAACATTAGGTCGTGAATTTGTAATCCAAGTTAAAGGTGCTGTTATTGAGCGGGAAGCCAAAAACAAAAACATGACCACGGGTGATATTGAAATTTTAGTTACGGAGTTGACTATTCTAAATGCATCATTGACGCCTCCTTTTACAATAGAGGATGAAACGGATGGTGGCGAAGATATCCGAATGAAGTATCGTTACCTTGACATTCGAAGAAATCCGGTAAAAAACAGTTTGATGTTTCGTCATAAAGTAGCCATGGAAGTGCGTAAATATCTTTCTGATTTAGATTTCTGTGAAGTTGAAACGCCTTATTTAATTAAATCTACTCCAGAAGGAGCTAGAGATTTTGTGGTGCCTTCCAGAATGAATGAAGGTCAGTTTTATGCATTACCACAATCGCCTCAAACGTTCAAGCAATTATTGATGGTGGGTGGAATGGATAAGTATTTCCAAATCGTGAAATGTTTCCGTGATGAAGATTTACGTGCAGACAGACAACCGGAATTTACACAAATCGATTGTGAAATGGCTTTTGTGGAGCAAGAAGATATTTTGAATGTTTTTGAAGGATTGACAAGACATTTACTAAAAGAAATTAAAGGCATCGAAGTAGAAAAATTCCCAAGAATTACCTACGAATATGCGATGAAAACATACGGAAATGACAAACCGGATATCCGTTTCGGAATGGAATTTGGGGAATTAAATCAAGTAACACAACACAAAGAATTCCCTGTTTTTAATGCTGCTGAATTTGTGGTTGGTATTGCAGTTCCGGGAGTTGGAAACTATACTCGTAAGGAAATAGATGGATTAATTGACTGGGTAAAACGTCCTCAAGTAGGCGCATCCGGAATGGTTTATGTAAAATGCAATGAAGACGGAACCTATAAATCATCCGTTGATAAATTCTACGATCAAGATGATTTAGCGCAATGGGCAAAAATTACCGGAGCAAAACCTGGAGATATGATTTTTGTACTTTCTGGTCCTACGGATAAAACAAGAACACAGTTGAGTGCATTGCGAATGGAATTAGCAACTCGCTTAGGCTTAAGAAATCCAGCGGAATTTGCTCCGCTTTGGGTAGTTGATTTTCCATTATTAGAGTTTGATGAAGAAAGTGGTCGTTACCATGCCATGCATCACCCGTTTACTTCCCCAAAACCGGAAGACATGCACTTATTAGAAACAGATCCAGGGAAAGTTCGTGCCAATGCGTATGATATGGTTTTAAATGGAAATGAAATCGGTGGTGGATCAATTCGTATTCACGATAAAGCAACACAACAATTAATGTTCAAATATTTAGGTTTCACCGAAGAAGATGCGAAAGCACAATTCGGATTTTTAATGGATGCGTTCCAATTTGGTGCGCCGCCTCATGGAGGTTTGGCTTTTGGACTGGACAGGTTAGTCGCAATTTTAGGTGGGCAGGAAACCATTCGTGATTTTATTGCTTTTCCAAAAAATAATTCTGGAAGAGATGTTATGATTGATGCTCCATCTAAAATAGATGAATCGCAGCTGAAAGAGCTTCACATTAAATTAGTTTAATTGTTGTTCATCGGTAAAATTTGTTAGAAAACGTTGAATATCAATATTTTTACAAAATAAAAACATAAGATAGTATTTCGTATTATATTAAATATTACATTTGCCTCATTATAAATTATTATTACAATTACAATGCGTACAGGTACAGTTAAATTTTTCAATGAATCTAAAGGTTACGGATTCATTACAGACGAAGAAACAGGAAAAGACATTTTTGTTCATGCATCAGGAATCAACGCGGAAGAATTACGCGAAGGTGATAGAGTAAGCTATGAAGAAGAAGAAGGAAGAAAAGGAAAAGTTGCTGCGAAAGTAGCAGTTATCTAAGCAAAAAATTTATTTTTTGTCTAAGAATGTGTAAAACGTTTCGATTAAATTCGGAACGTTTTTTTTGTTTTATATCCATCCTAAATGGGCATAAGAATGCGATGTATTAGTGTTGTTAAATCCTCTAAACGTTAAACACATCTTAATAGAACCGTCGTTTCTTATTTATAATAAATAAAAATTGTAAATTTACATCGATGTAGTGGCGATGTATTTCTTTGTTTTAATTGTTATTTAATAATTTGAAAGTTATCTTTGTCGCTTATTCTTATTCATAAATAACTGCCATATGCAATCCGATCAATTAAATTATATTCCTATTTTAATGCAGTTTATTTTAGCTGTAGGATTTGTTGTAGGAACGATAATAGTTTCAGGGAAATTAGGTCCTAAACGTTCTTCTGAAAACAAAGATAAAAACTTCGAGTGCGGAATTGAGTCCGTTGGAAACGCTAGAATACCCTTTTCAGTAAAATATTTTCTTGTTGCGATTTTATTTGTTTTGTTTGATGTTGAGGTTATTTTTCTCTATCCATGGGCAATAAATTTCAAGGAGTTGGGAATGGAAGGAATGGTGAAAATGGTGATCTTTATGCTTTTGCTTTTGGTGGGTTTTTTCTACATCATCAAAAAGAAAGCGTTGGAGTGGGAGTAAAATTTATTTTAAATGTTGAATTATAAATTATAAAAAGTTTTTTTTAATTTATAATTCAGAATTTTTAATTCTAAATAACAAAAAATGAGTGATTCAAATATAAATATGGTTGCCCCTCCAGAGGGTGTTGTTGGTGAAGGTTTCTTCGCTACAAAACTTAATGACGTAGTGGGAATGGCTCGTGCAAATTCATTGTGGCCTTTGCCTTTCGCCACTTCTTGTTGCGGAATCGAATTTATGGCAACGATGGCTTCGCATTACGATTTAGCACGATTTGGTTCGGAGCGCGTTAGTTTTTCTCCTCGTCAAGCGGATATGTTAATGGTAATGGGAACGATTTCAAAAAAAATGGCGCCTATTTTACGTCAGGTTTATGAGCAAATGTCGGAACCTCGTTGGGTAATCGCTGTGGGAGCTTGTGCTTCATCTGGTGGAATCTTTGACACGTATTCCGTTTTGCAAGGGATTGATAAAGTGATTCCGGTTGATGTTTATGTCCCAGGTTGTCCACCAAGACCGGAACAAATTGTAGATGGCGTTATGAAATTGCAAGAGTTGGTGAGAACAGAATCGGTAAGAAGAAGAAGTTCTCCTGAATACCAAGAATTATTAGCTTCTTATAACATCAAATAAATAATGGCTTTAGAAACGATACAAATTCAAGAAAAATTAGTTGAATCATTTGATTCAGTTGTTTTTGAATTCAAGCAAGAAAGAGATCTGTTTTCATTTGAAGTCGCTGCGGATAAAATAACTGCAGTGATTCTTTTTTTGAAAAATGATCCAACATTACGTTTTCATTTTTTAACAGATTTATGTGGGATTCATTATCCTGACAATGATGAAGAGCATCAATTTGCAGTGGTATATCATTTACATAATTGGTATGAAAACAAAAGAATCAAGATCAAAACCTATATCAAGGGTGAAAATCCAGAAATAAAATCAATATCAAATATTTTCTTATGCTCCAATTGGATGGAAAGAGAAACGTATGATTTTTATGGAATAAACTTCATAGGACATCCTCAGTTGAAAAGAATTTTAAATATGGATGAAATGATTTCTTTTCCAATGCGAAAAGAATTCCCGATGGAAGATAGCGGAAGAACAGATAAAGATGATCGTTTCTTTGGAAGAACAACCGACAATTATTAAAAACACACACTATTATAATTTTTCACATTAAATAAATGTCAGAACTATTATTACCACCAGAGCATCGCTATGCTAAAAGAATTAAAGAACAACTAAATGAAGACGGAAGCGAGCTTTCTATCTTGAATTTAGGACCAACACACCCAGCTACACATGGTATTTTTCAGAATATCTTGCTGATGGATGGAGAAAGAATTCTGGAAGCGGAACCAACCATTGGTTACATTCACAGAGCTTTCGAAAAAATTGCAGAAAACCGTCCTTTTTACCAAATCACGCCACTTACGGACAGAATGAATTATTGTTCATCACCTATAAACAACATGGGTTGGTGGATGACATTAGAAAAATTGTTGGATATTGAAGTTCCTAAAAGAGCGCAATATTTAAGAGTTATAGTAATGGAATTGGCAAGAATCACGGATCATATCATCTGTAATTCTATCCTTGGTGTGGATACTGGAGCCTATACTGGATTTTTATATGTATTCCAATTTAGAGAAAAAGTATACGAGATCTACGAAGAAATTTGTGGAGCACGTTTGACTACTAATATGGGTCGAATTGGTGGTTTCGAAAGAGATTGGTCACCAAAGGCATTTGAATTACTAAACACGTTTTTAGAAGAATTTCCAGCTGCTTGGAAGGAATTTGAAAACTTATTTGAAAGAAATAGAATATTTATTGATAGAACAGTAAATGTTGGACCAATATCCGCTGAACAAGCCATGGCTTATGGTTTTACTGGTCCAAATTTACGTGCTGCAGGAGTTGATTATGATGTTCGAGTATCGCAGCCCTACTCTTCTTACGAAGATTTTGACTTTATTATTCCTGTAGGGAAATCAGGTGATACCTACGACCGTTTTTGTGTTCGTAATGCTGAAGTATGGGAAAGTTTAAGTATCATTCGTCAAGCACTAGCAAAGATGCCAGAAGGAAATGACTTTCACGCTGATGTTCCGGATTATTACCTTCCTCCAAAAGAAGATGTTTACACAAGTATGGAATCGTTGATTTATCATTTCAAAATTGTAATGGGAGAGGTTCCTGTTCCAGTGGCCGAAGTTTATCATCCTGTAGAAGGTGGAAATGGAGAATTAGGTTTTTATCTAGTTACTGACGGAAGTCGAACACCTTATAGATTGCACTTTCGTAGACCTTGTTTTATTTACTACCAAGCGTATCCAGAAATGATTAAAGGAGCTTTGCTCTCAGATGCGATTGTTATTTTGTCGAGTTTAAATGTTATTGCAGGCGAGCTAGACGCTTAACGAATTAAGATTGCTGATTAACGATTTTAGATTTCAGATTTAAAAGAAAAATGGAAAGAACACATTACAAACAAGAAATAAACATAACTGAAGCATTGATGTCTCGCATCAATGAGTTAATCAATCATTATCCTGAAGACAAAAGAAAATCGGCTCTATTGCCGGTTTTGCATGAAGTTCAAGATGCGCACGAGAATTGGTTGAGTATTGAATTGATGGATAAAGTAGCCGAAATTATTCAAATAAAACCTATTGAGGTTTATGAAGTAGTTTCATTTTATACCATGTACAATCAAAGGCCAATCGGGAAATACATGTTTGAATTTTGCCAAACTTCTCCATGTTGTCTGAATGGTGTAGAAGATCTTATGGATTATACCTGTGAAAAGCTAGGTGTAAAAGTAGGCGAGCCTACTCCAGATGGTCTTTTTGAGGTAAGAGGTGTAGAATGTTTAGGAGCTTGTGGCTATGCGCCAATGATGCAACTAGGTGATTTTTACAAAGAACATTTGACAAAGGAAAAAGTAGATCAGCTAATTGAAGATTGCAAAAATGATACAATAATACTACACGATATATAATATGTCACAAAAAATATTATTAGACAAAGTAACTATTCCAGGAATTAAAACCTACGAAGTATACCGTGCAAACGGAGGATATGCATCTGTAGAAAAAGCCCTGAAAACATTAACACCGGATGAAGTAGTAGAGGAAGTGAAAACTTCTGGATTACGTGGCCGTGGTGGAGCTGGATTCCCAGCTGGAATGAAATGGAGTTTTATTGATAAAAAATCAGGAAAACCGAGACATTTAGTTTGCAATGCGGATGAGTCAGAGCCAGGAACTTTCAAGGATCGTTATTTGATGGAATTTATTCCTCATTTATTGATTGAAGGAATGATTACTTCTAGTTATGCATTGGGAGCAAACCTATCTTATATCTACATTCGTGGAGAGTACATGTGGGTTTATAAAATATTAGAGAGAGCCATAAACGAAGCAAAAGCTGCTGGGTTTTTGGGGAAAAACATACTAGGTTCAGGCTACGATTTAGAACTTTATGTTCATTGTGGTGCTGGAGCTTACATTTGTGGAGAAGAAACCGCGCTGATTGAATCTTTGGAAGGGAAAAGAGGAAATCCTCGTATTAAGCCACCCTTTCCTGCTATTTCAGGACTTTGGTCAAATCCAACGGTTGTAAATAACGTAGAGACTATTGCCGCAGTGCCTTGGATTGTAAATAATTCAGGTGCAGAATATGCTAAAATTGGTATTGGTCGTTCTACAGGAACTAAGTTAATTTCAGCTTCAGGACACATTAAAAATCCTGGTGTTTACGAAATTGAATTGGGTTTAAGTGTCTATGAATTCATGAATTCTGATGAATATTTAGGTGGAATGAGTTCTGACAGACCATTGAAAGCATTTGTGCCAGGAGGAAGTTCTGTTCCTGTTTTACCCGCTCATTTAATTTATAAAACAGCTAACGGTGAGGATCGTTTGATGTCATACGAATCCTTGAGTGACGGTGGATTTGCAACAGGATCGATGTTAGGATCAGGTGGATTTATTGTTTACAATGATACATCTTGTATTGTTCGTAATACTTGGAATTTCTCTCGCTTTTATCACCATGAAAGCTGTGGACAATGTTCCCCTTGTCGTGAAGGTACTGGGTGGATGGAAAAAGTATTGCACCGAATAGAAAATGGTCACGGTCGTGAAGAAGATATCGATTTGCTGTTGAGTATTCAAAGTAAAATTGAGGGAAATACGATTTGTCCATTGGGAGATGCAGCAGCTTGGCCAGTGGCAGCAGCGATTCGCCACTTTAGAGAGGAATTTGAATACCACATTCGTTTCCCAGAAAAAATAAAAAATAGAGATCATTTTGTTGCTGAACCTTTTGAAAAAGTAAAGTATTTAGTAGCGAAGGAATTGATTTAAGATTGCTGATTAACGATTTTTGATTTCAGAAATAAGATACTCCGTAGGAGTTAAATAGAGTTAAATAATGAAAGTAACAATAGACGGACATTCAATAGAAGTTGAACCAGGAACAACCATCCTGCAGGCAGCACGTATGATAGGTGGAGAAGTAGTTCCGCCAGCGATGTGCTATTATTCTAAACTAAAAGGAAGCGGTGGAAAATGCCGTTGTTGTTTAGTGGAAGTTGCTAAAGGAAGTGAAGCGGATCCAAGACCAATGCCAAAATTAATGGCATCTTGTGTAACCGGTTGCATGGACGGAATGGAAGTGAATAGTAAATCCTCGCCTCGAGTGCAAGAAGCAAGGAAATCAGTAACTGAATTTTTGTTGATCAATCACCCCTTAGATTGTCCCGTTTGTGATCAAGCAGGAGAATGTGATTTGCAAAACTTAAGCTTTGAGCACGGGAAATCAGAAACTCGTTTTATTGAGGAAAAGAGAACTTTTGAACCAGAGAATATAGGTCCAAATATTCAGTTGCACATGAATCGTTGTATTCTTTGCTACCGTTGTGTAATGGTAGCAGATCAATTGACAGATGATCGTGTTCACGGAGTTATGGATAGAGGAGATCATTCGAATATATCGACTTGTATTTCAAAAGCGGTTGATAATGAGTTCTCAGGAAATATGATAGATGTTTGTCCAGTAGGCGCATTGACGGATAAAACGTTTCGATTTAAATCTAGAGTTTGGTTCAGTAAGCCGTATAACGCACATAGAGATTGCCCTACTTGTTCTGGAAAAACTACCGTTTGGATGTTTGGTGACGAAATTCAACGTGTTACTGGAAGAAAAGACGAATACCATGAAGTAGATGAGTTTATTTGTAATGGTTGTCGTTTTGATCACAAAGAAGTGAAAGACTGGATTATTGAAGGGCCAAGAGCTTTTGAAAAAGACTCGGTTATCAATCAAAATAAATACAACAGAAAGTTAGAAAAAGTTGAAATAGCTACTGAATCGCATATCCTTATTGGTAGAGAAGAAGATCGTAAAAAAATCAGTATGGCTGAATTTCCATTGACCGAAGAAGATATTATAAATCAAAAAAGTTTGGGCAATAATGGATAGTACTATTATCATAGAAAAAGGTGTCATTATTGTAGCGGTTTTTGCTTTAACAATGTTGATGGCAATGTATTCCACTTGGGCGGAACGTAAGGTGGCCGCCTGGCTTCAAGATCGTGTTGGACCTAACAGAGCGGGTCCTTTTGGATTGTTTCAACCGCTAGCTGATGGTTTAAAATTATTCTCGAAAGAGGAATTTGAACCGAATACACCAAATCGTTTTTTGTTTTTTGTAGGTCCTGCTATTGCAATGAGTACGGCTTTGATGACAAGTGCTGTGATTCCCTGGGGAGACAGATTGCACTTGTTTGGAAGAGATATTTTATTACAAGCCACCGATTTGAATATAGGTTTATTATATTTTATTGGAGTTGTATCCGTGGGAGTTTATGGAATTATGATTGGGGGTTGGGCTTCAAATAATAAATTCTCTTTGATTGGAGCTGTTCGTGCTGCTTCGCAAATGGTTTCTTATGAAGTTGCCATGGGACTTTCCTTGATCGCCTTATTAATGATGACTGGGACTTTAAGTTTAAGAGAAATTTCGGCGCAACAAGCTGGGATGGATTGGAATGTTTTTTACCAACCCTTATCTTTTATTATCTTTTTAATTTGTGCTTTCGCAGAAGCCAACAGAACACCTTTTGATTTAGCGGAATGTGAAACAGAATTAATTGGAGGATACCACACAGAATATTCATCGATGAAAATGGGATTCTATTTATTTGCTGAATATGCCAATATGTTTATCTCCTCTACCATTTTAGCAGTTTTATTCTTTGGAGGATATAATTATCCAGGAATGAGTTGGGTTGTTGAAAATTGGGGTGTAAATATTGCCAATATAATGGGATTTGGTGCTTTGTTTATCAAATTGTGTGGGTTTATATTTTTCTTTATGTGGGTTCGATGGACTATTCCAAGATTTAGATACGATCAATTGATGCATTTGGGTTGGAGGATACTAATTCCGTTATCGATTGTAAATATTATGATTACTGGAATTGTAATGTTAAGAGCGGATATTGCGGCCTATTTTGGTTTTTAACAATCCAAATGGAGAGCAAGAAATAGCAAGATAAAATAGAATTGAGACAGAAAAAGCCCTAGCCCTGATAGCAGTATAAATCCTTTTAATCGCCGCAGCGATTAAAAGATTGAAACGGATAGCAGGAAACAGCTACAAATAAAATAAAAAATGAGTATAGAAAGTATATCCTTATCGGGAAGAAAAAAGCTAGTCTCTAACAAGGAGATGACTTTTTGGGAAAGAATGTATCTTGTTGCGATTGTCAAAGGATTAATAATTACAATTCAGCATTTGTTTACTAGAAAAGTAACGATTCAATATCCAGAGCAGGTACGTGAAATGAGTCCGGTTTATCGCGGTCAACACATGTTGAAACGTGATGAAGAAGGTCGGGAAAATTGCACGGCTTGTGGTTTGTGTGCGTTGTCTTGTCCAGCGGAAGCAATTACGATGAAGGCGGAAGAACGCAAAGCCGATGAAAAACATTTGTACAGAGAAGAAAAATATGCTTCTATTTATGAAATTAATATGTTGCGTTGTATTTTTTGCGGCTTGTGTGAGGAGGCTTGTCCTAAAGATGCAATTTATTTGACTACCTCCAAAGTATTAGTTCCTTCGAGTTACGAAAGAGAAGATTTTATTTTTGGAAAAGATAAATTAGTGATGCCTTTAGATATCGCAATGAAAAATGCTCAACTTAAAAACGCTAATTAATGTCTACGATACTTATAATTTTTTGCGTACTATCCGCGGTAACTTTGGCAACCGCTTTTTTGACAATCTTCAGTAGAAATCCAATTCATAGTGCTATTTATTTAGTGATTTGTTTCTTTTCGATAGCAGGTCATTATCTTTTATTAAACTCCCAGTTTTTAGCGATTGTTCATATTATTGTGTATTCTGGAGCGATTATGATTTTATTCCTGTTTACCATTATGTTGATGAATTTGAATGAAGAAAAAGAAGTGCACCGACCTAGGATTACGCGCTTAGGAGCAATTGTTTCTTTTTGCTTAATTTGTTTAATATTGATCGCTATTTTCATCAACTCAAAACCTATTGTTGGTGAATATGTAACTACTGGCGAAGATTATCAGTCTATAAAAGTATTGGGTAAAGTACTATTGAATGAATATATGGTTCCATTTGAATTTGCTTCTATTTTACTTTTAGTGGCTATGATTGGAACGGTATTATTGTCTAAAAAAGAAAAATTGCAAAAATAAGATGAACAATATTTTAAACCACATTGGTATTGAAAATTATATATTCCTAAGCGTAATACTTTTTTGTATTGGTGTTTTCGGAGTATTGTACAGACGAAATGCCATAATCGTATTTATGTCGATAGAAATAATGCTGAATGCCGTGAATCTTTTGTTCGTTGCATTTTCGACTTATCATCAAGATGCGCAAGGACAAGTTTTTGTGTTTTTCTCGATGGCAGTTGCTGCGGCAGAAGTTGCCGTAGGATTGGCAATTTTAGTTTCTATTTTTAGAAACTTAGGCTCTATTACTATCGATAATTTGAAAAACTTAAAAGGATAAACTATAATGAATACGAATTTAGCTTTACTCTTATTATTAGCTCCTTTTTTAGGATTTTTATTAAATATTTTATTTGGATCGCGTTTGGGAAAAACATTGTCCGGAATAATCGGGACAATGGCTGTTGCTGTTTCATTTGCGGTCACATTTTATTTCTTTGGAGCAATTGCTGCAATACCAGAAGGGATTCATATTTCACTTTTTGAATGGATTCAAATCAGTAATTTTAAAGTTGATTTTGGATTTCAATTGGATCAATTATCCGTTTTATGGTTGCTATTCGTTACTGGAATTGGTTCATTGATTCATTTGTATTCGATCAATTACATGTATGATGATGAGAATATGCATAAATATTTTGCCTATTTGAATCTGTTTGTATTTTTCATGATTACACTAGTAATTGGTAGCAATTTATTAGTAATGTTCATCGGATGGGAAGGCGTTGGTCTTTGTTCCTATTTGTTGATTGGATTCTGGCATAAAAACCAAGAATTTAATGATGCGGCAAAAAAGGCATTCATTATGAATCGTATTGGTGATTTAGGGTTGTTGATTGGGATTTTTATTTTAGGAATGTTATTTTCTACTTTAGATTTTGCCACATTGAAAACGGCTATTTCTGGCGCAACTGATCTTAATATGTATTGGCTTTCGGTAGCTGCATTTGCTTTGTTTATTGGAGCTTGCGGTAAGTCCGCACAAATACCCTTATATACGTGGTTGCCGGATGCGATGGCAGGTCCAACGCCAGTATCGGCATTGATTCACGCAGCGACGATGGTTACTGCAGGGATTTTTATGATTACGAGATTAAATTTCTTGTTTGATTTGACTCCGGATGTCCAAAATATAATTGCCATAGTGGGAGCTGTTACGGCTTTAGTAGCGGCAACAATTGGTTTAGTTCAAAATGACATCAAAAAAGTATTGGCTTATTCTACCGTTTCACAATTGGGATTAATGTTCTTGGCTTTGGGATTGGGTGCTTACGAAGTGGCTGTTTTCCATGTGATTACTCACGCTTTCTTCAAAGCTTGTTTGTTCTTAGGATCCGGTTCCGTTATTCACGCGTTGCACGGAGAACAAGATATGCGCAACATGGGTGGTTTGAAAAAAGCAATGCCAATTACATTTGCGACCATGCTTATTGCGTCATTGGCTATTTCAGGAGTTCCATTGTTTTCTGGTTTTTTCTCTAAGGATGAAATCTTATTAGTGGCGTTTCATCACAACATACCGTTATGGGTTGTGGCTTCTATTGCTTCTATAATGACAGCTTTTTATATGTTCCGTTTAATGTTCTTGACGTTCTTTAAAGAATTTAGAGGAACTGCAGAACAAAAACACCATTTGCACGAAAGTTCTCCGTTGATCACCATTCCATTGATTGTTCTAGCATTTTTAGCTACTATCGGTGGATTGATTAGTTTGCCTGGAAATAGTTGGTTGAATGAGTATTTAACTCCTATTTTACCTAAGTTAGCAACCGCTGAACACCATTTAGGAACTACTGAATATATCTTGATGGCTATTGCTGTTATAGGCGGATTAGTTGGTATTGGTATTGCTTACGCCAAATACATAAAACAAAATGCTGTCCCAAGCGAAGATGCAGCGATTACAGGATTTTCTAAAGTGCTCTACAATAAATATTATGTTGATGAATTTTATGATGCTATTTTTGTCAAACCGATTAATTTCTTGTCTCGTTTTTTCAGAGATACAGTAGAATCAGGTTTATCAGCTTTGGTTTTTGGATTCGGAAAACTGACCAACGAAATAAGTTATCAAGGAAAGAAAGTACAAAACGGAAGTATAGGTCTTTATCTTTTTGCCTTTGTTTTAGGACTTTGTGCCATTGTTTCTTATTTATTTTTAGCTCAATAATTTTTCATTATGAACGTATCTCTTATTTTAATTATTCTTTTAGTTGGTGCTTTTGCAACCTTTCTCGCGGGTGATAAACTAGCTTCAAAAGTAGCATTGTTGTTTGGCTTAGCTGCTGCAGGCGCTTCTATTGTATTATTAAATCACTATAATTTAGGTGAAAATATTAGTTTCATCAATCAGTGGATCACACAACCCAATATATCTTTTGCGCTGAAAGCAGATGGATTGTCATTGGCTATGGTTTTACTGACTACTGTTTTGACTCCTATCATTATATTTTCTTCTTTTGGAAATGAATTTAAAAATTCCAAATCATTTTATGCTTTGATTTTGTTTATGTCTTTTGCTATGGCGGGAACATTCTTAGCATCAGACGGTTTATTGTATTATATTTTTTGGGAATTATCTTTAATACCTATTTACTTCATCGCTTTGGTTTGGGGTAACGGAGATGCAGAAGAACGTAAAAAAGCAGTTGTTAAATTCTTTATTTATACCCTAGCAGGTTCCTTGTTCATGCTAGTAGCATTTGTTTATCTGTATCAAAAAGCGGGAAGCTTTTTATTAGAGGACTTGTACAAAGTAAATTTATCTGCTGCAGAACAGTTATGGATATTCCTAGCTTTTTTCTTGGCGTATGCCATAAAGATTCCATTAATTCCATTTCACACTTGGCAAGCCAATGTGTACCAAAAAGCACCGACCGTTGGAACGATGCTTTTATCTGGGATCATGTTAAAAATGGGATTGTATAGCGTTATTCGTTGGCAATTGCCTTTGGCTCCAATGGCCGCTAAAGAATATATGTATATTTTTATTGGACTTGGGATTGCAGGTGTGATTTACGGATCTATCGTGGCTTTGAAACAGAAAGATTTAAAGAAATTATTGGCTTATTCGTCCTTAGCGCACGTGGGTTTAATTGCTGCAGGTAGCTATACTTTGACGTTAGACGGATTACGTGGAGCAGTTTTACAAATGATTGCTCATGGATTTGTGGTTGTTGGATTGTTTTATATTGCGGAGATCATTTTCAGAAGATATGAAACTAGAGTAATTGCTGAAATGGGGGGTATTCGTTCGCAGACACCAAAATTCACCTCCATGTTTTTAATCTTAGTTGTGGCTTCAGTTGCGTTGCCATCTACGTTTAACTTTGTTGGAGAATTTACCGTTTTATACAGTCTTTCACAAATTAATATTTGGTTTGCCATATTAGGGGGAACTACGATAATTTTAGGAGCCTATTATATGTTGAAAATGTTTCAACAGGCCATGTTAGGTGAAACTAATACACGAATATTTACGGATGTAACTAGCAACGAAGGGATAACTTTGGTACTAATAATCGCCGTGTTATTCTTTTTTGGAATGTATCCAAAACCGATTATAGATTTGATCACACCAAGTCTTGAAGAAATTTTAATTCAAATAAACCGAATAAACTAAGTCAAGTAAAAAAATGAATACATTAATAGCTATAATAGGATTAGGTGTTTTATGCCTTTTATTTGAAATTTTTAATTTACGAAAAGCCATTGTGCCACTTACAATTATTGGATTGTTAGGAGTTCTTGGTTTGACTATCTCTGAATTTAATTCAACAGAAAGTTACTATAACAATATGATTGTTGTGAGTAAATTTTCGACTACTTTTTCGTCTTTGTTTATTGTTCTAACTATTTTCTTAGTGACTTTAGGACATAATTTTTACGAAAATCACCAATCTAAAATCTCTGATTATATTGCCATAAAAATATTTTTATTGGCTGGGGCGGTGGCAATGGTTTCTTTTGGAAACTTAGCCATGTTCTTTTTAGGAATCGAAGTATTGTCTATTTCGCTCTATGTACTTGCTGCTAGTGATCGTATGAATCTAAAGAGTAACGAGGCGGGAATGAAGTATTTCTTAATGGGATCCTTTGCTTCTGGAATCATTCTTTTTGGTATCTGTTTGATTTATGGAGCGATGGGGAGTTTTGATGTTACTGAAATCAGTGAGTTATCACAATCAGCGGAATTGCCGGTATGGTTTCCTATTGGAATTGTATTAGTTACGATAGGAATGTTGTTTAAAGTGGCTGCAGTTCCATTTCACTTTTGGGCACCAGACGTATATGAAGGTTCTCCAGCATTGACAACCGCATTAATGAGTACCTTGGCTAAAGTAGTTGCTATGGCTACTTTGTACAAATTGTTATCCGTTATGAATGCTGATGTGTCAGAGTCATTCAAAATTGTTGTAGTAGTGATTTCTATGGCGTCGATGACCGTAGGAAATATTATGGCATTGAGACAAACAAATGTAAAAAGGATGTTGGCTTTTTCCGGTATTTCACATGCAGGATTCATGTTAATGACTTTACTTAGTCTTTCTACTTCAGCAGGAAGTTTGTTGTATTATGCTTCAGCGTATTCGCTATCTGGAATCGCTGCTTTTAGTGTAATCTTATACGTTTGTAAAAATAGAGATAATGAAGATGTTGTAAATTTTCATGGTTTAGGAAAAACGAATCCTTTGTTAGCGGCTATTCTTACTGCTTCTTTACTTTCTATGGCGGGTATTCCTATTTTTGCTGGATTCTTCGCTAAGTTGGTTTTATTTAGCCAAACGATTCAGGCGGGTTATTTAGCGTTAGTAATTGTAGCCGTAGTAAACTCTATTATAAGTGTTGGTTACTACTTTAAATTGATTTTGGCAATGTATTCCAAAGAGCCAAATGAAGAAAAAAAACCAACTCCATTTGTAATTTATGCAGTGGCTGTCGTAGCTATTGTTTTGAACATCGCGTTAGGATTGTTTCCTTCTTTAGTACTAGATTTATTGGCATAAACCAAATTTTAAGATAATTCAAAAACCATCAATAGCAATGTTAATGGTTTTTTTTATGTTCTGTTGTAAACTAATTCTAATTTGTCTATTCATAATATAAATACAATGTATGCTCATTTTCTGTTTGTTTTTCGTAAATTTGTATATACAAATGATTTAATCATTATTAAATAAAAGAAGATGCAGAATACATTAAAAATACAAATCTGGTCCGATATCATGTGTCCATTTTGTTACATAGGAAAAAGAAGAATAGAAGGTGCTTTACAAAATTTTGAACATAAAGACGCAGTCCAGATTGAATGGAAGAGTTTTCAGTTGGACCCAAGTTTTATTGCTTCTCCAGAAGATAATATGGTCGAGCATTTAGCAGAAAAATATAGACAAGATGCAGATTGGGCTCAAGGAATGCTTAATGATATGACGCAAAATGCTAAAAATTCAGGATTGGATTTTCATTTTGAAAAAGCGGTTATGGCCAATTCATTGCATGCGCATCGCTTATTGCATTTGGCTAAAAAGTATAATTTGGCAAATGACCTAGAAGAGTTGTTATTCAAAGCCTATTTAACCGATGGTAGGAATATTAATGATTTGGATACATTGAGAGCATTGGGACTGGAAGTAGGACTACACGCTGAATCCATTGATGAAGTATTGCATTCTAATGCTTACGCAGATGAAGTACAGCAGGATATTAATGAGGCGCAATCTATCGGTGTTCAAGGCGTTCCGTTCTTTGTTTTCGATAATAAATATGCAGTTTCGGGTGCGCAACATGTCGAAACATTTGTGAAAACATTGGAAAAAGTATGGGAAGAGGGCAAATTTGAAGCTAAACCAACGCTATTAAACACTACTGATGGAGACAGCTGCGGGATAGATGGTTGTAATTAAACTATAAATTGTAGTGTTTTCAATTTTTACCACAACAAAAGGCTGTTCCAAAAAAAGACAGCCTTTTAATTACGATTATTTATTTAATCACTACTTTGTAGCAACAGTTTCGATAAACGTTTTGCCATTGTAAGTAATCTCAAACGTATATATACCGTTTTGAGCATTAGTTAAGTCAAACTTTTTCCCAACATAAAGGTCGGCAGCTAAAGTTTCATTATAGACTTCTATTTGATTAGGGTCGTAAAGTGCAACAGTAACTGGAGCTTTTTCTAAGTTTAAAATGTTTACGGTAATCATTCCGTTTTTGTTTACCAAAACGGGTTTGTACACTTCAGAAATAGCATCAGCTGCTAATTTAGTTTTGTTGCCTATAATTTCAATTTTATACTTTGAAATTTTAAGTTCACTCTCTGCTTTCAGGAAGTAGATTCCGTCTGGTAAAGCAGTCAAATCGTATGTTCTGCTGATATTATCTTCGGATGTAACTTTTTCTTGATAGATTAATCCGTCATTGGTGTCGTAAATGGACAAATCAATTTTCTTTGTCTCTTTCAAACTAAAACTCACCGTTTTTCCTTCTTCTTTTATTAAATCCAGTGAAAAATCTGCATTTCCTGCATGTGCTTGTACGGCAGTCAATACTACTGCGGCTAACACTAAACTAAATTTTAAAATCTTTTTCATAATTGTAAATTTTTAGATTTATAATGATACTTATCTGGTGCTAAATTAATGCAACTTACTGCGTATGAGTAATGCTGAATTTTCTAATTAGTGTGCTATTTTACCTTTTACGAAATCGATTAAGGTTAAAAAAGTTAATTGAGTGTCTGTTTTTGGTAAATTTGTGCTCATTCTAAATACGGATTCGTATGAAAATTATACCGCCAGCTTTTGAAAGTATTGCGCCATCGTTTGGGAGTTCTTTTTACTTTTCGAAATATGTTGAAAACGCGAATAGTAAGGCGCACTTATGGCATTACCATCCTGAAATTGAATTGGTTTATGTGAATGGTGGTTCCGGAAAACGGCAGATTGGAAGTCACATTTCGTATTATACCGATGGTGATTTGATTTTGATAGGAAGTAATTTACCGCATTGTGGGTTTACCAATGAAGAAACCGGCAATAAAAACGAAACGGTAATCCAAATGAAACCAGATTTCTTGGGCAATGGATTTTTTGATATTTCGGAAATGACGAATATTCGGAATCTTTTTAGTCAAGCTAAAGCTGGAATTGCTTTTCATGATGAAACCAAAAAAAATATAGGAAAGAAAATAGAATCAATGGAACAGCAGACGCAATTTGATCGCTTGTTGACCATGTTAAGTATTCTAAATGAACTTTAATTATCTAAAGAAATGACCGTTTTGAATGCAGATGGATTTTCGATGGAAATGCAAATGCAAGACAATGACCGAATCAACGCAGTTTTTAATTACGTAAAAGATAATTTTCAGGAACATATTACGCTGGAAGAAGTTTCAGAATTAGTGAGTATGACAGAACCTTCTTTTTGTAGGTATTTCAAAAAGATTACGAATAAAACTTTTACCAAATTCGTCAATGATTATCGCTTGGTTCATGCTTCGAAATTGCTGGCGGAGAAACCCATCAGTATTACTGAGATTTGTTATGAAAGCGGTTTCAACAATTTTAGTTAGGTGGATTCAATTAATTAATGCGAATTCCTGATTATTGTTTAATAATTGTAAATATACTTCATTTGGAGAATCAAATTGATGCCTTTTCCGAGGT
>NZ_FRBU01000036.1 GCF_900142695.1 Flavobacterium xanthum | reverse complement strand
CAGGGAAAAGAATTAATTTTCTTTTCTTTGTTCTGAAAAAATATTTCATCTTTCTTTGAGATTCCTAACTTTCGCATTTATTAATTGAATTCAAGTTATTTTAATAAATCGTTCAAAGAATTTACGGGCAAAAGCGCTTCGCAATATCGTCAGGAGTTACGATTGGTGCTGAAATAATGTACATGGTACTATTGAAGAGTACTTTTATACAAAAAACCCGCTGATACGAATACCAACGGGAATTTTCAAACCAAACCATTCAAACCAAATAATTATCTTCTATTTAATACAATGACAGCGTTATCAACTACTTTAGTTTTTTCAATTTTAGCTTTTGTGCCATTTGATCTGTAATAGTAGTAGTCCTGTTCATTTGAGTTTTGGTTGTTACCAAAATCATTGTTACCAAAACTGTTTTGACCATATTGATAGGCTTTACCTCCTTTTACGGAACCAAAAGTATCAACTATTTGACCACGACGGTTGTAAATAATTTCTAATCCGCCTACTCTTTCTAATGCAAAACGATTGTAGGTCATGTAAACAGAACCAATTCTTTTTACTCTGTCATTCACATCGTAATTAATGAACACATTCCCAACTTGTCTTACTCGGCCCCTATTGTCGTGTTCCACTCTTACGCCATAATTCTCATTTCGAACATTTCCAGGAGAGCCAAATGTTTTATTGACACTATTTTTTCGGGCTGATTTGTAATACATATCTCGTCCTGTTGTTGGGCGTGTATTAAAATCTAATTGTCCGTCAGGGAACACGAAGAACTCAATTCCTCTTTCTGTGAACACAATTGGGTCGGCGTTTCTAAAATCTACGGGAGATCTTCTTTCTACAGAAAAATCGATTTTCTCTGCTGCGTTTACTATACTACCTCCCAATACAAAGATACTAGCAACTAAAAAGGTAATTTTTTTCATGATACAGTTATTTTGAATTTTGCCTACTCTTCAGCTTTTCGGCTTTCGCTTTTTGTGTTATTTGATTTAAGATATTCAAGTAGTATGCCAAAATTTTGAATCATGGTCTTGTGTTTTGAGAGCGAATGTTGTGGTTTTGGATTTAAATACATTAAAATCAATGCTTTGTGTCTTAAAATAATTTTATTAAATATGATATATTAAGATTTATTTAATAGAATTGATGGCTCATTTCATATTCTTTCTTGCGGTTTTTAAGATGAAATAATTTGGGTAAAAGTGAATGTACTGCTGTGGAAAGACGCTCTAATATGAAAACTACTTATTAACAGTGCTTAAAATTAACTTATGTTACGAACTCGCTTCAACTGATATTGAGTAATTTTGTAGCATGTATGCATTAGTCGATTGTAACAATTTTTACGCTTCCTGTGAACGTGTTTTTCAACCGAAATTCAACGGGAAACCTGTTGCAATTTTATCAAACAACGACGGCTGTGTCATTTCTAGAAGTAATGAAGCGAAAGCGGTTGGAATTCCTATGGGCGCGCCAGCATTCCAGATCAAGGAATTAGTAAAAGAGAAAAATGTGCAATTATTTTCTTCAAATTATGCGTTGTATGGTGATTTGAGTAATCGGGTAATGGCAATTTTAGCTCATTTTACACCAAATCTAGAAATTTACAGCATTGACGAAGCTTTCCTGAATTTTGATGGTTTGATGATTTCCGATTATCATGAGTATGGAATCCAAATGAAAACCCGTGTCCAAAAATGGGTCGGAATTCCTGTTTGTATTGGTTTTGCTGATACCAAAGCATTGTCAAAAGTAGCTAACAAAATTGCTAAGAAATTCCAAGACAGAACGAAAGGTGTTTATGTTATTGATAGCGAAGAAAAACGAATCAAAGCTTTGAAATGGACAAAGATTGAAGACGTTTGGGGCATTGGGCACCGCATGAATAAAAAGATGAAAGTTAAAAATATTGTGACTGCTTTAGATTTTACTGCACCGCAACACGAAGCTTGGATCAAAAAAGAAATGGGTGTGATAGGTATGCGTTTAAAATACGAACTCGAAGGAAAATCAGTCTTGGATCTAGAACCCATTGTTGAGCAAAAGAAAAGTATTGCTACGACCAGAAGTTTTCCAAAGCAAATTGCTGATTTTGATTTATTGCGAGAACGTGTAGCAACTTTTGCAGCCGTTTGTGCAGAGAAATTGCGCAAACAAAATTCCTGCTGCCATACCATTATTGTAATGCTTGTGGTGGATAAACATGCGGTGCAAACTTCAAAATATTATTTTAACATGGCAGTAACTTTGCCGTTTGCGTCAAATTCTACGTTGACAATTAGCAATGTAGCCATCGATATGTTGAAAAAACTGCACCAAGGAAATGAGCATTTAAAATTCAAAAAAGCGGGCGTGATCGTAACGGAATTGATAGATGAAAACAAAAAACAGTTGCAGTTGTTTGATGAGGAAAATCCAAAACATTTGATGCTGATGAAAGTAATGGACGGTTTGAATAAAAAAATTGGAGATAAAAAAGTAAAGTTGGCTACCCAAAATTTAAGTTTGACTTGGAACATGAATCAGAAGCATTTGTCACCTAAATACACAACTAATTTTAAAGATATACTCGAAATCAAATGTCTATAAACAAAGAACAAAAACTGACTTTTTTTCTACCTGATTTTGAAAGTGAATTGCGAATTCCTTTCATCAATGAAGGTGTTTCGGCTGGATTTCCATCGCCGGCAGCAGATTTTATGGAAATGAGTATCGATTTAAACAAGCAATTGAGTGAAAATCCGTTGGCTACTTTTTATATTAAAGTCAAAGGAAATTCAATGATTGATGCCGGGATCAATGACAAAGATGTTCTTGTCGTGGATCGTAGTTTAGAACCGCAAAACAACAAAATTGCGATTTGTTTCATTGATGGAGAGTTCACGGTGAAACGAATGCAAGTCGAGAAAGACTGTTTGTTTCTGATGCCAGAGAATCCCAATTATCCACCCATAAAAGTCACCGAAGAAAATCAATTAATCATTTGGGGAATAGTGACGTATGTGATTAAGAAGTTGTAAAAGCAATTGTAGGATGTGTTAAAATAAAATTCTTGTTTGGATTTTGTCATAAAAAAAAGCCTGTTCAAATGAATGAACAGGCTTTCTCAGTATTTATTATTTTACAATTTTAGTGCTTTGGTGTAAAACCATCTTCACTCAATTCTCTATGCTCATAATCGGCGATTATTTTGGTTTTGTACGCTACACCCGCTATACTACAAAAGATCTTAAATTTTTTCAATATTACGATGGTAATTTTTTTTTAAATTATTGTAGATAAGCGATCTAGTTTTTTTGATACAAGATTATTTTTGTTAAAAAATCATGTTTTTTTTTTAGATTTGTCTTGCAATAAGAATCAATAAATCTTAGTGTAAAAAATATTCAGTAGCTACGAATTGCGGGGATTTGTTTATTTATAACCAAAGAAAATTGAAAATAAAATAGTGATAAGGAATCACGATAAACTTTCTATCAGGACGAAAACTAACCGCTCAAGTCCTTAATGGAGTAACTATTAAACTATAAATTATGAAAAAAACATTTTTAATTGCAGCAGTAACCTTTCTATCTATTTCATCTTATGCTACAACATGGTCTTATAACTGTTCAGGTGGTGGAAAAGTTATTTTCACATCATCGGATGATACAACAGTAAAACAAGCAACAGCAATGGGAAGAGCTTGGTGCGATAACAGATAATAGTATTTTTCTGTTATTAGCGAAATCTTGTAGAGGTAATATTATTACCTCTACTTTTTTTAAATTATAATCTTTTTAAATTATGAAAAATATTTTATCACTCTTGTTAATTATAATTTGCCAAATGGGTTATACTCAGGATGGGATTGTTTATTATGAATTTACAGATGCTATTGGTGTAGGAGGAGGTAATGGAGAAATATATAATGCATATACAATGTTCTCTAAAGACAAGTCCTATTATGTAGCTGCAAAAGATTCTCTAGAGAATGCAGTTAGTATTTCTAAAGCAAAGTCTCATTATCAAAATAGTAGCGGAAGTAAAAATAAAATTTCAAATGGTTTAGTTTTATCTGCGCAAGGAAACCAAGTGGTTTGTAATTATAGCACAAAAAGACTTGATAGCAATGTATTTGATGGAAAACAAATTTATATGTCGGAAACGTTGCCAAAGTTTAACTGGAAAATTACAAAGCAAAAGAAAAAAATAGGTTCATTTGAGTGTATTTTGGGGATTTCTAATTTTAGAGGTAGGAAATACTATGCATGGTATGCTCCTGAAATTGCAGTTTATTCTGGCCCTTGGAAATTAAATGGTTTACCTGGAATGATTCTTGAAGCGTATGATGAGGGCAAGAATGTGATGTGGAACTTTAAAAGTTATAAATTTCCAATTACTGTTAAACAAGATTACAATATACGTAAAGAGAAAAACAGTAAGAAGGTTACTTTTTTGACAATCGATGCGTTTAAAAAGTACTGTATAAATACTATCGAAAGTAATTACGAGAGTGCCATAATAATTGCAAAAAGTCATCCTGGAATGACTCCAGTGAAGGCACCTATGACTTCGTACTATATAGAATCTTTTGAATAATTTTTGATGCAAAAAATCATTTTTTTATTCTTTTGGTTTGCTTCAATTTCTGTTAACTCTCAAGAGATTGTCTTGACAGGAACTATTACTGACAAAGAGGGACTTGGGATACAAAATGCGTCTATTATTTTATTAGATAGTAATAATGATAGCGTGGATTATGCATTTACAGATGTTAAAGGAAATTATAGTTTATCATATCAGAAAGGCAATCTTTCATCATTGAAACTAGAAGTCTCTTGTTTGGGGTATAGTAAAACATATAAATTAATAGGCGTTTTAAGTCAAGTTCAAAATTTTGTTTTAGAAAGAAAAGTAGAAACATTGAGGGAAGTAGTTGTCGAGGCTAACCAAAAAATAAAAAAAGAGCAAGATACTACTACCATTAAAACAGCTAGTTTTACTAATAAAACTGAACAAACATTAGAAGATGTTTTGAAAAAATTGCCAGGAATAGAAGTTCAACAAGACGGATCTATAAAAGCGCATGGAGTGGCAATTGATAAATTATTGATTGAGGGTGAAGATATGTTTAATAAAAATTATAAACTGCTTACTAAAAATCTTGATGCAAATGTGCTAGATGCCGTGCAAATTATTGACGATTATGAAGATAATCCAGTTCTAAAAAAATTGAATAACTCTGATAAAGTTGCCTTAAATCTTAAACTTAAAAAAGGCAAAAAAAATATTTGGTTTGGTAATGTTACTCTTGGTGCCGGAATAGTTAGTGAAAACCGCTGGAAAGAGAGTTTGAACTTAGGATTGATAAGGAAAGAAATAAAGTTATTTTATCTGGCTGATTATAATAATCTTGGAGAGAAAGCAACCGATTTAGTCTCGTCTAATGTTATAGAAAACGATATTTTTGGTGAGGACAGATTGGAGTATTCAGCTAAATCTTTATTTACTATTAATAGTAACGAAATTGGACTTTTTAGTAAAACACAAAGTGTTTTTAATAATGCTTTTTTAAACTCTTTAAGTTTTACTAAAAAAATTAAAAAAAATCTTTCTCTTAGGGGTTCAGCATATCTGACTAATGATATACAAAATCAAAATTCATTTGCAGAAACAAATTATAATTTTGGATCTAATCCAATTTCTTTCACTGAAAATAGTTTTTACAACAGAAGAAGTTCGCTTGCATCAACAGAATTAGAACTAAAGTATTATCCTAATGATAAAAACTACATCACGAACTTATTCCTTTTCAAAGAACACCCAACGCACACTAATAACAATTTGCTATTTAATTCTAATCAAATAAATCAATCTTCAAAAAACGATAATTATACATTTTACAATCATTTTAACCATACGCTACAACTAGACCGTAATAAAGTTCTCAACAATTACATCTATTTTGGTTATGATAAAATGGAAGAAAATACCAAGATTGTTTCTCCTTTACTCAATTCCTTTTTAGAGGTAAATAGTGGGGATGCTATTCACCAAAAGTCGAATAATAGTTTGTTTTATATAGGCGAAAAGACAAAGTTAATTGCTCAATTTGGGAATTTTGATATTACAAATAGCTTGCAATTTGAGTATAGCAAAGAAATATTTGCTAACCAGTTTACAATTACTGAACAAAGATTTTCTAACTACGAAAACAATTTAAATTTTAATAAGATTAAATTGGATTTTGATAATGCTCTCCGTTATAATTTTTCTAAAAAGATAAATTTTACTGCATCATTGATTGTTAAAAACACCAACTTTAACACCACCATCGGTAATAAAAACTTCTGGATTGTCAATCCAACTATTTCATTGAATATCAAAAAAACAGGGTTTGGTAATTTTGCAGTATCATACTCTGAAAATAATGATTTGCCAGAAATAAATCAGCTTACTTCCAATTTTCAGTTGATAGATTATCGTAGTTTTTTTAAAGGCACAAATTTTCAAAATCCAATAAAAAATAGTGTTTCTCAGTTTACATATTCGATTTATCAAGATCAAAAAAGATTTTCAGTAAATACTGGTTTGATTTACATGAAGTCAAAGACAATTTTGAATACTATTAGTACAATTACTAATGATTTTAATTTTAGTTCTAGTTTACTGACTCCGGGAGGTGATAATTTTAATTTTAATTTTAGTGTTGTAAATTACTTGCGTAAATTAAAATTAGCATCAAAAATTGAAACTATTCAAAATTGGAATAGTACACCGATAAGCGTTAATAGTGATGTTTTTTTAATTTTAAAAAATTATTCTAACACAATCAAATATACCGCCACTACGTATTTTAAAAAAGGAATTAACCTTGATGGAGGTTTTGCGTATCATTTCAATAAGTCTGAATTTGATAGTAGTACAAATGAAAATAATACGAAAGATATTTTTCTAAATTTAAATGTTGATATTTCTAAAGTGCTTTTGGCAGAATGTAAAAATGCATCGTATTTTGTTAATAGTCAAAATTATACATTTAGTAACCTTGTGTTGAATTACAATCCGGAACAAAGTAGGTTCTCCTATAGACTTGTCTTTAATAACATGTTCAATGAAGATAAATTTACGTTTGTGACTTTAAATAATTTTACATTTTATCAGTCAAGTGTTGACTTAGTTCCAAGATATTTATTAGGCACTGTTAAATATCGCTTCTAGTTTGCAGGATACAATTAACAGATACCTTTTGCGTGCTTTATTGAAAAACAAAACGACCTGCTCAAACTAATGAACAGGTCGTTTCTTTATTAAAAATAGGACTTAGTGCTTTGGTGTAAAACCATCTTCACTCAATTCTCGATGCTCATAATCAGCAACCATTTCGGCTTCATAATCTACTTTCTCACCTTTAGAGAATTTAGCAATTAGTTTCTCCATAATTTCGTAAATTACTGGAACGACAATCAAGGTTAGGAATAAGGAACTTATTAATCCACCAATAATTACCCAAGCCAAACCATTTTTCCATTCGGCTCCAGCTCCAGCGGCTAATGCAATTGGGAACATACCAAAAACCATTGCAATTGTTGTCATTAAAATTGGACGAAGACGCGCATGATTCGCTTGAATTAAAGCCGTTCTAATTGTTTCGCCGGCGGCTCTACGTTGATTGGTATAATCCACAAGCATAATCGCGTTCTTACACACCAGACCAATAAGCATGATAACTCCAAGAATAGTAAAGATATTCAAGGTGTTATTTGTTAAGGCTAATGCCAGTAATGCTCCAATAAACGAAAGCGGAATGGCAAACAATACTACGAATGGATGCACAAAACTGTCGTACAAGGAAACCATTACTAGATAAACCAAGATAATCGCAGCCAATAAAGCAATTCCTAAGGTTCCAAAACCTTCAGACTGGTTTTCTTGATCACCACCCCAAATGTAGTTGACACCCGTCGGTTTTTTTAGTTGGTCTATTTTTTCTTGCCATTGTGCTACAATTGTTCCAGAGGCAACACCTACGTTTTGCCCTTTTACCGTTACCGATGCCGTTTTGTCTCTACGTTCCAATTGGCTTGGACCAGAACCTTCCGTAGCGGTTGCAAATTGATTTAACTTGATTTGTTGCCCCATATCATTGATAAAAATCAAGTTGCTTACATCAGCAATACTTTTTCTATCAAATGCATTGTATTTAATATTGATGTCATATTCGTATTCCCCAGCTCTAAAACGTCCGTCGGTGTTTCCGCTAAAAGCCGTTTGCATCGTGATACCTACTGTTTGTAAACTCAAACCAAGTGCAGCCATTTTATCTCGGTCTACTTTTACGTTTACTTCAGGATTTCCATCTTCTACAGATAATTCAATCTCTGTTGCTCCTGGAATTGTGCGCAATTCTTTTTCAGCAGCAATGGCAAATTTCATTGCGCTTGCGACATCTGGACCTGTTACAATAAGTCCTAAAGTAGCATCTTCAGCCGTTCCTAAAATACCTACGGGAACGGTTTTAACTTTGGCTCCCACTAATAGTTTTTCTAATTTACGTTTGGTTTTTGCAGCGTAAACATTTGCAGGTTCGTCACGTTGGTCTAATTGGACCATTTTTACGTTAATTTCTGATTTGTATGCAGTTGCTTGCGAAGCCCCAAGACCACCACTGGTTTGACCCACAATAGTAAACTGGCTTTCGACAAAAGCTTCATTCTTTAAAAAAGCTTCTGCTTTTTGTGTCATGAAGTTAGTTTGTTCTAGCGAAGCATCTTTTGGCATTTCGATTTGAACTAAAAACTCACCACTATCTGATGCTGCAAAGAATTCACCTCCAATAAATCCTGCAGGAACCAATGCAATTGAGCTGAAAAAGATAACCAAAACAATAGCTAGTGTTGTTTTGTAATGATCCAAACTCCACGTCAATAATCCAGAAATCCAGTTGATGAAACGCGTTAAATAACTTTCAAACCCAAGGATGATTCTTCCAAAAAGGTTTTTACCTTCAATGTGTTCTAATTTTCCGTATCGGGAGGATAGCCAAGGAATGATCGTAAACGATGCCACTAATGATAGTAAAGTAGAAATAATTACCGTTACACAAAATTGCGTAATAATATTAGAAACCAGTCCAGAACTCAAGGCAATTGGTAAAAACACAACCACAATTACCAGCGTAATCGATACTACAGTTCCACCAATTTCGGCTGTACCATCATAGGCAGCACGAACTTTGTTTTTGCCCATTTCCATGTGCCTGTATATATTCTCCAGAACTACAATAGCATCATCCACAAGAATACCTACAACGAGCGATAGTCCTAATAAACTCATTAAGTTTAAGGTATATCCCATTAAATAAATTCCGATGAAAGTTGCAATTAACGAAGCTGGAATAGAAACCATTACAATCAATGAGTTTCGAATACTGTGCAAGAAAAACAACATTACAAAAGCTACTAAAAGTACTGCAATAAGTAAATCATGTACCACGGCATCAGCCGCTTCAAGTGTGAAAATGGTACTGTCTTTTGCGATTTCTAGTTTTAATTCAGTCGTTTTGTACTCCGCTTCTAGTTTAGCAATTGTTTTAACCAACTCTTCACTCACCGCAACCGCATTAGCATCGGACTGTTTGATGATTTGCAAAATAATAGCACTTTTCTGATTGACACGAGCTACTTTCTCCGTGATTTTTTGTGTGTCTTGAACATCAGCGATTTCGCCTAAACGAACTTGGATTCCGTTTTTAGAAGAAACAATTAAGTTTCTTAACTCTTCAACATTCTTATATTTTCCGGCTAAACGGATTAATATTTTTTGTTCCCGGGTTTGAATATTTCCAGTAGGAAAATCCAAGTTGGAGGATAAAATATTTTGTTGCACTTGTGGCACTGAAAGTCCGTAGGCTTGCATTTTTACAGCATCAAGATTGACTTGAATTTCTCTTTCTTGTCCACCGGTAATGTTTACTTGTGCAACTCCTTGCACACGTGATAATACTGGAGCTAATTTTTTATCAACTAAGTCATAAAATTTAACTTCGTCCATTTTTCCATTGGCACCAATAGTCATAATTGGTAAATCGCTCAAAGAAAACTTGTTTAATGAAGGCGCTTCCGCATCATCGGGTAAGTCGTTTATGATGGCGTTTATTTTACGTTGTGCATCATTCATCGAAATATTAACATCAGCATTAGATGTCAATGTTATCGAAACCGAAGATAGACTTTCAAAGGACTTAGAGTCGATCTTCTTGATGTTTTCTAAAGAGGAAATCGCGTCTTCAATCTTTTTAGTAACGGTGTTTTCCACTTCGCTAGGTGATGCACCAGGATATATAGTAGCGATTGAAATTACGTTAGTTTCAAATTTTGGAATCAATTCGTAGCCTAATTGGCTGTAACTGAACAGTCCTCCTAAAGTTAGTATCGTAAACAATACGATGACTAATGAGGGACGTTTTATGGATATTTCTGCTAATTTCATTTTTTTATTTTAAAAGAGTGATAAGTGATAAGTGAATAGTAAATAGTAAAAAGCTTTTGGCTAACAACTGTTCACTAATCACTAATTACTTTATTTAATAACATCTACTTTAGATCCGTCTTGAAGGTTGATTTGACCCGTAACAATTACAGTTTCACCCTCTGAAAGTCCGTTTAAAACTTCTACTTTATCACCAAGAATTCTTCCGGCTGTAACTGTTTTCAGTTTAGCAGTTCCGTTTTCGATTACAAAGATTTCGTTGCTGCTTACACTTCCCACAAAAGCATTTCTCGGAACAACCATTAACGATTGTTTTTGTTTACTAGCACTAAAAGCAGCAGTTCCATACATTCCAGCTTTTAGGTCATTGGATGCAGTATTAGCAATTTCAATCTCTACAGGAAAGTTCAGACTAGCATCCGATTTTGGTGCGATGAAGGTAATTTTTCCAGAGAATTGAGCATCTGGATACACACTAGCGGTAACACTAATTGAATTGCCTAATTTTAAACCTGCTACTTGATTTTCATTGACATTTACTTTCAGTTTCAATTTGGAAACATTTACGATGTCAAATAATGGAGTTCCAGCCCCAAGAACAGATCCGGGTTCTACATATTTTTTATTTACAATTCCGTTGATGGTCGCTTTGATATTGGTATCCCCGATATTTATTTTTGCTTGCTGTAATCTTGATTTTGAAGTTACCAAACTCAATTTAGCTTGGTCTAATTGTTGTTTTGTAACTCCACCTGTTTTATAAGCATTTTCAAAACGACTGTAATCTGTTAAAGCATTTTGATAGGATGCTTGTGCAGTTTGCAAGTCAGCTGTAATTTGTTCGCTTCTTACAATGGCTAGCGTTTGACCAATACGTACTCTATCGCCTTCATCAACTAAAACACGAACTACTCTTCCTGGTTTTTCTGCTGAAAAGCTTAATTCTTGTAGCGGTGCAAAATTTCCATTGGCCACAAAATCAAGGGAAACTTCTTCCGTTTTAACCGTTGCTACTTTTACTGAAATGCTAGCATTTTTCTCTGCTACTACAGCAGTTTTTGCTTCATTTTCTTTTTTATTATTGGTTAAAACGTAGGCAATAATTCCTAAAGTGGCAACAATTAGTACTATGGTAAGTATGCTTTTTTTCATTTTGTTAATTATTTATAAGTGTTTTTAATTCGCCTTTTGATTTGATTAATTGTATTTCTGCCAGTTTGTAATCTAATATGGCCGATGTGTAGTTGTTTTGTGCTTCTGTCAAAGAGTTTTCAGCATCCAATAAGTCCGTTAAAGAAGCAAGACCTTGAACATAATTATTTCTGGTATTGTCTAAAACTTCTTTAGCTAGTTGTGCATTTTCTTTTTGACTGGTAATAGTGGTTAAGCTATTATCAATTTGCGTTTTAGCATTGGCGAAAGCCAGGTCAAGCGATAATTTGGTGTCAACCAAGTCTTCTTTTATCGAGCGCAAATCAATATCAGCTTGTCTTACTTTGGCACGAGTACCAAAACCAGTAAAAATGGGCACTTTCAAATTCAAACCAATAGAAGAGAAATCCGACCAATACACGCCATCAGCGGGTTTACCACCAATAGGCATTTGTGGACCTTGACCAATGTAATTGTATCCAGCGCTCAATGATAAAGTAGGGTAATATCCTGCTTCGATTGCCTTTTTTTGATAGGTCAAAAGTTGTTCTTGCTTTTTCAATAGTAAAAATTCTGATCTGTTCGAAGTATTTGGAACTTCGGACAATGCTTGTGGACCTACTTCAAATGCAGTTTGTGGAATCTCGATTTGAGTTTCTATTGGCATTCCCATATAAAATTTCAATGCATTTTCTTGAATTTGAACTGCATTCAAAACTTGCTGGCGCTGCGTGCTGATGTTTGAAATTTTCACTAGAATTCGATCTAGGTCAATTTTTTTAGCTAATCCGTTGTCAAATTGTCCTTTGATAATGTCTTTAACTTTATTGGTGGTTTTAAACGTACTGTCAATAACCGTTAGTTTTTGTCTTTGTACGTAAACCTGATAATAGTTATTGGCTACGCGCTCAATTACTTGTTCCTCTGTTAATTGTTCGTTGATTTGGTAAAATTCTCTGGTCGATTTTGCCGCTTTTAAACCGGTGAAAACCGTTTGGTCGAAAATTGCTTGAGTCAAAGAAACTCCAGCGGTAGAAATCCAAGGTTGGCCAAAAGCAGCTTGAATAGTCGTTCCTGGCTGGCCAAATCCTGCACCATCAATAACGGTTGTTTGTATTACAGGGTTGTACGTCAAATTGCCATTTGCCGAGATTTGAGGCAATGCTCTAGAACGTACCTCTTGAATTTGATATTCGCTGTTCTCTACTTTCAGTTTTGCTTTTTTAGCATCGGCTTTATTCTCTAAAGCATAGTTGATAGCTTCTTTAAGCGTAAGTGATTTTACTTCTTGTGCATTCGCGCCCAGAGCAAATGACAATATTATTAAAAGAATTGTTTTTTTCATTGTTATGTAATTGGGTTAAGTAAGTTTTTTTCTAATTCGGCAATTCCCTTTTCTGTCGCCATTGCTCGGGTGTGGTATTCCAGTGCTTCCATTTCTAAGGCTGCAGCTTCTCTTTCGGAACGGGTATTTTCATTAATGGTAAAAATCAAAGCATAATAAAGTTTAACATAGACGTCGATATTGATGTCTTTTCTATACAAGCCTTGAGCAATTCCTTTTTCAATGTTTTGTTTGAAACAGCTTTCACATTCTTGAACTTGATACTCTAAAGCCTTTTCGTATACTTCCGGATAATGCTTTTTTAGCTGATAAATAGGAGAGGTGTCAGTAGATTTGAACATGTCAGCAAACATTTTTCTAATCTGGAAGTTTTCCTCAATTGCGTTATAACCTCGAGAAATAATTTCGGTTATAATTTCGTGAACTTCCTTGTGAAGCACTTGTGTGCTCTCGTGTATCAACAATTCTTTATTGGCAAAATACTTATAGATTGTTTTTTTAGAAATACACATTTCACCGGCAATATCATCCATCGTTATGCTTTTGAAACCCAGTCTCAAAAACATATCTTTCGCTTTATTTATAATTTTTTCTTTCATCTTTTTATGCTGAAATAGTTTCAGTACGTTTTAATTAAGTTCTATTGTAAATTCAGATTTATATCGAGTGCAAATATAAGAAGGAAACTTTGAACACTAAAATAGTTTCCTTTTTTTTAGAGTTATTTAACGTTTATTTAAAATAGCTACGCTAAGCCGTAAATTCTAGATTAGCAATTAGTTTGATGTCTTGTCCTAAAGCCAAGCCGCTGTTTTGATTGAAGGAGTTAAAGGTTAGTCCAAAATCCTTACGGTTGATTTTACCAGTTATTTCAAATGCTGCTTTTTGATCGCCATTATAATTATTTATCCCAATGAATTCTGCATCTAGTTCCACCATTTTAGTGATGTTCTTGATGGTCAAATTCCCCTTCAAGAAATTGATGTTCTTGTTTACTTTTTCGAATGAGGTCGATTTAAAACTAATAATAGGATATTGATTGACATCAAAAAGGTCATTCATTTTTAAATGCGTGTCTATTTGTTCCAGTTTTGCATCCTTGCTTTTTACATCCAATGAAAATTCGATAGCAGCATCTTGAATTTCATTGTCTTTAACGTCAATGTATCCGTTGAATGTATTTATGGAACCGGCTAGATAAGCCAGTATTGAATGCCTCATTTTAATCAGAACATCAGATTGGTTGGAGTCAATGGTCCATTTAGTTTTCATAATTCGTCGGGTGTATTAAAAATTGAATTGATCTCGCAATCATTTGAAAAAAGCATCTTAGGATTTGAATGGTAAAATTCAAGTGCAAATGTATATTGGAAACTTTGAATACCAAAATAGTTTCCTGTGTATTTTGATTTATTTAACATTTGATCGTAAAACGGAGTTTGTAATGCAAATTGAATACTGTAAATTAGCCGAAAAATTTGTCTTATGCATACCATTTATCAGTATCAAGAGTTTCTGTCGGAATATTTGCACTCACAATATGAAACCAAAGAGCCTAGAAATCTATATGAACCTATACATTATATTTTAGATCTTGGTGGAAAAAGAATGCGTCCAGTACTGACTTTGATGAGTGCTGAGGTTTTTGACGCTGATTATAAAAAAGCACTTCCTGCTGCTCTGGCGGTTGAGGTTTTTCATAATTTTTCGTTGGTACATGATGATATTATGGATGATGCGCCTTTGCGTAGAGGACAGGAAACCGTGCATGAAAAATGGAATTTGAACACTGGAATCTTATCCGGGGATGCCATGTTAATTTTAGCGTACCAATATTTCGAACAATACGAACCTCTTATATTTAGGGATTTAGCAAAATTATTTAGCAAAACGGCACTCGAAGTTTGCGAAGGGCAACAATGGGATGTTGATTTTGAAGAGCGTACTGATGTAACTATTGCGGAATATTTGAAAATGATTCAATATAAGACCGCAGTTTTAGTGGCAGCAGCCATGAAAATGGGGGCGATTATTGCTGAAACTTCTGTAGAAAACGCTAACTTAATCTATGATTTCGGTCTCAATTTAGGTTTGGCTTTTCAATTGCAGGATGATTTCTTAGACGCTTTTGGTAATCCAGAAACCTTTGGAAAGCAAGTAGGTGGTGATATTATTGAAAACAAGAAAACGTATTTGTACCTGAAAGCGGTTGCGTTTTCAAATGAAATGGAAGCGCAGGAATTGAAAACATTATTTTCGATTCAACCTGAAGACAGCACGGATAAAATTGAACGTGTGAAAGCGCTTTTCAATAGTTCTGGTGCTTCAAAAGCAACTCAGGACGCGATACAAGATTTTACATTTAAGGCTTTTCAAACTTTAGATCAAATGAATATCAGCACCGATAAAAAGGAAATGTTGAAGGCTTTTGGAGAAAATTTAATGGGAAGGAAAGTGTAGATTTTTGATTGCAGATTAACGATTTTTGATTGTAGAAGTTTTACTTCGGATAAATAATGGTTTATTTCAAAAATCAGTATAATTCAAATAAATCAAAAGTTTAGAGCAGTTTCTTAAAATCAAAAATCTGAATTCGTTAATCAAAAATCAAATGTTTATAGTTCCAAAAAATACCGATTTATTGCTTACCGAAGCAGCAGGTGAAAATTTATACTTGAAATTAATTGAACAGATAAACAAGGATTTCAATTTGGCTAATGAAGCAATTGATCTTGCCTTGAGCAGTACTCCAGATGAATTGAAAATGCAATTGCATGAAAAAATTTACCGACTAATACAATACAAGTTTGCCGAATATCTCAACTTGCTTTACATAATAGATGTATCCGAAGAAGAAATAAAAAAACTCGACGGTTCAGATTTAGTAATTCTCGCTGAGCAAGTTGCCTTTTTAATTTTGAAAAGAGAATGGCAAAAAGTATGGTTTAGAAATAAGTATTAGTTATTGCAACTCCTTTTTTAAGATTGTTTTGTTCCACAATTCACTTCCGTTTGCATCAAATAAAGTGAGTTTCATTTGTCGGTTTTCTTGGGTACCCAAAAAGGAGATGGTGCCAAAATTATGCTGTACAAAGGCGCTTCCTGGAACTTTGTATTTATTATCTTCCTTTAAAACCTTTTGAGAAGCAACACCGGATGTTAATGGAGAAACAGTCCAGTCATAAATAGGATAACTATTATTTCTAGGCAGCATGGACATTTCAGCAAAATGCCTATCCCCACTTAAAAAGAAAATACCTTTAATCTTATTAGCTGTAATTTCTTGGAGTAGTTTCTCTTTTTCTTCTGGAAAGTGGCTGTAGTTTTCGCTATCGAGTACGGTGTTTAAAATTTGGCCTCCAATAACCACTATTTTAAAACTCGCCTCCGATGCGCTCAATGCGTCAATCAACCATTCAAACTGGGTGGTGCCTAACATCGTTTTAGCTCCTGTAATTCGTGCTTCCGGCGATCTGAAAAACCGTCCATCAATTAGAAAAAACTGTGCATCTCCCCAAGTAAAAGTCGAGAAAACACCTTCGTTTTGATTTGGGTTCATTCCGTAGTATTTATTCGCCCAAAAATCTTTAAAAGCTTTTTGAGTAATTTGTTTGTTATAAAAGCTACGATCACTGTTGTCTGGTCCATAATCATGATCGTCCCAAATAGCAAAATTCTGAGTTTTTGCTAGTAAAGGCTGAATTTCTTTAATTGATCTAGAGTGAGTGTTTCTGTGATAAATCCCCGTTTTACTGTCCCAATCCGATTCCCTTAAATAGGTGTTGTCACCACCCCAAATCATGATATCTGGATTTTTTTTACTGATGCTTTCAAAAATGGTGTAGCCGCTACCATAAGGTTTTCCCGGTCTGTCGACTTCGGGTTCGTTAATATACATGCAGCTACCAAATGCAACTGTAAAATCAGGAGCGTCATCGCGCCATTCCCATAATTTTTTTGATGAAAAAGAAGTTTCGTAAGGCAAGATTATTTTTTTGTTGTCTATGAAAACAGTGTAATTGTATTTTTTGCCTGGTTGTAATTGGTCTAAAATAATATGATAGGTATATCCAATCTCTTTTGAACTGGTATAATTCTCAGAATGTAAGACTTTAGACGGATTGTCAGTTGTAGAATAGTCTACTTTGATAGTGGAATTTTTATTGGTTTGAAGCCAAATAACAGCTTCTTTCATTTCACAATAGCCTACCATAGGGCCAGATTGTAATATAGACTTTTGGGCAAAACAAAAATTTATAGATAAAATTGATAGTAAAAGAATGATTTTTTTCATGGGATGTATTTAAAAGTAGAATCGGATAAATGGCATAAATGCGCTGCCGTAAATATTGTTTTTATCTGTCAAAACATTGTAGCGGACGCCAATTGTAGCATTTCCAGATCGATAACCAGCCCCTATAAATAAGGCTGTATTCCAGTAATTTTCTGAATTACTGTTGGATCCATCTAAATTCACATTGACTCTTAATTGTTCTAGTTCAGCCGAAAGTTGGATTTCATGTAGGGGATTAAAAAAACCTATTGCACTCCCTCCATATAAATGAGAAGCGTAAAAATCCTTTTGTTTTAAATATTTATATTGTAGTCCAACACCTAAAGCGACATATTCATTGAAATTATAAATCACACTTGGCGCCACTGAAATATCCGTATAGCCTGATCCAAAACCTAAGCCAATACCGCCTCCAAATTGTACATTTCTCCAGAACTGATTTTCTAATTGTACTGGCACGTCATTTTGTTGTGCAAAGAGACAACTTGAAAAAAACACAGTGATTATCACCAAAAATGATTTGGAATAATTCAAAAAGCAATTCTTTGTCATAAGTTTCTAGTTTTTTAACAATATTCAATGTAAAAGTATCTTAAAATAAATTAGAAATTTATTGTATTATCGTACTTTTGCGAAACTATTTTAACAAAAAAGGTATATTCACTAAACATTATGGATAGGTTTTCATTTTTAAACGCAGCACACACAGAATTTTTCGCACAATTATACGATCAATATTTAGAGAATCCAGATAGCGTAGAGCCAAGTTGGAGAAGTTTTTTTCAAGGTTTTGACTTTGGGATGACAACTTACAATGAGGAAAACCCAGTGGAACAAATTGCAAATTTTGCCTCTAATAATACGGATGTAAGTTTGGTCTCAGATAAACTTCAAAAAGAATTCAATGTATTGAAATTGATTGATGGATATCGTTCCCGCGGCCATTTGTTTACTAAAACGAATCCGGTTCGAGAAAGACGTACTACATCGCCAACACTTGAAATCACTAATTTTGGACTTTCCTCCGCGGATTTGAGCACTGTATTCGATGCAGCAAAGGCCATTAACATACAACCGTGCACCCTTCAGGAAATTATAGCGCACCTTGAAACTATATATTGTCAGCATATTGGGGTGGAATATATGTACATCCGTAAGCCAGAAATTGTCGAATGGATTCAGAAAAAATTAGGAGTCAATGACAATCAACCTAATTTTTCTTCAGATGAAAAAAAATCTATCCTGAATAAATTGAACCAAGCTGTTTCTTTTGAAACCTTTTTACACACAAAATATGTGGGTCAAAAACGTTTTTCGCTTGAAGGTGGAGAGTCAATTATTCCCGCTTTGGATGCTTTACTAGAAAAAGCAGCCGATAAAGGGGTGGAGCAATTTGTAATGGGAATGGCACACCGTGGTCGTTTGAATGTTTTGGCCAATATTTTTGGCAAGTCAACCCAAGATATTTTTGGTGAGTTTGACGGTAAAGATTACGATCAAGAATATTTTGATGGGGATGTAAAGTACCACTTAGGGCTAACGGCTGATAAAGTGACCGCTTCAGGTAAAAAAATCAATATTAATTTGGCTCCCAATCCTTCACACCTTGAAACAGTAGGTGCTGTAATAGAAGGAATCACAAGAGCTAAACAAGACAAATATTTCCCAAATGATTTCTCTAAAGTATTACCAATCGCCGTTCACGGGGATGCCGCAATTGCAGGTCAGGGAATTCTTTATGAAATTGTACAAATGGCGCAACTGGACGGTTATAAAACCGGCGGTACCATTCATATTGTAATTAATAATCAAGTAGGATTTACCACAAATTACCTTGATGCACGTTCATCTACCTACTGTACGGATATTGCTAAAGTAACACTTTCTCCAGTACTGCACGTAAATGCAGATGACGCTGAAGCAGTAGTACACGCTATGTCATTTGCACTGGATTTCAGAATGGAATTTGGTAGAGATGTGTTTATTGATTTATTAGGGTATAGAAAATACGGGCACAACGAAGGGGATGAACCTCGTTTTACACAACCCGTATTGTATAAAATCATTGCTAAACACAAAAATCCAAGAGATATTTACATGGAAAAATTACTTGCAGACGGAGTAATTGACAACACTTTTGTAAAAGAATTAGAGCAAGAATACAAATCAAAATTAGAGGTAAATTTAGAAGAATCTCGCAAGAAAGATTTAACTATAATTACGCCATTCATGAAAAATGAATGGAAAGGTTTCGAGCAAGTTTCTGATGTTGAAATGTTAAAAAATGTAGATACCACCTTTCCTATAGCAGGTCTTACGGAGGTAGCAAATGCTATTTGTAACCTACCTGCGGATAAAAAATTTATCAGTAAAATTCAAAAACTGATCAATGATAGAAAAACAATGTTTTTCGAAACGAACAAGTTGGATTGGGCTATGGCCGAACATTTAGCCTACGGTTCCCTTTTGAAAGAGGGATATGATGTTCGTATTTCCGGACAAGATGTGGAGCGTGGTACCTTTTCTCACCGTCATGCGGTTGTTAAAGTAGAAGATTCAGAAGAAGAAGTAACATTGATCAGTAGTCTAGAAGGTGCAACGGGTAAATTTAATATATTCAATTCACTTTTATCTGAATATGGTGTTTTAGGATTTGATTACGGTTATGCCTTGGCCAATCCTAATACCCTTACCATTTGGGAAGCTCAGTTTGGAGATTTTGGTAATGGAGCCCAAATCATGATTGACCAATACATCTCTTGTGGAGAAGATAAATGGAACAACCAGAACGGAATTGTTTTGTTGTTGCCTCATGGATATGAAGGGCAGGGAGCAGAGCATTCTTCTGGTAGAATGGAGCGTTTTTTACAACTTTGCGCTAGACATAATATGTATGTTGCGGATTGTACAACACCAGCCAACTTCTTTCACTTGCTAAGAAGACAAATGAAAACAACTTTCCGCAAACCACTTATTGTATTTACACCAAAGAGTTTGTTGCGTGATCCAAGAGTAGTTTCTACAGTTGAAGAGTTTGCGACAGGCACTTTTCAAGAAACTTTTGATGACAATACGGTGAATAAGGAGGAGGTAAAAACACTAGTTTTCTGTACCGGAAAATTCTATTATGATATCACTGCTGAAAGAGAAAATTTGGGTAGGAATGATGTAGCGGTAGTCAGAATCGAACAATTATTTCCATTGCCTGTGGAGCAATTAAAAGATATTATTGCTAAATATCCAAATGCGGACGATTATGTTTGGGCACAAGAAGAGCCTAAAAATATGGGATCCTATAGTTTCATGTTGATGAATTTCGATTTAGTAAAATGGAGATTAGCATCGTTGAAAGCATACGCAGCTCCTGCCTCAGGAAGTTACACAAGAGCAAAACGCCGTCAGGCAGATGCTTTGCGAATGGTTTTTGATAAAAATTTATATAGATAGTCCTTGTGGTAAACGAAGCAATCGCATCAAAATAGATATTTTTAGGAGCTATTTCCTGCTGTTCACTATATCTTTTTCTCCGCCAAAAAAAGCGGAAGAAAAAGGATGCCGTTGCCATCAGGGCTAAAAAATAGCACATACAATAAACATAGATTGTTCTAGAACAATTTAAAACTTAAAATTCATAATTTAAAATAATAGAACATGATTTTAGAAATGAAAGTCCCATCACCAGGGGAATCTATAAAAGAAGTTGAAATTGCAACTTGGTTGGTAAAAGACGGAGATTATGTAGAGAAAGACCAAGCCATTGCTGAGGTTGATTCTGATAAAGCAACATTAGAATTGCCTGCAGAAGCCAGCGGAATCATTACTTTGAAAGCAGAAGAAGGCGATGCTGTAGCAGTAGGAGCAGTGGTTTGCCATATTGATACGGACGGAGCTAAACCCGCAGGTGACGCAGCCGTTGCGGAAGCACCAAAAGCAGAAGCACCAAAAGCGGAAGCCCCAAAAGTAGAAGCGCCAAAAGCGGCTCCGGTAGCGGCAGCTCCAGTAGCAACTTATGCTGCGGGAACACCTTCTCCAGCAGCAAGAAAGATATTAGAAGAAAAAAACATAGCCCCAGCTTCCCTTTCAGGAACTGGAAAAGATGGACGAATCACTAAAGATGATGCTGTAAATGCAGTGCCTTCAATGGGAACGCCTACAGGTGGTTCTCGTGGGACGGAGCGTACTAAATTATCTATGTTGCGTCGTAAAGTAGCGGAGAGATTGGTTGCCGCTAAAAACGAAACAGCGATGTTGACTACTTTTAACGAAGTAAACATGACGCCAATCAATTTGATTCGTAACGAATACAAAGAGGCGTTCAAGGCTAAACATGGTGGAGTAGGTTTAGGATACATGTCTTTCTTTACGAAAGCAGTAACCAGAGCCTTAAAATTATTTCCAGATGTAAACTCTATGATGGATGGTGATCACAAAATTGCATTCGATTTTTGTGATATTTCAATTGCGGTTTCCGGACCTAAAGGTTTAATGGTTCCTGTAGTTCGTAATGCGGAGAACTTGACTTTCCGTGGTGTTGAAGCTGATATTAAAAGATTAGCGATCAAAGCACGTGATGGTCAAATCACAGTGGATGATATGACAGGTGGAACCTTTACAATTACCAATGGTGGTGTTTTTGGAAGTATGTTGTCTACTCCAATTATCAATCCGCCGCAATCAGGAATTTTGGGAATGCATAACATTATTGAGCGTCCAATTGCCGTAAACGGTAAAGTGGAAATTCACCCAATGATGTATGTAGCGCTGTCTTATGATCACCGAATTATTGACGGTCGTGAGTCTGTAGGTTTCTTAGTCGCTGTAAAAGAAGCTTTAGAAAATCCTATGGAATTGCTGTTAGAGAACAATCCTAAAAAAGCATTCGAATTGTAATCATAAGTACTTTATATAGTTTTTAAAGTACCCATCTTAATCCCGTTTTGTTCAATAACAAAACGGGATTTTTTATGCATCCAAATTTAATTTAGTAAATAAGCATTTATTTGTCTAATTTTTTATGTTTATTGTTTTTTATTAGTAAATAAATTGCATTTAGCATAAATTTAAATCATAAAAACAGATAATTTACCTTAACATTACCACAACATCGTGAATTAAATAGCATCATATTTTTATTTAAAATACTCCAAAAATAATGTTAAGTCCTAGCAATGTCGATATTTGGGGCTAATTACAAATAAGTAATTTCTTTATTACACTGTATAGTTTTTAGATGGGTGTCATTTTCAATCATAGGACAATACATTCATAAATTTGAGAATAACTAATAACTCAAAATTATGAAGAACATTACTTTATTCCTTTTCCTGTTGGTTTTTTCAACAGGATTCTCACAAAATGCGCCAATTACCTTCGAGACTGGAGCGTTTGGTTCAACATGGTCCTTTACCACTTTTGAAAATGGATCAGGAGCGGGTTACTCTAAAGTTGCTAATCCATTTCCCGGCGGAATCAATAATTCAGCCATGGTTGGAAAGTTTGTAGCAGGTACTAGTGCCTCAAATGCAGCGCCGTATGCAGGATTTGAATCCGCTCATGCTTCGGGTGCAAATGGAATTGGAACTTTTACCTTAAGCGCTTCCAACAGTATCATTAAAATAATGGTCTACAAGTCTGTTATTAGCGATGTAGCTATAAAATTTGCTATTGCAAATGGTGGCGCGCAACCAGAAATCAAAGTGCCAAATACTAAAATTAACGAGTGGGAAGAATTAACTTTTGATTTTTCGGGAAAAATAGGGTTATTTGAAACTATCAATATTGATCAAATTATTTTCTTTTTAGATTTCAATGCCAGAACAGTTGAAACTACTAGTTATTTTGATAACGTTTCCTTTTCAGCAAAGCCAGCAGCGACTGTACCTACGATTGCTGCACCAACGCCTACCCCAACAGCTGCTAATGTGATTTCATTATTTAGCGATGCTTACACCAACGTTACAGTTGACAGTTGGAGAGCAGATTGGGGACAATCAGGAAATGTATTGTCTGACATTCAAGTGGCTGGAAATAACACTAAAAAATATACAGACCTAACTTATTTTGGAGTTATAACTGAAGCTAATAAAATTGATGCCTCTTCAATGCTTAATTTTCATATTGATGTTTGGACACCTGATGTGACCACATTTAAAATTAAAATAGTTGATTTTGGTGCTGACGGTGCTTATCAAGGCGGAGATGATAAAGAGTTTGAAATTACTCGTACTTTAACTTTAAGCGGTTGGAATAGTTTAGAGATTCCGCTTTCTGAATTTACTGGTTTGACGACTAAAGCGCATATTGCACAGTTCGTGTTCTCCGGTTCTGCAGGAACAATTTTTATAGATAATGTTTATTTTAATAAAGTGGCAATAGTAGCGCCACCTGCTGCTGCACCGTATGCGCCGGTTACTTTTGAAACGGGCGAATATGGATCTACGTGGACTTTGACCTCTTTTGATAATCCTTCGGGAGGATCTACAGCATCTTTATTGGCCTCGAATCCTGATAAAACGGGAATTAACGCCTCCAATACTGCTGCTAAATTTACCGCTTTGGTTGCAGGTGCTTGGTACACAGGTTTTGAAACCGCTCATGCTTCTGGTACAAATGGAATTGGAACATTTACTTTAAATGAAACCAATAGCACGGTAAAAATAATGGTATATAAAGATGTAATTAGTAAAGTAGGGATAAAATTTGCCCGTCCTGATAGTGGATCAACAGGGGAAATCACCGTTGCCAATACTAAAATAAACGAATGGGAGGAACTAACTTTTAACTTTGCTTCTAAAATAGGAGAAGGGGTTTCTACCGGAATCGATCAAATGATTGTATTTCCTGATTTTATTCCTGAAGGAACAACAAGAAGCGCGGATCATATATGTTATGTTGATAATATTACGTTTTCTGCAAAAATAGCTGCTCCGGTTACCGCAACGGCTCCTACTGTAGCTGCGCCCACTCCTCCAGCAAGAGCAGTGGCAGATGTGAAATCTTTGTACAGCGATGCTTATGCAGTTTACAAAGCAGGAGACTGGTGTAAATGTTGGGGTCAGTCTACGGATGTTACTGAAGAACTTATTGCGACTAATAATACAAGAAAATTAAGTAATTTCAATTATCAGGGAATTACCTTACCTGGTGCAGAAGTTTTTGATCTTTCTGATATGACGACCATGCATGTAGATTTATGGTCTTCCAGTGCAACTTCAGTTAAAATTAATCTAATAAATCCAGGTCCAGTAGAATCTGGAGTAACTTTAACCATTGCGCCAGGGTGGAATAGTTTCGACATGACGTTGAATGCTGCTAATTTTCCTGGGATAAACTTTAGTAACGTATTTCAAATGAGTTTGTCTTCTACTCCTTCTGGAACCACGGTTTATTTAGATAATTTTTATTTTTACAAGTCAACGGTGGTTGTTGCGCCAACAGAACCCACTGTTGCAGCACCAACACCTACAACGGCGCAGGTAAATGTCATTTCTATGTTTAGTAATGCCTATGCAAACGTTCCTGTTACGACTTGGAGAACGGATTGGTCAGTTGGAAGTAGTTTGACAGATCTGCAAATCGCTGGGAATGACACAAAAAAATACACAAATTTGAATTATTTTGGCGTTGACGTTACCGGTACTATTGATGCAACACAAATGCTGTATTTTCATATTGATGTGTGGACACCAGATTTGACCGCTTTCAGAGTTAAATTAGTTGATTTTGGAGCAAATGGAGTGTATCAAGGAGGTGATGACGTAGAGTTTGAAGTGACTCGCACGCCAACTTTATCAGGATGGAACAGCTACGATATTCCATTCTCTGACTTTACCGGATTATCAACCAGAGGACATATTGCTCAGTTAGTAATGTCAGGAGCGCCAGCAGGAACGGTTTACATCGACAATGTTTATTTTAGCAAAGTAGCCACCAATTTAAGCGTTACTAATTTTGAAGCTTCAAAAGTGATGATGTATCCTAATCCGGTTACTAATTATTTAACAATTGAAGCAGATAGCGCAATCGAAAAGGTGAGTTTTTACACTATATTAGGCCAAGAAGTGCTGGTGAAAAATCCAAAAAGTAATTCTACGACCATTCAAACTAGCGAACTTTCAAAAGGAGTTTATATTGTTAGAACAGTGGTTGACGGAAAGGTAATTACCACTAAAATGATTAAAGAGTAGCAGTATTGCATTTTGTAGTATAAATAGAGCGTATCGAATTTCGATGCGCTTTTTTTTTTAGAATTTTAATAAATACAAATAGTGGTTGTAATAGTCTACAATCGCTTTGCCTTTCATCAAAATGTCGGCTCCTATAATTCCATGAACTGGTTTTGACTTATGTTGCACTAACGCCTCATTGACGTGAGATAAATCAAAAATTACAAGTTCAAAGTTAGTGTCTTTCCATGAGCCAAGCTGCAATTGATTTTTTAAAGCGAGTTGCGTAATCATTCCAGATGCGCCTGCTCCCGAAGCTTTAGTCTTAGATTTTTTTGCTTCCAAGAGAAATAAATCAATACTTTCAAATCCTACACAGCTGTTTGACGCTCCAGTGTCCAAAATAAAATTACCAACCACACCATTAATTTTTGCTCTTATTAAAAGATGCTGTGTTTTAGTGATTTTAAATTTCACTTTTTTATAATTTTCTTTTTTAAGGACAGTGTGGAGGTTTTTCATTTAAGCTGAATTTATTTCAGTAACTTTTTTATGTTTTGCAAAGATACATGGAGTTTACGAAGGAATCCAACGAATCTTTTTAAAACCATTTTTTCGCCAACTTTTATTCTTGTAATTTTGTGTCCTTAAACGATACACTTGGAAACAAAAGTAATACTTACCGATACCCACACACACCTGTACAGCGAAGAATTTGATCAAGACCGAGATGAAATGATACAGCGTGCGCTTGATGCTGGTGTTTCGCGTTTTTTTATTCCTGCACTGGATTCTACCTGCACTGAATTGATGTATGATTTAGAAAAAAAGCATCCTGATACTGTATTCTTGATGATGGGTTTGCATCCCACTTATGTTAAAGATAACTATCTTGAAGAGGTACAGCATGTGGAAAACGAATTGGCCAAAAGAAAATTTTATGCGATAGGCGAAATCGGAATCGATTTATATTGGGATAAAACCCATCTTAAGGAGCAGCAAATTGCTTTCAAAAGGCAAATACAACTAGCGAAACACTATAAATTACCCATTGTTATCCATTGTCGAGAGGCATTTGATGAAATATTTGAAATTTTAGAGGAAGAAAAATCACCTGAATTATTTGGTATTTTTCATTGTTTTTCGGGTACGCATGAACAGGCATTACAGGCGATTTCGTATAATATGAAGCTAGGAATAGGCGGTGTAGTAACTTTTAAAAATGGAAAGATCGACCAGTTCTTGAAGCAAATTGATTTACAGCACATTGTTCTAGAGACGGATTCTCCTTATTTAGCTCCTATTCCGTATCGAGGCAAAAGAAATGAAAGTAGTTATATTGTGAAAGTGGTGGCCAAGTTATCCCAGATTTACGATCTGTCGGAAAATGAAATCGCTAGTATAACTACGGAGAATTCTAAAGCTATTTTTGGGATTTAAAACAGAATTCACATTATTTTGATATTTTTTTTGTTCATTTGCCATCATAAAAATTGAGAACCCCAATGCAGAAATTTGACGCTATTCGGCCATTTTATAATTCCGAGATAAACGAAGCACTTCAGAATGTTGTTAATCATCCAATGATGAAAGCATTGATGAATTTTACTTTTCCCGGCGTAGCAGACGAAGTTTGGAAAGAGCAACTTCGAAAAACACATTCTATTCGGGATTTTCAGTGTAATTTCATTTACCAATCCGTGCAAAGAGTATTGGAAAAAAGCTCTGACGGGTTAACGACTTCTGGTTTTGAAAACTTACGACCAAACACCTCTTATTTATTCATTTCGAATCACCGCGATATTCTTTTGGATACCACATTATTGAATACGGCACTGTTTGAGCATGGTTTAGTGATGACTGCTTCAGCAATAGGAGATAATTTAGTTAAAAAATCATTTTTAAATACATTAGCAAAACTAAATCGGAACTTTCTAGTGCAGCGTGGCTTAACGCCAAGGGAAATGTTGCAAAGTTCAAAGCTACTTTCAGAATATGTTGGTGAGTTGTTGCTTCACGAAAATCGGTCGGTTTGGATCGCTCAACGCGAAGGAAGAACGAAAGATGGTAATGATGAAACCAATCCTGGTATATTAAAAATGTTAGGAATGGGCTCAGATGAAAAGAATTTGATGGATTATTTCAGAAAAATAAAAATTGTACCCGTTTCTATTTCTTACGAATACGATCCTACTGATGCTTTGAAAATGCCACAATTAATGGCTGAAGCCAATAATGAAGTATACATCAAGGAAAAAAATGAAGATTTCATGACGATTCTTAGTGGTGCCTTAGGACAAAAGAAACGGATTCATATTCATGTAGGGAAAGTGCTGGATACTGAAATCGACGAAATTAAAGCCGAAAATGACAGCACTAACAAACAGATAGTTGCCGTAGCACAAGTAATTGATGATGCTATTCTAGGTAATTATGAGTTGTGGCCTACCAACTTTATTGCTTATGATATTGTACACAAAACGAATCGCTACTCGCATTTATACACCGAAAATGAAAAATCATTATTCGAACGCCGACTCGAAATGCGCATTGACCATGATAATCCAGTAGCTTTGGATGGTTTTCTGGCCATGTATGCCAATCCAGTTGTGAATAAGTTAAAATACCATGATGTTGTATAAGGCTAAAATACTGTTGATCTACACCGGTGGAACCATTGGGATGAGGAAAGATTTTGAAACAGGAGCGCTGAAAGCATTTAATTTTAGTAAATTATTACAGCGAATTCCAGAATTGAAACAATTGGACTGTGAAATAGAAACTATTTCGTTCGAAAATCCCATCGACTCTTCCAATATGAATCCTGAAGAATGGTCTAAAATAGCTACTATTATTGCCGATAATTATGTAGAATTTGATGGGTTTGTTGTATTGCACGGGTCAGATACCATGTCGTATTCCGCATCAGCATTGAGTTTTATGCTCGAAAATTTAGCAAAGCCAGTTGTTTTTACGGGATCTCAATTGCCAATTGGAGACTTGCGTACTGATGCCAAAGAAAATTTAATCACTGCGATTCAGATCGCTTCTTTACGAGATAATGACGGGCCTGTTATTACAGAAGTGTGTCTTTATTTTGAATATAAATTATACAGAGGCAATCGAACTACAAAGATAAATGCGGAACATTTCAAAGCCTTTACATCTCCAAATTATCCTGAATTGGTCGAATCTGGAGTGCATTTAAATTTGAATCCAGAATTATTTTTGCCTAAAAATATAAATAAGGAATTTATTGTACATAAGACCTTAGATACTAATGTGGCTATTATAAAAATGTTCCCGGGTATCAGCGAAGCCGTTTTATCCGCTATTTTAGGTATTCCTGGTCTTAAAGGAATTGTTTTAGAAACCTATGGAGCTGGAAACGCCCCTACCGAAGATTGGTTTTTAAACTTACTCAAAAAAGCACTGTCCGAAGGTTTACAGGTAATCAATGTGACTCAGTGTTCTGGCGGAAGTGTTAGCATGGGACAATATGAAACCAGCACTGGAATGAAAGAAATTGGAGTGATTTCTGGAAAAGACATCACTACCGAGGCAGCAATAACAAAATTAATGTATTTATTGGGTCAAAAAATAGCAGCAAAAGACTTTAAAAACGTCTTTGAAACTTCTTTACGAGGTGAAATCGCATAATATTGATTTTTTACTTTCGAAACTCATTTTTTTTCTTGTTCTTTGCAGCCTTAATAAAATAGAGAGGTGGCCGAGTGGCTGAAGGCGCACGCTTGGAAAGCGTGTATATGGCAACATATCGAGGGTTCGAATCCCTTCCTCTCTGCAAAGAAATAATGCTTCCTGAAAGGGGAGCATTTTTTGTTTTAAAGCGTGTCAAACTTTTTAGTTTGGCTTCGCTATAAAACAAAAAAGGGTCAGGCTTGGAAAGCCAAGCATTTTTTCTTTGTGAGACGCCCTTTGTGGGATCAACGGAGTTAATCACTAATTTTAAAGCGGGACAAACTTTTTTAGTTTGGGTTAGCTATAAAACAAAAAAGGATCAGGCTTGAAAAGTCAAGCATTATTTCTTTGTGGGACGCCCTTCTTGGGATCAACTAAGTTAATCCCTAGTTGTAAACTTTGATAGCGGGGTTAGAGTTAAAGAAGAGACCATCTCAAAAGTAAACATCAGTCTTTAGATTTCAAAATATTTTTATCTGATGGATACCAATAAAAAGAACAAAAAGAGAGGCTATCCAGTCTTTTGAGATAGCCTCTTTTATTATTATTACTATTTTTTAATTATTATGAAATTATTGTTTTTAATATTTATTGGATGGTGTTCTTTTAGTTACTCTCAGGAAAAAAATAATTTTTTTTTAAATTATACTTTAAAAAAAAATAATTCAACTGATGTCTTGGATAAGTTTTATGAGTTTATTAACGTCCCTTTAAATAATAGCGTCAATGCTACTTTATGGGTCGAAAGTAAATTCTTCAAACATCCGGAAAATGATATTTTGGATGTCATTTATAATGCAAAAAATCATAAAATTACAATTCTAGCTATTAATACTATTGATGATAAAAGAAGTTTAGTTAAAATTGCTTGGATTAAAAGCAGTAATGGTTATGGTAATCTTTATGCCATTTATAATCTCTTCGCCGTTAAAATTAATAACAAAATACTATTTGAGAATGTTTTAGATTTTAATGTTAAAAATTTTAAAATATTTAATGTAGACGAAATAGAGTATGTAACATATAAGGAATATTTTTTTAATCATAATAATGCAAAAAAAATGGTCAATTTTAATAAAAAAAAGAAGTTTATTTTTTGGAAAAGAGACTATTAAATTCACTTATTTTTTGTGTAGAGATATGAATCATTTTAAAAGGATAAGGGGTTTTGATTTTGATAACATGGTGGTTGACCAAAATCAAATTGGTGGGGAAACTTTCCCTGCGGATAATGTAATTTTCGCAGGGAACAATTCAGAATTTTATCCACATGAAGTCGTTCATTTGTATACATTTAAATACTTTTTCAAAATACACAAAATAATAGATGAAGGAATAGCAACTTATTTTGGAGGTTCTAAAGGAATTGAATTTAAGGATCATATAAAAAAATTAAAAAATCATTTGAAAGAAAATGATTTAAACGTGTACGAAAAACTATTTAAAGATTCAGAACAATATGTTTTAGATGAAACATCCTCATTATGGTACACAATAGGTACTTTGTTGTGTGACCTCTCTATAAAAAAACAAGGGAAAGCAGCACTATTAGAATTAATGAATTCAGGTAAAACGGATGAACAGTTGCTACTATCCATTGAGAAAATTTTTAAAATTAAAAGAGAAAACTTTGATAGTTTTATTAAAAATGAATTACAAAATTATGAATAATACTATTTTTATAAACACTTAAATAAATCAAGTCGATATTAGCAATACTATCAAACCCAGCTGGGAACAATTTGTAAAGCTGGTTTTTAATAACATTTATTTTTTAAAGAACACTTCACAGAGCTGGGAATATTGATTTTTGCTTACTTTTTCTTAAATACATCATTAGGTAATTTGTATTTAAACAATTCAATGTATTTACTAAAATCGTCACTGTTTTTTATGGGATAGTTTAAAAGTATATAACTGTTTTTAGGATTTCCTTTCTCATAGATAATTAAATAATCTATATTCAGATTAGGCTTTTTATTTGGTACATCGATATAAATATTTTCATCATATGAATTTTCGAATCTTGCTTCATCTACATAATATACATATTTTTTATCATTTAAACCTGTTCCTCCTCTTAATGAAATTTTATTCGCAACAAAATATTTTTCTATTTTTCCACTCGTAAGGGAATAATTATTATTTAAAGCGTTAAAATGATCGTTGCCTTTTAAACTGTCATAAATTCCATAAAATAATGCTATTAATATAAGGCCAATTAATAATTTCACTTGCATCTATGCTGCTCCCCAAAAAACGTACAACTTTTTGTGTGAATTTAAGATAGGATTAAAAACCTTAAATTAGCAGAATTATGTCAAGAACAAGAAGA